>CAYFGB010000001.1:0-278370 GCA_964342455.1 uncultured Hyphomonadaceae bacterium
ACCCGCGACCTGATGATTACAAATCAACTGCTCTACCAACTGAGCTAAGCCGGCCTCTGGAAGCGCGCGTCTTAGCCCAAAGCGGGGCGGCATGGCAAGTCGATTTCTGAACAGAATCTGCCCTGTGGCCGTATTTTTCTCTCCTGGTTGGAAATTCGCGGGCTGAGATGAGCATTATTGGAATTTCAGGCTTGCCGGAATTTTGCCGTGAAGCGCATTTACCGGTAGTTTATTCAGGCGACGGGCAGCTTGTCAGAAAGGTGGAGACGGATATGGCGGATTTTGCAGATACGGTCAGACTGTTGGGCGGGGCAGCCTTTGTCGCCCTGATCACGTTTGGTGCGTATGGCATGACAGAAGCCAGCCTCTCGGCGAAAGCGTCTGGCCATTGCGAGCCTGTGGAAGTGTCGGTGCACTTTCCGCTGGGCGGCACGGAGCTCAATGAATTTGCCAAGACAGTGCTGAACAATGCCATGAACGAGACGAGCCATTGCAAGCTGGCGCGTGTGGAAGTGTTTGGGTTCGCCGACGCGTCGGGCAATGAAGAGCTGAATCTCGAAATCTCGAAAGCGCGGGCGGATGCCACGCTCAGCTATCTGGAAGCTGCCGGTATCAAGGCGGACGCTTTCATGGTGGATGCGCGGGGAGAAGAAGGCGCAACGCGCGTTGATGGCGAACCGGAAGTGATGCGTCGCAAGGCGGATCTACGTCTCATCCCGCGAGAGGCTGAGACGTAGGCCTGTCTGTCAGCTTTCGGTGGCCGGTGTTTTCGGCTTGCGAAGACGACGCCAGAGCAGCCGCGTGGCCCAGATCACCAGAAGAATGAACGGGATGCCCGGCAGCAGAAAGGCGAACAGCGTGACGATGAAACCAAGCGCCAGGGAAATGTTGCGGAAGAAATCCCCCAGCGAGTCCATAAGCGGATCCCAGACAGATTCGGATACGGCTGAACGCTTCGCCTCATAGTAGAGATTCATGGTGGACATGGAAACACGCTGTTTCAGATTGGCCAGCGTGGATTCATACGCGTCGATATCGCCCTGAACGCGCGCCAATTCGCGCTCGACACCCAGCAATTCTTCGAGATTGCCTTCGCGGTTTTCAAGCAGGGCCTGCAACCGGTCACGCAATGTGATCTGGGCCTTTAACCGGGCATCTGCGTCGATGATCTGTGACGTGAGGTCGATGGCACTCGTGGATGCATCAGAGATCACCGCATTGTCGGATTTGAGCGCTGCCGGCAATCCGCCGAGAAAGGTTTCGGCCCAGTCCGGTGCAGCTTTCAGATTGAGATAGCCATTCGCATAATCCGTGTTCAGTCCATTCAGGCCCGAATTGGTGACAATGCATTGGCGTGGCCCCGCTTCGCGGCAGCGTTCGGTATGGGCGTCCAGCAGGGGTTTGAGGGAATCAACAGGCGCAGTGATGGTACGTGAGTGCGTGTAGGCGAGGAAAAGGCCTGCGCGTTGGGGCAGATCGTCAAAGTCGGGGTTGGCAGACGCCTTGTTTGCCCCCGATGTGCGTTCCATCATTGGCGGCGCTGGAGCGGGCGCGGCCTCTTCAGCAACGACGTACTGCAAGTCCTTGCTCTCTACCGCGCCGTCACGTCCGCCATCACACGCAGTCAGCGCCAGAGCGCCAGCCAACACAATCCCCAGTCTCATCATGTTATTTCCCTCCAAGACAGGACATGAATTAAGCATATTCCGGGGCATGGCGGAAGCGATCAGCGCAGCCTGACAGGATTAGGCATTTGCGTTTTCATCCTGCCGCGTTATGCGATCAACCTAAATCATAGAACACGCTTTCGGAGAGCCGCGATCACATGGCGCGAATACTGATCACTTCTGCATTGCCTTACATTAACGGGATCAAGCATCTGGGTAATCTGGCCGGGTCTATGCTGCCTGCCGATGTGTATGCTCGTTTTCAGAGGCTGCGCGGGCATGAGGTGCTTTACATCTGCGCGACGGATGAACATGGCACACCAGCTGAACTGGCGGCACAGAAGGCTGGCATTGATGTGCGGGCCTATTGTGACGAGCAGCATGACATCCAGAAGGCAGCCGGGCAGGGCTTTGCACTGTCATATGATCATTTCGGTCGGTCATCCTCGGCGAAGAATGCGGCACTGACCCAGCATTTTGCGCATGTTCTTGAAGAACGTGGCCTGATTGAAGAGCGCACGGAAAAGCAGGTCTATTCGGTTGATGACGGTCGCTTCCTGCCGGATCGGTATGTAGAGGGCACGTGCCCGCATTGCGACTTTGAAAAGGCGCGCGGCGATCAGTGTGACAATTGCGGACGCCTTTTGGATCCAGTTGATCTGAAAAACCCATATTCGGCGGTTTCCGGCTCAACGAATATTGAAATTCGCGACACGACGCATCTCTATCTGCTGCAATCGAAAATGCAGGATGACATCCGCAAATGGGTTGTCGGCTCGACCGAATGGCCGCAACTGGCAAAGTCCATCGCGTTGAAATGGCTCGATGAAGGCTTGCAGGACCGTGCGATTACGCGCGACCTCTCCTGGGGCGTGCCGGTTGCCTATGAAGGCAAGGTTCGGGAAGGCTTTGAAAACAAGGTCTTCTACGTATGGTTTGATGCACCGATTGAATATATCGGCGCGACACAGGAATATTATGCAGCGCTTGGCGAGGCTGATGGCTGGGAGCGCTGGTGGCGCACCGACAAGGGCGCGGATGATGTGACCTATGTCCAGTTCATGGGGAAGGACAATGTCGCGTTCCATACGGTCAGCTTCCCTGTGACCATGATTGGCTCGAACGAGCCCTGGAAACTGGTGGACCGTCTCAAAGCGTTCAACTGGGTCACCTGGTATGGCGGGAAATTCTCAACGTCGATGAATCGCGGCGTTTTCATGGATCAGGCGCTCGAATTGCTGCCGGCCGATTACTGGCGCTGGTATCTGATGGCGAATGCGCCGGAAGGATCAGATGCAGCCTTCACCTGGGAAGGATTTCAGGCGTCGGTGAATTCGGATCTGGCCAATGTGCTAGGCAATTTCGTGAACCGGATCACTAAATACTGTAAATCCAAGTTTGATGGCAAAGTGCCAGAGACTGGCGCGCCGGGCGAGGATGAAGCCTGGATGTCGGATGAGCTGAAGACGCGTCTGACGTCACTGATCCGGCATTATGAAGAGATGGATTTTCGCAAAGCTGCGATGGAGACTCGCGCCATCTGGGCCGCAGGCAATGAATATCTGACCCGCGCTGAGCCCTGGGTGAAGTACAAGTCTGACGTGGATGCAGCGGCCATTGGCGTTCGTACAGGCCTTAATCTGGTGGCGTTGTTTGGTATTCTTGCGCAGCCCTTCGTGCCCGACGCCGCGGCGAAGATCCTCGATGCGCTGGGTATTCCGGAAGATAACCGCAATTTCCCGAACCTGGATGATGATGGCTTGCTGGACGCTCTGCCACATGGCCATGAGATCGCGCCGCCGGATGTTCTGTTCTTCAAGATCGAGGACGCTATGGTGGCAGAGTGGACCGAAAAATTCGGCGGTGAATCGTAATCTGACACCCTGATCTGATCGTCAGGCATATGCCCCATCCCGGTGCTGATCTCCGGAATGGGGTTTCAGCGTTCACCTATTCGGTTGCCAGAAAGCTAGCCGGATCCTGATGCACGTCATTTACGATAACCTCAAAATGAAGGTGAGGGCCGGTTGCATACGTTCCGGACATGCCGACCTTTCCGATCAACTCGTCTTTGCCAACACTGTCGCCCACGCTGACGTTGATTTCATCGAGCTGAGCATAACGGGTGAAGGTGCCATTGCCATGGTTGATCTGAACGAGATTGCCATAGCCACCTTTCATGGCCGCAAAATCCACCTTGCCAGCCGCTCGCGTGTAGACGGGTGTTCCTGTCGGCGCGGCAATATCCAGTCCATTGTGATGTTTGATCTCACCTGTAATGGGATGCTTGCGCTCTCCAAACGATGAGGTCAGCCTGCCATCAACAGGGTAGGACGCTATCGAAAAGGTTCCGTTGGGTTGGGCGAGGCTAAACTGTGTCAGCGCGAGAGGCACCGCCAATATGGCGAGTGTGAGCGCCAGTGGTTTTGCAGATTGCTTGCCGATACGTTCGGATTTCTGCATTATGTGCTCCATTCTCATTCGATAATCTCCTTTTCGTCGTACTGAGAACACCGCCGGGACGCATGGCCGTGCGTTTCCGGCGGTATGCCGCAGCGCCGTCAGCAAGGTGCTGGCGTAGACGCTGTGCATTCCGGGATTTTTTAAAAGGACATGTGCATCGCAACTGAGCTCAGCTGACTGGCGGCATTTGGCTGTCTGGCTGCGGAGCCATGGGTTGAACCAGAACACTCTGTCCAGAATGGCGAAAATGATGAACCAGATGGGGTCGTGTCGCTGTGAATGCGCCTGTTCGTGCGCCACGATCAGGTCGAGCTCTGTCTGGGAAAGCGATGAAAGCAGGCGTTCTGAAACGATGATCCTGCCGGATGGACTGGCGATTGCGGACGCGCAGCTTCCGGACACCAGAAACATGCCGGAGGCGTGTGTTGTGGCTGATGCCTCCATCTGACGAATTTTGAAGAGTTCAGCGACCAATCTTCCCAGCCCGAACAAGGCAATGGCAATCCAGACAAGGCCGAACGCCAATGTCAGATTGAGCTCTGGAAATGGGATCTTATTCTGGACAACGATGAAGGCGTCCGCGACAGGCTGATCCAGCGTGTCGCCGATCCAAATCGGAACCGGGCTTGTGGATGATGGCATGAATGGGCTGCTGAGGGCTGCGAGTACGCTTATCGGGAATGGTGCCAGCATGACCAGAAGCAGAAGCCGTTCCTGAAAGTCGTCACCTTCGACGGAGTGAAAGATCTTTCGCACGCCCCAGATGAGGGCCGACCACATAAGCGGAAGCAGCCCGAGCGATACCCATGAGACGTCTGTGGGGATCATTTTGTGTCTCCGTCATCGGCGTATTGTTTCAGAAGGGCATCCAGCTCATCAATTTCGTCTTCAGAGATCATCTTGCTGCCAACAAAGGCGGCTGCTGGAAGCGGGGTGTCCGTATCGAGAATGTTGCGGGAGAAATGCTGGATCAGTCTGGCAAGCATGTTCAGCTTTTTTTCGGTTGCCTGATAGACCTTGATCCCATGCAATGTCCGCACATCAATTAACCCCTTGTCGAGCATGCGATCCAAAGTCTTGCGTGTTGATGAGTAAGACCATTCCGTCTCGGTTTCTGTGGCCTCGTGGATCTCTCGTGCGCTCATTTCCCCGAGCGACCATAGAGGGCGCAGCAAGGTCAGCTCGGTGTCAGAAGGCTTAGACATTTTCGATTCTCCGCGAATGCGACATATGTCGCATCGTTGCGACAGGGAGTCAATTTCTTCCTTCTGGGTGTTCAATCGATGTTCAGACGATAAAGTTGAAGTATGACGCTTCAGAACCGAGTGGATCCGTTCGGGCATATCCATGCCATAGCTGACCGCGGCCTTTTTATGGGCAATCGCGGCGGCTGCTTTCATCGTGACGACAAGACACTCAAACCCACGCACTGGCGGACGAGGCAATGGATCTATTGCGTTCTTGAGTTCAAGGGCCGCAAGCGGGAGCTGATGTCGCCCGGCAAGTACACCGAGCTGTTCTTTCTGGATGAGGCGACGGCGCTCGCGGCGGGTCACCGGCCCTGTTATGAGTGTCAGCGTCAGAAGGCGCTCGCTTTTCGTGAAGCGCTGATGGATTCGGGTATTTTGACCGAGCGGCCAAAAGTGTCTGATCTGAACGACCGGATCGCCGGAGAAATTCAGTCGCGCCTCAAATCGGGCACACAGGGACCTCTGGTCTCTCCGGCGGATCTGCCGGATGGCGCGATGTATGAGATTGGCGGTGACCCGTATCTCGTACTCGGCGGAGAGGCCGTGCCCTGGCATTTCGCCGGATATGATCGCGCGTTATCGCTGCATAAAGCGGGGCGAGCGCTGACCCCGGCGGTGACGCGGGCTGCGTTGAAAGCGGGATTTTCGCCTGTCATTCACCCGACGGCGACAGCCTGAAGCGGGACTAGGCGTAAAAGCCCTCGAGCCCCACGCTTTTGCGGGTTTTGTTCCACTCTTTCATCAGATCATCGCTTCTGTGGAGATAGCCCCATGGCATTGGCGAAACGTGTTGGCCGATACGCTCCATATGGGCGGCGGCCAGTTCGTGTAGTCCCGCACGATAGGTCAAAAATCCGAAAGTATTGTGCGCCAGCATGATTTCTGCGCGGGGGATATCAGCCCAATCGTCTTCGAGACCCGCCCAGAAAGCATCATTGAGGGCGGTTATATCTTTCCTGTATTGCGGGGAGTACCGGTAATCAGAATAGGCTTTCTTCGCATCCTTGTCGTCCTCAAAGGCGCTGAACCAGAGCCAGTCTTCGATCATGGCGCGGGCGTTCAGCGCCAACCAGGCGGAATTGGGCGGCGCTTGCGTATAATGGTTGGCGACGTGCCACATGTCTTCGCGTGATCCCATCCATTTAGCCGTTGAGTAGATCATCAGATCAAACGGCGCGAACACAGTCGTCTCGTCGGTTTGATGGAGTTGCTCGAGAAGTGAGTCCTTGAGATTGGAATGATCGCAGGCGGCGGTCATGGCACGGAAATACCAGGCAAAGCTGGTGGAATCATTGGGCTCGAGTTCAAGTGCCCGATCTAGGGCAGCATAGGCGGCACGCGCGTTTCGGAACATGTCCAGAGCGGCATCTTCATCAACCGTATCGGCTATGCCGCTGCCACGGACCCGGGCGGCACGACAGATAGAGAGCCCGCCAGAGATCGTCCAGCATCCAGCGGTGGGAAACGTATCCGGTAGCTCCTGATCTAGCGGCATAGCCATGCCAAGCATCTGGATCCAATGGTAACGGTCGCTGGCCGTCTGCCCCTGATAAAGTTCACCAAGGCGGTGCCAGTTATTTGCGAGAAGCGCATGAAACCCGTCTTCGCCGAGGGGGTGGCCTTCAAAGAGATCCCGCTCAATCGGTTGTTTCTTATTGAAAAGTCCAAACATCGCCACCTCGTCGTCTCACCTTCTGATCTAGCGAGGCCAGCAATGTCTGAACAGGCATGAGAGAGTCAAATCCGAAAAATTGTGACGCGAGGCCGCGCATTGATGTCTGTTCAGGCTTCGAGCTTTGGCGGTTGCTTGCTGAAAAGGGCTGTTTCATGCTCCACTCTGGAAAAATGGAGTGAGCTGATGGCATTTGGATATCTCAAGACTGTGAGCATGGCGTCTGTTCTGGCGATGTCTGGTATAGGCATGGCGAGCGCAGAGACCCCTGCCGTCGGCTCTGACCTGATGACGATGTACGAACATCTGCACACCCATCCGGAGCTGTCGCTGAAGGAATCAGCCACGTCGAGCTATCTGGCCAGCGAGCTCGAAGCACTGGGTTTCGACATCACAACGGGCATTGGCGATGACTGGGTTAAGGACAAGGCCGAGCGCGATCAGGGCGTGGTTCGCGACGGGGTCGGCGGGTATGGCGTTGTTGGCGTGTTCGAGAATGGTGAGGGGCCGACCCTTCTGATCCGGGCCGATATGGACGCATTGCCGGTGACCGAACGATCGTCGTCGCCTTATCCTTCGGAGGTGGTCGATGAAACCTGGACCGGCGTCACCAATGGCGTGATGCATGCGTGTGGCCATGATGTGCACATGACCTCCTTCATTGGTACAGCACGAAAGCTGATTGAGGCGAAGGATGACTGGTCCGGCACGCTTGTGATGATTCTCCAGCCTGCCGAGGAGCTGGGGCTAGGGGCGGTCGCCATGATAGAGGATGGGCTGTTCGAGCGCTTTCCATTGCCGGATTATAATCTGGCCCTGCATGTGAGCGCCGGTATGCCGTCAGGCAAGATCGGATATTCAAGCGGCTATGCGCTTGCCAATGTCGATAGTGTGGACATCATCGTCAAAGGCGTTGGCGGGCATGGCGCCTATCCTCACACGACGAAAGACCCGGTTCTGGTCGGCTCTCACATCGTCGCGGCGCTTCAATCGCTTGTGTCGCGGAATATTGATCCGCAGAAGCCAGCAGTCGTTACTGTGGGGTCGTTTACGGCCGGAGCCAAGCACAACATCATTTCAGATGAAGCCCATCTGAAGCTGACAGTGAGATCCTATTCCGATGAGGTTCGCCAGACCCTGCTTGATGGAATCAAGCGGATTGCGATCAATCAGGCCGCAAGTTTCGGTGCGCCGGAACCGGAAATCCGGATCGACAGTGATTATACGCCTGCAACCTATAACGATCCGGACCTCTCTGCGCGTGCAGACAAGGCCATTTCAGAGGTGCTGGGCGAGGAGAATGTTCTGCAACTGACCGCTGTGATGGGCGGTGAGGATTTCAGCCAGTATGGACGGACCGATCACGACATTCCAAGCCTGATTTTCTGGGTTGGGGCTGTTGAACCGGAAATCTACAGGAAATCAGCCGGCGGAGCGTTGTCTCTGCCGAGCCTTCATTCACCCTTCTTTGCGCCGGATGCAGCCGCTGCGATCGAGACCGGCACTCAGGCGATGACGGCGACGGCGCTGGATATACTGAAAAAGCCCGCCGAGTAGCGGGCTTCTGAAGTCAGTTTTGCGCTAATGTGGGCCGGGTCACGTCAGGCCACGACACCCTGTTCAAACAGATCGTAGATTTCGCCCTCGCTCATGCCGAGACCCGACAGTGTTTCGCGCGTATGTTCGCCCGGCGTGGGTGACGGGCCTTTCGGGCCATCATCTGTGCCTGGAAAGCGGGCCGGAGCCGCCGGAGCTCGGAACGTACCGCCGCCGCGCGATGGTGTCTGCACGATGCCGCCTGCCGCTTCGACCTGAGGGTCTTTGGCGACCTGAGCAAGCGTCTGTACGGGCGCCCAGGCGATGGATTCGGCGTCCAGTCGCGCAGAGACTTCCTCGGTGGAGAATTTTGCGAAGGCGGCCTCAAGCGTTTCGACGACGCGGCGACCATTGGCGCGTCGGCCCTTGCTGGTGGCGAGGTCCTCTTCTTCAGCCAGTTCGGGAATGCCGGCGGCCTTGCAGATACGCGGCCAGTCCACATTGCCCTGACGCGGGACGATACAGATCCAGTCGCCATCAGCCGATTTGAAATAATTCATGATCGGGACGTTTGTCTCATACCGGTTCTTGGTAGAGGCGATTCGGTTGAAGAAGAGCTGGATCGAGAAATCTGAGCCGATCGTATAAAGCGCTGTTCGCAGCAGAGACGCCTCGACGAGCTGACCTTCACCCGTGCGGAAACGCTTGACCAGCGCCGCGTTGATCGCAGAAGACGCCGCGATCGAAGTGACGTGGTCACCAAAGGCGGAACGAAGCAGGATCGGGTCTACATCTTTTGGCGGAAAGAGGTCAGCAAGGCCCGCGCGCGACCAGAAACTGGCAACATCAAAGCCCGGACGATCCTTGTCAGGGCCCTCGAGCCCATAGCCCGTCAGCGTACAGTAGACGAGCGCGGGATTCAGCTTTTTCAGGCTCTCATAGTCGAGGCCGGAGCGTTCAAGACCGCCCGGGCGGACGTTAGTCAGAAAGACATCGGCCTCAGCGGCCAGCTTCTTGACGATTTCATTGCCTTCCGGGCGAGTGGTGTCGACGATCATGGATTTCTTGCCGCGATTGTCGAAGTCAAACACCGGATTGTCCTGAATGTCGGTGCCGATCGTGGAGAAAAACTGACGAATAGGGTCGCCGCCCGGCGGTTCGATCTTGATGACGTCGGCGCCCCAGTCCGTCAGAATGCCGCCCGCCCCCGGAGCGGCCATATAGGTTGCGTACTCAATTACTTTGACGCCTTCGAGCATCTTTCTCTCCCCGTTAGATATTTTCTCCTTTCGGTATTTCACAAATGATCAGGAAATCCAGCCATTGCGGGCCAGAAAATCCGGCTATGGTAAGTGAGTGTTAATGAAACTCATCCCAATTGGTCAGACATTTATCATAATCTGTTAAGGCTTGAGCCCATGTCCGTCAAAACGATGCGTCCTCGTCTGAGCCAGGAAGACATTGTCCGTTTGATGAAGGGCAGTTCGGTGGAAGACCGCGCCCACGCCACACATAAGCTTTGTCGCCGTATTGGTTCAGAGAAACTGGATGGCCAGCAAAAGGAGTTTGCTGATCAGATCATGGCGTTGCTGGCGCGGGACGCTGAAGTACTGGTTCGCCGGGCCATGGCCATCACGCTGAAGAACTCTCCGAACCTGCCGCGCGAGGTGGCGCTGAAACTGGCGCAGGATGTTGAATCGGTTGCTCTGCCTGTGTTGCAGGCGTCTCCTGTGTTTACGAACTCGGACCTTGTTGAGCTGGTGCTGAATGCCAGCGAAACCAAACAGACCGCGATTGCGGGTCGTCCGCGCCTGTCCTCAGATGTTACGACGGCCATTGCCGAGCACGGGTGCCGGGACGCTGTGAAAACCATGGCCAGCAATGATGGCGCTGATATTTCCGAACAGGGATATCTGAGCACAATCGAACGGTTCGGTAGTGATGCCGAGATCAATGGTGCGCTGATCACGCGTGACTGGATTCCGCCTCAGATCGCAGAGAAAATGGTGTCGCTGGTATCTGGCGCGATGTTTGACCATCTGGTCAATAATCACGAATTACCACCCCAGCTGGCCATTGAGCTGGCATCCGGCGGCCGTGAACGCGCAACACTCGACCTGGTTGAACAGGCCGGTCATTCAAGCAATCTGGAACGGTTCGTACAGCAATTGCAATTGAACGGGCGTCTGACGCCAAGCATGATCATGCGCGCGCTTTGTCTGGGTCATATGAGCTTTGTTGAGTGGGCGGTGGCCGAACTGGCTGGCATTCCGCACTCCAAGGCCTGGCTGATGCTGCATGATGCCGGGGCTCTGGGCCTCAAAACCGTTTTTGAACGGGCCGGGTTGCCCAATGGCATGTTCCTGCCGTTCAGGACCGCGATCTCCGTGTTTCATGAGCTCGATTACGATGGACTGGAAGGTGACAAGCAGCGGTTCCGCTCGCGCATGATCGAACGTGTCCTGACGCAGTTCCAGGCCATTCCCAAAGCCGATCTCGACTATCTGCTCGAAAAGCTCGACGCCTATCGCGAGTATGCCGACAAGGATTTGATGGAAGAGGATGCGTCCGAAACCCGGACGTCTGGTACCCGGTCAGCCTCTGCAGCCTGACCGCGGCGCAGATCAGGCGTCGGTCATCAGCTTCATGGCATGACTGGCACCCAGTCGCTGGAGTTCTTCTGCATGTCGCCAGTTTGCGCGCTCGACGATAACTTCGCCGCCAATGCAGGAGACGATGTCGGCTCGTAGCTGAAGCATTTCGTCAAACATCAGATCGGTCGCTGTTGTCCGCAGGCGTTCAATGGCGCTGCGAATACGCG
This sequence comes from uncultured Hyphomonadaceae bacterium, assembly GCA_964342455.1. GTDB lineage: Bacteria > Pseudomonadota > Alphaproteobacteria > Caulobacterales > Hyphomonadaceae > Ponticaulis. The sequence goes on from CAYFGB010000001.1 coordinate 11,410, forward strand.
ACGAAAATGGTGTTGCAGCTGACTTGCGTGCATCGAGCGCAATCCGGAAACCCTTGCGGCGGAAATCATCCAGGCAATCAAATGCGCGCGCGTCACCAGACGCCAGACTGGCATCCTGAATTTCCAGCATGAACTCCTGAGAGCAGAAGCCGGCACGTTCCGCGGTCTTGAGCGCGCGAATCGGTGCCTGGTCATCCTGGAGAATGGCAATCGGCATTGGTACGTGGATCGGTCGGGTCTTGAGCTCGAGTTCCTGTGCGGCGTTAGCGAGGCGCTCAATCGCGCCAACCATCCAGTCAGCGGGCGCGTCCGTGCTGATGGGTCTCTGGACGCGACCGAAAGAGACGGGCTGGTCTTCAAACAACGGGTCAACACGCGTCAGGGGAAAGGCTTCACGCCCGTCTTCAAGCGCCAGGCAGGTTTCGAACCGGCTGTGCAGACCCTGGGTTTCTCTTCCGGCGGATTCGGCGTGAACTGAAAAAGAAACGGACATGAAGCCTCCACAAAATTCTGAACTGCGGCAGACAATAACAGGTCAGTCCTTCAATCTGGTGGCGACACACATCTCAATTTCGTACAAGGTGGAAGAAACAGGGAGAGGATTTGTGAAGGAATTAAAAACGCCGTCAGAAGCGAAACTGTCGTCAACCATCCTGCTGCTTAAGGGCGATGCCGACCCGGAAGTGCTCATGGTTGTTCGATCCTATGAAATTGATTTTGCATCAGGGGCTTATGTCTTCCCGGGCGGGAAGGTGAGCGAGGATGACCGACTGCCGGAATGGCAAGAGCATGTGTCGGGTTCCTATGAAGGAGACGATCTGGCTGTCCGGATTGGTGGCATTCGTGAAGTGTTTGAAGAGTCCGGCATTCTGCTGGCACGATCAGCCGATGCTGCACCCGGTACGCATGTCGGCCAGAATGTCTGTGAACGCCTGGCGGAGCATCGCGGGGCTGTGGACCGTCGCGAGATGAGTTTTCTTGGCCTGATCAAAGAGAACAATCTGATTCTCTGTCTGGACGATCTGGTTCCGTACGCGCACTGGATTACGCCTGAGATGATGCCGAAACGGTTCGACACGCGCTTCTTCGTAGCCGTTGCGCCAGAAGAGCAGATCGCGGTGCATGATGGCCGGGAAACGACCGATGCGGTCTGGGTTCAACCGGGTGATATTCTGGCAAAAGCGGAAAAGGGTGAGGCGACGGTTATTTTCCCGACGCGTCTGAATCTCGAAATGCTGGAAGATCTTGGCGCCAGAGAGAATGTGCTGGCTGTGAGCCGGACGCGATCACCGATCATGGTGATGCCGGTGGTTGAGCGCCGCGATAACGGGGCGTTCCTCGTCATACCGAAAGAAGCGGGCTACCGGGTGACGGAAGAAAAATTTGAAAGTGTGGAGAAATCCACGGCCGCCCGAACATCAGGCTGACGCCTGGCGGGCAGAACCGTTCCTAGTCGGCTTCGACGAACGGTTCTGTCTGGCTTTCCAGTTCCTGAGCCAGTGCAACGCCGACCGGGTGGTCAGCTTCCTTGATGCCCTGGCGCATAGCGGTGCGGCAAGCCCGGACATGAGCTTCAAGCAGCTCACGTGGAGCGTTCTCGCGGGAATCCTTTGTGCGCAGCAGGCGGCAGAGTGATGCCGCATAGCGTGTGATCAGCGGATAGCCATATGTGGCCGCAAGACCTTTCAGATCGTGCGCACGGCCATGCAATTCAGACAATTGGGTATCTCGGTCGGTGAGGTCTTTCGCCTTTTCCCAGGCCACTTCGACGCGGCACAGCTCTTCATCCAGCCAGTCGTCAAAACCATGTGACAGGTTCTGCAGCGCCCGTTCCGCGCGCGCGATGACTTCTTCACTGTTCAGATTGAGCGGGCCACCCAGCTTGGCCTTAAGGACGTTAGGCGGCGTAATGATCTCAACCGGTTTTTGTTTTCCCATCAGGTCGCCTTTCCCAGAAAACAGTTCACAACCTGCATTATGAACGGTGATTATCCAACCATCGTTTTATTAATTTTGTCTTCTGATTTACTGTGAAACGTCAATGGGCAAACTGTTCCTGCAGAATTCTTTCCTCGAGAGCGTGTCCAGAATCAAACAACATAACCAGAGGTTTAGAGCGATCTTCTGTGATGGTGACACGCTCAACATGGCGGACTTCCTGATTGTCAGCCGAGGCAGAGACGGGCCTGAGTTCAGCGAAATTCACATCAATCACCACTTTCGCATCATGACGCAAAAGTGCACCGCGCCAGCGACGGGGGCGGAAAGGTGAGATCGGGGTCAGCGCCAGAAGATTGGCGCCGATTGGCAGGATCGGGCCATGGGCTGACAGATTATAGGCCGTCGATCCGGCCGGTGTTGCGAGCAGCACGCCATCGCAGGTCAACGAGGCCAGTCGCGCCTTGCCATCAATGGTGATCTTGAGCTTTGCGGATTGAGACGTCTGACGGATGAGTGAGACCTCATTGATAGCCAGACGGGTTTCGGTTTCGCCTTTGGTGGTTTGCGCTTTCAGTCGCAACGGATAAATCACCTGACGCTCGGCGGCATCCAGCCGTTCGATAAGATCGTCCTCGCTATAATCATTCATCAGAAAGCCGACTGTACCCCGGTTCATGCCATAGACGGGACGAGGATCGTCAAACCGGCGACGCAGGGTTTCAAGCATGCAGCCATCCCCACCGAGTGCCACAATGACATCAGCGCTGGCTTCATCGGATTGTCCGTATTTTTGCGTCATGAGGCGCAAAGCCGTCTGTGCTTCGGGGCGAGCGCTCGCCACAAAGGCTATCTTGATGCTCAAAAAGGGACCTCCGCCAGTGTTCTTTACTTATGCGATATCGTGAACTGATCGCACCATCCAGTCTCAACTTGCAAATTCAAGGTGCTCCATTGGCGTCAACCGTCCAATGTATTACACTATCGTCAAAGAAACCGAGGGAGAGAAGTATGGCCGATGATCTTGGCTTTGGAAATGTTCGTTCGAGCGTGACGGCTGAAGAGTGGCAGGCGAGGGTGGATCTGGCCGCGCTCTACAGAACCGTTGCTCTTCATGGATGGGACGATCTGATCTTCACCCATATTTCCATGCGGGTACCAGGGCCGGAACATCACTTTCTGATCAATCCCTACGGTCTGTTGTTTGAAGAGATCACGGCGTCGTCGCTTGTGAAAGTCGATCTGGACGGCGAAATCGTCATGGAGACGCCATTCTCTATCAACCCGGCTGGTTTTACCATTCACTCGGCTGTGCATGCGGCTCGTGAGGATGCAAAATGCGTCATGCACCTGCACACAGACCAGGGCACAGCGGTATCAGCGCAGAAGGATGGTCTTCTGCCCATTACCCAGACCGGACTGATCGCCATGGCAGATCTCGCCTATCACGACTATGAGGGCGTCGCGCTCGACCATGATGAGCGAGAGCGTATTGTAGCGGATCTGGGCACCAAAGGCATGATGATGCTGCGCAATCACGGGACACTGACTGTGGGCGAAACAGCTGCACAGGCCTATTTGCGCATGTTCTTCCTTGAAAGAGCCTGCAAAATGCAGATCATGGCTCAATCAGGCGGTGGGGAACTGATTCATTGCGACGGCGACTTGCAGAACAAGGTGGCAGGCCAGAGCCAGCCAAACGGCATGGGCGTTCTGGCCGAACGTCTTGTGTGGCCGGGAGTTCTGCGTCGGCTCGACCGCAATATGCCGGGTTATGCGGACTAATCCTTTCTCTGGGCAGCGTCATGCTGGCACCCATGGCTCTGGCCGGGCCGTGGGTTCAGGCTGACCAAAGCCTTTACGTCCGGGGCGGAATGGCATTTGAGGACCATGAAGGGTTCGATGCCACCCGCATGGACGTTTATGGCGAATATGGCGTCACTGACGCCTGGACACTTTCCGCGAAATATGAACGCGTTGATTTCGAAGATTCCTCTCCTTTTGACAGCGATGGCTGGCGAGTCACGGCGCGCCGACGCGTTCTGAGCCAGGGACGCTGGATCGCCAGTTTTGAGGGCGGATTGCTCGAAGGTGCGGCTCTCGGCGGTTTTCGTGGATGTGAAAGCCTTGGTGGGGAAATCGGTGCCGGCCTTGGTTTCGGCACGACACTGGAAAACGAAGAACAGATCTATGCCGGTGTGTCTGTCGCCCGGCGAGAGCATCAGGATGATTGCTATCACAATCGTTTTGAAGCGGTGTATGGCGCAACGTCCCCATCGGGCTGGACCTGGACCTATCAGTTCTGGGCTGAACGCGGCGAAGACGACAAGTCAGACAAATTCGAGGTGATGTTGTCACGTCAGTTCGGGATGCTGGAGCCCGGCATCGCGTTTCGCCGGGAAATTGGTGGAGACTTTGAAGAGACCGCTGTATTCGTGTCGCTCGCCTTCCGGGCCCGTCTGGCGGATTGATGAATTTCTCCCGAGACCGGAAACAGACTGCAAACTCTGTTTTGTAACCTCAAAAAGTCGGTCTATGATTAATCATGGGGCGCATTGGGCGCGGGAAACAGGGAGATTGGCATGCGGCTTTCCGAACAAACCATTCCGAACGAAGTGCTGGAAAACGCACCGCGTATTGAGATGTCACGCCGGGCGATTATTACGGGGCTTGCGGCCGGAACGGTAATGCCGATTGTCACGGGGTGTCAGACCAATCCGGAAACGGGTGCCAGTCAGTTCCTGCTGGTCGGTGAGGGACAGATTGCGCAAATGGCTGTCTCCGCCTGGAATGAGATGAAACAACAGACGCCAATCAGCAAGGATCGCTCGCTAAACACCCGTGTGGACCGCGTGTGGAACCGCATTGCGCAAGGTGCCAACCGGGCTGATCAGCAATGGGAAGTCGAAGTGTTCGACACAGAAGACGTCAACGCATTCGTCATGCCGGGCAACAAGGTCGGCGTCTATCGCGGTATCACCGAACTGACAGAGAATGACGATCAGCTGGCCTCAGTTCTGGGTCATGAGGTCGGGCATGTCGCCGGACGGCACGCGGCAGAGCGCTATTCCATCCAGCTCGCCGGGCAGCTTGCGCTGGTTGCCGGTGCAATCGCCGTCGAGCAATCCGAAACACTCCGGAAGTACGGCAGTGAAATTGGCGTTCTTGGCGGTGCCGCGCTGCAATTTGGCGTGTTGCTGCCTTACAGTCGGGCTCACGAGCTCCAGGCTGACAAGCTGGGCGTGGATTACATGTACCGGTCTGGTTTCCGGGTTGCTGAAGCCCCAAGGCTCTGGGATTTGATGGGCTCGAAAGGATCGGGCACAAACCGACCGCCGGAATTCATGTCGACGCACCCGAATCCGGATCGTCGCGCGACTGAGCTGCGCCAATACATCAACGCGCGAGGCTATGATCTCGTTTAAGCGTTCGTCGGAGCATGAAATAGAAAGCCCGGGCAGGAAACTGTCCGGGCTTTTTCGTGTCTACATATCTTTGGCGACGAAGCGCGTGCCGTGATCTTCGCACTCTGGTAGCAGCAGAGTAGCAAACTTGCCGGCGATTTCCTCTGGTGCGGGAAGCGTCATTGGGTCTTCGCCTGGCATGGCATCGGCGCGCATCGTGGTGCGCGTGGCACCAGGATCGAACAGATTGATGCGCATTTTGGTGGGCCGCGTCTCTTCAACCCAGACCGCAACCAGGCCTTCCAGACCAGCCTTTGAGGCCTGATACGGCCCCCAGAATGCGCGCGGACGCGGGACCACGCCTGACGACACAAACACTGCGCGTCCGGACGGGCTCTGGCGGAGCAGGGGATCGAATGAGCGGATCAGTCGCCAGTTTGCATTGAGATTGATCTCAATGGTCTGCTCCCATGATTTCGGTGTCACGGTGTGAACCGGGCTGATTGGGCCAAGCACGCCCGCATTCGCGGCCAGTCCATCGAGACGGCCGAATCGCTCAAGAACAACGGCGCTGAGTTGTTCGATAGAGGATGCATCTGTCAGATCCATCGGGATCAGCGTCGCACTGCCGCCCTTGGATTTGATCTCATCGTCCAGATCTTCCAGCGCTTTCTTGCTGCGGGCGAGCGCCAGAATGTGCTGGTCATGTTTGGTCGCCAGTTCCAGCGCCAGCGCGCGACCAATACCGCGCGATGCCCCGGTGACGAGGGTAATTCGCTTGTCTGTCATTGTGTCCTAATCGTCCAGGAATGAGAGCTGGGTGTCACGGCCGACTTCATCATGGCGTTTGTCAATCAGACGCGTTGGATACTGACCAGTGAAGCAATGGTCGGCATATTGAGGGGCGTTTGGATCGCGTTTAACGTCACCAACGGCCCAGTAAAGCCCTTCGACGGAAAGGAAGCCGAGGCTTTCCACTTCCAGCTTCCGCGCCATTTCCTCTTCGCTCATGCGAGACGCCATCAGCTCGTGCTCAGACGGCATGTCGATGCCGTAAAAGTCCGGATACTTAATCGGTGGGCTGGCCGAACGGAAATGGATTTCCTTTGCGCCAGCATCGCGCACCATTTTCACAATCCGCTTGGATGTGTTGCCGCGAACGATGGAGTCGTCCACCAGAATAACGCGCTTGCCTTTCAGAACGGCCCGGTTTGGCGCGTGCTTTTTACTGATAGAGGTCTGGCGATCAGACTGTGTGGGTTCAATGAAGGTCCGGCCAACATAATGGTTTCGGATAATGCCCATCTGATAGGGAATGCCAGAGGCTTCGGAGAAGCCAAGCGCAGCAGGAACTCCGCTATCAGGCACGGGCACAATTACATCTGCATCGGCAGGTGTTTCCTCAGCCAGACGAATGCCCATACGGTGACGGACTTCATAAACGCTCTTGCCCTGGATCAGGCTGTCTGGACGCGCGAAATAGACGAATTCAAACAGGCAGGGTGATGTGGAGCGTCGCTGGAATGGGGTCAGGCTTTCAACGCTGTCCTTGGAAATCACGATGATTTCGCCGGGCTCGACCTCACGGACGAATTTTGCGCCAATCAGGTCAAGCGCGCAGGTTTCGGATGCCAGCACGCCCGCGCCATTGAAATCTCCCAGAACGAGCGGACGAAGACCAACAGGGTCGCGCGCACCGATGAGGAAATCCTCAGTCAGAGCGACCAGCGCATAACCGCCTTCGATCTGGCCGAGGGCATCGACGAAGCGTTCTGTTATGCGGGCCTTATCGGAACGGGAGATGAGGTGAAGGATCACCTCAGTGTCCATGGTGGACTGGAATATTGCGCCGCGCTCAACGAGCTGGCGTCGAAGCGAGCGGGAGTTCGTCAGATTACCATTGTGGGCCACGGCAAAGCCGCCACAGTCCAGGTCCGCGAAAATGGGCTGGATGTTCCGAATGGCCGGTGTGCCCTGTGTGGGGTAGCGGTTGTGGCCGATGGCTGCGTGGCCGGGCAGCCGCTTCTCAAGGTCCATACCGGAAAAGGCGTCGCCCACCAGACCGGTATGACGCTCATTATGGAACAGCTTGCCATCCCATGATGCGATACCACAGGCTTCCTGTCCGCGATGTTGGAGGGCATGCAGGCCCAGTGTTGTCAGAATTGAGGCTTCAGGATTTCCGAAAATACCAAAGACGCCGCACTCTTCCCTGAGCTTGTCGTCGTCATGATCCCAAATCAGCATCGCCAGCCAAGCTCCAGATCTTTCTGCGGAAGTCTAAGGTGATTCCACCGCCCCTTCAGGGCCGGGTTCAGGAATGACCTCTTTAACATTCTCTGCAAATACCATGAAATTGTTCTGTACCCAGATAACAGCGTCAACGAAATAAGGATAGGTGTATCCTTCAGTAATCCACGCCAACTGAGCCTCTTCTATGAATTGGCGTGTCGCCAAAAGCACAAGTACGATCACAACGAAGGCCCGGAACGCACCGAAAACCAATCCGAACAACCGATCAATCAATCCGATATCAGCGCTGGTCTGTATTAACCTTGAGAATCGGGCCCCGAGCCATGCGGCGAGAATGTAAACGATAAGGAATGATACCGACACAACGAGGATATCAGCGACCCAGCTGCTCCAGTTTTCGGGGAGATATCCCCGAATGATCGGGCTGAGGTGAATGAGGGAAAAATACACTGCGATCAGGGCGATAACAAACGCAGCAACCGATGCCAGTTCACGAATAAAGCCGCGGGCGAAGGCCATCAGTGCGGAGATCAGAACCATCAGTGCGACGATCATATCGAACGCGGTAAATGGTCCCCCACTGAGAAGGTCACTCATCATCTGCTCCAAGTGCTAGCATCTCTGTTAACTCACCAAGCCTTGAGAATGCCGTGTACGTCAAGCCGCCAATGCGTTTTGCCGGGCCTTCTGGCCCGAACGCCTGCGTGAAGCCCAGTCGCTCCGCCTCTTTAAGTCGAGCCTCCATGCGAGCGACCGGTCTGATTGCGCCAGACAGTGCGATCTCACCGAAGAATACGGATTTATCAGGCAGCGGTTTATCTGCCAGTGATGAGAGCAGGGCAGCAGCGGCGGCAAGGTCGCCAGCTGGTTCGCCAATGCGATATCCGCCCGCAACAGAGAGATATATGTCTCTTGGTCCCATCTGAACGCCGCAACGGGCTTCAATCACCGCGATCAGCATGGCAAGCCGGTTATTGTCCCAGCCGACGACTGAGCGGCGCGGCGTGCCAAGCGCGGAGGCACCAGCCAGCGCCTGTACTTCTGCCAGAACGGGTCGTGAGCCTTCCATGGCGGCGAAAACCGCAGCGCCACCTGTTTCCTCGTCATCTCCCCCCAGAAAGAGCGCTGAGGGTTCGGTGGCAGGGGCGAGGCCATACTGGTGCATCTCAAAAATGCCGATTTCGTCTGTGGGACCGAACCGGTTCTTCACAGCGCGCAAAATCCGGAACTGGTGGCCTCGTTCACCTTCGAAATAGAACACGGTATCGACCATGTGTTCCACCACGCGCGGGCCGGCAATCTGGCCTTCCTTGGTCACATGGCCAACCATCACCAGCGCGCAGCCGGATTTCTTGGCAAATCGTGTCAGCTCCTGGGCGCAGGCCCGGACCTGAGACACCGAGCCGGGGGCGGCCTCCACGCTGTCGGACCAGAGCGTCTGAATGGAATCGATCACCACGAAGTCAGGTTTTGCTTTCTTCAGAGCCGAAAGGATGGTGCGCAGATCGGTCTCGGTTGCCAGATTTACCGGGCTGGATGAGATTTTCAGCCGGTCGGCGCGTTCCTGTATCTGTGCGGCCGCTTCCTCGCCTGAGACATAAATGACATTCATACCATTACGGGCGAGGCGGGCGGCCACCTGAAGAAGCAGCGTCGACTTTCCGATGCCCGGGTCGCCGCCGATCAGAGTGGCTGAGGACGGCACAATGCCACCGCCAAAGACACGGTCGAGCTCTTCTACACCGATCTGGATACGTTCAGGCGCTTCGGCCCGGTCCTCCAGACTGGTGAACTCAAGACCTGCACTGGCTTTGCTTCTGGAGGCCGGTTTGAGGCTGCCGGGTGGCGCGCTGACTTGTTCTTCCACCAGCGTATTCCACTCACCACAGCCCTCACATTTGCCGGTCCATTTCGAATGAACATTGCCGCAGGTCTGGCAAATGAATTGGGTCTGCACGCGCGCCATATAAAATTGTCTCGCTGATGAGCTGAAGGACGAGAGAGGGGTGATCTGTTCTGATACCTGATTCTGTTGCGCATGGCCGCACGCGCAGCAAGGCCCGATCAAATTCCCGCGATGGCATCAAATTGCCATGCGTAGGGGCTCGACCACTCATATTTGATGTGACACGACTATCGCCAACGAAAAATCAGATAACCTCCGGGAGATACATAATGACAAATGCTTTACCTGAAACCGGCCTGCAATTGCGAACCCATCTGAAGTCAGAAGGCGTTCTTGAACTTTCTCTCGTTGATACCCCGGTGCCAAAGCCGGGCGATGATGAAGTGGTGGTGCAGATTGAAGCCACGCCGATCAACCCGTCTGACCTCGGCCTGCTGGTTGGTCCGGCTGATCTTTCCACGGCGCGTCAGACAGGCTCGGCGGATCGTCCTGCTATCGTGGCTGACGTTCCAGCCGCTGGCATGAAAGCCATGGCGGGGCGGATGGATCAGGCGCTGGCGGTCGGCAATGAAGGTGCGGGTACTGTGATCGCAGCGGGTTCCGGCGAAGCGGCTCAGGCGCTGCTGGGCAAGAAGGTCGCCGTGCTGGGCGGCGAGATGTATTCTGAGTACCGCACACTGAATGTGATGCAGTGTCTGCCACTGCCAGACGATGCGTCTGCGCGGGATGGTGCATCCTGTTTCGTCAACCCGCTGACCTCTCTGGGTATGACCGAAACGATGCGTATGGAAGGTCACACCGCGCTGATTCACACCGCGGCGGCATCCAATCTTGGACAGATGCTGAACAAGATCTGTATCGCCGATGGAATCGGGCTGGTGAACATTGTGCGCAAACCTGAGCAGGAGAAAATCCTGCGCGATATTGGCGCCAAGCACATCGTCAATTCCACGTCTGAAACGTTCATGTCTGACCTGATCGACGCCATTGCAGAAACGGGCGCGACGCTCGCTTTCGACGCTATTGGGGGTGGTTCTCTGGCGGGTCAGATTCTCATTGCCATTGAGGCGGCTGCCATGCGCGGCAAGGAATACAGCCGTTACGGATCTGATGTGAACAAATATGTCTACATTTACGGTCGCCTCGACCTGAGCCCAACCGTCATTCCGCCAGGCGTTGGAATGTCGTGGACAGCAGGTGGCTGGTTGCTGACACCCTTCCTCGGCAAGATTGGTCATGAGGGGCGTGAGCGCCTGCGCCATCGTGTGATGTCTGAACTTAAAACCACCTTCGCCAGCCATTACACGCAGGAAATCTCCCTTAAGCAGGCTTTGGACCTTGATACGCTGAAAGCGTATGACGCCAAGGCGACGGGTGAGAAATTCCTGATCAATCCTGCAAAGTAGGATCAACTCAACAGCAGACAGCATGGCGAAACGATCCGTCATGCTGTCTGGTTTTGGTTTCGCAGTTTCGCGTTCGGGGGCGGGAAGCCTAGATCGCGGGCTGAATGGGGCCTTCAGCCCGGCCGTGAACGAACTGATCGACATATTCATTGCCAGAATGATCGACGGTATCAGCTGGTCCGCGCCAGATGATCTTTCCATCCAGTATCATGGCAATCTCGTCAGCAATCTTGCGGGCGGATGGCATGTCATGCGTGATGGTGACCGAGGCGGCGCCGAGCGTTTTGGTTTGTTCAACAATCAGATCATTGATCGCGTCAGCGGTAATGGGGTCGAGGCCCGTCGTCGGCTCGTCAAAGAAGATGAGATCGGGGCGAGAGACGATTGCACGCGCGAGACTGACCCGCTTCTGCATGCCGCCTGAAAGTTCGGCCGGATACAGCCTGGCGACGTCCGGGGAAAGTCGCACCTTGCCGAGTGTTTCGATGGCAAGCTCACGGGCGTCGGATTTGCTCATGCCCTGGTTCTGGATCAGCCGAAAGGCGACATTGTGCCAGACCGGCAGGCTGTCAAACAGAGCGCCGCCCTGAAAGAGCATGCCGGTGCGCGCGAGCATATCGTTCCGGTTCTGCGCCTTGCCCGACGAGACGCTTTTGCCGTCGAAGAAAATCTCTCCATCGTCCGGCTTCAGAAGGCCGAGTGCGCATTTGAGCATGACGGACTTGCCGGTACCTGAACCGCCAATGATGACGAGCGATTTGCCGGGCGCGACGTCCAGATCAATACCGTTCAGGACATGCTTTGTGCCGAACGATTTATGGACATTCTTGAGTTCAAGCAGGGCTTGGGTCACAGGCCGATCCTCGCAAACAGTGTGGTCAGCAGGAAGTTCGAGAAGAAAATCAGAACCGCGCTGGAAACAACGGCCAGGGTCGCTGCGCGCCCAACGCCGCTGGCACCGCCTTGCGATTGCTGGCCGTGATAGCATCCCATTATGGCAACCACGGCACCAAAAACGGCCGCCTTGATCATGCCGCCTGCCAGATCACCCATGGTGACATAGTTCATAGTGTTGCGGATATAAGTCGAACCGTTGAAATCGAGCGTTCCTGTGGCGACCATGAAGCCGCCCATCACGCCAATGATATCGGCAATGAATACAAGAACGGGCAGGGTCAGAACCGCAGCCCAGAGGCGGGGCGCGTAAAGATAGCGTTCGGGCTTGGTAGACAGCGTGTGTAGCGCGTCGATCTGTTCGGTAACTTTCATCGTGCCGATTTCAGCCGCGATCCCCGCGCTGACGCGTCCAGCCAGCATAAGCGCGGCGAGCACAGGACCAAGCTCACGCGTGATACCGAGAACGACGATGTTTGGCACAAACTGCTCGGCGTTGAAGCGGGACCCGCCAACGTAAATGTTGAGGGCCAGTGCGGCGCCGGTAAATACGGCAGTGAGACCGACAACCGGCAGCGAATAGAACCCGATCTTGATACACTGGCGCAGAATTTCACCAGGGTAGAGCGGCAGAGAAATCGCAGCCAGCTTCACCCGACCCGCAAACACGGCAAGCTTGCCTATCTCGGCAAACAGGCCAAGAAGCGCAGCGCCGATCCATTGGAAGGGCAGCAAGAAGACTGGCACATCATTTCGGGACACTGAAAACTACTCCTGCTCACCCCAGCTTCGTGAGATGCGACCTCCAAGGCGACTCGTCAACTCATAGCCAAGTGTTCCTAACGCCTCAGCCTGAATTTCATACCCTGCAAACCGTCCTATAAATTCTACCTCGTCTCCGACAGTCACATTTTCGGCAATATCGGTCACATCGAGCGTGATTAGATCCATGGAAATCCGTCCAACGATGGGACAGGGCATGCCCTCAATGACCCCGAAGCCAAAGTTTCCCCCCGACCTGAGAAATCCGTCGGCATAACCGAGCGCGACTGTCGCAATCGTTGAGGGTGATCTGGCTGTATGACTGCCGCCATAACCGACCGTTTCACCCGCCTCGATGCTGAACAGGTTGAGTATGGGGGCGGTCAGTGTCATGGCGGTTTTCAGTTTCAGGCCAGAGGGGCGAGCCGGGCCGCCGCCATAAAGCCCGATGCCAGGCCGCACGAGATCAAAATGGTATTCGCCGCCAAGGTAAATGCCGGCCGTTGCAGAGAGGGAGGCTTGCGCCTCGGGGAAAAGGGCGGCGATCTGGCTGAAACTTTCCAGCTGCCTCCGATTGACGGAATTGTCAGGCTGGTCGGCGCAGGCCAGATGGCTCATGACGATGGCTGGTGGTTTGTCCTTCGTGAGGCCTCGGGCGTGCTCAACCCCTTCCTGCCTGATGCCGAGACGATTCATTCCAGTATCGAAATGAATACCATAACTTCCTGAAAAACCGGGGCTGGTGACGAGTTCGAGTTCTTCGGAACGATTGCAGATCGGGGAAAGCGAATGTCGCGCAAAATCTTCGCGTTCTTCGTCTGTGATGCCATTGAACACATAAATGACGGGCTCATCGCCGAGCACCGCGCGCAGATCGATCCCTTCTTGCAGATAGGCGACGAAGAATGTCCGGCATCCTTCATCGAACAGGGCAGGCGCCACATGCGTCATGCCATGACCGTAACAGTCCGCTTTTACGACGGCGGAGGTTTCGGCACTCGGACAAAAGGCGGCGAGTGCGCGATAATTGGCGCGAATTGTAGCCAGATTGATGAAGGCATGCGGCGTGCGTGAAGGCGCGCTGGCGTCACTCATATTCTGCGCTGCGATGGCGCCTGTCGAGATTGCTGAACTTGGTGATATTTGCGTCAAAGTAGAGTTCGACCTTGCCAATCGGACCGTGACGTTGCTTGGAGATGATCACTTCGCCGATATTTCTTACCCGATCCAGCTTTTCCTGCCATTCCTTGAACTGCTCTCCGGCCTCGTCGGGTTCCTGTCGCTCAAGGTAGTAGGATTCACGATAAACAAACAAGACGGCGTCGGCATCCTGCTCAATCGAGCCGGATTCACGAAGGTCAGACAGTTGTGGCCGTTTGTCGTCGCGGTTTTCCACCTGGCGGGAGAGCTGTGAAAGCGCAATGATCGGAACACCCAGTTCTTTTGCCAGCGATTTCAGGCTCATAGTGATTTCACTGACTTCCTGTACCCGGCTTTCGCCCTTGCGCGCGCCAGAGCCGGTGATCAGCTGAAGATAGTCAATAATCAGAACATCAAGGCCAGGGTCGCGTTTCAGCCTGCGCGCACGGGCGGCAAGCTGGGAAATTGAAATGCCGCCTGTGTCGTCGATGAAGAGAGGCAGGCTTTCAAGACCGGCAGCCGCATCGCGCAGCTTGTCATACTCATGCCGCTCCAGATCACCCTGCCGGATACGGTGCGACTGAACACCCGAAACCTCGGCCAGAATACGCGTTGCCAGCTGTTCGCAAGACATCTCGAGCGAGAAGAAGCCGACCCGCCCGCCATCTTTCAGTTCGGCAACGCCGTTCTCGTTGATCTCTTCCTTGAAGGCAGCGGCAACATTGTAGGCAATGTTGGTGGCCAGCGAGGTCTTACCCATTGAGGGACGACCGGCGAGAATGAGAAGGTCAGACTTGTGCAGACCTCCGAGTTTGGAGTCGAGATCGGCCAGACCTGTCGAGATGCCGGCAATATTGCCGTCGCGCTGATAAGCGGCGGTGGCCATCTCGATGGATTCGGTAACTGCGAAATCAAAGCTCTTGAAGCCGCCACGGGCTGAGCCGCGTGTGGCCAGCGCGCCAAGCTTCTTCTCGGCGACTTCGATCTGAGTGTTTCCGGAAATATCGTCATTCGGGTGGACCGCGACCGAAACCATTTCGGAGCCGATATCAATCAGCTCGCGACGGATGGCGAGATCGCGAACGATTGTGGCGTAGTCGACAATCTCCGGACCGAAGGCTGCCCGGTCGATCAGGTCAGCAAGATAGGGCGCGCCGCCTATTTCTTCGAGTTTGCCCTTGCGGGAGAAATAATCGTGCAGGGTTACGCCGTCGGCGACATTGCCTTTCGGAATCCAGGCCGCAACCGTTTCATAGATGAGTGTGTGGCCGGGGGCGTAGAAATCGCTGTGATTGAGAATGTCCGACACGCGCCCGAATGCGTTATTGTCAAACAGGATGGCACCAAGAATAGCAGCCTCAGCCGCAAGGTTGTGGGGCGCGTCCTGTTTCGTATTGTCCGGTGCGTGATCGTAAGCCATGGCAAGCTGTTAATACAAATTTAACTCGACGTTAGTGGTTGACCGCAGCTTAGCAGATTCTGTCCCCGTTATTCACAGGCGGGCTGCGATTTCTTCATCCGGACCCGGAAATTGACGAAAAAAAACTGCGCGGACGAGCCGCGCAGTTGCCAATGTGTTCTGTGGGCGTGGGGTTAGTCCTGAAATTCGACCCCGCCGCGTTTGCCATTCGACCAACGGACCACGCCGCGTTTTGGCCCCTTATACTCAATCTCGAGCTCCTGACCGATATCGTGGACGCTGACGCCTTCAATGCCGATGCCGCGTTTGGCTTCATCGATGACATTCGCTTCGAAATCCCGCCCATTGGATTTGATCCGGGCGCGTTCGCCAAAAACAGGCTGCCGTTCGCGTTTCCGGCGTTCGGAGATTGATTCCTTGGAATGAAGGAATTTGGACACGTCATTGAGGCCGTTAATGACCTCGCGACTGGCCGCTTCCAGTTCCTCGAGGTGATCGAGGGTTTTGGCTGTATTGCCGGCTTCATGCGCCTTGAGCGTTTCGACTGCTGCGGCATGCACACGATGATGCGGTTCATCCAGTGTGCGGAAGCTGATCTGCTCGCGCAAATCCTTGTCCGTGATCGAGTCATACCACTTACCAAGACGGCAGTTATGGTGGTCTGGCACTTCGCTGGCTTTCCAGCTGCCGCGACCCAGAATGGTGTCCACCACACGTTTCTTGAACAGCACATGGTCGATCTTCGCCATTTCGCACATGGAGCGGCCTGATGAATTCCGGAACCATTTCAGCGCGGCTTCACTGAGGCCATCATTGCTGTGCTGGAGCATGTCAGAAACAGACGACAGTGTTTCCGAATTGTGTCGGGACATATCGGTCATGCGGGTGATATGGCCGCCAATTTCAGAGGCAGAGGCGTCCTGCTGTTCCAGAATAGAGGCAACTTCATTCATACGGCTGGCGACCGAATTCATCTGATGTCCGGCGGTTTCAATACTGCGATTGGCATTTTCGAGCGTGCTTTCGCCGGTTTCAATCGCTGTCCGGGTTGCGCCGAAATGCTCATTCATCAGGTCGATACCTTCCTGAAGCGTGGCAATACGCTTGGCGACGTCTTCGGTTGCCTTAGCAGCCTGATTGGCCAGATCCTTCACTTCACTGGCGACCACGGCAAAGCCCTTGCCGGCTTCGCCAGCGCGTGCCGCTTCGATTGTGGCATTCAGGGCAAGCAGGTTGGTCTGATCCGCGATCGACTGGATGACTTCCATGAAGGAGCTGATTTCACCAGCAGCGCTTTGCAGAGAGCTGAGGCTTTCATTGCTTCGGCTCGCCGTCTGCGAAACAGTCTGAATCGCTTCGCGCGCCTGAGCCACGCCTTTCACGCCGTCATTGAGCGCTTCATTGGTGTCGGTTGCTTCCTGCGCTGCACTCTGACTGGTTTCGGAGAGCTGACGGATAGAAGCCACAAGTTCTTCCACGGCAGCCGCAACAGATTCGCTTGAGGACGAGGTTTTCTGCGTGCTGTCTGTCAGCTTGGCCAGATTGGTTGTGACATCGTTCAGATCCGTCATCGCGCCGGAAATGGTGCGGAGGTTCTGATAGTCATTATCCTCGCGCCATTCATGGGCTTCATGATCGGTTGTCTGAGACGCGTAGGATTCATTGGCCAGGGCCATATCCATGAACACGCGTGAGACAAGCACCTGAAGCGCGCCGGTTGCGCGTTGCGGGGTGAAACGGTGCGCTTTTAGGATGGTTGGAATGGCCTCCATCAGAATGCGGCCATAACTCGCGATGAACCAATCCGACGTAAGCCCTATGCGAACATGTGCTGCACCGATCTTTCGCGCTTCCTTTTCGACGGTCTGATCGATATCGGCGTTGAAGACGCGTTCCCAGTGTGTCGTCTGGAGGGCGGACAGGCGTCCTGGTGCTTTCGGATCATTGCCAAGCTTTTGCTTGAGGGTCGGAACCGATTGCAACTCTGCGTAAAACGTCTCCAGGATCTTTGGAAGATCGGCTTGCAGCTGTCCCCAGACGGCACGAGAACGAGCACTGTTTGGATCTTCTGGAAGGAGGTATTTTGCAATTTCGGAGTTTTTACCAGCCAGGCCGTTTGTATGTGTCGGCGTATAGGACTGAACAGGTTGTGACTGAGCCATCTTTCATCCCGCGAATATTGTTATTCTTGAACTTTCATAACGCGTTCCAATGTAAAAACTCTTAACCCAAGCGCCGGTTTTGTTAGCCTCGCCTTTGGTGTTTCCTATGATTTGATCCATTGCGACGTGCCGCTCGCTTGCTTTTTTAGCGCGCCTCAGCAAACAGCTTGAGTATGCTGGTCTCTCATCGACGGAAATTCGCGTTCATTCATATCCCGAAAACGGGCGGAACATCTGTGCATCGCGCGCTGGCCAGATATGCGCGGCTTCAGGACAGGCTGGCGCAAGAATTTCTTCCAAGCCGGGCCGCCCTTGTATTGATGTCGCGGCTTATGGGCCGTGAAGATGATGGTCGCGAGCTTGCTACCGGTTTTCACCAGCACGCCACCTTGCAGGACCTTGTCGATCGGTTCGGCACTGAAAGGGTCGATCAACTGCTGACATTTGCGGTTGTGCGCCATCCTGTGGAACGGCTTGTCAGTCTCTATGCCCATTTTCGTCGCAATAAATCGCATCCCCATCATGCCATGGCGATGGGCATGGACATTGAAGCGTTCATGGAGTGGGCCTGTGCGCGGGGAGGTCCAAGGCCGCAAATGGCCTGGCTGACCCGGTCTGACAGGGATGGGATCGGCATTGACCGAATTGTGCGGTTTGAAACGCTTGAGGAGGATGTTCGCAGGGTGACGGTCGAGCTTGGTATCTCGCAGCTGACATTACCGCCAGGCCGCCGAAAGGATGACGAGGAGAGGCGCCTGTGCTCGGATCACGCCATTGCTTTGGTTCGTGAGGCTTTTGCCATTGATTATGAAACTCTGGGCTATGGCGAGGACCCGCACGGCGAACGCAGATAAGCCGGGCGCAAAGAAAAAGGCCGCAGCGATGGCTGCGGCCTTTCTGAATTTATTGGGATATGATCGCCTTAAGCGTCGTCATCCTCACCGCCGCGTTCGGCAGCAACTTCAGCTGCGACAGCTGCCATTTCAGATGCCTGGGCATCAGATTCGGCGCGCTGTTCGGCAAGCGCAGTTTCGATGACGTTCTCGCCGGCGGCCTGACGCTCAGCCTCGTCCTCAGAACGTGCAACGTTCAGAGTGACGGTGACTTTCACCTCGGCGTGAAGACGGATGCCAACTTCGTGGAGACCAATTGTCTTGATCGGCTCGTTGAGCAGAACCTGACGTTTTTCCACTTTCGTACCGGAATTGGTCGCAGATTCGGCAACGTCACGCGCGGTAACAGAACCGAACAGCTGACCATTTTCGCCCGCCTGACGGATCAGGGTGAAGGTCTGGCCGTCCAGGCTTTCGCCGAACTCAGCCGCTTCAACACGGGCTCTCTCGTTACGAGCTTCGATTTCTGCACGCTCGGCTTCGAAACGGCGACGATTGCCGTCAGTTGCCAGAAGCGCCTTGCCTTGTGGGATCAGGAAGTTACGAGCAAAGCCATTGCGGACTTCAACTTCGTCGCCGATCACACCGAGCTTTTCGATACGTTCAAGAAGAATTACCTGCATGAGAAATCTCCTTACTGAACGCTGAATGGAAGCAGAGCGAGAACGCGGGCCCGTTTGATGGCCTGGGCGAGCTTGCGCTGTTTCTTCTGACTGACAGCGGTGATCCGGGCAGGAACGATCTTGCCTTTTTCGGAAATGTAACGCTGCAGGAGTTTGACGTCCTTATAGTCGATTGCCGGTGCATTTTCACCAGAGAACGGGCAAACCTTGCGACGGCGACCGAATGGA
The DNA here is from genome assembly GCA_964342455.1 of uncultured Hyphomonadaceae bacterium. GTDB lineage: Bacteria > Pseudomonadota > Alphaproteobacteria > Caulobacterales > Hyphomonadaceae > Ponticaulis. The sequence continues at coordinate 30,439 of CAYFGB010000001.1, forward strand.
CGGCGCGCTGGCAGGTTTGTGATGTTCAGTTTTCCACCTTTAGCCATTATGCCCTCCTAGTCCTTGCGGCGACGGTCGTCGCGGTCTTTGCGAGCGATGATCGCAGAAGGCTCTTCGGAGAGCTCCTCAACGCGCACAGTCATGTGACGCATGACATCGTCATTGATGCGCAGGCGACGCTCGAGTTCCTGAACGGCAGATGCAGGAGCATCCAGATTCATCAGTGAATAGTGACCCTTGCGAACCTTCTTGATCGGATAAGCCAGGTTGCGCAGACCCCAGTATTCGGTTTTGCCGACTTTGCCGTCATTCGATTCGATGATTTTCGTGATGTCCTCGACCAGAGCTTCCACCTGTTGTGGGGAAATATCGGGGCGAGCCACGAAGACGTGTTCGTAGTATGCCAAGTTTCTATACCCTTGTGCGAAACGCGGCACCTGATGCCAGGGAAAGCAACAAGTGATGGCCCTGTATCCACCATGGAACAGGCCGCATTCCAGTGAAGGCGCGCTTAAACCTCAACTGGACAAAAATTGCAAGTGTCTTGTCAGGGCGACAAAGTGTGAGTAGGCCAGTGCTTCGTTTTCCAGGGACTGGCAGTTGTACGAGTGGTGTTGATGAAAACTTCCGCCTTTATTTTTCCCGGACAGGGGGCTCAGTTCATCGGTATGGGCAAGGAGCTGGCTGACCAGTTCAATTCTGCCCGTGCTGTTTTCGAGGAAGTGGACGAGGCGCTTGGCGAAAAACTCTCCACTCTCATGTGGGAAGGTCGCGAGGAAGACCTCAAGCTGACGGCGAATACGCAGCCAGCTCTGATGGCTGTAAGCCTGGCGGTTGTACGCGCGCTTGAAACCGATTTCGGCGTCAGCATTGGCGATGCAAAATACGTCGCGGGCCATTCACTGGGCGAATATTCCGCTCTGGCTGCAGCTGGCAGTCTGACCGTGTCTGATGCTGCGCGTCTGCTGCGCTTCCGTGGTGCGTCCATGCAGAAAGCCGTTCCTGAAGGCGAAGGCGCGATGGCCGCATTGTTGGGCGCCACAATCGAACAGGCTGAAGAGGCCTGCAAGGCGTCTGACGGCGTGTGCGATGTGGCCAATGACAATGCACCTGGTCAGGTTGTTGTGTCCGGCTCGAAGGCGGCCGTTGAAGCAGCCACGGAATGGGCGCGGGAAAATGGCATCAAGAAAGCGGTTCTGTTGCCGGTAAGCGCGCCTTTCCATTGCAGCCTGATGCAGCCAGCAGCTGACGCCATGTCCGAAAAGCTGGCCGATATCGAGCTGAAGGCACCGATCATTCCAGTGTATGCCAATGTAACGGCTGCGCCGGTTTCTGATGCCGAATCGATCCGTTCGCTGCTGGTGCAGCAGGTAACCGGTCGGGTTCGCTGGCGTGAGAGCGTCGAAAACATGGCTGCTGAAGGCGTGACAGACATGATTGAGTGTGGCGCTGGCAAGGTGCTGACCGTCATGAACCGCCGGACAGTGAAGGCCTTGAAGGGACTGACTCTTCAAAAGCCGGAAGACCTTGAGAGCTTAGCAGAATCGCTCAAGGGCGAGTGAACATAAACCGGAGGCGATCGGATGTTCGATCTTACAGGCAAAACAGCACTCGTGACAGGCGCGTCAGGCGGCATTGGCCGGTCCATCGCGAAAGCCTTGTCCGAACAGGGCGCACGCGTTGCGCTGAGTGGTACGCGCCAGGCCGTTCTGGAAGAGGTCGCATCCTCTCTGCCGGGCGAGACACATATTGCGACCTGCAATCTCTCTGACCCTGAAAGCGTCAAAGCACTGATCCCGTCTGTCGAGGAAAACTTCGGGCCGATCGATATCCTGGTATCCAATGCCGGATTGACCCGTGACCAGCTTCTGATGCGCATGAAGGATGAAGACTGGGACACCATTCTGGACGTGAACCTGAAGGCGTATTTCATTCTTTCCAAGGCATGCCTGCGGGGCATGATGAAACGGCGCACTGGCCGCATCATCGGCATCACGTCGATTGTCGGCGTCACCGGTAATCCGGGACAGACCAATTATGCCGCGTCCAAAGCCGGCATGATCGGTTTCACGAAATCTCTGGCGCAGGAAGTCGCGAGTCGCGGTGTTACCGCCAATTGCGTCGCCCCGGGCTTCATCGAATCTCCGATGACGGACGAGCTACCTGATGCACAAAAAGAATTGTTGCTCAAATCCATTCCGAACGGCAAACTCGGCTCCGGGGATGACATTGCTGCGGCATGTGTCTATCTCGCCAGTGATGAAGCTGCGTACATGACCGGGCAGACTCTGCACGTGAATGGCGGAATGGCTATGATTTAAGGACAGATTTCCGTTGGCAAACACCTCAGCCTATTGGCTAATCTGAAAAGTCTATGCTAACGGCGCAACACGCAAGCAGTATGTAGGGTTACTGTTCGCACCACTATGAAAAGGAAATACTCATGTCTGACGTTTTCGATCGTGTGAAGAAGATCGTTGTCGAAAACCTTGAAGTCGATGCTGACGCAGTAAAGCCGGAAGCAAGCTTCATCGATGATCTCGGTGCAGACAGTCTTGACCTGGTCGAACTGGTTATGGCGTTCGAGGAAGAATTCGGCATCGAAATCGAGGATGAAGTTCAGGAAAACATCCGGACCGTTGGCGACGCTGTCGACGAAATCAAGAAAACTCAGGGCTAAGTTTTTATGCGACGGGTAGTCATTACAGGTATAGGTCTTGTCACGCCGCTGGCCGGCAATGGCAAGGCAAGCTGGACACGTTTGATCGAAGGGCGCACAGGTGCCCAAAAAATTGATTTTTTCGAAACTGACGACCTGTCGTGTAAGATCGCGGCGCAAGTTCCATGGGTTTCGGGCCGTGGCGGTGGCGAAGGCGATCCGGAAGCTTTCGATCCGGAAGTCGTTGGCTCTGCCAAGGAACGTCGCCGGATCAGTGAGTTTATTGTTTATGGCATGGCCGCTGCGGCTGACGCCATTCAGGATTCTGGCTGGCAACCCAAGACAGAAGAACAAAAATGCCGAACCGGTGTTCTCATCGGTTCGGGCATTGGTGGTCTGCCGGAAATTGCAGACACCACGCGAATTCTGGATCAGGGCGGTCCGCGTAAGGTCAGCCCGTTCTTTATTCCCAGCTCACTGATCAATCTGTGTTCTGGTCAGGTCTCCATCCGTCACGGATTCAAGGGACCGAACCACTCAGTGGTCACAGCCTGTGCGACGGGCGCTCATGCGATCGGTGATGCTGCACGTCTCATTCAGTATGATGATGCCGATGTGATGGTTGCGGGTGGCGCGGAAGGTGCGCTGTGTCGCCTGGCGATTTCCGGTTTTGCGGCTGCAAAAGCTCTGACAACCGGCTTCAACGACGAACCTGAGCGGGCGTCTCGTCCATACGACAAGGATCGCGACGGCTTCCTGTTCGGAGAGGGGGCAGGCATTGTCGTTCTGGAAGAATATGAACACGCCAAAGCTCGCGGTGCGACGATTTACGCCGAAGTGCTGGGTTACGGCCTCTCTGGCGACGCACACCACATCACGGCCCCGGCTGATGACGGTGATGGCGGCTATCGCGCGATGGAATCAGCTCTGCGTCATGCGGGTCTGAAGCCATCTGATATTGATTACGTCAACACACACGGCACATCGACGCCGAAGGGTGACGAAATCGAAGTCGGTGCGATTGAGCGACTGTTCGGTGAGTCCGTTAAAGGTCTCTCTTTGTCGTCTACGAAATCTTCGGTTGGTCACATGCTTGGTGCGGCGGGCGCAGTTGAAGGCGCTTTCACAGCGTTGTCTCTGTTTCATGGCATCATTCCGCCAACTCTGAACCTTGAGAATCCATCCTTCGAGAGCGAGATCGACCTGACCCCGCTGAAGGCAAAGGAACGCAAGATCAAATACGCTCTGTCCAACTCGTTCGGCTTTGGTGGCACCAATGCTGCGCTTGTGATGGGCCGCGTGGACGATTAAACCTGATAGGGATCGCCTGACGTGATTCCCGGAGACGACATATGAAATGGGTCACCAGGGCTTTGGTGGCCCTTTTTGTTTTGGCTCTGATTGGCGCAGCGGCAGCTGGCGCGGCCTATTTCTGGTTCAAGGATCAGATCAGTGCACCAGGGCCAATGGCTGGTGCTGACGATCAGATCGTCCTGATTGAGCGTGGCTCAGGCGTGATCACGGTCGGTCAGCAGCTCGAGGCGAAAGGCCTGATCACGGACGCACGTCTGTTTCGGCTGGCCGCGCGACTGGAAGGCGAAGACACAGTCATCAAGGCCGGTGAGTATCTAATCCCGTCTGACGCCAGCATGGTCGAAATTCTCGAGCTTCTCGAAGAGGGAAAGGTAATCCTTTATCCAGTTCAGGTGATCGAAGGCTCGACCATTTCCCAGGCGATGCGCGTCATAGAATCTGCGCCGTTCCTGACGGGTGATATGCCAGAAATGCCGGAAGAAGGCGCTTTCCTGCCAGACACGTATCACTTTATGCGGAACACAACGCGGGAGGACGTGGTCACGCGCCTGAAGGCCGCCCAGGATACGCTGATGGAAGAAATCTGGCCGGCGAGGCAAGCGGACCTGCCAATCAAGACGCCTGAGGAAGCCGTTATTCTGGCGTCCATCGTGGAGAAGGAGACCGGCGGCATCAAGGATGACGACATCGTTGCCAGTGTTTTCATCAATCGGCTCAATCTCGGCATGAGGCTCGAAACCGATCCTACCGTCATTTACGGCGTCTCAAAGGGGGAGCGCCTGACACGCACGATCAACGGCCGACAGGTCCAGCGCGGACTGTACCGATCTGAGCTGGATCGTGAAACGCCATACAACACCTATATTATCTACGGTTTGCCACCCACGCCAATCTGTAATCCGAGCGAAGCGGCTCTGCGCGCGGTTTTGCAACCTGCCGAGTCTGACTACCTCTTCTTTGTAGCAGATGGGGCGGGTGGACACGCCTTCTCGAAAACCTATCCGGAACACCAGAAGCGGGTTGCTGAATGGCGCCGGATTGAAGCGGCCCGTCGCGATGCAAATGGAGGAGTGCAATAATGCTTTCCAGTATGACAGGCTTTGCCAGCGCAACAGGTGAGACCGAGCGTTATAGCTGGGTATTCGAGGTGAAATCCGTGAATGGGCGCGGCCTTGATGTGCGCCTGAACCTGCCAACCGGATGTGAAAAGCTGGAACACCCCATTCGCAGCCTGTTCAAATCAAAATTTGCCCGCGGAAACATGCAGGCGAGCCTGCAATTGAAAGACCGCTCAGATGAGGTCAACCTCTCTGTCGATACACGCCTTTTGAGCAGCTTTGCCCGTCGGGCCCGGCTGCTGGACCGGGCAAATTCGGGCCGGATGAAAACAACGGCTTCGGAGCTTTTTGCCCTTCGTGGCGTTGTGTCGGGAGAACGCGCAAGCCTTGATATTTCACCCGGTGGTGAAGCGGGAAAATCCGTTCTGGCCACAGTGACGTCGGCGCTGGAGCAGCTAGCCGACTCCCGAAAGACGGAAGGCGAAGCGCTGCATGCTTTTCTGTCCCGGATCGTCTCCGATATGGCCGAAGAGACCGAAAAGGCCAAAAAGACAGCGGATGTGCAGCCGATGAACATGATGGCGCGCTTGAAGGAACGGGCAACAGGGCTTCTCGAGGACTCGCGTATCAGTGAAGAGCGACTGGAACAGGAGCTGGCGATACTGGTGTCGAAGGCCGATGTCACCGAGGAGGTCGACAGGTTGAGCGCGCATTTCGTAGATGCCCGCCGTCTATTGGATCTTGGTGAGCCGGTTGGCCGCAAGCTTGATTTTCTGTCTCAGGAATTGTTGCGTGAAGCGAATACGCTGGGCAGCAAAGCCGCGAGTCTGGAAATGACGCGTCACTCGCTCGCACTGAAATCCTCTATCGATCAATTCAAGGAACAGGTCGCCAATGTCGAATAGCTCGCTCAGCACATCGAAGCGTCGCGGTTTGATGCTGGTGATTTCCAGCCCGTCAGGCGCTGGCAAAACGACGCTTTCCAGACTTCTGATGAAAGAACACCCAGAGATTTCGCTCTCGGTGTCTGCCACGACGCGTGAGCCACGTCCGGGCGAGGAAGACGGCGTTCACTATCATTTCGTCGACAAGACCCGGTTTGAGACGATGATCGAGAATCGCGCCTTTCTGGAATGGGCGAAGGTGTTTGACCATTTCTATGGTACGCCGCGTGCCGAAGTGGAAGCGCGCTTGTCGGCGGGCAAGGATGTAATTTTTGATGTCGACTGGCAAGGTGCAGACGCCATTCACGATCAGATGCCGAACGATGTGGTCTCCGTATTCATTCTGCCGCCGAGCATTGAAGCGTTACGTAGCCGCCTGGAACAACGGCCGGGCTCAACACCCGAAAAAGTTGATCGGCGTATGGCAGGCGCTCAGAACGAAATCCGTCATTGGCGCCGGTATGACTATGTGATCGTCAATGAGAATGTTGAGCAGGCTTTCGCCGAACTAGATCGCATTTTGATTACCGAGCGCCAGAAACGCCTTCGGAATCTGGATCTCGAAATGCTGGTTCAGCAATTGCTGGATGACTGCTGAAGACTGGCCCAGGCCTGAGTAAGCGCGCGGAACTCTTCCTGCGACAGGGTTTCTGCCCGTCGCTGTGGATCAATTGAGATCGAGTTCAGCAGGTCTTCTGCTGTCACCTCCTTTGGCATGATGCCCTTCAGACTGGCCCGAAGCATTTTGCGGCGCTGACCGAATGCGGCGGCTGTCACCTTTTGCAGGCTTTCGGCATCTGAAAATTGTTCATGGTCTGGCAGAGGCGTCAGCACAGCGACGGCAGATGCCACTTTTGGCGGTGGCTTGAACGCGCCTGGCGGCAGGGTGAAGGCAATACGGGCCCGACGGACAGACTGTGCCAGCACGGCAAGACGGCCATAATGGTTTGAGCCGGGTTTGGCGCAAATGCGTTGCGCGACCTCCTTCTGGAACATCAGTGCCATTTCACCGGCCCAGCTTGCCTCCGTCAGCCAGTTCACCAGCAAAGGCGTCCCGACATTGTAGGGCAGATTGGCGATGATCATGACAGGCGGTTTCAGGCCATGGCGATCGAGGAGCTCCGGCCAGTCAATTTTTGTGGCGTCGGCCCTTTCAACGCTTAAACGGCCGTCACGGGCCTCTGGCCAGTTGGAAAGCGCGTCAGCAAATCGTTCGTCCATCTCGATGCAGACGAGTTTTTCTGCGCCTTCATCCAGCATGGCGCGGGTCAGTCCGCCAGGGCCCGGGCCCACTTCGATAATATGTCGACCTTTTACCGGGCCGGCCGCCAGAGCCGTTCGCCGAAGAATATCGGGATCGAACAGAAAATGCTGGCCAAGTCTTTTATTGGCCTCGGCGCGCAAAAGCTCCGGTCTTTCCATATCAGTCATGAGAGACGGCCTTTTGCTTGCGATGGTCTGCCATCTGACGCGCCAGCCTTATCGCGGCGATCAGGCTTTCTGCCCTTATTTGCCCCGATGCGGCGGCGTCATAGCCTGTGCCATGGTCCGGTGAGGTGCGAACGAAGGGTAATCCAAGCGTTACGTTAACGCCGCCCCAGATGTCGAGCGTTTTGACCGGTATGAGCCCCTGATCATGATACATTGCCAGGACGCCATCGTATGCGCCGGTCAGGGCTTCATGAAATATTGTGTCGCCAGGCCTTGGGCCAATGACGTCATGACCGTCCTTCCGAAGTGCAATAATGGCAGGCTCAATCAGGTCCTTGTCTTCACTGCCAATCGTACCGCTTTCTCCGGCATGAGGGTTCAGGCCGCAAACACCTAGGCGCGGCGCAGCGATCCCGAAGTCCTTTTTCAATGCGGTCGATACGATGCCGCCAACCCGAGCGATATGATCTGCCGACAACTGGCTGGCGACCTGCATGAGCGGAATATGGATGGTGGCAAGCGCCACGCGCAAGCCACCGCCAACCAGCATCATGATGGGGAGTGGTGGTGTTTCGAGATTCTCGTGCTCACCTGCCAGATGGGCAAGAAACTCTGTGTGGCCGGGATGGGCAAACCCGGCTGAATAGAGAAGTGACTTGGAAATCGGATTGGTAACGATGCCATCTGCCTCGCCATCATAAATATCCCGAACACATTCAGAGATGGCGTTGATGATTCCGCTGGCTGTGTCCGGCTGGGGCACACCAGCGGTGACGGCAACATTGTCGCCTGTCGCCAGCACAGGCAAACCATCTGCAAAAGCGCTCAACGCGTCACGTGGCGATGAAATCCGAACAACCGGACAATCGAGACGCAGGCGTTCGGCTTCACGTTCCAGAAATTCTGGCCGCCCGCGAACATAGAAGGCCGTGGACGCGTCCTGCTTCAGCGCCTTCCAGGCGAGGAGGCTGGCCGCAGGGCCAACGCCAGCCGGATCGCCCTGCGAGAGTGCGAGCGGTCTGTTAGCGCCGGATAATTGTGGCTTCACGTTTGAGATCACGAAGGTCACGCTGGCTGAGCATGGTGATTTGCTGGCTGTAGAGGCGGTCTTCGATCTGCTCAGCGGTTGGCAGGTCTACCCCGGCCTGGCCGCGATCACAAACAAACAGAAGCGCCGGACCCGCAGGTGTGTCGATAATGTCGGAGACCCCGCCGGACGGAATACCTTGAATCGCCCCGCGAATATCCTCTGTCAGCGCCGACTCTGGGATACGTCCCATCGGGGCGTAGATCAGTCCTTCATCAGCGGCGGTCGCTTCAATCGCATCACATGAAGGCGCGTCAAGTGAAAGAGAATTGAGTGCCGCCCGGTTGCCTTCCGGTGAGACGACCTGACGGAGGTCAACGTCACGCGCGCCGTCAAAGCCATCCTGCTTGCCGCGAAGCGCATAGATATAGACACCGTCTTCAACAACAATGGGCGCCGTCAGCGCAGGCGGATCCAATGATTGCAGAACGGTTTGCACTTCAGGGTCAAGCTCGGCGGGTGATACCCAGCCAAGATCACCGCCGACAGCCGCCGTCGGTGAGTTTGAGTATTGCTGGGCGGCAAGTTCGAAGCGAGCCCCCTGACGCAATTGCTCTGTGATGACATTCGCACCCTGAACAAGTTGCTGTTTGTCCTGCTCTGTCGGGGCATAGAGGAAAATCTCTGCCAGTTGGTAGCGTTCCTCTGATGCGCTAGCCTTCAACCGGTTCAGCATTCCGTCAATCTGTACGTCAGAAATCCGGATGCGTGAGCTGTAAAGACCGCTCATGATACGGCGCCAGGCCGTTTCCGCGCGAATCTGGCTGCGAAGTGTGTCCGGGTTGATGCCTGACTGTGCCAGTTGCTGATAGAACTGTTCGATCGACGCGTTGTTCTGAGCCGCCATATTGCGAATGTTCGCTTCGACCTCTTCGTCGCTCACTTCGACTTCGTATTCAGTCGCTTTCTGAATCTGGAGGCGCTCTTCGATCAGCTCCTCAAGCGCACGCGGCAAAGCTTGCTGAAGATTTTCCTCAGTGGCCGGTACGCCAATCGTTACCAGCAGAAGTCGCGCGCGCTGAGCGACGTCAGACAATGAGATCACCTGATCATTCACAACCGCCGCAACACCGCCAAGCAGCTGGGCGGATGTTTCGGTTGTGTCGACGGCTGGCGGATTAGAAGGTGTCTGCGCGTAGGCCGTTCCGCTCATAATGGCGACAGCAGCAGCGGTCACGACTTCCCTAATTCCGATCATGTTACGTTACTCCAGATTTCGGCCCCGCCCATGGACTCTTTTAGGCGGACTAGCACGAGAGGCAACGTCCTGTCACATGAACATACAGAAGGAAAGTGCTAGTCGAATGTGTTGTCATTGACTTCACCAATTGTCCGCAGGCCAAAGGTGAATTTGATGGAGTCACCAGTGCCGACTTCGCGGGTGTCACCCAGATCCTGTTCAAGATAGGTGATCCGGAAGAAGCTACAGTCATCAAAGAACTCAATACCGAAGCCTTCTTTCACATTTCGTCCCTGCTCGATGTTCCGGCTGCGGGTGTAAAGTAGTTTGATATTGTCCGTGATGCCGAACTCGCCATCAATCTCAATGCCCTCAACGCCGTTCGGGTCTGTACCGAATGCAACGTCTTCAGACAGATCAAAATACGAGGCTGAAAGCTGGACGGGCCCGATTTCGAGATCGCCGTAGAACTCAGAACGCTGCAATTCCATATCATCATTCACGCGGAGATTCGTTCCGAAGCGGAAATAATCCATGTATTCCATGCCAGCGCCGATCAGATAGTCGGACTCAGAGCCGTTCAGATTTGTGCCGGGGACCAGGCCCGGGTCTGCCTCTTCACGCCAGCGTCGCGCCAGCGCACCATTCACGCGAAGCCCGCTATTGAAATGGGTTTCGGCGCGAACACCTGCCGCAATCCGCCCGCCATCCTCAACGAGATCGAAATTGGTGAATGGGTCAGCCTCAAAGGCGACGGGCATGGTGTATTCATAAAAGGCCGAATCCTCGTTCGGCAGAACACCATTTTCGATGCTGACGTCAGAGTAGGCGAATGTGACGATCGGCTCGACCCGGACATTGCCGAAGGACGCCCGATTAATGAACGGCCAGCGGAAGGTGGCGGCCGCCAATGCTGTGGTACGAGTGTCGGAGTCTTCGATTTCCGGCGTGGTGTCGGTCGCGTCGAACGAATAGTCGTAATAATCAGCGCGCAATTTCGCCATTGGCTCAAAAACGATGCCGGCAGGCGCAACATAGGCGTTTTCCCATTTCGCCTGACCCGTAAAGCGGCGTGAATCATCACCAATGTCGCGGTTCAGCACCAGGGCTGATCCCTGAAGCGTGACGAAACCATATTCACCGCCATCAAAGATCTGCTCAGCGAAAGCAATCGGCATGATTTCGCCAAGCGTACTGTCGTCAACGTTCTCCTTCAGGCTCTGAATGGAAAGTGCGGCAACGTCGCCATAGAAATTCGTGGTCTGGCGGACAGCAAAGATCTGGGACAGCAAATTCCGCCCGGTGATGGCGTATATGCCGCGCTTGTCCCGTGAGTTCTGAATGTCATAGCGGTCGATATAGAGGTCATCACTGGCGCGGGCGAGACCGAAGCCCCATTTCCAGTCCTGATTGATGTCAAACTCACCTTCCGCGAAGAAATGGCTCCTCAGCGATTCTTCGCTGACATAGGTTTCGCCCGTGAAGGTTTCGGGATCTCTGACGACGCGTCCGGTTTCGGCGTTAAAGACCTGACGTTCCGCATCATCATTGAATTCGTAGTCATAGGCAAACGACATATCGACATCGAGCGTGCCCGACCAGAATCGCTTCCGATAGTCCAGACCGAGCGATGGATTCACCTTGGTATAAATTTTCGGGGTGATCGTCAGATCCTGGCTTGGTGAAATCGCCCAATAATAAGGCTGCTCATAGACGGCACCCAGAGTGGACGACAATCTCGGTGTTGGCATCAGCAGACCTGAGCGACGTTCGGATGATGGATCCGGGTGCGCAAAATAGGGCGCGTAGAACACTGGAACGCCTTTGAGTTCCAGAACCGCGTCCTCATAGGTGATCATCTGTGTTTCGGCGTTCTGTTCAGCCGTGCGGGCGCGCAGGGCCCAGGTCGGCTTGTAGTCATTCGCTTCACAGACTTCACAGGCGGTATAGACCGCATGATCAAGCGTATTGGTACCGTTCGCCTTTCGACTTACCGCGCGTGCTACAACCAGGGCGTCCTGAGGCAATTGGGCGGTAAAGCCAGTGGCAACACCGTCTCCAAGCCGGTCATCGACTTCGATTTCATCGGCGAAACGAACGGAGCCATCGGCATCGGTTATGCGCACATTTCCTGAGGCGCGGACAATCTGATCAGCGACCGTGTAGATGATCCGATCCGCACGCAGTTCGCGATTCTCGTATTTTACCAGAACGTCACCTTCGGCGATGATCCGTCCGGCGTCCTTGTCGTCAACAAGCGTGTCAGCTTCGAGATAGACCTTTTCTTCAGGCGCTGCCTGAGAGATTGCCGCTGGAGCAAGGGCCGTTGTCATGAGCGTTAAGGCAAGCGGTTTGAGTTTCAGCACGCGGTCTGTCTCCATATGTTCCCCCGTTCTGGTTATACTGAACCCAGCGCGGAAAAAAGGTCTTCTTATGGTTTGAGACGAAAAAGTCTCGAGTGTGACCAATGAGTGCCGCTTCTGCCGCTTCGGGAATGCAGAACCAAGGTCGAGGCGTTATAGGTGACGGGCGACGACATATCAGAGCGCCTTCTTGATCATACCGCCCGGCAGGGTCCGGATCTTTCCGGCGAGTTCCAGTTCTACCAGAAGACTGGCGCAGTCACGTGCCGGAAGGTCAGCCATACGCGCCAGATCGCCCAGAGAAACCGGTACCGGTGAGACTAGAGACAGCAAAGTGTCCGCAGCATCTGACGTCAGCTCTATATCGATAGCGGGAGCCTCATCGCCGTGAAACGACTGTTCACTTTCCCGGAACAGATCAGACTGAGACTGTTCCATAGGGGCCAGAACATCGAGGATATGTTCAGCGGTTTCGACAAGCGTTGCACCATTGCGGATCAATCCGTTTGAACCTTTTGATCTCGGGTCCAGCGGCGAACCGGGTACCGCCATGACCTCCCGGCCTTGTTCGAGTGCGGTTCTGGCCGATATCAGAGATCCGCTTTTCATGGCTGCCTCAACAACCACCACGCCATAGGCAAGCCCGGTAATCAGGCGGTTTCGACGTGGAAAATCGCGTGCGCGGGGATCGTACCCAAAAGGTGATTCTGTGAGAATAAGTCCGGTTTCAGCAATATGCTCGAAAAGGCCGGCATTCTGGGGTGGATAGATATTGTCGAGCCCGCCTGCGATGACCGCGATCGTGCCGGTATCCAGAGAGCCTTTGTGACAAGCTGTATCAATGCCGCGGGCCAGGCCTGATGAGATGACCCAGCCGGCAAGACCCAGATCACGTGCGAGGTCGCCAGCAATTCTCATTGCTGCGGCAGAGGCGTTCCTCGCACCTACCATGGCCACGCAGGAGCGGTTCGCCAGTTCGATGTTCCCGCGCCAACTTATCACTGATGGCGGCGGGTCGAGTTTTCCGAGCAGGACTGGAAAGTCACTCTCGCCAGGAAAGCTGATATTGCCGCCAAAGTCTTCCGTGCTTTCGATTTCCCGCTTCACCCTGGATTCATCGCACAGTGAGATGTCACGACCCGCGCGACGTGCGCGATCAGGAAGGTTCTCAAGCGCATTGGTTGCGGTTTCATAGGTCGTAAGAAGTGTGTGCAGAGTGAGCGGGCCAATGCCATGCGTGCGGGCCAGTCGGAGCCTGGCAATACGTTCGGCCGTCCAGCTCATGATGGCTCTGCATCCTTTTTCTTCTCACCGATTTTTGGTTCGGTGCCATCCAGAAGCCGTTGGACATTGGTGCGGTGCCGCCATAGAACGAGCAGGGTGAGAAGGGCGAGGATAATCACTTCGCTGACATGATAATTCAGCCCCCAGGCCAGAACGGGCATAAGAACGGCTGTGACCAGCGCGGCCAGAGATGAACGCCGAAAGATGAACGCGATGGCCAGCCAGGAAACGGCTGCAATCAGACCGAGGAACCAGACACTGGCTATCAACAGGCCTGCGTAGGTGGCCACACCTTTTCCGCCCTTGAAACTCAGCCACACAGGATAACAATGACCGACAAGTGCCGATGCTCCGGCGAGCAAAGCGATAGGCGGATTGAGTGACGGATTTACGGCCTGGGAAATGAAATAGAATCCAACCGCTGCGATGCCTGCCTTGCCCGAATCAAGAAGGAAGGTCGCCAGTGCCAGATCTTTTCGTCCTGTACGCAGGACATTGGTCGCGCCAATATTGCCTGACCCGATGTCCCGGATGTCGCCAAGACCGGCGAGGCGCGTGATGACGAGTCCGAACGGAATTGAGCCGAGCAGATAGCCCGACGCGCAAGCCAGGCAGAACAGAAGCCAGCTGGTTTCTCCACCCATGATTATTTCCAATCCCGGTCAAAGACGATCTTGCCGCCGACAATCGTTTGTCGAACAGCGCCGGTCAACAAGCGACCATCGAATGGAGAGTTGGTCGATTTGGAACGCAGATTTTCGCGTCGGCACTTCCATGGCGTGTTGGGGTTAAAGCGAACAAGGTCTGCGGGTGCGCCAACATCCAGCCGCCCCTGTGGCAAGCCCAGTATATCGGCTGGTCCCGATGTCACGGCGCGAAGTGCGTCCATAAGGCTGAGCTCATAATGCGGCTCCGCCACAAGCGATGTCAGACATGGCAGAAGCGTTTCGAGACCTGCCGCACCAAAGCTCGCCTCATCAAATGGAAGACGCTTTTCTTCGGGCGGCTGTGGGTCATGTGCGGATACAATGGCGTTGATCTGACCCGTTTTGAGCCCGCCAATAAGCGCAAGGCGATCCTCTTCTTTCCGGAAGGGGGGGTTGACCTTGCAATAGGTGAGATACGCTTTTCGCGGGTCCTGCGTGCCGTCGCCGATATCGAGTTCATTGAAGAACAGGCTGTGGGCGGCTGCCGTGACATAGGGCGAGAGGCCGCGCTGACGGGCATCTGCAATGATGTCGAGGCTGCGCCCTGTCGAAATCTGATCGATAACAAGCTTGGCGTCAGTCATTTCGGCCAGCGCCAGGTCACGGCTGAGGCCGATCCATTCAGCCTGCACGGGCAGGCCGCGTAGCCCCAGGCGCGCTGCGAAAGCGCTGGCATTCATCGAACCTGTCGCAAGGCTCGATTCTTCAGGGCGTAGCATCAGAATGGCGCCAACGCCCTTGCTGTACTGCATGATGCGACGGGCAAGGTTCGGGCTGGAAATTGAATGGTCACCATTCGAGAACAGGATGGCACCAGCCTCACTCATCAACCCCATTTCGGTCATGCGTTCACCTGCAAGCCCGACAGTGACCGCGCCTGCCGGATAAATCCGGTTGACGATCTTTGAGCTCTGCCCGGCCCGCCGAAGATAGTCGACAAGGGCAGGGTTATCGATCACCGGGGACGTATCGGGCATGACCACCATGGAGGTGATGCCGCCAGCTACGGCAGACAAGCTTGCCGATTCCAGCGTCTCACGGTTTTCATTGCCGGGTTCGCCCGTCTTGACCCGAAGGTCCACAAGGCCAGGCGAAACATAATCGCCATGGCAATCTACACCATCATCATTTTGAGCGAGGTGAGGGCCGATATCGGCAATCACACCGTCTTCGATTGTCAGGCCGCCAATTTCGTCGCGTCCGGAAGCCGGATCGATCAGGCGTGCGTTCGAAAGCGTCAGTTTCATGATGTCGCTCCCGCGCGTTTACGGTCCAGGACGCCAGAGAGGGTCTCCAGCACGGCCATTCTGACGAAGACACCCATGGAGACCTGTTCGGTGATGACGCTTTGTGGTCCGTCCGTGATGGCACTGTCGATTTCAACACCGCGATTCATCGGCCCAGGGTGCATGACCATGGCGTCGGGTGCTGCATGACTGAGCTTTTCGGCATCCAGCCCATAACGGTGAAAGAATTCCCGCTGGCTTGGCAGATAAACGCCATTCATGCGTTCGAGCTGTAGCCGCAGCATCATGACGACATCGCAGCCCTGAATGCCTTCCAGCATATTGGTGTGAGTGGATGCAGCGCCCCAGCTTTCGGTACCCGGCGGCAAGAGCGTCGGGGGCGCGACGAGACGGACTTCTGCACCCATCTGATGGAGCAACATGGCGTTGGAACGCGCGACCCTTGAGTGAAGAATATCGCCGCAGATCGCGACCTTCAGCCCTTCAATCCGGCCCTTGTGGCGACGGATCGTCAAGGCGTCCAGTAGCGCCTGAGTAGGATGTTCGTGTGTCCCGTCACCCGCATTGATAACGGCGCAGTCAACCTTGCGAGACAATAGACGCACCGCCCCCGAAGACCCATGGCGGATCACCAGAAGGTCGGGATACATAGCATTCAGCGTCTGCGCTGTATCAATCAGTGTTTCGCCTTTTTTGACCGAAGACGTCTGGATGGCCATGTTCACGACATCCGCGCCGAGCCGTTTGGCGGAGATTTCAAACGAGCCCTGCGTGCGGGTGGAGTTTTCAAAGAAGAGATTGATCAGCGTCTTGCCGGAAAGGCTTTTCTCAACTGTGCCAGCTTCAACAAAGTGTTCTGCTCGGTCGAGCAGACATTCAATGTCGAGGCGATTCAGGCCTTCAATGCCGAGCAGGTGTTGCGAAGGAAATTCGTGAACATACGACATGTACGACTCGGGCCTTGTCTGAAACTTCGCTGAGGTAGTCCGGGCGGGCCGAACACGTCAACCAGAGCCGGTGTTTCTTTCCATATATGGTCTGAGTGCGATTATAGCGGGAGTAAGCCGAACATCCAGAGGATGAGCGGCAGTGTGAGAATGGCGAGGATGGTTTCTGTGGCGATCAGATTGGCCATCAATGGGGCGTCGCCCCCTAGCTGGCGCGCCAGAATATAGCCATTGGTCGCTGTTGGGGTGGCCGCAGCGATGATGGCGACGGTCAGCGGAATGCCAGACAGTCCGAACACGAGCGTGGCGATCAGAAAGGCGACGGTAGGCGTGCCGAATAGTCGGACCAATGACCAGAAAAGTGTCAGTGACCCGGCGCGACGAAGAGCCGAAAGGTTCAGGCCAGCACCTGCTGCCAGAAGACCAAGCGTAATGGCGGGTTGGGAAATAAGTTCGAGCACCGTTTTGGCCATGCCCGCAGGCTGAAGGCCCGCAAAATTGAGTGCCAGGCCGATCAGGCAGGCGATTACCAGCGGATTTCGCAGCAGTTCCAGAAATGGATTGCGACGGACAGCATCAGTCCGCTCCGAGAAATGCGAGAGCGCGGTAACGGAGAGAATGTTCGCCATCGGGATCATCGCAGCGGCAGCAAGCGATGTCAGCGCAATTCCCTGCTCGCCAAACAGAACGCCCGCAAGGGATAGTGCAATGAAAGTGTTCCAGCGCGAATTTGATTGGATGATACTGCCAATCGCCGGACGGGTGATGCCCGGCCAGAACAGAGCAAGCAGACCGATGGCGGCCATGATGATCTGAGCCGCAATAAGCGGGACAACCAGCTTCCAGGGCGCGTCGTCAAAAGGGGCTCTAGCGAGCACCAGAATGATCATCGCCGGGAACAGAACCTTGAAGCAGAGCTGTTCAAGTGATCGCCAGCCCGTTTCGTCGGGGATGCCGCGCGCAGCCAGAAACTTACCCAGCGCGACGAGCAAAATGACAGGCAGAAACGCGCTGACAAACGTCATGAGGCGTTGGCAATGGTGTCGAGCGCTGTCTGCAAAATGATGGCGGCGGCGGATTTGTCGATGGCATCCGCGCGTTTGGCGCGGGACATGTCTGCTTCGAGCATGGCTCGGTTGGCTTCCTGGCTGGACATGCGCTCATCCTGAAAAGCAATTAGAATATCGCGTTGTTCCAGAATATGACGCGCCAGTGCGCGAGCGGACTGGACGCGCGGTCCGGAACTTCCATCCATGTTGAGCGGCAAACCGATTACCATGCCGACAGCTTTGCGCTCGTCAAAGAGTTCGAACAATCGAGCGAGCGTCGGCGAAAGCTTTTTGCCGCGCTGGAGCGTTTCAACCGGCAGGGCCGTGTATTGCAGCGAATCACTTGCGGCGACGCCAATCGTCTTCGTGCCGGGGTCGAGCCCAAGGAGAACACCCTGATTGGGAAGATTGAGAAGTTCAGTAACAGCCATGTCGTCTCATAGACGCGAAGAGAAGAAGAGAAAAGCCATCTTGATTGCGAAGGCAGCTCACCCTAAACACACCCACTGAAGACGGAGAGCCCGATGAGCGTCACAAACGACGATGTCCGAAAAGTTGCCAATCTGGCGCGTATCGCCCTGCCTGAAGAAAAGGTGGAGCACATGACCAAAGAGCTGAACTCCATTCTTGGATGGGTTGAACAGCTCAATGAGGTCGATGTTGACGGTGTAGAGCCCATGACCTCGGTCGTGGACACGTCGCTTCCGATGCGCGAAGACAAAGTTACCGACGGAAATATCCAGGATCGTGTTCTCGCCAACGCGCCACGATCTGAAGAAGGTTTCTTTGTTGTGCCGAAAGTCGTCGAGTAAACAGACACAAAAAGCAGCGAAAACCTGGCGGTATCATTGAACTTTTGTCGTTTTCACGCGATATGGACACGGGTCTGGAGTTAACTCATGTTGCGCGAAAAATCCCTTCCTGTCGTTTATACCACGCTTGTGTTCCTGCTGTCGGCCTGTGCCACAGCGGCAAACGGTGCCTCGCGTGATGACGCGCCAAAGGGTGTTGAGAAGTTCGCAGAAGACCCGCGACTGGGAGAGCAGACGGATCGGCTTTGTTTTGCCTCGTCTGTCGACAATTTCCACAGCGCCACACGCGATACGGTTGTTCTGGATGTCAGCCCCTCAAAAAGCTATCTCGTTGAAGTGACCAATGGCTGCTTCAATCTTGATCGCGCCATGTCGATGACGCTGGATACGGTGTCTGGCTGTGCAACCCGTGGCGACTATCTGATCGTGTCTGACAGCGCGTTCGGTTTGAGCCAGTCAAGCGGTCTGGGGCCTGACCGGTGTCTCATCCGAAGCATTTATGAGTGGGATGAGGACGCGGCTGAGGACCAGTCAGACGACGAGGCTGCAACGGAAGAATAATCCGTGCGTCAGTCGCGCCAGAACAAATCTCTGAGCTACCCAACAAAAGTTTCTTGCGTTTCCGCCACCAAATCATGAAATTTGGGCGTTGAAACAGCCCTTCATCATCTGCTTTCGTGATTGCCCCTTGAAATTTACACCAAGACAGGCTTTCCAAGCGGCTGTTCAATCGAAATGATTTCGACTCGCCGCTGCAGACGTCTGAACGGCGAGAGGCTGGAAAGATGTACCATGACTGATCTTACTGCACTGACCCTGTCTGACGCCCTGGAGGGGCTGGAGACGAAGGCGTTTTCATCGGTAGAGCTGACAAGTGCATTCATCCAGCAGATCGAGAAGGCGAATGACGCCTTGAACGCCTATGTTGTCCAGACGCCTGAAAAGGCGCTCGATATGGCGAAAGCCTCTGATGACCGCCGCAGCAAGGGCGAAGCGCTTGCTCTGGATGGCGCGCCATTGGGGATCAAGGACCTCTTCTGTACTGAAGGCGTGCGCACGACGGCCTGTTCACACATTCTGGGTGAGTTCACCCCGCCGTATGAAAGCACGGTGACCGCCAATTTGTGGCGCGAAGGCGCTGTCATGCTGGGTAAGCTGAACATGGATGAGTTTGCCATGGGGTCGTCAAACGAGACCTCTTACTATGGTGATGTCGTCAATCCATGGCGCCGCAATGATGGCAGCAATGCAAAGCTCACACCGGGCGGTTCGTCGGGTGGGTCGGCGTCTGCCGTGGCGGCTGATCTTTGCCTCGCAGCGACAGCCTCCGATACAGGCGGTTCCATCCGTCAGCCAGCAAGTTTTACGGGCACTGTAGGCATTAAGCCAACTTATGGCCGGGCCAGCCGATATGGCATGGTGGCGTTCGCATCCTCTCTTGATCAGGCCGGTCCGATTGCAAAATCAGTCCGCGATGCGGCTGTCATGCTGAACGTGATGTGCAGCCATGACAGCAAGGATTCGACGTCCCTCAAGGTTGAGCAGCCAGACTGGACGAAATCCGTTGGCGAGCCGGTCAAGGGTATGAAAATCGGTGTGCCGAAGGAATATCGTGTCGATGGCATGCCCGAGGATATCGAGAAGCTCTGGCAGCAGGGCATTGACTGGCTGAAAGACGCCGGATGCGAGATCGTCGATGTCAGCCTGCCGCATACCAAGTATGCGCTGCCTGCCTACTACATTGTCGCCCCGGCTGAGGCATCTTCCAACCTCGCTCGCTATGACGGCATGCGGTATGGCATTCGCGAAGGCGGAGACAATCTGGCGGAAATTTATAAACAGACCCGTGCAGAAGGCTTTGGCGAAGAGGTTCAGCGTCGTCTCATGATCGGCACTTATGTGCTGTCGGCTGGATATTACGATGCGTATTATCTGCGCGCTCAGAAAGTCCGGACGAAAATTCTTGACGACTTCCGGAATGTCTTCAACGAGGTCGACGCACTTCTGACACCGACGACGCCATCTGCCGCTTTTGCCAATGGTGAGCTGAATGATGACCCGCTGACTATGTATCTGAACGACGTCTTTACGGTGACGGCAAACCTTGCTGGCCTGCCGGGTATTTCGGTTCCGGCAGCGCTCGACAAGAACGGCTTGCCATTGGGTCTTCAGGTGATTGGCAAGGCGCTCGACGAATCGGCGTGCTTCAAAGTCGCCGCCCAGATCGAGCAGGCCGCGAGCCTGACCACCAAAGCGGAGAAATGGTGGGCTTGATCTGAACAGATCGCCCGCTGAAACTGATGATTGTCCGGATGCCGGATTGCCGGCCCGAAACGAGAGACAAAACCAAATGACTGAGCGCACGCCATATATCATCGAAGGCGACAAGCAGGACTGGGAAGTCGTGATGGGTCTGGAAGTCCATGCCCAGGTTGCAACCGAAGCCAAGCTGTTCTCCGGCGCGCCGACCGAGTTTGGTGCGGATCCGAACTGTAATGTCAGTCTCGTTGATGCGGCCATGCCTGGTATGTTGCCGGTGATCAATCGTGGCTGTGTGGAGCAGGCTGTGAAAACGGGTCTTGGCCTGAATGCAAAGATCAATCTGTGGTCCCGCTTTGACCGGAAGAACTATTTCTATCCGGACCTGCCTCAGGGCTATCAGATTTCACAATACCAGTATCCGATTGTGGGTGAGGGTGAAATCG
This sequence comes from uncultured Hyphomonadaceae bacterium, assembly GCA_964342455.1. GTDB lineage: Bacteria > Pseudomonadota > Alphaproteobacteria > Caulobacterales > Hyphomonadaceae > Ponticaulis. The sequence goes on from CAYFGB010000001.1 coordinate 51,226, forward strand.
ACGTGGAAGCCGATGATGGCTATACGTTTACGGTTGGCATTGAGCGGCTCCATCTGGAGCAGGATGCCGGTAAGTCGATCCACGATCTGATCCCGGATGCGACCTGCGTTGACCTGAACCGGACAGGCGTGGCGCTAATGGAGATCGTCTCCAAACCTGATCTGCGTTCACCGCAGGAAGCCGCAGCATATCTAAAGAAACTCCGGGCAATTGTCGTCGCGCTGGGCAGCAGCGACGGTGACATGGAGAAGGGAAATCTGCGCGCGGACGTAAACGTTTCGGTATGTCCTGTCGGCAATTACGAAAAGTACCGTGAGACCGGCGATTTCAGCTATCTGGGTACACGGCGCGAAATCAAGAACATGAACTCGTTCCGCTTCATTCAGCAGGCGATCGAGTATGAAGCGCGTGATCAGGTGGAAAAACTGGAACGTGGTGAGAAGGTCGATCAGGAAACTATTCTGTTCGACACCACCACCGGTGAAACACGTTCAATGCGCTCAAAAGAAGACGCGCATGACTATCGCTATTTTCCTGATCCGGACCTTCTGCCGCTTGAACTGCAGCAGGACTGGGTGGATCAGATCCGTGCCACTCTGCCAGAGCTGCCAGACCAGAAAAAACAACGTTTTATGGACGAATATGGGCTGAAGGCCTATGACGCGGCCGTTCTTGCGGCTGACTATGAAAAGGCAGACTATTTCGAGGCTGTGGCCAAGGGGCGCGACGGCAAAATGGCCGTCAACTGGGTTGCCAACGAGTTGTTTGGCCGTCTGAACAAGGAAGACCTTTCCATCGGCGAAAGCCCCGTCAGTGCGGCGCATCTGGGCGAATTGATCGACCTGATCAAATCTGGTGACATCTCAGGCAAGATTGCCAAGACTGTTTTCGACAAGGTCTGGGATGGCGAGGGTGCGCCCAAGGAAATCGTCGAGAAGGAAGGTCTGACTCAGGTTTCAGATACTGGTGAGATCGAGAAAATTGTTGACGATATCATTGCCAACAATCCGAAGCAGGTTGAGCAGGTTCAGGCACAGAAGGCTGAAGGCCATGCCAAGCCAAAAGCACTCGGCTGGTTTGTCGGTCAGGTGATGAAGGCGAGCCAGGGCAAAGCCAACCCTCAGGCTGTAAACGAAATTCTTAAAGCCAAGCTGGACCTTTAACGCGGCTTGTTGCCGGAATTGAGCAATTCGAGGTCCGGACGGCTGGAACGCGGTTTCATCTTGCGTCTGGACCGTTCGGGCAGCTCTCCGAAAATGTCTTCAGGATAGAGTTCTGGATCAAGAATCCATGTGTCATTGTCCGCGAACATGTTCGCAGTGGGCACATTAAACATTGCCAGGATGTCGTTTCGCATCTCAGAACTCCAGGTGCCGGTGTAACCCGTTGGTAAGTGTTCTTAACGCACGGTTCATAACGGGGACTTGAAGATGGCGGGCGATGTTCGGGGTTTCGTTAAGGATTTTGTTATCCATAAATTGATGCGGAGCCTGTCAGAACGGCTTACCGAATAGAATAACTAAACGATCAATTGCGGATGCCCGCCTTCAATCGGACGGCTTTTCCACCCAGTTTCACTGCGAACACACAAAACGCCTTCATGCCTTTTTAAAATTGGCGCGGAGGGCGAGAGGATTGCATATGATTGCCCTGGCAGATGATCGACTGAGCACGAACCGAAATTCAGGTGATACCGCGACTGAAGTGGCTCGCCTGAACGCGCGCTGGCGTGAATTGCAGGCCGAGCGCGTACTGAAGATGGCGCTTCTGGAAGAGTTTCCTGGCCATATCGCCGTCAGCTCTTCATTCGGAACCGAGGCTGCAGTTTTACTACACCTGATTTCGCGCGTATATCGCGCAACGCCGGTATTCTTTCTGGATACCGAGAAACATTTCCCAGAAACGCTTGCCTATCGTGACCAGCTGATTGATTTTCTCGGTCTGCGTGACGTCCGCGTGATCCGCCCATGCAGTGATGAGCTGGCCGAAGAGGATCCGGACGGAACGCTATACGCGACAGACTATGATCGGTGCTGCGACATCCGGAAAACCCGTCCAATGAAATATGCGCTGGAAGGGTTCGACGCCTGGATCACAGGCCGCAAACGTTACCAGAATGCCGACCGGGAAGATCTCCCGATCTTCGAAGCCGATGCCAATGGCAAGGTGAAGGTCAATCCGCTGGCCAACTGGTCGCCGCTGGATGTTCAGACCTATTTTGATGCGCATGACCTGCCGCGCCATCCGCTGGAAGCCCAGGGGTACAAATCCATCGGATGCGCAACCTGCACAACGCCGGTGCAGGATGGTGAAGACCCACGCGCCGGACGCTGGCGGAACACAGAGAAGACCGAATGCGGTATTCACGTCACGGCTGACGGCAAGATTGTTCGCACGCGTCTGATCGATAACGCCTGAGTTTTACAGAAGCGATTTCAGGAACCCGTCCTCCTTGCGAGAGACGGGTTTCTTTTTGACGTGCCTCAGTTCACGCAAGCCGCAGGCCGAACACCATTATGGGGCGCTTCGATGATGGCAGCCAGTGTGTCTACGAAATGGGCCAGCGTAGCTGGCGACTGCCAGGTTGGGTGTTCGCGCGACTGGTCTGCGAGCAATGCCTCGCGCGCTGAAAGCACGGACCCGACATAGCCGCCAATGAACACCTGACGCTGACTGATCACATGATCGGGCAGGGGGGACATGAGTCGCCTGAGATGTTCGAGGCAACGCAGATAGCCGGAATTATGTTCACCGCCCAGAACGTCCATCAGATAATCACGATGGGACATGCCAAGCATGACGACAAACCGGTTATAACACTCCTCGGAGACATCCGGACCCGAAGGCGATACGCTGGGATAAACGAGGATGTCACAGATATCCCGAATTCCCGGCATTGCGCCAGTCTTCTCGATTTCATCCAGTCTGGCATTTCGGGCATCGTCGATCGTGCGCGCCCCACCGATGATCAATTCACGTATAAGCGCGTCTTTCGAACCGAAATAATAGCCAACGGCTGCGTGGTTCTTCTGACCGGCGGCTGTCGCAATTTCCCGAACCGTAACGCCATCAACGCCCTTTTCGGCGAAAAGTTTGATGGCCGCACTTTTCAGCGTTTCGGCTGCCTCTGAGGGCGGTTTGTTTATCAGTCGTACCACTTTACAAAACCTGTTGCATTCAGGGGGAGGTTATACCTATTATCCAAACGGATAAAACAAAAAGATTACTCAGGGGAAACGCTTGATTGAGGGGATTGATGCCCAGTCTCTCCGGCAATGGTTGACGCAACGCGGTTTGTGGAAGGATGAGCCGTTCGAGCTGATCCCGTTATCGGGCGGCACACAGAACATACTCGTTATGATCCGTATCGGGGACCGGGAGATGGTTCTGCGGCGACCACCCCTGAACCTGCGCGCAAATTCAAACGCCACCATGAAGCGCGAAGCGAGAATGCTGTCCGCGCTTTCCGCGTCTGATGTGCCGCATCCGGGTTTTATTGCCCTTTGTGAGGATGAAAGCGTGCTTGGCTGCTGTTTCTACCTCATGGACGCAATCGATGGGTTCAATCCTGTTTCGGGTCTGCCAGACCTTCACGCGGGTGATGAGGCGATTCGGTTTGAGATGGGCGTCAGCCATGTCCGCGCTCTGGCAAGCCTGGGCGAGCTTGATCCGGACGCCTGCGGGGTGGCTGATATCGGAAAGCCGGACAATTACCTCGAACGCCAGGTGTCACGCTGGAAGGCGCAGCTGAAATCCTATGAGGAGTTCGACGCCTGGGACGGGCTCGCTGATCTGCCCGGAATTGAACGGATTGGCACCTGGCTGGATGCAAATTGTCCCGACCTCCGCCGTCCCGGTATTCTTCATGGCGACCCGCATCTCGGAAACACGATGTTTCGGTTCGATGGCCCGGACCTGGCAGCGATTGTCGATTGGGAGCTGACGACCATTGGTGATCCACTGGTGGACCTGGGCTGGTTGCTGGCCACCTGGCCTGAAAGCGCAGAAAACTTTGGTGCCGGGGCAGTTGGCGTCAAACCATGGCAGGGCTTTCCGGATGCTGACCAGTTGGTGACGACCTATGGCGAGGCCTCCTCGCGTGATGTGAGCGCGGCCGAATGGTATGGTGTGCTGGGCTGTTACAAACTGGGTATCATTCAGGAAGGCACGTACGCCCGCGCCTGTGCCGGAAAGGTGCCAAAAGATATTGGCGACGAATTGCACACACGGACAATCTGGCTGCTGGAGCGGGCGCTTCAGTGGATCAGCTGACATAATCAAAGGGAGAGAAGTATGGATTTTGATCACTCACCGAAGGTCAAGGATCTGATGGCGAAGCTGGAAAGCTTCATGGAAGAACATGTCTATCCGACCGAGTTGGAACATCATGAATGGAACCGCAATCCGGACAATCTCTGGAAGCGCTGGCCGGGCATCGAACCGTTGAAAGAGAAGGCCCGGGCGGAAGGTTTGTGGAATCTGTTCCTGCCGGAAGAGTATGGTGAATACAGCGCCGGGCTGACCAATCTTGAATATGCGCCACTGGCCGAAATCATGGGACGTGTGCCGGGGAGTTCTGAATACTTCAATTGCGCCGCGCCAGACACCGGCAATATGGAAGTGCTGGCCAAGTATGGCTCACCGGAACAGAAAGAACGCTGGCTGAAGCCGCTACTGGATGGCAAAATCCGGTCGGCCTATGTGATGACAGAGCCGCAAGTGGCCTCGTCGGACGCAACCAATCTTGAGCTGACCATCATGCCCGATGGGGATGAGTATGTTCTCAATGGTCGCAAATGGTGGATTTCGGGCGTGATGGACCCGAACTGCAAGATCTTCATCGTTATGGGCAAAACCCTTCTCGATAATCCACGTCACCAGCAGCATTCGCAGATTCTGGTAGAACCAGACACGCCAGGCATTTCCATTTTACGGCATCTGAGTGTGTTCGGGTCGAATAACTCTCCGGGCGGTGAGTGTGAGTTGCTGTTCGATAATGTGCGCGTGCCGAAGGAAAACCTGATTCTCGGTGAAGGTCGCGGCTTTGAAATCGCGCAGGGACGCCTGGGGCCGGGCCGTATTCACCACTGCATGCGGTCTATTGGTCAGGCGCAGCGCTCGCTCGAGATCATGGCACATCGTGTCGATAACCGCGTAGCATTTGGCAAGAAGCTCGCTGACCAGTCATCTATTCGTCAGGACGTTGCCAAATCTTTCTGTGAGATCGAAATGGCTCGACTGCTGACACTCAAAGCCGCTGATGCGATGGACAAGTATGGCAATAAAGTCGCCAAGGATCTGATCGGGGCCATCAAGGTCGTTGCACCGCAAATGGCGCAAACGGTCTGTGATCGGGCGCTTCAGGCGCATGGCGGTATGGGCGTTTCCGATGACACGCCGATTGCCGGCTTCTTCACGCTGAACCGGTTCCTGCGAATTGCGGACGGCCCGGATGAAGTGCATATGTCACAGCTCGGCAAGATGAAGATCGCTGAATACAATCAGAAAGATCCACACTGGACGAGCCGCGGCTGATGAAGGGGCTTACATATCATGGCGCCCGGGACATCCGCTATGAGAGCATCGACGATCCGATGCTCCAGGATGACCGGGATGTCATTGTGAAGGTCGACAAGTGCGCGATATGCGGCTCCGACCTTCATATCTATCATGGCGAAACCTTCTCTGACGACGTTGGCTATTGCATCGGGCATGAAGCCGTTGGTGAGGTCGTCGAAACCGGGCGAGGCGTCAGGCAGCTGAAAACCGGTGACAAGGTGATGATTTCGGCGGCGGTCGGATGTGGCCAGTGTCGCTATTGCGTGTCTGGAAATGTCGTGAACTGCGAGAACAATGCCAGCGGCTGTTATGGGCTTTCGGCGGCCTTGCCGGGATGTCAGGCCGAAGCCGTGCGCGTGCCAGCGGCCGATTTTAATGCCTGGCGCATTCCGGATGGGGTCTCTCAGGATCAGGCGCTGATGATGACAGACAGTCTGGCCACGGCCTGGTTCGGGGCGCGTAATGCCGACATTAAATCTGGCGCGACGGTGGCTGTTGTTGGATTAGGACCAATTGGTCTGATGGCCATTCAGAGTGCGTTCGCCATGGGAGCGGCGAGGGTGTTCGGTATCGACCCGGTAGAGATCCGCCGCGAATCCGGTCGCGCTCTTGGCGCCGAAGTCATGGGCCCGGAAGATGCTGTTGAAATCATCCGCGAAGCCACACGCGGCTTGAAGTGTGACAGCGTCATCGAGGCGGTGGGTCATGGCGCAACGATCACCATGGCTCTGAGGCTGGTTCGTCGACGCGGCACTGTTTCCGTGATTGGCGTCAATCAGGATCGAAAACTCGAATTTCCGATGGCCAAGGCGTTTGCAGACGGGCTGACTTTCCGGATCGGGACGTGCTCCGTGCCCGAAGAATGGCCTGCGCTTGTCCCGTTGATCCAGCAGGGGCGGCTGACACCGGAACGTTTTATCACCCACCGGTACGGGTTGGAGCAGGGGGCTGAAGCCTATGATGTGTTTGATCGCCGGGCAGATGGTGCGATGAAGGTAATATTTGAGTTTTAGTTTGGTCACTCAAAACTAACCTCGCGTTATGTGAGGAAAACTCGAAATTCCCTGAAGTAGAACTTTGAATACTGGGCTTGCCGGTGACGTCATTCGGGCCTATCCGGCAGGCCATGAAGTATCCTATGTTTTTGCTGGCTTGCGCCCCTTTCGCTCTCCCCCAAAGTTTTGCTCAGACCACAGAAGGCGACATTCGTCTTGATACGGTTTCAGTGACGGCGATCCATCGTGACGCCGCTTTGACCGACATTCCTATGAGCGTTGACGTGTTGTCTGCAGGCGCATTGCGTGACGCTGAAACGCTGAATTCTGCCGATGAGATTACGCGTTTGCTGACGGGCGTACAGGCTGCCGTGGCAAACGGCACTCAGGTGGCGTTCCAGATCCGCGGTATCGGCGCGGTTGACCATCAGGCGCTGACCCCGGGCGCTGCGGCTGTGTATCAGGATGGCGTCTTTCTGGCGACGAACGTTCAGACAGGACCGATGCTCTACGATCTCGAACGTATTGAGGTCCTAAAAGGACCGCAAGGGACCCTCTACGGCCGCAATGCGTCGAGCGGCGCGATCAATTTCGTGACGCGTTCTGCAGAGTCCGAACAAACCAATTATGTTGAAGCATCACTGGGCAATTTCGAACGTATGGATGCAGCGTTCGGATACGGCGGCGTGCTTTCCGATACTATGAGCTACCGTCTGGCGGGCCGATTTCTCACCCAGGGCCCGACACTCGACAACGTACCAACTGGCGATATCGACGCGGATTGGCCCAAGGCCGCTGGTGGAGAACGCGACGAGTTCGGCGTACGGGGGAGCCTGGCGTTTGATGCTGGCGGACCTCAATCCCTTCTGCTGCGCGCGCATTATGAAGAGGATAACGGCGTCAATCCGACCCCGCGCAATGACACGCTGGACCTTGGCGATCACGAGATTTCATCTGAAGGCGATGGCGTCCAGGACACAGACAACGCGTTCTATGGTGTGGCGGCGGATTATAGCCGGACCTTTGGGGCCTGGACGCTGGACTCGCTTACAGCGCTGGAAGGCTATCAACAAAACTACGGTTTCGACTTTGATGGAACGCCTGCGCCGTATGGCGACCCGAACCTGAACGCCAACTTGTCTTACGACCGGGATTACCTCCAGATCAGCGAAGAGCTGCATCTGAGCCGGGATTTCGACTGGGGCTCGACTATGTTCGGTCTGCTTGCTTCGGCTGATACGTTTGAGCAGCGCTACACCATCTGGTGCGGTGAGCTTGATGAAGCCACTCTGGTTGGCACATGCCGGTATGTCGGCGCGCCGGGACGGGTGGGGTCTGACCCGGCTAGCGATGGCGTGGCCTCAACACTCGTCACCGATATCGAGCAGGACCGCTACACATTTGCGGCCTTTTCCTATACCGATTACGACTTGGCTGATCGGCTTACCCTGACCATTGGTGGCCGTCTGACGCATGAAGTGCTGGAAGGAGCAGGCGAGGGTCGACACATTTTCGATGACGGCGTCAGCGCTCTGAACAACCGCAATGATGCAGGCCCTGCCATTGGTGGCAACAAGATTGAGGACACCCGCTTTTCCGGAAATCTGGCGCTACGCTATGACGTCCGGGAGGGACTGACCGCCTACGGCTCCATAGCGAATGGCTTCAAGAGTGGAGGCTTTAATGGCGAGGTGCAGAATGATGCCACGCACTGGAGTGATGAAGGCCTGTTCGATGTGGAAACGGTCACAGCCTATGAGGCAGGCCTGAAATCCATTTCAAACGATGACTTCAGCTGGTCTCTGGCGGCATTCTATCAGGACTATGACGCCCCTCAGGCGCGGATCTTCGTTTCCTTCGATCTGCCGGATGGCTCAACCATTGTCTCAAACTCGCTATCCAATCTGGATGCCGCGACTGTTTACGGGATCGAGCTTGATGGACGCTGGCAGATCACAGACGGTTTCTCCCTGGATGGCGGACTGACAGCGCTGGAGTCGGAGATTGAGCAGGAAAATGATCTGGGCGGAAATGCTGATCTGTTTGATGGCAAGCCATTGCCCTTTGCATCCGATGTCACAGCGCGCCTGGCCGCGCAGTATGACTGGGCGCTGAGCGAAACAATAGATGGGTCTGCCAGACTTTCGGCGTCACATACAGGCGCGTTCTATCTGGACGCCGAAGGACGGGCCGACCGCCGTCAATCCGGTTACACGCTGGTGGATGCCAGTGCGTCCCTGTTCTTTGCGCCGAGCGGTGTTGAAGTCGAGCTCTGGGGTCGCAATCTGCTTGATGAAGATTACGCCGTCTCAGGTTATGGATTTATCGGTTACAATACGTTCCGAGCTGAGCCTGCAACTTATGGCGTGAGAGTGCGTTACGGGTTGAACTGATCCAATTTTCAGCCTTTGAGGAACTCTGCATTGAAATGCATTCACTCTGGACTTTTCAGCATTCTGGTCCTGACAAGCCCGGCGTTCGCCGAGGAATCCAAGCCACCCGTCGAAGATGATCGGGGCACAGTCTCTTTCGTCTATGAAAATGACTGGGTGGATGGCGGCAAAGACCGCAACTACACAAACGGCATTCGCCTGTCCTACGTTTCTGGTACGAAACCGGTCGACCCGGTTTCAGGCTGGTTGTCACGCAACTTCCTCACCCCGGATGAACACACGGTTGAACGACGCGGGTTCGCGCTCGGCCATTCGATCTATACGCCGAACGACATATCGGCGACGGAGTATCTTCCAGACCAGCATCCCTATGCGGGCTGGTTGTATGGCGAATATACCTATCTGAGAACATCTGATGTGGATCGGGTGGATCAGGTCACTGTTCAGCTGGGCGTCGTCGGGCCCAGCGCTGGCGGTGAATGGGTTCAGAATGAAGTTCATGAACTGATTGGCGCGAAGCCCGCCAGAGGATGGGCAAATCAGATCGATGACGAGGTTGGCGTCGTCCTGTCCTATGACCGTCGCTTTCGGGCGCTCTGGGAAGTTGGTGATTCCAGTTTCGGTGCGGACATAACACCGAGCGCGGGTGTGACCATTGGCAATATCCACGACAATGTCCGCGTCGGTGCGATGGCGCGTATCGGCCAGGATTTGAGAACCGACTACGGACCGACGCGAATTCGTCCAGCGCTTGCCGGTGCTGGATATTTCACACCGATTGATGGTCTGAGCTGGTATGTCTTTGCCGGGCTCGAGGGTCGCTATGTCGCGCACAACATCTTTCTGGATGGCAGCCTGTTTCAGGATGATGGCGTCGGCGTCGACAGCCGTGAGTTTGTTGGTGACATTCAGGCTGGCTTTGCGATTCAGTATGGCGACACGCAATTTGCCTTTACTTATGTCGAGCGAACCCCGGTTTATGAGGAACAGGATACGGCTCACCGATTTGGTGCGTTCACAGTTTCGAGAAAATTGTAATTGGACGTTGCGTCAAGCCTCTGAGATTCGATCCAGGGGGCTTGCTTTCGACATCAAAAGCGTCAGGTTCGGATCAAATTTGATCGGGAGGACACCATGACGCAGAACAGAACCTGGATTTTGAAGCAACGACCCGTTGGCGATGTGAAGGAAGGCGATCTTGAGCTCGTCACGTCCGAGCTGCCGCCGCTGGAGGATGGCCAGGTCCGGGTCAAAACCATCTATCTATCGCTCGATCCGACAAATCGTATCTGGATGAGCGATATGGATTCCTATCTGCCGCCTGTCGGCATTGGTGATCCGATGCGAGGCGGCTCGCTGGGCGAAGTTGTTGAAAGCAAATCCGACACTGTTCCAGTGGGCTCTAAAGTGCTTACGGGTCTGGCGACCTGGTCTGACTATCACACGCTGGATGCGTCTGGCGTCAACGTACTGCCGGAACTGCCGGGCGTCTCTCTGACCGCCTGGATGGGGCCGCTGGGCGCGACGGGCATGACTGCCTATTTCGGCCTGATGGATATTGGTAAGCCGAAGGCGGGCGAGACGATTGTCGTGTCGGCTGCGGCTGGCGCTGTGGGCTCTATGGTGGGTCAGATCGGTAAGCTTCAGGGATGCCGCGTTGTCGGTATCGCCGGGTCCGATGACAAATGTCGCTGGCTGGAAGAAACCGCCGGATTTGATGCCACGATCAATTACAAGAAGGAAGATGTTGGCGCGGGTCTCGACAAGCATTGCCCGGACGGCATCGATATCAACTTCGAAAACGTTGGTGGCAGCATCATGGACGAGGTGATCGGACGGCTGAACGATTTCTCCCGTATGCCACTTTGCGGTTTGATTTCGTCTTATAATGCAACGGATCCCGTGCCGGGCCCGTACAATTTTGCCAATCTTCTGATGCGTCGGACGCTTGTAAAAGGCTTCATCGTAATTGACTATCTGGATCGGTTCCAGGAAGGCATTCAGGCCATGGGAGCATGGCTGATGGAAGGCAAGATCAAGTATGAGACAGACGTTGTGGACGGCCTTGAGAATGCCCCGGCCTCTCTCGAACGCCTGTTCACCGGTAAAAACCTTGGGAAGCTTGTAGTGAAGGTTTCAGACGAAGCATGATGATCAATCAGGCTCTGGAAGATCGTCAGGCCGTTTTAGGGCCTGGCGGACCGGCGCCTGTGCGTCGTCTGAATTCTGTCCGGAGAACGCTCAGCATTGATACCGTTTTTCCGGACGGCTTGAATGGCCCCCAGGATATGCTCGCCCGGTGCAGGGATATTCGCACCGGGGCCACACTGGACGATATCGAAGAGCTGGATTTTGATGAAGTTCAGATCCTGGCCTCAAGGGGGCGTAAGATCCTTGATGCCAGCAGCCCAAAACACAGCGCAGATGAACTGAGCCGACTGATCGGTTTGAGAGCTGGTGGCCAGCTGAGAGGCGCGAATGCAGATCTGAACCCCGATATGAAAACAGGCGGTTCAGCGTTTCATCTGATCCTTGATGACCTGGCTGTGGCCACACTGACGGCCGGGTGGGTCTGGACGGAGTGGATTGGTGAAAAGGTTGATGGCGGTCAGCCCGTCGATATGGACAACAAGCCACGCCACCAGATGGAGAATGCCTGTGTCGGGTTCGTGACGGGTTCGAGCTCGCTACGTGCTGATGGGTCGGCCCGGGAAGACAATCAACATCATCGCCGCGTCCCGTCTCTGGTTCATCCCGATGATCCGGATGGCTGGCATGAGATGACCGATCAAACAGGCGTTGCCTCCCGGCGTGCACGCTGGATCGATATCTGGAAAGAAGATGAGGAGTTTTGCCTTGAGGCGGGCTTCCAGGATAGCGGTACTCTGCCGGATGGCACGCGAGGGGCTGTCCATGAGTATGTGGTGAAGGCCAGGGCAGACGCGCAGTCAATGACGCTCAGCGAGATCAGGGCTGAACCGCGTATCCTGCCATACATTGAATGCCCGGCCGCAGTAGCGCGCGTGCAGATGCTCGTCGGGTCGGAGATATCCCAACTGCGGTTCGACGTCGTTCAGTACATGAAGGGCACGAATGGATGCACCCATCTCAATGACGTATTAAGGGGTATGGCGGATGTCTCTTGGCTGGTTCGGTCCCTTTAATTGAAGTCGTCGGCTTTCTGGCGCACCAGATCGACGAGAAAATCCCGCATCAACCGGATGCGGGCAAAATCCTTCACATCCTCATGAATGGACAGCCAGAAGGATCGGGTGACCGTAATCTCTGTTTCCAGCACACAGATGAGATCGGGACATTTGGACGCCAGGAATTTTGGCAGAATGCATAGCCCGGCGCCTGAAACCGTCATTTCCAATTGGGCCAGAATGCTGGGGCTGGAGAGCGTTGGATGGAGCCCAGGCAATACGTCAGCGAAATAGCGAAGTTCCGGCGCATAAATGAACTCATCGACATAACCGATCAACGTATGCTGCTTCAGATCCTCCAGCGTTGTGATGGCCGGGTGGTTGGAAAGGTAGGACTGGCTGGCGTAAAGCCTGAGAGAGTAGTCTGTCAGCTTTCGAACGCGCAGCCGCCCTGTCCGTGGGCGGGCCAGCAGAATAGACATGTCCGCCTCGCGCCGCGTGACGCTGACAAATCCCGACAACGCGATCAGATCGACATCAATATCGGGCCAGGCCTGATGAAAGCCCGCCAGTGCAGGTGCGATGACGCCGGTGCCAAATCCCTCAGACGCGCCAAGCCGGATTTTGCCGCTGATATGTTCACCGGTTTCGGTCTCGCGCTGAACAGCCAGACTGGCGCTTTCCATGGCTTCGATATGTTCAAGAAGGGACTCGCCTTTCGAAGTGAGCATATGCCCGCGGCGAGTGCGTTCGAACAGGGTCTGACCAAGGGTGGACTCTAGACGTCTCAGATGACGACTGAGCGTTGTTGCATCCATGCGGAGCGTTGCCGCTGCCTGTTCCAGCTTGGGCTGTCGACTGACCGCAAGAAATAGTCGAAGATCATCCCAGTTCATTTTTCCGCCTGTGAAAATGCAGCCAATATCTGCATCACTAATTCTGTACCCGAAAAAATGCGGATGATAAACACGCCACAAACAGGGAGAGACCCATGCGCGAGCTTCATCATTTTATCGATGGCAAAACAGTTCAGGGCCAGTCAGGCCGTTTCGGCGATATCTTTGATCCGAACACTGGCGAGGTGCAGGCCCGGGTCGCGCTGGCGTCTGAAGGCGAAATCGATACAGCCATCCAGTCGGCGCTGAAAGCACAGCCGGACTGGGCGGCGACGAACCCGCAGCGCAGGGCGCGCGTGCTGTTCAAATTCAAGCAATTGCTTGAAGCCAATATGGATGAGCTCGCCCACATGCTGTCTGCCGAGCATGGCAAGGTGATCGCGGATTCGGTTGGCGATGTTCAGCGTGGATTGGAAGTGATCGAGTTTGCCTGCGGTATCCCGCATCTTCTGAAGGGCGAATATACCGATGGTGCTGGCCCGGGCATTGACGTGTACTCCATGCGCCAGCCTCTGGGCGTTTGCGCTGGTATCACGCCGTTCAACTTCCCGGCCATGATCCCGATGTGGATGTTCGGCATGGCGATTGCCTGCGGTAACACCTTCATTCTCAAGCCATCTGAGAAAGACCCATCCGTTCCAATTCGCCTGGCCGAACTGATGATGGAAGCAGGCGCGCCAGAAGGTGTTCTGAACGTTGTTCAGGGTGACAAGCTGGCGGTGGATACCATTCTGACCCATCCAGATATCAAGGCCGTCAGCTTTGTCGGGTCCTCAGATATCGCGCATTACGTTTACAAGACGGGTACAGCGCACGGTAAACGCATTCAGGCCATGGGCGGCGCCAAGAACCACGGTATTATCCTGCCAGATGCGGATATGGATCAGGTGGTGAAGGATATTGTCGGTGCGGCGTATGGTTCGGCCGGTGAACGCTGCATGGCGCTGCCTGTGGCCGTGCCGGTTGGCCAGAAAACGGCTGACGAATTTGTTGAGCGCATGCTGGATGAAGCCAAAAATCTGCGTGTCGGTGTTTCGACTGACAAGGATGCCCATTATGGCCCTGTGGTGTCAGCCGCGCATAAAGCCAAAGTGGAAAGCTATGTTCAGATGGGTGTCGATGAAGGCGCAGAGCTGAAGCTGGACGGTCGCGGCCACAGCCTTCAGGGACATGAGAATGGCTTCTTCATCGGGCCATCCCTGTTCGATCATGTGAAGCCTGAGATGCAATCCTATCAGGAAGAGATTTTCGGCCCTGTTTTACAGGTAGTCCGGACGGAGTCTCTCGAAGAGGCTGCAAAACTGCCAAGCCAGCATCAATACGGCAATGGTGTAGCCCTGTTCACGCGTAATGGCCTGGCAGCGCGTCAGTTCGCAGCGAAGGTGAATGTCGGCATGGTTGGCATCAACGTGCCTATTCCTGTGCCTGTCGCCTACCATTCTTTTGGTGGTTGGAAGCGATCGGCCTTTGGTGACGTGAATCAGTATGGTACGGAGGGCGTGCGGTTCTATACGAAAGTGAAAACCGTGACTCAGCGCTGGCCGGAAGGCGATATCGGCGATCAGTCCTTCATTATTCCAACCATGCAGTAGGTTCATGACAAGCTACAACACGATCATCTATGAACAGAAAGGCCGCGTGGCGGTTGTCAAACTCAACCGCCCCGACAGTCTGAACGCGCTCAATGCCGAAGTCATGTCCGAGATTGTGGATTGCTTCACGGCCATTGACCGAAATCCCGATATCGTTGTGTCGGTTATCACGGGCGAAGGCCGGGCCTTTGCTGCCGGTGCCGACATCAAGGAAATGCAGCCGCAAACCTTTGCGGACATGTATGTCGAAGACTATTTTTCGGGCTGGGATCGCTTCGCAGCCTGCCGCAAGCCTGTCATCGCGGCGGTGAACGGGTTCGCGCTCGGTGGTGGCTGTGAGCTGGCCATGATGTGCGACATGATCATTGCTTCGGACAAAGCCAAGTTCGGCCAGCCGGAAATCAAGCTGGGCGTTACGCCGGGCATGGGCGGCTCGATCCGTCTGACCAAAGCTGTCGGCAAGGCCAAGGCCATGGACCTGGTGCTCACCGGTCGCATGATTGGCGGGGAAGAGGCCGACCGGATCGGTCTGGTCAGTCGCCTGGTGCCACATGACGACCTGATGGATGTGACCATGAAAGCCGCAGAAGAGATTGCGGGCTTCTCCATTCCATCGGTTATGGCCAGCAAAGAAATGGTCTCTCGAGCACTCGAGCTGTCCACAACAGAGGGCGTGAAGTTTGAGCGTCGCCTGTTCCAGGGCCTGTTCGGCACAGAAGACCAGAAAGAGGGGATGTCGGCATTTGTCGAGAAGCGTTCTCCTCACTTTAAAGACAAATAAAATACATCAGGGAGACGCCGTCATGGCAAAAATCGGGTTTATCGGACTTGGCAATATGGGCGGCGGCATGTGCGCCAATCTTATCGCTGCAGGCCATGAGGTTTGTGCGTTCGATCTGAATCCTGATGCTGTGGCGCGCGTCGTTGAACAAGGCGGCAAAGCTGGCGCGAACATTGCCGACACAGTGGATGATGTAGACGTTGTGATCAGCATGCTGCCTGCCGGAAAGCATGTGCACGACGTGTATTTTGGCGATGATGGCGTTGTTCGTCATGCCAAGTCGGGCACCACTTTCATCGACTGCTCGACCATTGCTGTTGAAGATGCGCGTGCGGCACACACAAAGGCCGAAGAGGCCGGTTTTCCCATGGTTGATGCGCCGGTTTCCGGCGGTGTCGCCGCTGCAACCGCTGGCACATTAACGTTTATGGTTGGCGGCAGTGCCGCAGCCTTTGAAACGGCAAAACCATTCCTCGACATCATGGGAAAAAACGTCTTTCACGCAGGTGACAGCGGCAATGGTCAGGTGGCCAAGATTGCCAACAATATGCTGCTCGGTATTTCCATGATTGGCACCTGCGAGGCGTTCAACCTCGCCGAAAAGCTGGGCCTTGATGCGCAGACCTTTTTTGATATCGCATCTACAGCCTCGGGGCAGTGCTGGTCGATGACAAGCTATTGCCCGTCACCCGGCCCCGTTCCGGCGGCCCCGTCAAATAATGACTACAAGCCGGGTTTTGCCGTGGCGATGATGCTGAAAGACCTGAAACTCGCAGCTGGCGCGGCCGATGGCGCGGGGGCCAGTGTTGCCTTCGGCAAGCTGGCCGAACAGGTCTATGAAGGCCTTGCGGCAGACGGTCATGAAGGGCTTGATTTTTCTGGCGTCATGAAGCGCGTTCGCGGAGAAATCTAATTCGGCAGGCGTCATGGCCTGCTGCTTTTCCACATCATTCGAAATCCCGGCTTTCTGCGCCAGCAGAAGGTCAGGGCATTGTTTTTGTTTGGTTCCCTGTGGGTGGCACACGATCAGCCTTTGCTGCCTGCATATTCGAAAACGAATCAGTTCTTGACTCAAGAACAAAAGAACAAAATAAGAACATATGGCTGATCTGGACCGCATACACCCTCAGATATTCAGGCTGGGTGCCGCAACAGGGGAGAATGCACAACCCCTTGCATTTCCGCTGGGGCTGGGCGCATGCGGGGTTCATGAGGTCTGTGAGCACACCTTCGGGGACATTGGTGCGCTTACGGGGTTTGTTCTGGCGTCGGCTGCCATGCGGCCGGGCGCTGTGGCCTGGATCAGCCAGACTGACCTGACGCGGGAGCATGGCCATCTTTTGGCGGGTGGGATGCGGTTTTTGCGCCGTGATCTGCGACCTGTCTTCATGGTGCGGGTACAGCGCGCAGTTCAGGCGCTATGGGCGCTTGAAGAAGTGGTGGCGTCCTCGGCGGTGAGCCTTGCCATCGCGGAGCTTGGAGGGGTGGATTTTACCGCCTCGCGCCGTCTTCAGCTGGCTTCCGAACGACATGGCGTGCCGGTGATACTGATGCTGCCTTACACAACAGAGGGGGCGACGGCTGCATCTGCTCGCTGGCGGGTCCGCGCTGAACCCTCTGCGCCCAATCGGTATGACCCACGCGCACCCGGGGCGCTGCGCTGGTATGCCCGGCTCGAACGGTCTCGCCTCGCGCCAGAACAGGTGGGGCAGGGCTTTAATCTGGAGCTCGATGATGAAACGCTATCTCTCCATATGGTTTCCGGACTGGCCGCTCACCCGGCTTCGCCGGGCAAGACGCGCCGCATCCAAGGGACAGCTTCGTCTTTCCGTCGAACGGGATAGACAGCGCGCGCCATTTGTTCTGGTCGAGCCCGGTCCGCATGGGCTGCGTGTGGTGGCGGCAAACGACACGGCCAGACGATCTGGCGTTCATGCCGGGTTGCGCTTTCCCGATGCGCGGGCGCGCATTCCTGATCTTCTGAGCGAAGAGGCTGATCGGGAGGCGGACAGAAAAGCGCTTGAGAAACTGGCAGACTGGCTTGTGCGCATTTCCCCGCTGATTGCCATGGACGGCATGGATGGGCTGATGATTGAGGCTACGGGCTGTACCCATCTTTATGGCGGGGAAGACGGCATGATGCAGACAGTGTCACGTCTGCTCAGTCGGGATGGCCTGCCGCACCAGCTTGCCATGGCAGGCACGCCAGGCGCTGCTGGCGCGATGGCGCGAGCCAGATCAGGGCAGGTTATTGCCGAGGGAGAGGAGGCTGGGGCGCTGGCTGATCTGCCGGTTGGCCTGCTGCGGATTTCAGACGCTGCCGAGACATTGTTGAGGCGGTTTGGACTGACGCGGATCGGTCAACTTTACGGCATAGACAGACGGGCTCTGGCGCGCCGGTTTCACTCGCGAGCTGAGGCCGATGCTGTGGTGCTGCGGCTTGATCAGGCGCTGGGGCTGCGTCATGAGCCGATCACCCCGATAAGGCCACCACCGGACTATTTCGAAACGCTGCAATGCCCCGAGCCTTTATTGTCGGGGGATGGCATCCGCGCAGGGCTGGATACATTGACAAAGGCGCTGTGCGACCGGCTGAAAGCGCTGGGTCAGGGCGGGCGCGGCTATACACTGGCAGCCTATCGAAGCGATGGCTCGGTGAAGCGGGCCTCTGTTCAACTGGCGCGGCCATCAGCCTTGCCAGGGCATATCTGCCGTCTTTTTGCTGAACAGATTGATCGGATCGACCCGGGCTTTGGTATAGATCTTCTGATGCTGGAAGCCCATCGTGTGGGCGGCCTTAACCCGAGTGCGCCCGCGCTGTCTGGTGATCTGGCCGCGCGCGATTTTGATGCTGAAGCCCTTTCCGCGCTGGCTGACAGAATTTCTGCGCGGCTCGGCGGAGAAGCCGTCAAAGTGGCGTGCGGATTTGAAAGTCATTTGCCTGAACAATCGGAAAACTGGAACCGGTTTGAGGGCGCGTTTGCCGATACCGTCGTCAATACGCGCTCAGGCCCGCGTCCCATCCGGCTGTTTGCCTCGCCTGAGCGTTTGCGCGTTCTGGCTGAAGTGCCCGACGGTCCGCCCGAACAGTTTGTCTGGCGCAAGATTACGCGGCGGATTGTCCGGGCAGATGGGCCGGAACGCATTGCGCCGGAATGGTGGCGTTATGTGGCGCCGCCGCCGATTGCGCCAAGCCCTGAAGGCACAAATCGTCACTGGCTGGCCCCTCGAGCGGACCCGAGAGCGGATGCCGGGGTGATCGTGAAGGCCCGCGCCGAAATCGAAGCGGACCTTGATCTCGACACCCGGCCACTTGCTGTGCGGGCGTCTGCGTTTACGGCAGGGCTGGAACCTTCAGAGCCGACCCTGCCGGGGGTTTTCGAGATTGCGCCCAAATCCTGCGAACAGACGGCTGAGCGCGAGCAGGTGGAGCGCGTCTGGCTTCGCAGGCAGGAAGCGGACGCAGAGGCGAAGGCCGAGCTGCGTTCTGCCTTGCCCCGTGCCCGCGATTATTATCGGATCGAGGACAGGGAAGGACGGCGCTACTGGGTGTTTCGCGAAGGGCTTTATGAAGATGGTCGCGGCGGGCCGCCTGAATGGTTCATCCATGGGGTGTTCGCATGACCGGCTATGCGGAACTGGTTACGGCAAGCAATTTTTCCTTTCTGCGCGGCGCCTCTCATGCCGAGGAGCTTGTGCGACAGGCCGCAGCGCTTGGCGTGTCGGCGCTGGGGATCGCCGATCTCAATACGCTGGCCGGTGTCGTGCGGGCGCATATGGCGGCCAAGGAGGTCGGCCTGAAACTGCTTGTCGGGGCAAGGCTTGCACCGGTCGATGGGCCGGAGCTGATTTGCTATCCGCGCAACCGGGCGGCTTATGGCCGGCTCTCAACCCTGCTTTCGATTGGCAAGATGAAAGCGCCAAAAGGGCAGTGTCATATCACCCTCTCAGATATTGTCGCCCATGATGAAGATCAGGTCTTCATCATCATGCCGCCAGAACAAATGAATGCGGCTTTCCGGGATGGGCTCTCACAGCTGAGCGCCAGATGGCAGGGGCGGTGTTATCTGGCAGCGCGTTATGCCTTTTCCGGACGTAACCGGGAGTATGTGGCGCGTCTGGCCGGGCTGGGCGCGGAGGTCGGGCTGCCCGTGATCGCCACGAATGATGTGCTCTACCATGTGCCCGACCGTCGGCCCTTGCAGGATGTTCTGACCTGTATCCGGGAGCATACAACCATTGAGAGGGCGGGATTTCTGCTCGAAGCGAATGCAGAGCGGCACTTAAAGACCCCTGATGAAATGGAACGGCTGTTTCGCGGCTTTGAGCCCGCGCTTATGCGGACACTGGATATTGTGGAGCAATGCGACTTTTCGCTGGATGAGCTGGCCTATGAGTATCCGGATGAACCCGTTCCGCCAGGGTCAACCCCGCAGGCGCATCTGGAAACCCTGGTCTGGGCGGGCGCGCGCTGGCGCTATCCCGAAGGCGTGCCGGACAAGGTGCAGGCTGCGCTGCGCAAGGAATTACAGCTGATTTCAGACCTCAGATATGCGCCGTATTTCCTGACGGTGCATGACATCGTCAAATGGGCGCGCGAGCAGGATATTCTCTGTCAGGGACGTGGGTCGGCGGCAAATTCGGCCGTTTGTTATTGTCTGGGCGTGACGAGTGTTGACCCGGATCAGAGCACGCTTCTCTTTGAGCGTTTTCTGTCAAAGGAACGCAAAGAGCCACCGGACATCGATGTTGATTTTGAACATGAGCGGCGCGAAGAGGTGATCCAGTATGTCTATCGGCGGTATGGACGTCATAAGGCTGCGCTGACGGCGACGGTGATCTCCTATCGGCCACGATCGGCCGTGCGTGAAGTGTGCAAGGCGCTGGGGCTTTCGGAAGATGTTTCTTCGGCCCTGGCCGGGACTGTGTGGGGTAGCTTTGCAGGCACGCTGAAGGCGCATCATATCGCGCAGGCGGGGCTGGATCCGGACAACCCGATGATCCGCCGGGCCATACAGCTGACGCGCCAGCTGATCGGCTTTCCGCGTCACCTTTCGCAGCATGTGGGCGGCTTTGTGCTGACGCGCGGCCCGCTGGTGGAGACTGTTCCCATCGGTAATGCGGCCATGGCCGAGCGGACCTTCATTGAATGGGACAAGGACGATATTGATGCGCTGGGCATCATGAAAGTGGATGTTCTGGCGTTGGGTATGCTGACCTGTATCCGCAAGGCCTTCGATATGCTGGCCGGTCACAAGGGTATTCAACATACGCTGGCCAGCCTGCCGCCCGAAGACGAGGCGACCTATGACATGCTGTGCGAGGGCGATAGTCTGGGAGTGTTTCAGGTGGAAAGCCGGGCGCAGATGAACATGCTGCCAAGACTTCGTCCACGGTGTTTCTATGACCTGGTGATTGAGGTTGCGATTGTCCGCCCCGGGCCTATTCAGGGCGATATGGTGCATCCTTATCTGCGGCGACGTAAGGGGCTGGAAACGGTGACATATCCCAGCCCGGCACCAGAGCACGGGCCGCCGGATGAGTTGGAGCGAATTCTCTCCCGAACCAAAGGCGTCCCCCTGTTTCAGGAGCAGGCCATGCAGATTTCCATTGATGCGGCCAGGTTCACGCCCGAGGAAGCCAATGGTCTGCGTCGCGCCATGGCAACCTTCCGAAAGGTTGGCACCATCCAGAATTACGAAGAGATGATGGTCGGGCGCATGGTAGCGCGCGGCTATGATGAGGCGTTTGCCCAGCGCTGTTTCGATCAGGTAAAGGGATTTGGCGAATATGGATTCCCTGAAAGCCATGCGGCCAGTTTCGCCCTGCTTGTGTACGTCTCGTCCTGGCTGAAATGTCACCATCCGGATGTGTTCTGCGCCGCGCTTTTAAATAGCCAGCCCATGGGGTTCTATGCCCCGGCGCAGATTGTGAGGGATGCGCGCGAGCATGGCGTGGATGTTCGCGAGGTGGATGTGAACCATTCCGACTGGGATAGTATTATCGAGGCGTGCTCACCGGCTGACCCTAGCCACGGGCATGGCCAGAGTATCGGTCGCATTTTGCCAGTCCGCCTTGGGTTTCGCCAGATAGACGGCCTGCGCGAAGATGAAATTGTAAAGCTGATCCGGGCACGAGGAGCCGGGTATCAGACGCCCGATGAAATTCGCCGCCGGGCGGGCGTGTCGCGCGCCACGCTTGAGGTGCTGGCGGCAGCTGATGCGTTCCGCTCCATGGGGCTCGATCGGCGTGCCGCGTTATGGGCTGTGCGCGGGGAAGCGTCTGGTGGCTCGCTACCGCTCTTTGCGTCGCATAATGTTCCCGATCAGGGCGAGACAGACCAGCCCGAGCTGCCGCTCATGCCAGCCTCAGAACATGTCATTCAGGATTATCAGACGACGCGCCTGTCGTTAAAGGACCACCCCATGCGCTTTCTGAGAGCGCGCTATAAGGCGCAGGGCGCGCTCAGCACGACAGAGGCCTGCGCGCGCGGGAATGGCCGCCGGGTGAAGCTTGCAGGCGTTGTGCTGGTTCGGCAGAGACCGGGCTCGGCAAGCGGGGTCTGCTTCATCACGCTGGAAGATGAAACCGGGATCGCCAATCTGGTTGTCTGGCCCAAGGTCTTTGAAAAGTTCCGGGCCATTGTGATGGGCGCGCGTATTCTGATGGTCAAAGGTGTGGTTCAGACGGCAGACAATGTCACTCATATCGTGGCGCATGATCTGGTGGATCTGACCAGCGATCTGACGCTGCTCAGCGAAGATGCCCAGCGTGACCCGCTAAAACATGCCCTGGACCGGGCCGATGAAGTGCAGCGGCCTGTGCCAGAGGGCAAGGGAATGCCAACAAGCTCTGGCGCACGCCATCCGCGAAATGTTCGGGTGATCCCGGCAAGCCGGGATTTCCACTGATATGAAATCAGACGTCGCCCAGACGCTCGCGCTCAGCCTTGGAAATGCTGGTGTCGAGATAGTTGGCGCAGGTTTCATGCAGAGCGTCGAGCTTGCCCTGATAGAAATGGTTGGCACCTTCTACAACATCGCGGCTGATCACTTCGCCCTTCTGGACGCGGACTTTCGTCAGCGCCCGTTCGATATCCTGCGGTGAGGCAATCTTGTCCTGATCGCCGGAGACGATCAGACCGGAGGCCGGGCAGGGGGCCAGGAAGCTCAGATCATAATGATTGGCAGGCGGCGAGATCGCCAGAAAGCCATCAATCTCGGGACGTCGCATCAGAAGCTGGAGGCAGATCCACGCGCCGAAAGAATATCCTGCAACCCAGCAATAGCGTGGCGTTTCCGTCAGCGATTCCATGTAATCGAGTACATAGGCTGCATCGGAAAGTTCGCCTGAACCGGATTCAAACTGGCCCTGGCTGCGCCCGACGCCCCGGAAGTTGAAACGCATCACGGAAAAGCCGCGCGATTCAAACAGATTATAAAGCGTAATCGTGACCGGGTCCTGCATGGTGCCACCCGCCTTGGGGTGCGTGTGCAGGATCAGAGCGATCGGAGAATTTTCTTCCGGGCCTTCCGTGTAACGTGCTTCGATGCGGCCTGCAGGACCAGGTATGATGATCTCCGCCATGATGTCGCTCCTCTAGATAACGGCCAGGAAAACCCTGAAGGCGGGTGATACGCCCTCAAGTGGTCAAAAATCAAGAAATTATGCAGGGAAATAGTTGACCTTTTTCGTCAAGTATCTATCTCAGGATCACTGGAGCACACTATGAAACTTGGTACCAAAGGCCGCTATGCTGTCATGGCGCTGGTTGACCTTGCAGAAACGAGTTCTGGAGAGCCAAAAACTCTAGCAGAAATCGCCGCAAGTCAATCTATTTCGCTGTCCTATCTGGAGCAGCTCTTTGCAAAAATGCGCAAACGAGGCGTTGTGAAGAGTGTTCGCGGCCCTGGTGGTGGATACAAGCTTTCCAAACCGGCCAATCAGACGCGCCTGAGTGATATCATTCTGGCGGTTGATGAGCCGATCAAGACCACGCGGTGTTCGCCCGATACAGGACGCGGATGCGGACCGGATGGCGAGAAGTGCTCAACTCACGAATTATGGGATGCCTTGCGGCAGCACATTCTGGGCTTCCTCGCACAAGTAACGCTCGACGATGTGATTAATGGGCGCGCCGGATCCATCGTCCAGATGCACCGTGTCGATAGCGCGACAGCTGCCTGAGAGACCGATGACCTATTGCGACTATAATGCGACCGCCCCGCTGAGACCGGAGGCGAAGAAAGCTATGATGTCGGCGATGGAGGCGCAAGCTAATCCATCTTCGGTACATGGCGCGGGTCGTGCTGCGCGTCGCATTGTTGAAACATCCCGGATGGAAATTGGTGGTGTGATCGGATCACGCGCTGAAGACATTGTTTTCACCAGCGGGGGGACGGAAGCTAACGCTCTGGCCCTTCACGGCGCGCTGAAGAAGATCTCAAACCCGATCCTTATTTACTCTGATCTGGAACATCCTGCCGTTCGGGATATCGCGCTTTCAGGCGCATATCCGGCGCGCAAAATCTCAGTGTCGCCTGACGGAACGCTCGATTTAAGCGACCTAGAACGAGTGCTGAGTGATCTCGATGGAGAGACACCATTTCTCACGCTCATGCTGGCCAATAATGAAACCGGCGTGATCCAGCCTGTTGCGCAGGCGTCGGCTTTGGTCCGTGCAAAGGACGGCTTTGTACATTGTGATGGTGTGCAGGCGGTAGGGAAAATCCCCGTCAGCGTTGGATTGCTGGGCGTTGATTATCTGTCCATGTCGGCACACAAATCTGGCGGCCCGCAGGGCGTTGGTGCGCTATGGCTTCGCGCCGGAGCGCCATTGTTGCCGCAGCAGATCGGCGGCGGTCAGGAAAAATCCATTCGTTCGGGCACGGAAAACGTCATCGGTATTGCTGGCTTTGCCGCGGCTCTTTCAGCCTGTGATCCAGCCAAAGAGGGGCAAAAGGTCTCTGCGGTCCGGAACCGCTTTGAGGCGGCGCTCGAGAGTTCAGGTGTGACCGTATTTGGCAAGTCAGCAGAAAGACTCCCCGGCACGTCGTGCATAGCCCTTGAAGGCTTCAAGGGTGAGACACAGGTGATGGCCATGGATCTTGCGGGCTTTGCCGTGTCGTCGGGGTCAGCCTGTTCGTCAGGTAAAGTTCGGACCTCGGCTGTTTTAACGGCCTTGGGCGCAAATGAGGACCTCGCCAGATCGGCCCTTCGGGTGAGTTTTGGGTGGCAGTCTACACCAGAAGATGCTGACAGGCTTGTTGAAGCCTGGTCAAAAGCGGCGAGACGCGCCGTACCAGAAAAATTCAAGGAGATTGCGTGATGTGTGATACCGACACGCAGACAGAACCAGACACAGAGGTGCGCGTCAAAGACGGCATCGACAAGGGTACGGTCGACGCAGCACGCGCGCTTGAATCGAAAAACTACTCGGCAGGCTTTACCACTGAGATTGAGCAGGAATTCGCGCCGAAAGGCCTGAATGAAGACATTGTGCGTTTCATTTCAGCCAAGAAGGACGAGCCGGAATGGATGCTGGAATGGCGCTTGAAAGCGTTTGAACGCTGGCTCCAGATGGATGAGCCCGACTGGGCCAAAGTGAACTATCCGAAAATCGATTATCAGGACGCGTACTACTACGCCGCGCCAAAGACAGGTGCGAAATATGAGTCGATCGACGATGTGCCCGAAGAGATTCTAGAAACCTACAAGAAGCTCGGCATTCCTCTCAAGGAAGCCGAAGTGCTTCTGGGCGTGGAAGGCGCGGCCGATACCGCAGCAGACGCACGCACAGACAAGCCGAAAGTGGCTGTAGATGCCGTCTTCGACAGCGTGTCCGTTGCTACGACGTTCCAGAAGGAATTGCGGGAAGCCGGCGTCATCTTCATGTCCATTTCTGAGGCCATTCGGGAGTATCCGGAGCTTGTGAAGAAGTATCTGGGAAGCGTGGTTCCCCAGTCAGACAATTTCTTTGCGACGTTAAACTGCGCTGTCTTTTCGGACGGGACCTTCGTCTATGTTCCAAAGGGTGTTCGCTGCCCGATGGAGCTTTCCACCTATTTCCGCATGAACGCTCAGGGCACCGGGCAGTTCGAACGTACGCTGATTGTGGCCGATGAGGGGTCTTATGTTTCGTATCTGGAAGGCTGTACCGCCCCGATGCGCGACGAGAACCAGCTTCACGCGGCTGTGGTTGAGCTGGTCGCGCTTGAGGATGCCGAGATCAAGTATTCGACGGTTCAGAACTGGTGGCCGGGCGATGAGGACGGTCAGGGCGGAGTTTATAACTTCGTGACCAAGCGCGGCGACTGTCGGGGCGACCGGTCAAAGATTTCGTGGACCCAGGTCGAAACCGGGTCTGCTGTCACCTGGAAATATCCGAGCTGTATCTTGCGCGGTGACGACACGGTCGGTGAGTTTTATTCAATTGCCGTAACCAATGGACGTCAGCAGGCCGACACGGGCACGAAGATGATTCATCTGGGCAAGCGAACCCGATCGCGCATCATTTCGAAGGGTATTTCTGCCGGAAAATCAGACCAGACCTATCGCGGGCTTGTGTCAGTCCACAAAAAGGCAGAAGGCGCGCGGAATTTCACCCAGTGTGACTCTCTTCTCATCGGCGACAAATGCGGCGCGCATACCGTGCCTTATATCGACACCAAACGTGTAGACGCTCAGCTCGAACATGAAGCGACGACGACCAAGCTATCCGAGGATCAGCTCTTTTATGCCCGTCAGCGCGGCCTCGACGAAGAAGCCGCCGTGGCATTGCTTGTGAACGGTTTTGTGCGCGACGTTATCCAGCAATTGCCTATGGAATTTGCGGTCGAAGCGCAGAGCCTGTTGAAAGTAAGCCTAGAGGGGAGTGTGGGCTGATGTCGTCGCGTTACTGGTTCAAACAACGCAAGGGAATTTCCGAGTTCGGCCGTCCGGCCAACTGGAAGGGCTGGGTCGCTCTGGCGGTCTTCATCTTCGTTTTTGCGGTCGTCGTTCAACTGATTGCGCGCTGGTTCACCATTGGCATGGTCCCCGCGGCGCAGGGCGTCTGGCTGTTTGCGCTGCTTTTCATTGTCATCGGGGCATTTCTGTCCCTGTCAAATCGCATGTCTCCTCCATCCGAGAACATAAAAGAAGATTGATCTGTTATGTTGAAAATTGAAAACCTCGTCGCTCGTGTAGGCGACGATGCCGAAAGCAAGGAAATCATCAAAGGGCTCACCCTCGAAGTGCCCGCCGGTGAAGTGCACGCCATCATGGGCCCGAACGGCGCTGGTAAATCCACCCTGTCTTATGTGCTGACCGGCCGGGATGGCTATGACGTTACGGGTGGCTCCGCGACGCTGAACGGCGAAAACATTCTTGAGATGGAACCGGAAGAACGTGCGGCAGCCGGGCTTTTCCTGTCATTTCAGTATCCGGTCGAAATCCCGGGGGTCCCTGTGATGACGTTTGTCCGAACGGCCCTCAACTCTCAGCGAAAACTTCGCGGTCAGGAAGAGATATCGGCTGCAGAATTTCTCAAGAAATCCAGAGAGGTTGCTGCGAAACTTAAGCTGACACCTGAAATGCTGAAGCGACCTGTCAATGTCGGTTTTTCGGGTGGCGAGAAGAAGCGGCTCGAGATTTTTCAGATGATGCTTCTGGAGCCGGGTTTCCTTATTCTGGACGAGACGGATTCAGGGCTCGACATTGATGCGCTAAAAACCGTCGCTGATGGCGTAAACGAATTGCGGTCGCCGGATCGCGGCATGCTGGTTATCACGCACTATCAGCGCCTGCTCGACCACATCCAACCCGACAAAGTCCACGTGCTGGCGGATGGCAAGATCATCAAATCAGGCGGCGCAGACCTCGCTCTGAGGCTGGAAAAAGAAGGCTATGACGGCGTATTGGCGGAGGCGGCCTAGTGGTTGCACTGAAAGACCTTTTCCGTAATCCGACCGCTTTCGAACTGGATCTCGCTGAACGCTATTCACGTTTACCGAGAAGTCCGCAACGTGACAGGAATTTTGAGGCCTTCGCCGGAACAGGCCTGCCGCACGGGCGCGTCGAAGCCTGGAAGTATTCTGACCTGCGAAACGCTTTGAATGAAGCCCCTAAGCTGGAAGAAAGGGTTCCGACGACACCTTTCTCAGCGATTGAGGATGCAGTTGTGTTCACTTTCGGCGCCAAAGGTTTCAAAGCGCCCAAAGTGCTGCCAAAAGGCCTCCGGATCATTGAACAGGACAACGCCCAGGCTCTTGGCGGCGCTGAGGACACACCTGTAGCTGCGCTTGGCGCAGCGCTGTCCGCCAAACCGGGCGCTGTGCTCATCGAAGTTACAGACTCCATTGAAACACCACTGCATCTCGTTTTCGAAACAACTGCCGATCTCGATTTTTCGCGCGTGTCATTTGTGGTCCGTGATGGTGCAGAACTGACAGTGCTTGAGAGCCATCTTGCGTCTGGTGGGTTTTCCAGTCGTGTAATCGAATACGGCTTGCAAGACAAAGCGAGGGTCAACCGATCCATTTATCAGGCAGCCAGCAAATCAGCCGTTCAGGTGTTCACCTGTCTTGCGCATCTGAATGCCGGGGCGTCGTTTAACCAGATGGCCCTTGGATTTGGTGCAAAGCTCTGCCGAAATGAAACCCGCATTTACCATCATGGCGAAGGCGCAAATGCCGATCTGAACGCGGCGTATCTGGTCGGTGATGGCTATCATTATGATCAGACGAGCCTTGTTCGGCATTCACACGCCGATTGCGAAACGCATCAGCTTTGCAAAGGTGCGGTTCTCGATGGCGGGCAGGCGGTATTTCAGGGTAAGTTCTTCGTGGCGCGAAAAGCGCAGCGGACCGACGCGGAAATGGCCCATCACGCGCTGATTCTGGAAAATGGCGGCGAGATCAACGCCAAGCCAGAACTGGAAATTTATGCAGACGATGTTCAGTGCGCCCACGGCAATACAGTTGGCGCGCTTGATGAGACAGCGCTGTTTTACATGCGTCAGCGAGGCATACCGGAAAAGGCGGCCCGTGCCTTGCTCACTGAAGCATTCATCAACGAGACGTTTGAGAACGCGCCTGAAACCGTGAAGGACAGTCTGACAGCCTCAGCTCAGGCCTGGCTGGAGGCGCAGGCGTGAGCGAAGCGTTTGACGTCCATTCCGTTCGTGCGGAGTTTCCGGTCCTTTCGCGAGAGGTCAATGGAAAGCCGCTCGCTTATCTGGATAGTGCGGCCTCGGCCCAGAAGCCGGAAGCGGTCATTAGCGCTATGGCGGACCAGATGCGTTCAGCCTATGCGAATGTGCACCGTGGTCTTCATACGCTGGCGAACGAAACGACGGACGCTATGGAGCGCGCGCGCGGCGATGTTGCGCGCTTCCTGAACGCCGGTGAGGTCGATGAGATCGTGTTCACCAAAGGAGCGACAGAAGGCATAAACCTCGTCGCGAACGGTCTCGCTGAAACGATCCGACCGGGCGATGAGATTGTGCTGTCCATAATGGAGCATCATGCGAACATCGTCCCCTGGCATTTCTTGCGAGACCGTCACGGTGCGGTGTTGAAATGGGTTGGGCTGAACGAAGACGGTTCGCTGGACATGAGCGCCTTCAAAGCTGCGCTGTCTGACCGGACACGGCTTGTTGCCATGTCGCATATGTCAAACGTTCTCGGGACCGCTACGGATGGCCGGGAACTTGCGGATCTTGCGCATGCGCATGGAGCGCAATTATTGCTCGATGGGTGTCAGGCAGCCATTCATGGCCCTGTCGATGTGCAGGCGCTCGATTGCGATTTCTATGTGTTCTCTGGCCATAAACTCTATGGGCCGACGGGCATTGGCGCGCTGTATGGCAAGCGGTCCGCGCTTGAGGCGCTACGCCCGTATCAGGGCGGGGGAGAGATGATTGAAACGGTGACGCTGGACACCGTGACCTATAACGAGATCCCACATAAATTCGAGGCTGGCACGCCGCCAATCATTGAAGCAATAGGCCTGGGCGCTGCCATCAATTGGGTGGAGCGTTTCGACCGCCAGGCCGTCATCGCACACGAGAAAGCGCTTTATGAGCGCGCTGCCGAACAAATCCGGGGCATGAATGCGCTGAAAATTCACGGAACGTCGGAAAACAAGGGCGCTATTCTCACGTTTTCTGCCGATGGCATTCATCCGCATGACCTTGCGCAAATACTTGACAAATATGGTGTGGCAATTAGAGCCGGACACCATTGCGCTCAGCCTTTGATGTCCCATCTAGGTGTAGCAGCAACGGCTCGCGCCAGTTTTGCAATTTACAACACGGTTGACGATGTCGACCGGTTTTCTGATGCACTGGCAAAAGCCATGAGAATGCTCGGATAGGAAAGCTCATGACAGACGCCGCTCCCGAACGCGACACGATAGAACTTGGTGAAACCCGCTCATCAGAAGCGGATGAGCCCGTCGTAAGCTCCATTCCGCAGGAAGAACTCAACCGTCTGACGGATGAGCTTATCGCGGCTTTCAAGACCGTATTCGATCCGGAAATCCCGGTCGATATCTATGAACTGGGCCTGATTTACACAGTCGATATCGATGACGACTACAATGTTGCGATCGACATGACACTGACAGCGCCAGGCTGCCCGGTTGCCGGGGATATGCCGGGCTGGGTGGAGAATGCCGCGCGCAGCGTCAAAGGCATCAACAATGTAGATGTTGAGCTCGTATTCGACCCTCCATGGGATATCTCACGCATGTCTGATGAAGCGCGTCTTGCGCTGAACATGCTGTAACTTGAAACTGCCCGGATAGAAGGCCACATTTCAGATATGGCAAGACGACCCAAACCAAAACTCGTAACCCTGACTGATGCCGCTGCAAAACGTGTTCGTGAAATCATGGACGCGAAGGGGCATGGCTATCTGCGCGTTGGCGTCAAGAATGGCGGCTGCGCGGGTATGGAATACGTAATGGATTATGCGGATTCACCAGAGCCGCTGGATGAAGTTGTCGAAGACAATGATGTCCGGATCGTGGTCGACTCAAAAGCCGTTCTGTTTCTCATCGGCTCTGTTGTGGACTACGAGATCACACCCCTGCATTCAAAGTTCGTTTTCCGGAATCCCAATCAGACAGATGCATGTGGATGTGGGGAAAGCGTCACGATCCTTCCAGCAGCCGCCGGATAGGCGTCCAGACTCTGGCTTATGCGCTGGTCTGACTGACGTCCGCGTCCTCTGGTCTTTGCGCCAATTCCCCATGATTAGGATCATCGAGCAGGATCGTTGGCCGGATCTCAGCGTTCCGTCCTTCAGCAACAAGTTCTGCCGTTTTCGTTTCGATCAGCCTCGTGAGGTCTGCCATGGTCGCAGATTTGTCCTGTTCGGGCATGATCGGTGGCAGAAATTCAAGAATTGCTGTGCCTGGGGTCTTTCGGAAATCCTCCTGTCCCCAGTATAGGCCAATATTGGTAGCCACCGGCACGATCGGTACATCCATTGATCGCGCGAGATGCCAGGCGCCGGGCTTGTATCGAAAATGGTAATCAACCGGCGCAAGGTGCCCTTCAGGATAGATCAGTACGCGCCGACCTTCTGATTTGACCCGGGATGTGCCTTTCGCCAGAGACGCCGCTTTGCGATCACCGCCACCGCACGTGTCTATGACAATTGCGCCCAGTTTGTGAAGAATGCCGGATACAAACGGAAACTTTTCCAAATGGTCGCCTGTGACAAAAGCGATGTCTTTGATTTCAGGATAGATGAGGAAGCCATCACCCCAGCTCTGATGTTTGGCCGCAATAACGAACGCGCCATCTGGCAAATGTTCCTTGCCGCGTACTTCATGTTTAACACCGCCAAAAACGCGCAGGGACCATCGAATTGAATTGGTGTACTGGCGGATCCACCAGCGGATCACCGAATTTCCCGGAATTGCCAAGAGGGGAAGGGCGATCAGAACGTAAGAGACTGAAAACAGCCAATAGGCAGCGTTGAACAGCCAGGATCGTATCACGAACGATCCCCGGGACGAGCCTGCAGGATCGCCATTATTGCGGACGCCAGATCATTCTTATAATAAGAGAACGGCTCGCTCAGACGGTTATAGGCCCGGTTCTGGGCGGCCTGAGTGACCACACCAAGGCACATGGCCGCCAGAATGGTAGGGTCTCCTTTTGGGATTTGCCCATTCTCCATCAGATCGGCGATCAGCGCTTCGGTCAACGACACGGGATCATCTTCGCGGCGGACATCCTGACCGATAAAGCGGTTCAGGTTCAGCAGGTGATAAACGCACAGCTCCCATTCTTCATCTGCGAGAGAGCAATATGCACCGATGATCGAGTAAACCCGGCTTTCAAGATCATTCCCTGCCAGGGCCGCTTCAATCAACAAGCCCGACATACGATCATGAATGGACATGAAGAGCGATTCTGCGAGCTCTTCCTTGCCTTTATAATGTCTGTAGAGCGCCCCTTCAGAAACGCCGGCCGCCTCGGCAATTTGCCGGGTGGTTGCAGCATCAATGCCTTCTGAGATGAACAGTGAGATCGCTGCACGTTCAATCTTTGGCTTGGCGTTGCGTGTCCGCATCTGGGGTGACATCTGGTTTCTCCTGAGCCTAACCTATATCACACTTTCAAAGCTTTGCAAGCGAGTGCTCACTCACTTACGTTATCTCTGGCCTAAGGTGTCTCCCCGACTTAGTGTGGCTGACAGTATTGTCAGTTTTGCTCCCGGAGGCAAAACAGAAATGCTCTGCCTCCGGAAAAATTTTGTAAATTCAGGCGTTATTCGCCTTTGAATTCAGCTGGACGCTTTTGCAGGAATGCAGAAACGCCTTCAGCAAAGTCTTTTGTGCGGCCAGCTGTACGCTGAGCGACACGTTCGAGGTGCAGCTGTTCCTGGAATTCTTTTTCACAGCCTGCCCAGATCAGTTCCCGAATCATGGAGAGAGAAACCGTTGGCCCCTGAGCAAGATCCTTCGCCATGGCCTTGGCTTCATCCATCAGAGAGTCGTGTGGGATGACACGATTGATGAGACCCCATTCCAGCGCTTTTTCAGCAGGAACTTTTTCGCCCAGCAGAGCCATTTCCATAGCGCGTGCTTTTCCGATGATGCGCGGGAGCAACCATGTCGAGCCGCCATCCGGCACCAGACCGATCCGGCGGAAGGCCTGCAGGAAATAGGCTTTGTCTGACGCGAGGATCAGGTCGCCCATGAGTGCGAACGAGCAGCCAACACCGGCAGCAGCGCCATTAACGGCAGTAATGATCGGATGAGGGTGTTCCCGCATGACGGTGATGGCTGGGTTGTAAAGCTGATCAAGCGCCTTACCGGCGTCTGGCTTGCCCTGAGGCTCTTTGGAGCCTACGCCGCCGCCAGAGAGATTGGCGCCCGAGCAAAAGCCGCGGCCATTGCCGGTCAGAATGGTTGCGCGGGCTTCATCAGCGGCCATTTCGAATGCCAGAAGCAGTTCGGCAGCCGTATCTGTGCCTGCGGCATTCATGGTTGAAGCGTCGTCGAATGCGATAATCGCGACAGAATCTTCAACTTCGTAAGATATTTTCGTAAATGACATGAA
The DNA here is from genome assembly GCA_964342455.1 of uncultured Hyphomonadaceae bacterium. GTDB lineage: Bacteria > Pseudomonadota > Alphaproteobacteria > Caulobacterales > Hyphomonadaceae > Ponticaulis. Next base: position 84,148 of record CAYFGB010000001.1, read on the forward strand.
CATTTCCTCCTTGTGACTTCTTAGTCCAAGGCGGTGGCCCGGCAAATACTGACCTCACGTCAAGCCACGAGAGAAATCGTATCCTCAGTGGTGACGACCTGATTCCGACCATTTCTCTTGGCCGCGTAGAGCATTTCATCGGCACGCTGTATCAGTTGAGGCGCGGTATCGTTCGGCTCGATCACAGCAACACCGATAGAGATGGTAACGTGACCAAGATTCTCGTTGGTCGACTTGCGCTTGAGCTGTTTTGTTTCAACGGCGCGGCGCATGCTGTCGAGGAGGATGCGCGATCCCTTGAGCGTCAGTCTTGGGAGGATGATCGCAAATTCCTCACCCCCAAACCGCGCGACCAGCTGATCATCCATGCTGTGCGATTTCAGAACCGAACCAACAAAGCGCAGAACCTGGTCTCCGGTCTGATGTCCCCAGGTGTCATTAAACTGTTTGAAGAAATCGATGTCACACATGGCCAGTCCGAGCGGATAGCCAAGATTGCGGGCTTCTTCCATACGCATACGAAGCGTTTCGTCAAACATGCGACGATTGGCCAGTCCGGTCAGCATGTCCGTCAGCGATTCCAGGCGGACCTTTTGCAAATGGCTCCGAAGGTCCTCGACTTCCTTGGACGAGTTTTCAAGCCGGTCGGTCAGCTCGGCATTTTCTTTCGACATCTCCCGCGTGGCCTGAGAGAGGGAATGAACAAGGCCCATGATCTGCTGGTTGTTCAGACGGCCCGTTTCCAGAGCGGCAGCTGCCTCATCGAGATTGTCAGAAAACGCTTCGGTTTTGTGGCCGGCAGATTTGAGCATTGCAAGAGCGTCTGCAAGCTCCTGAGCCAGCCGGGCCCCCGTTGTGACAACTGCATTGTCGAGATGGCTGTTGCCCAGATGTTTTTCGTAGAGTTCTTCGCAGGCCTGCTCATCAATGGTTTTGCCGGACTTCAGGCAGTTCTGAACATCAGCGGTGAGGGCAGGGGTCCAGTCATTCTGGATGTGGAGCCAGAGCTCGTAATTCTGCGGTGTCGCCAGCAGGCTGTGGTCAATAATCTCATTGACAGCACGAACGCCTTTTGTGCGTCCATTCTCTCCCTGTAATTCCCCGACCTGCATTTTACCAACCCACAATTGATCTCTCATTGTGGATAACTAAACCTCAAAAAGGTAAAGTTTAGGAAAAGCAGCTCGTTGCCATTTCACTCAATTCGGCTCCCGAATAATTAACGAGACGGCGAAATGGCTTAAGAATTGTCAGCTTGTCTTGCGAATACCCGCGCTAGATTGGTCGCTGCAGGAAGGCTGGAATGTCATCTCCAAATCCCTCCACCGGCTCGTTGGAGGCGGGTTCGAGGAATTCGGAATCGCGACGGTTATTATTACTACTCTTATTACTACTGCTCTTGTTTTTGTCGCTGCCGCCGCCACTGCTGCGCTTGCTCGAGCGTGATTCCGAGCGGTTATCGCGAGAAGACCGGCCGCCGGACCGGCCACGTGAACCGCGTCCTGAACTGCTTTCTTCAATGTCGGCGAGTTCAGCTTCGAGCCCTTCAGGAACATAGGTCTCAACGTCTTTCTGAATACGCTTTTTGACCGCGTCCCAGAGTTTCTCGTCGTTCGGCGTGACAATAGTGAAGGCTTCACCCTTCCGGCCGGCGCGACCTGTTCGCCCGATCCGGTGAACATAATCATCAGAGTTTGGCGGGGGGGAATAGTTAAACACATGACCAACATCGGGGATATCCAGGCCACGCGCCGCGACATCACTTGCCACCAGAAGCTTCAATTCGCCGTTCCGGAACCGGTCCAGCGTCTGGGTTCTGTAACTCTGCGGAAGGTCACCATGGATGGCAGCCGCATCATGACCATGTTTGGACAGGGACTTGGCGACGATATCGACTTCGGATTTGCGGTTGGCAAACACAATGCCGTTCTTGATCTCGCAGCTTTCGATGACACGGCGCAGCGCGGTGCGTTTCGCCTTGTCGTCACTGCGCTCAAGTTTGACCATGTACTGTGTAATGGTGTCGGCTGTCTGTGCAGGACGTGCAACTTCAATCCGCTTTGGATTGGTCTGAAACTGTTCAGCCAGTTTGGAAATTTCCGGCGGCATGGTGGCTGAGAAGAGCAGGGTCTGCCGACTTGGTGGCAGAAGCTTGCAGATCTTCTCGATGTCCGGAATGAAGCCCATATCCAGCATCCGGTCCGCTTCGTCGATACAAAGCATTTCGAGACCGGTCAGCAGAAGCTTGCCGCGCTCAAACTGGTCGATCAGACGGCCCGGTGTGGCGATGAGAACGTCGACGCCTTGCATTAGCGCCCGGTCCTGATCGCCAAACGCAACCCCGCCAATCAGCAGTGCCATGGAAAGCTTGTGATTAACGCCGTACTTCTCGAAGTTTTCTGCGACCTGAGCTGCAAGCTCTCGCGTTGGCTCCAGGATCAGGCTGCGCGGCATACGAGCCTTTGCGCGTCCCTGAGACAACCGATCAATCATAGGCAGAACGAAGGCAGCGGTTTTACCGGTACCGGTCTGCGCTACACCAGTGACATCGCGCATCGCAAGAACACTAGGGATGGCCTGAGCCTGAATGGGGGTCGGTTCGTTGTATCCGGCTGTTGTTACGGCCTTGAGCAACTCCTCGCTCAAACCAAGCTCTTCAAATGTCATATGGATCTGTGTTCCGTTCATAAAGGGGGCAAACCGTATCGCCCGACGTCTTGGGCCGGGAAAATACGCATCATTGTACCGAAGTCAAATAAAAGCCGCATCGATACAGGATCGGTGCGAGACCTTATACTTATCAGATATCCAGATCTTCAACAAATCGCGCGTTTTCCTGAATAAAACGAAAACGCAGCTCGGCTTTTCGGCCCATCAGGGTTTCAACCAGATCCGCCGGAGAAACGTTTTCATCTTCCGGCAATACGATTCGCGCGAGTGTTCGCGTCGCCGGGTTCATCGTCGTTTCCTTGAGCTGGGCAGGCATCATTTCACCCAGACCCTTAAAGCGGCCTATATCCACTTTCTTGCGCGCAAACTCGGTTTCGATCAGCTCATCCTTGTGCGCGTCATCCATGGCGTAGGCTGTCTTTCCACCAGCGGTCAGCCGGTAGAGCGGCGGCATGGCGAGATAAAGACGGCCCGCATCGACCAGCCCAGGCATTTGCCGGAAGAAGAACGTCATGAGCAAAGCGGCGATGTGCGCGCCATCGACGTCCGCATCCGTCATGATGATGACGCGCTCATAGCGCAGATCATCCAGAGAAAAGCGTTTGCCGATGCCGCCACCGAGCGCGAGCGCCAGATCTGACAATTCCTGGTTCTTTGAAAGCTTGTCCGAGCTGGCATTGGCAACGTTCAGAATCTTGCCGCGAAGGGGCAGGATAGCCTGTGTAGCACGGTTTCGGGCCTGTTTCGCTGAACCGCCAGCCGAGTCACCTTCCACCAGAAAGATTTCGGTACCCTCAGGTGAATTGCTGGAACAATCGGCGAGCTTGCCCGGAAGGCGCAGCTTTCGCGTAGCCGACTGACGGCTGACTTCCTTCTCACGGCGACGTCGCAGACGGTCATCGGATTGTGAGATCACCCACTCAAGGAGTTTGTCGGCTTCTTTCGGTGCGGCGGCGAGCCAATGGTCAAACCTGTCACGGATGGCGTTCTCGACCAGCCGGAAGGCCGGTGTAGACGACAGCTTATCCTTGGTCTGGCCCTGAAATTCCGGATCCGGAATGAAAACAGAGAGCAGGGTGCCGGACGTGCCGATGACATCTTCGGCGGTGAGCTGGCTGGCTTTCTTTACGCCCTTGAGATCACCATAGGCGCGCAAACCCTTTGTGAGCGCTGATCTGAGGCCAGCCTCGTGCGTGCCGCCCTCCGGCGTCGGAATGGTGTTACAGAAGGATCTGATCTGGCTGTCTGCATCGCCAAACCCCTGGCCCGTCCAGCATATCGCCCATTCGACCTTGCCCGCCTTGCCGGACTCCACTTTTCCCGTGAATGGATTTTCAGTGACCAGCGTCTTGTTCTCGATCAACTCGGCAAGCTGGTCGGCCAGTCCGTTTGGATAATGCAAAACCTTTTCAGCCGGGACGCTGTCGTCACTCGGCAAAAGCTCGGCGGCGCATTGCCAGCGGATTTCGACACCGCTTTGAAGATAGGCCTTTGACTTGGCCATCTGGAAGAGTCGCTTGGGTTTGAAGTTGGATTTGTCGCCAAAGATCTCCGGGTCCGGGCGAAAGCGCACACTTGTGCCACGTCGATTGCTGGCCGCGCCGACATCTTCCAGAGGGGCGACAGGCGTACCGCGTTCAAAAACCTGTTTGTAGAGACGTCGATTGCGGGCAACCTCGACTTCAACACGTTCTGAAAGGGCGTTGACCACCGAGATACCAACGCCGTGCAAACCGCCCGCAGTTTCATACGCCTTGGATGAGAATTTACCGCCTGCATGCAGCGTGGTCAGAATAACTTCGAGCGCCGACTTGTCCGGCATCTTTGGATGCGGATCGACCGGAATACCGCGTCCGTTATCGGTTACGGTCAGAAAACCATCCGCATCGAGAATGACCTGGATCCAGTTGGCATGGCCAGCGACGGCCTCGTCCATGGAGTTGTCCAGCACCTCGGCAAACAGGTGATGCAAAGCCCTTTCATCCGTGCCGCCGATGTACATACCGGGACGACGGCGAACAGGTTCGAGCCCTTCAAGGACCTCGATATCCTTGGCCGAATAACTGTCAGCTTCAATTTTTGGTGCATTGGACGTATTTGTCATGCCTGATCTTTTACCTGAGTCGCACAGAGCGACCATTAAACATAAGGGGAAGTAGAAATGACAACGCCCATTGAGCAGGCTTTGACACTTCCCTGTGGATTGGTGCTGCCAAATCGCATTGTAAAGGCTGCCATGACGGAAAGTCTGGCGAGCCCGGACAATATGGCCACGCCGGAACTGGCGAATTTGTACAGTGTCTGGGCAAAAGGCGGTAGTGGAACGCTGATCACGGGCAATGTTCTTGTCGATCGCCGGTATCTGGAGGCCGCCGGAAATGTCGCCATTGATGGTGAACCGCCAAAGGAGGCTCTGACGCAATTGTCCGCCTGGGCACAGGCGGGCAAAGACAATGGCGCTGTCATGATCATGCAGATCAACCATTCCGGACGTCAGACGCCTAAAGCGATATGCGAGCGTCCGGTTGCCCCGTCAGCCGTGGCTCTGGATATGCCGGGCCGCTCCATCGCGCCGTTCGGTCATCCTCGCGCGCTGACGGCCGAAGAGATTGAAGAGATTATCGAACGCTTTGTCACTGTGGTTCGTACGGCAGGGCGAGCAGGATTTGATGGTGTGCAGATCCATGGCGCGCATGGCTATCTGATTTCCCAGTTTTTGTCCCCGAAAGCCAATCAACGCAACGATCAATGGGGGGGTAGCCTGGAGAACCGGTCTCGTTTTCTGCTCGAGATCATTCGGCGATCGCGAGATGCCGTTCAGCCGGGATTTGCCATTGGCGTGAAACTGAACTCCGCTGATTTTCAACAGGGCGGGTTCACGCATGAGGATTGTCTGGCTGTGGTGGACTGGCTGAACGGTGAGGCCGTTGATTTCATCGAGTTGTCTGGCGGTAATTATGAGCAGCCGCAAATGATGGGGGCCGATATTGGCAAAGCCCCGATCAGCGATGGCCGTTTGTCGGCCTCAACCATAGCCCGCGAAGCATATTTCGTAGAGTATGCAAAATCTGTAAGTGCCAGGGCGAAGGCCCCTGTGATCGCAACGGGCGGCTTTCGGACGCGGACTTCCATGAACGCTGTTCTTGAGAGCCAGATGACAGATCTGATTGGCCTGGCCCGCCCGTTATGTGCGGAGCCTGATCTGCCGAACAAGCTGTTTTCCGGTGCAGAGGATGAGGGGCTTCTGGTGGTGGACGACGCAGCGATTGGGCCCACTCGATTTCTGAGCGCACAAAGCCCGTTTCGGCTGATCAAAGCGATGCACATCTTCGCCAAGCAGGGCTGGTATATTTCGCAAATGCACAGACTGGCGCATGGCGAAGAGCCTGATCCGAACCTGTCTTTATGGTCAGCACTTATGGAAATGCAGAAAATTCAGAACAAGACTTCGAAAGCCTATTTGGCAGATATAGCCTGGGAGGGCTAAACTACCAGCCATGCTTTGCTGGCGGATCGCAATTCTCAAAGTCTGTCATGTAAAGACGAGTCAGGCTGGCAAAGCGTTCGGCCTGGGTCCGTTGCCAGAGATTGGACTGCCAGTTGCCCGCGCGGAAAACATCCGGCCCCTGACGCCATAAAACATGCTGGGCCAGCGGATCATATGGCGACACCCCTGTGTAAGGTGCGAGGCTGGAAAAATACCAGCCCATAAAGCCGAACACGTCTTCAATGGCGTTTGGTGAAGCTGAGGCGTTCCCGCTTTGCAGAACATATTGCTGCCAGGTCTGATCATAAAAGCCTGATGGCAAGCCAGGTGTCGGGCGATCTGGCCGCGTCCAGTCGGGCCGCCATTTCGTTGGCAGATTGCCATCCTCCAGGCCCCAGTCTTCCGTAATGAAGGCGAGTTGATGAGCGACCGGAAGACCCCAGCGTCTTTCGGCTTCAATGGCTGCTGTGAACCAGTCTGAACGCTCGCGATAGATCTGGCAGGCCAGGGTGTCGACATTGGACACCATCGGATAGCCCGGATTGGCCGACACAGGCGCGCCGGAGAGCAGGACAGTGATGATCGCGAGCAGGCGAAATTTCATGGCGGGTTTTCCTTCTTACCGCCATGGAACAGGAAAACCGCAAATAAAAAGCAAACCGCCGACCATTTCTGGCCGGCGGCTCGTTCTTCAGGGTTCTGAGGGGTATATCAGACCTTGTAGTACATTTCGAATTCGACTGGGTGTGGATGGAGTTCGAAGTTCATGACTTCTTCCATCTTCAGATCGATATAACCGTCGATCTGATCGTCGTCGAATACGTTACCGGCCTTGAGGAACTCACGGTCGGAGTCGAGGCTTTCAAGCGCTTCACGCAGAGAGCCACAAACCTGAGGAATAGCTTTCGCTTCTTCTGCCGGCAGGTCGTAAAGGTCCTTGTCCATGGCGTCGCCTGGGTGGATCTTGTTCTGAATGCCGTCCAGACCAGCCATGAGCAGGCCAGCGAAAGCGAGGTATGGGTTTGCGCCCGGGTCAGGGAAGCGTGTTTCAATACGCTTCGCTTTTGGCGAAGAGCCGTAAGGAATACGGATGGACGCTGAACGGTTGCGTGCTGAATAAGCCAGCATGACCGGTGCTTCGTAACCTGGGACGAGACGCTTGTAAGAGTTCGTCAGCGGGTTGGTCAGCGCGTTCAGTGCCTTGGCGTGCTTGATGATACCGCCAATGTAGTAAAGGCAGGTTTCAGACAGGTCAGCATAAAGGTCGCCAGCAAATGTTGGTCCGCCGTCTTTCCAGATTGACTGGTGAACGTGCATGCCAGAGCCGTTATCCTTGTACATTGGCTTCGGCATGAAGGTCGCAGACTTGCCGTAAGACGCAGCTACGTTGTGGACGACGTATTTGTAGTCCTGAACGCGGTCAGCCATTTCCAGAAGCGTGCCGAAGACCATGCCAAGCTCGTGCTGAGCCGGCGCAACCTCGTGGTGTTGCTTCTCAGGCTTCATGCCAAGCTCTTTCATGACAGTCAGCATTTCAGACCGCATGTCCTGCTCGGAGTCTACGGGTGGGACCGGGAAGTAACCACCTTTTGGACCTGGGCGGTGACCCATATTGCCCATTTCGTATTCTTTGGCGGTGTTCACAGGCAGCTCGGCTGAGTCGAACTCATAACCGGTTTTGTGTGGCTCAACCGACCAGCGAACGTCATCAAAGACGAAGAATTCCGGCTCCGGGCCAAAATACGCCGTGTCACCGATACCGGTGGACTTCAGATACATTTCAGCTTTCTTGGCCGTCATGCGCGGGTCGCGGTTGTAGGCATCCATCGTCCCCGGGTTCAGGATGTCACATTTCACGGTCATGGTGGTTTGCTGGTAGAACGGGTCAATTTTGGCGGTCGACGCGTCTGGCATCAGAACCATGTCTGACTCGTTGATGGCTTTCCAGCCGGCGATGGACGAACCGTCGAACATGGTGCCGTCTTCGAACATGCTTTCGTCAAACGCGTCCGCCGTAAAGGCGACGTGCTGAAGCTTGCCGCGGACGTCCGTGAAACGCAGGTCCACAAACTGAACGTCCTTTTCCTTCATCGTCTTAAAAAATTCGTCAGACATTTATCCCTCCAATTCTGGGTTACTCTTGAGTTTTCACTTTGGCCTAGATCGCCGGATCGCCACGCTCGCCTGTTCGGATCCGTACGACATCCTGAATATCAGACAGGAAAATCTTCCCGTCTCCAATCTTGCCTGTCTTGGCTGTTTTCGTGATCGCCTCGATGGCCTGTTCTGCCAGACTATCGGATACGACGATTTCGATTTTCAGCTTCGGCAGGAAATCAACAACATACTCTGCTCCCCGATACAGCTCTGTGTGGCCTCGCTGCCGTCCAAACCCTTTCGCTTCAGTCACTGTCATGCCGTGAAGGCCCAGATCGTGAAGCGCGTCTTTGACTTCATCGAGTTTGAAAGGCTTGATGATAGCTTCTATTTTTTTCATTCCGAGTTGCGCTCCCAAACCACCTCGCGAGGCTGGCCTAGCATTCCGCTTTGCGATGGTAATCCATTCGCCGGGAACCGGCTTGTGATTTGAAGGGGGTGATCAAAAAGACATCGACTGCGCTTAATTTCCATGCACGAGGCGCTGGAAAAAGTGTCAGTTACGTGACGCGCGCGTCAGGCTCGCCAGCGCGCTTTTCGGCGGCCGTGGAATGAAGACTGATGATTTTTGTCAGTTTTTGTGGCAGAATATCCAAAAAGAACAAGACAAAACGGGGAAACGCCATGGCACTGCGCACAGTCGAATGGAACGACATAACACTTTGTTTGCCTCCGAAACGGGCACGTCGAAGAGACTGGAAACGCGCGTTTTCCGCCTTCGACAAACTGCTCGAGGATGGCGAGGATACCCGCCAGGCCTTTGAGGTTATTGAAGCATTGTCCGGCCCGTCTCTGATGAATTCCTTTCGCAAATTTCTGTCCCGACCAGAAGGGCGTGCCCTGTTCATCCGACGCGAAGAGATCGCCCCGATACTGGACGATCATGCTCGTCTGGCTCAGTTGCCGGAGGGAAGTTTCGGTCGCGCCTATCTTACCTTTGTCTTGTCGGAAGGCCTCTCAGCGGGTGGTCTGGTCGCAGAGAGCGAAAAGGTGGATGGCTATCAGCCACCAGACCCGAAAGATGATTTCGCCTGGTATGGCAGACGCATCAGAGACATGCATGATCTCTGGCATGTGCTGACCGGTTATGGCCGGGATGGGCTCGGAGAACTTGCGCTCTTGTCATTCACCTACGCGCAGACCGGGAGCGTTGGGGCGATGTTCATCGCCTATATGGGCGCGCGGGCCGAGCGGAAGCATCTGGGGCTGAAATCGGCCATGAACGTCATCTGGCGGGCGCGTAGGAATGGACGGTCTGCAGCCTTCCTGCCGGCCGCCGATCTGATGGCTCTTCTGGAAAAGCCGCTCGATCAGGTGCGCGATGAGCTCAGAATTCCGCCGCCCGCGCTCTATCGTGAGGTCCTGCCGGACTATGAGGCACGCCTGAACGAACGCGGACTAATGCCCGCCTGATATAAAGCCACATGGCTGAACAAGACAGCGCCGGATCAACTCCAGCGCATGTCGAGCGTGTTCGGGAAGCGCGGGTCCTGATGGATGTAACGCGGCACGAAATGACCAGCGGTATGCCCATGTTCATCGAATGATGCGATCCGGCGACCTTCCGCTTCCAGCGCGTTTACGGGACGATTTTCGAAGTTCCGTCCGCCCGGATGGGTCGGATGATAGGTGCATCCGCCAATCGAACGACCCACACGCGGGTCGTAAAGATCGAAGATCAATGGACCGTGCGGATGGATGGTCGGGTGCAGGCAGGAGGCGGGCAACCATGTGCGGAAGCGAACGCCACAGAATTTCGAACCGGAGAGCTCGTCTTTCGCCAGTGGCAAAACGATGCCGTTGCAAAGCAATTGTTTATGGCTCAGATCGCCATCAATCTTCACCTCGATCCGCTCCAGCGATGAGTCTACGAAGCGAGTCGTGCCGCCAACGGCACCTTCTTCGCCAAGCACGTTCCATTGCTCAAGGGCATGGCGCAACTCAATAGACACGCCATCATAGCTGACCTTGCCGATCCATGGGAAGCGGAACTCAAAGTGAGCCTGGAACCAGTTCGGATCGATGGTGACACCTGTGCCTTCACTGACTTCCTTGAGAACCTGCTTGAGGTCCTGCCAGAGCACGTGGGGTAACATGTATTTGTCATTCAACGCCGTGCCGTGCGGCTTGAGCGGCTGGGTGTAAGGTGTTTTCCAGAACCATGCGACGAGCGCCCGAAGCAGCAATTGCTGCGCCAGATTCATTTCTACATGGGGCGGCATTTCAAAGCTGCGGAACTCGACCAGACCAAGGCGGCCGGTTGGACCATCAGGTGAGAACAGCTTGTCGATGCAGATTTCCGAGCGGTGCGTGTTGCCCGTCACATCGACAAGAAGGTGCCGGAGCACACGGTCAACGAGCCATGGAGGCGCTGACTGACTTTCGGGCGGCAACTGCTTGAGTGCCAGTTCCATTTCGTAGAGCTGGTCGTGGCGGGCTTCATCAATACGCGGTGCCTGGCTGGTCGGGCCAATAAAGGTGCCCGCGAAGAAATAACTCAACGCCGGATGGTGCTGCCAGTACCGGATAATGGACCCAAGCAGGTCTGGTCGACGCAGGAACGGGCTGTCGTCCGGCGATGCACCGCCCAGTACGATATGAGCGCCGCCGCCTGAGCCTGTCGGTCGTCCATTGACGAGAAAAGAAGAGGAATCCAGCCCACAATGGCGCGCTTCTTCATAGAGTGTCCGGGTGACGAAGTTCAGCTCTTCCCAGCTTCCGGATGGCTGAATGTTCACCTCAATCACGCCGGGGTCTGGCGTAACTTTCACTTCCCGGATACGCGGGTCGCGCGGCGGTGGATAGCCTTCCAAACGGACTGGCAGGCCGGTCTGTTGCGAGGCTTCCTCAATCGCGGCAATCAGGTCGACAAAGGCGTTGGCCGACATCACGGGTGGCAGGAAGACGCACAAATGGCCGTCGCGGTGCTCAATGGTCATCGCGGTGCGGATGCCATCCATGATGTATTCGCGTTCTGGCTCGCCTGGTTTCTTCGCTGGCTTTTCGGGCCTGGCCGGCGCTGACTGGCCTTCGTGTTGATAGGTGATGGATGATCCCGTAGGCAGCGGCTCTCGCGGCGCAAACGGATCGGCCTGGATCAAACCCGGATAAAGCACAGGGTCCAGCTCAGGCAGTGCCTTAAGCGGGAGCCGGAATCCGGCGGGACTATCGCCCGGGATCAGGAACAGCTTACCGCGTCGGGTTTCCCAGATCTCCGACATCCATTTGAACACGCGACCTTTCGCGGCTGTGGTTTGCGCGGCCTGAACCGGGATTACAAAACCACGCGGCGCACCAATCCCTTCATTGAATGTGCGGTACAGCGAACGCCGCTCTTCATCTTCCTTCAGCTTCGGATCGCGCGGATCGACATTGATTGGAAGATTTCCCTCGCCGACGAGATATTCTGCCGGGTCTTCATACACGGGTTGTGCGCAATTAGCGGCAAGGTCCAGCCGTTCTGCAATCGCATTGGCCAGCGTTTCGGCGTCTTCGGGGCCGAAACTCGCGGGCTCGTCTTCTTTCTGAATAAGGTCGGTGTTTTTCCAGAGGGGCTCTCCGTCACTCCGCCAGTAAAGCGCAAATGCCCAGCGAGGCAGCGGCTCGCCCGGATACCATTTACCCTGTCCGTGAGTCAGCAAGCCTTCTGGTGCGTACTTCTTTTTCAGGCGATGAATAAGTTTGTCTGCGAAAATACGCTTGGTCGGACCCACCGCAGCAATCGTCCACTCGTCTGCATCGCGATCAGATTCGGCCACGAAAGTGGGCTCGCCGCCCATGGTCAGACGCACATCATTGTCATCAAGAATGGTGTCGATTTTCTGTCCCGCAGCGAAGATCGCCTTGGCCTGATCATCGGTCACAGGTTTGGAATGGCGCGGAGGATCAATCATCCGCTCAACCGTCATTTCGAAGTCAAATTCGACCTCGCACGGTTCGAGACCACCGGAAATCGGCGCAGCAGAAGACGGGGCAGGCGTGGCAGCCAGAGGAATATGACCTTCGCCCGCAAAAAGACCGGAAGTCGGGTCGAGACCAACCCAGCCCGCACCGGGAATATAAGCCTCCACCCAGGCATGGAGGTCGGTAAAGTCCTCGGTAGGGCCTGACGGGCCCGTGATGGATTCCATGTCTGCCGTCAGCTGGATCAGATAACCCGACACAAAGCGGGCCGCGACGCCCAGATGGCGGAAGATGTTGACCAGAAGCCAGCTGGAATCCCGACAAGAGCCCTTGCTTTTAACCAGCGTTTCTTCTGGCGTCTGAACCCCAGGCTCCATACGGATGACATAATCTACACGGCGTTCGACGAGCTGGTTCAGCTCCACCAGCGCATCCACCGTCGTTATTTCGCCTGCTCTTTTGGTGTGCCAGACGTCGACGGCTTTGCGTAAAAACTCTTCATAGACAGGACTTTTGTCCATGGTCTTGAGGTAAGGCTTCAGGTCTTCCGCGAGCTCAGGGTCATATTTGAAGGGGGCCTTCTGAGCGCTCTCCTCAAGAAAGAAGTCGAACGGATTGATTGCAATCATGTCAGCGACAAGATCGATCTGTACCGAGAAGGATTTGGTCTTTTCCGGAATGACAATACGAGACAGGTAATTGCCGAACGGGTCTTGTTGCCAGTTCACCCAATGATCGGTCGGGGTGACTTTCTGACTATAGCTGACGATTGGCGTCCGACTATGAGGCGCAGGGCGCAGTCGGATAATTTGAGGTCCCATCATGACTGGTCGGTCATAATGATAACTGGTGCGGTGGGTCAGTCCAACTCGAATGCTCATGCACAGACGGGTATCGCTTTTCCTGCCAGTCCTGCAACTAAAACAACCAATTTGCCTGAAAATATAATTGTATCGACTTTCGCCTTGGCAGCGGGGGAAATTTCATGCTCAAATCAAGGCAGTTTAGGAGGGCTTGCGTGTCCATGTTTGACGAGATGTCGGTAAATGAATCTATCAGACCGGGGTATGAGAGAGTTTCCGAGTGGTTGTCGTCGACGAGTCATGAAGATCTGAAACGGGCAGCATCTGAAGCTGAAACACTTTTTCGGAAAATTGGTATCACGTTCGCTGTTTATGGCGAAGGCGGCGACCCGGAGCGCCTTATACCGTTTGACGTCGTACCAAGAATTTTCACGGCGCAGGAATGGGCAACACTTGAGCAAGGTGTGATCCAGCGCGCCAACGCGCTCAATGCCTTTATTCATGATGTCTATCATGATGGCCGCATTGTCTCTGAAGGCATTATTCCGGGCGAATTCATCTATCAGAATGAAGCCTATGAGCCGATCATGAAAGGGTTTAACCCGACACTCGGCGTTTATTCTCACATTTCCGGTATTGATGTGATCCGCACCGGTGAGGATGGATTTTACGTCCTGGAAGATAATTGCCGGACGCCATCGGGCGTTTCCTACGTGCTTGAAAACCGTCGCATGATGACGCGACTGTTTCCAGATCTTTTTGCGGCCGGTGACATTGCGCCCGTAGAAACCTATCCGGACATGCTGCGCCGGACGATGGAGTCGGTTGCACCTCCCGGGGGCGGTTGGCCAAACTGTGTGATCCTGACGCCCGGCCACTTTAATAGTGCCTATTACGAGCATTCCTTCCTCGCCGATGAAATGGGTATTTCACTGGTTGAGGGATCTGACCTGTTTGTTGAGAATGAGCGCGTTTACATGCGCACAACCCGGGGGCCTGAGCAGGTCGATGTGATCTACCGCCGAATTGATGACGCCTTTCTTGACCCACAGCAATTCCGTCCCGATTCCATGCTAGGCGTGCCAGGGCTGATGAAAGCCTATATGGCTGGTGGCGTGACCATTATGAATGCGCCGGGCACGGGCGTTGCCGACGACAAGGCGATTTATTGTTATGTTGAGGACATGATCCGGTTTTACCTCTCTGAGGAACCGGTTCTGAAAAATGTCGAGACGTTCAAATGCAGTGACCCCGCGCAACTGAGCCATGTTCTCGAAAATATTGGGGACCTTGTTCTGAAAGAGGTTCATGGGTCCGGCGGGTATGGCATGCTGATTGGTCCGAAATCGACCAAGGAAGAGCAGGAAGCCTATGCCGCCCGAGTAAAGGCCAATCCGTCCGGTTTCATTGCGCAGCCAACGCTTTCATTGTCGACCTGTCCAACGCTGGTCGATGAAGGGGTCGCGCCCCGACATGTTGATTTCCGTCCCTTCGTTCTGTCTGGTCGGGAGGTTCAGGTGACACCTGGCGGGTTGACGCGTGTTGCCCTGCGTGACGGTTCGCTTGTCGTGAATTCAAGCCAGGGTGGGGGCGTTAAGGACACCTGGGTGCTGATGGAGCAGTCTTACTGATGTTAAGCCGCGTCGCAGACAATTTATTCTGGATTTCCCGGACCATGGAACGGGCAGACAATGTTGCCCGACTGATCGATACAGCCCGGCGCATGGTGTCGCTGCCGATCAAGACCGGACAATCCATTACCAATGAGTGGTCGTCGATTTTGATCGCGGCCGGTGCCAGTGCAACCTTCAAGGGCGATCTGGATCATGCTGATCGGGACGCTGCGCTGGAGCATTTGGTGGCCGACCCGGAAAACCCGTCCAGCATTTACAGCTGTATCAGAAGCGCGAGGGAGAATGCCCGCGCGATTCGATTCGGCGTGACGTCGGAAGTGTGGAACACGCTGAACACGGCCTGGAATGAGTTGCCGCACCAGATCACACTCCTGCGGTCTCGCCGGGCGCATCTGGCCGAGTTTGTTGACTGGGTGAAAGTAGCTCAGGCGACCTATCGCGGCTGTGTTGAAGGCACCATGGTGCGAGATGACAGCGTTGAGTTCATGCGTCTTGGCAGTCATATCGAGCGTGGCGATGCCACGGCTCGAATTCTGGATGTGAAATACCATGTTCTGCTGCCATCTCTCGATGAAATCGGCGGGTCTCTGGACCAGTATCAATGGGTGTCACTGTTGCAGGCCGTTGGCGTGCAGCGCGCCTATCATTTTGTGACGCGGTCTGATGTGTCTCGGAAGGGCGTCGCGTCATTTCTGATGCAGAATCAGCTCAATCCACGTTCAATGGCGTTTTCTCTCTCCCGGATCGTGGTGTCTCTCGAAACGCTGGAGAGTTTCTATGGCCGGACTTATCCGAGCTGCCAGATTGCCAAAAGCAGGCTGGAAGATCTCTCCTCGGCTGACGTGGATCATGTTCTGAATGCGGGGCTGCACGAATATCTGACTGAGTTCATTCAGAATCAGGCAGTTCTTGCTCAGAAAATTGCCGAAGATTTTGCGTTTGCGGTTCCTGTGACACCGGAAATCGTTTCTGCATCCGAAGGCGTTCAGGGCGGTCAGTACCAGACGCAGGTCTGAGGCACCAATCCACAAGTCTTTTGTGCCATTTCATCACAGGGTCGAAATTTTCGTTCACAAAAGTGATTTGCTGCGCTTTTAGAAACTGCGCAAAGAAGAATTCTGTCGTCTGGAGGACGCGTATATGACGTATTGTGTGGGCATCAAGCTGAATCAGGGCCTGGTGGTTCTGGCGGATACGCGAACCAATGCAGGCGTCGACAACATCTCCAAAGTGAAAAAGCTGTTCACCTGGCAAATGCCGGGAGACCGCTGCATCGTCATGGCGACGGCGGGAAATCTGGGCATCACCCAGGCTGTGATCAGTGAGATCAATGAGCGGCTGGAAGTGCCCAATCTCAACGAGCCGACGATCTATTCTGCCGCGACCATGTTTGAAGTGGCGCAGGTTGTGGGCGAAACCATGCGCAAGGTGCAGAACCGGTTTCGTGCCTCGGTCATCGGGTCGGTGGATTATGAAGCGACAATTCTTGTGGCCGGGCAGCGTGTGAACGGTCAGTTGCGAATGTTCCAGGTCTATTCCGATGGCAATTTCATCGAGGCCACGGATGACGCACCATACTTTCAGCTGGGCGAACACAAATACGGCAAGCCGATCCTTGACCGGGTTATCGCAGTCGATACCGACCTTCAGGACGGCGTGATCTGCGCGCTGTTGTCGATGGACTCAACGATCAGGTCCAATCTGACCGTGGGTATGCCGCTCGATCTCGCCGTGATGCGAAACCACACACTCCAGTTTGAACAGTTGCGGCGTATCGAGGCGGATGATCAGCAATTCTTCGAATTCAGCAATGCATGGTCGAATGCGTTGAAAGATGCATTCTCCGAAATGCGACTCATGGACGTCTGAACGTCTGCTTTTCCTCTGAAAATTCCGATTTTGCAGCGATTCAACCTGCCAGAGCCGGCGTATTGAGACGCGTTCGCGATATTTCGGTCGTGAACGGTCTGAAATGCGCCTGAGCACACCCGGTTCTCGTAGCGTAACGGCTTTACTATTACAAATTTCGTGACACTTAATGAGCGGGTCGGCGGAAGACCGTCACGGGAGGAGTAAATCATGAACTTCAAAGCAGCCATTCTGGCTTGTGGTTCTGCAATCGCGCTTTCAGCGTGCGGCGGTAGCGAAGAACCACCAGTCACCGATCAGTCCGTAACCGAAACGAGTACGGCGACGCAGACATCTTTCGCGGATGTTTCCAGCACGGACCTTTTGAATGCTGAACAGACGCCGGAAACCTGGCTGATGTATGGCGGCACATATGACGAGCAGCGCTTCTCTCGTCTTGAATCGATCAATGCCGGAAACGTGGCCGAGCTGGGTGTTGCGTGGACATATGAGCTGTCCACCAATCGCGGCGTTGAATCCACACCAATCGTTGTTGACGGCGTTATGTACGTAACGTCTGCCTGGTCTGTGCTTCACGCGCTGGACGCAGAAACAGGCGAAGAACTCTGGGTTTACGATCCTGATGTTGATCGCGCTGTTGGCGTGAATGCCTGCTGTGATGTCGTGAACCGTGGCGTAGCTGTTTATGACGGTAAACTTTATCTCGGCGTGATCGATGGCCGCCTGGAAGCGATTGATGCAGAAACCGGTGAAGTCGAATGGAGCAAGGTCACGGTTGATCAGAGCAAACCTTACACCATCACGGGCGCGCCGCGCGTTGTTGATGGCAAGGTTCTGATCGGGAATGGCGGCGCTGAGCTCGGCGTTCGTGGTTATGTCTCGGCTTATGATGCACAAACCGGCGACATGATCTGGCGCTTCTATACGGCTCCGAATTCAGACAAGCAGCCTGATGGCGCAGCATCTGATGCCGCATTTGAACAAGTGGCCAACGCGACCTGGGGTGATGAAGGCGCGTGGAAAGAGTCCGGCGGTGGCGGCACTGTCTGGGATTCGATTGTCTATGACGAAGTGAACGATCTGATCATTTTCGGTGTGGGAAATGGCTCGCCCTGGAACCAGCGCATGCGCGATCCGTCTGGCGGCGACAACCTTTTCATTTCTTCGATTGTGGCAGTGAAGCCTGACACAGGCGAGTATGTCTGGCACTTCCAGACGACACCGGGCGACAACTGGGATTACACGGCAACACAATCCATCATTCTGGCAAACCTGCCGGTGGGAGAAGAGGGTGCCGAGAAGCGCGTTGTCATGCAGGCGCCGAAAAACGGCTTCTTCTATGTGCTCGACGCAGCAACAGGCGAGTTCCTGTCCGGCAACAATTATGTGCCGCAGAACTGGACAACGGGTCTCGATGAGGATGGCCGTCCGATCGAAGTGTCCGACGCGCGTTATGCTGATGTCCCATTCCTGCAGACACCTGGTCCGCTCGGTGGTCATAACTGGCAGCCAATGGCGTTCAACCCGGAACACAATCTGGCTTACATTCCGGCCCAGGAAATTCCGCAGGCTTATGCCAACGATCCAAAATTCTTCTCTGAACCTGCAAACTGGAACACGGGTGCGGACTTCTCTGCTGGCGTGCCGCTGGAGCCGTCTGAAGCCATGTTCAAGGGCATGCGTGCGGGCCTGAAAGGACGTCTGATTGCCTGGGATCCAATCGCGCAGGAGCCGCGCTGGACCGTTGAACATAACAATGCGTGGAATGGCGGTGTCCTGACCACAGCAGGCGATCTTGTATTCCAGGGGCAGCTGAAGGGCGTGATCGCAGCTTATAACGCTGAATCAGGTGATAAGCTCTGGGAGCACGAACTGAAATCGGGTGGTGCGTCCGGACCTGGTACGTTCGAAATCGACGGCGAACAGTATGTAACGATCACCACGGGTTGGGGATCTGCTTTCGGTCTGGCAGGTGGTTTCGGCTATGACGAGACCGTTCCATCGACTGTCGGCAAGGTTGTCACGTTCAAACTTGGTGGCACCGGCGAGATTCCTGACCATGATTTCGAACCGCTTCCACGTGAGCCGCAAACCGATGTATTCGGTGACGAGGCCATGCTGGAAGAGGGGCGTGTGGCATTCGCGCGTAACTGCGCGGTTTGTCATGGTCCTCTGGCGGTCAGCTCCGGCGTTCTTCCCGATCTGCGCTGGTCACCTATCAGCGGCGATGCCGAAGCCTGGAAGTCTGTCGTGATTGACGGAAACCTGAGCGCCAATGGCATGGTTTCCTTTGCGAATGTGCTTGAAGAGGGCCAGTCCGAAGCGATCCGTGCCTATGTTGTGAAGCAGGCGCACGTCGCGAAAGAGAGCGAGAACTGAGAAAAGTTGAAGGCGGATGTGGATAATCCACATTCGCCACTTGACGAAGTAGCGCTTTATAGTGTTTCTGCGCCGCTCAGGGGCGGTTAGCTCAGTTGGAAGAGCATCTCGTTTACACCGAGAGGGTCAGCGGTTCGAGCCCGTTACCGCCCACCATTTCCCGAAAAAAGAATGCGGAGCCGCGGCACATTTTATGTAGTCGGCTCCCTCGATTCGTTCTGATAATGCCCTGGTATTCATCCAGAAAGGCGTTTCATGCATCTGCCCATCGATATTGAGACCGTGAAAGGCTTTATGCCGCCAGATGAAGGCCGCGCGCTTTATGAAACGGCTCGCGACCTGACCGGCAGAGAGCCTGTGCTTGAGATTGGTACGTATTGCGGTAAATCCGCCGTGTATCTTGGTGCGGCCTGCCAGCAAACCGGACGATCATTGTTCGCGCTCGATCACCATCGCGGGTCAGAAGAAAATCAGCCTGGATGGGAACACCACGACCCGGAGACCTGGGATGATGAGGCGGGTGCAATGGAGACCCTGCCGTTTCTTCGCCAGACACTTCGGCGCGCGGGATTAGAGGACACGGTCATCCCCATTGTAGGCCGATCAGAACAGGTTGCTCCTTTCTGGCTACAGCCTTTGTCCATGGTGTTTATTGATGGCGGCCATGGGGACGAGCCCGCGCGAACCGATTATCGACTGTGGGCCCCTAAGGTCAAAAAGGGCGGTATTCTGGCCATCCACGATGTGTTCCCTGATCCGGCAGATGGCGGACGCCCGCCGTTCGACATCTACCAGCTGGCGCTGTCTTCGGGTCTGTTTGAAGAAGAGCGCGCGGTTGGATCTTTGCGAATTCTCAAACGTCTGTAGTGGCGATCAGAGATGCTGTCCAAGAACGCAGGCTGTAGGTGAACCTGATCTCAGAGTTTCAACGGCCAGCACCATAGCGGCTTGCGTCCAGGATGGCTTCTCACGGGGCCAGAAGATGTCTTCCTCATACTGATAGCCCATCCAGAAGCAGCCATCATCATCGCGATGATTGAATTGGCGCTGGAGGATGTTTCGGGCCAGATCGCGACCGCCAAGACTTGTCAGCGTGATCGCGAGTTCAGCACTTTCAGCAACTGTGATCCATGGTTCTGTAGAGACGCAGTGACAGCCAAGTTCCGGCTTGACGAATGTCGTCCAGGAATCGCTAAGCACCTTGGTGGCTTCATGGCCTTTGTGGACGCCGCACATGGCTGGATAGTACCAATCCATTGCATACATGCTGCGATCGTCACCGGACCGGTCGAAGCGATGAGCATGGCGCTCGAGCGCGATGTCCAGCTTCAGCAAAGCCCGTCGGTACCTGTTGGCGCGCTTCATGTCGCGAACGACAAAAGCGATCCGGATGGCGCATTCCAGGCTTTTGCGAATGGAGGCGTTACCCGCACGCACGGAATCGTCCGGGCCGAATTCAACGGCTTCTGAAGACCATGCGATATCGCCCCAGTCTGATTGAAGCGTAAGAACAAAATCAATCGCCTTTCTGACCATGGGCCAATAGTGACGCAGATCGTTTGCGTCCTGGCGATGCAGATAGCGGTGCCAGATCCCCGTCGCGCAATAGGCAGCGAAATTCGTATCATAGAATGAACCGGCGGTCTCGCGGCTCATATAAAGCTCGTCAACCATGGCAGCAGTATTGCCATACTCGCAATACCACGCGCCGTTCTCGGCCTGTGACGTCACCAGATAATCATAGGCCCGGTCAGCCGCTTTCAATTCGCCGGCGACTTCCAGCGCCATGGCGCATTCAACATGGTTCCAGGAATCCCAGATACCGTCGGCGAACCATGGTATTGCGCCATCTGCCCGCTGGATTGTCGTGATCAGCCTGATCGGGGCTTCGAGGCTCGGGAAGGCTTGTGATTTGGGGCGGGCAAGAGTCTGAAGCATTATTTGTCTGTTGCCTTGAAATACATAGCGACGCTCTTTCCCATAACCGGGGCGGTCAATGCTTCCAGGAAGCGGGTCAGCCATGGCCGTTTCATCAAATCCCAGACAAGCAGAGAATGGTATGCCTTGACGAGTGGGTGATCATCCCGACGAGACCAGAAGGCGCATTTGAGCCACCAATAAGGCGCATGAAGCCCGTGTGCATGATGTTTGTGCAGGAATGAAAAGCCGTGATGAACAAACTCATACTTCAGATGAATATCGTCAAAGATTCGAATATGACCGCCTGGCTCAAAAGGGTAGCCGTTCGGAGGCGGGGCCAGTTTCCAGCAAATCCGTTCAGGCCAGGCGTGCGGGATGGTGGCCGCCAGCATACCTTGAGGTTTCAGAACGCGCCGGATTTCGTCGATGACATCAGGATAGGCGTCGAGATGTTCTAGAACCTCTGAGCAGATGATGGCGTCAAACGTATTGTCTGCAAAAGGAAGCTGATAGGCGCTGCCGCGGACAAAGGCTGTGAGGGATTTGGTCTCTGGTTTGCCGTTCAGATCATCCAGATAATCAAGGCCTTCACGGGCATTCTTCAGGGACGGTAAATCGATGTCGAGGCCGACGACATTCACGCCGCCTTCCATATAGACGCCATGCACATGCCGGCCTTCGCCGCATCCGAGATCGAGGACAAGATCACCGGGTTTGAGCCCGAGTTTTTTGAGCCGAACGGTTAGCATTGGCTTGCGATGGCCTCCTGAAACACGGCTTCATATAACGGCGCAATACTGGCCCAATTGAAGTGGGATACGGCGCGTTGATAGGCTTTCTGACCCATTGCGGCCCGATCATCTGCTGACAGTGAGAAGAATTCGGACAGAGCTTGCGCCAGGGCGACATCATCGGCTTTGGGAACGATTATGCCAGCATCGCCCGCGACTTCCGGCAAAGCCCCGCCATCGGAAGTGATAACAGGCGTGGCGCAGCTCATGGCTTCCGCGCAAGGCAGGCCAAAGCCTTCATAAAGTGAGGGCGAGACCGATACGCTGGCTGAACAGAACGCTCTGGCAAGATCGGCTCGGGACAGATTGCTTTCGAAAGTCACCGCGTCTTCAAGGCCGAGCTTTTTCAGCTCATTGGCCGTTGGCCCCTTGCGGAGTTTTCCAATCACACGGAGCGAAACTTCCGGGTGGACTTTCCGCACCTGCGCCAGCGCCCGGAGAAGATAGATCAGCCCTTTGAGCGGCACATCGGCGCTGGCTGTCGTGATGATCTCGCTCTGTTTGCGCTGAACGGCCGGGTCGGGACGAAAGGTGTCCTGATCGACACCCAGCGGGATCACGTGAAGCTGTTCCGGTCTAATGCCGAATTCGGAGATGATGTCGGCCTTTGTGGCTCTGGACGGCGTGATGAGAAACGGCAGGCGACGTGCGACGCGGATCTGTTCCTTGTGAAAGCTGTACCATCGACGCACCAGCCAGCGCTTTTTCCAGTTGTCCTCGGCTTCCAGGGCCAGTCGAAGGTCACGCGTGATGGGATGATGGATCACGCCAACGAACGGGGTTTTCCGGACAGTCGGATTAAGCAGTCCCTGACCGAGTGACTGATTATCCAGGATGACATCATAATCGACGTCATGGTTTCTGAAGTGCCTGGCGACCCGGCTTGAAAAGGTCAGGGGTTCTGAAAACCGGCCTGAGAGATGGCTGAAATATTCTGAGGTGTCGGCGGCGCTAAGCAGATGCTTCGGCCGCAGGGCGAAGTGGCCGTTGTGGGGCTGTGCGTAAAGATCGAGAGACGGGATTTTAACAATGTTCACGCGCCGGTCGCACTCAGGATAAGGCGGGCCTGACAGGACATCGACGCTATGACCGCGCTCGAGGAGTGCGCGCGAGAGATAGTCGATATAGATGCCTTGACCACCGACATGGGGTGTTGATCGATAGGATAAAATCGCGATCCGAAGGGGCTTTTCAGCCTTCTGCCCTGAAATACCGGCCAGTTCGGCAGGCAGCGAGGCGGCGATGTCCGTCGCAGTACTCATAGGCTCAGTATCGTCTCCCCCGACCGTTCTTTTCCACCAGACATGTGATGTGAGTCGCGTATCGTTATCAGGTATTGCGACCAAACTGGAATAAATTGCAAGAAAAGGTGAGCGCCTGCCACGTATTCGACGCTTTCCTTACGCGAAATTTTCACGAAGTGATGGTGACTGAAAGTCTATTGCCGTTGAGATTCGTCAGGAGTGCCGGTTTTCCATGTGTGGAATTATTGGAATTGTTGGAAGATACCCCGCTACGCCGAGATTGGTTGCTGCGTTAAAGCGGCTGGAATACCGCGGATATGACAGTGCAGGAGTTGCCACGCTCAGTAATGGTGTTCTCGACCGTCGTCGCGCTGCCGGAAAAATCGCCAATCTTGATGAGGCTCTGAGAGCAAGCCCGCTGGATGGCACTGTCGGTATTGGTCACACGCGCTGGGCGACACATGGCGAGCCAACAGAAACGAATGCGCACCCGCATAAGTGTGAGGGCGTCGCTGTTGTTCATAACGGCATTATCGAAAACTATGCGGAACTTCGCCAGACACTGACCAGTGAAGGCTTCGCGTTCGAGACACAGACAGACACCGAAACCGTAGCCGTATTGGTGGCATCTCTTCTCAAAGCCGGACATATGCCTGAGCAGGCCGTCAGCGAGGCTCTGAAGCGCTTTCGAGGGGCCTACGCCCTGGCTATGATCTTTGAAGGTCATGAAGATCTGATGATCGGGGCACGGAAGGGCAGTCCGCTCGTGATCGGCCTTGGAAAGGGAGAAAACTTTCTCGGTTCGGATGCCATAGCGCTGTCACCCTATACAGATCAGGTGATTTATCTCGAAGAAGGCGACTGGTGCGTGCTGTCGAAGACGGAGTACACGATCTTTGATGCTGACGGACGGGAAGTAGACCGCCCGGTGCAGACGGTCGAGACGGATGACGACCTCGCTGACAAGGGTAATTACGCGCACTTCATGCTCAAGGAAATCCACGAGCAACCCAAAACCATTGAACGGACTTTGCAGGTGTACACGCACCCGGTTCACGGTACGATTGGGCTGCCAAAAGAGGTGTCCGATCAGATTGACCTTTCCGACGTGACCTCCATCCACATGATCTCCTGCGGTACGGCGCATTATGCAACACGTGTTGCTGAATACTGGATTGAGCAACTGGCCGGTGTGCCGTGTAAAACAGACATTGCTTCGGAGTTCAGATATCGCAGGCCAGCCCTCGCCAAAGGGGCTCTCGCGATGTTCGTGTCGCAATCCGGAGAGACCGCGGACACGCTCGCCGCTTTACGATATTGCAAATCACAGGGCGTTCGAACGGTTGCCATTGTGAACGTCAAAACCTCCACAATCGCGCGTGAAGCGGACATCGTTCTGCCGACGATTGCGGGGCCGGAAATCGGCGTGGCCAGCACGAAAGCTTTCACGGCTCAGCTTGCGGTGCTACTGGCGTTTTCCGTAACGCTGGCTGAGGCGCGGGGGTATCTGGACGATGAAGAACTCAAAACAATCAGCGAGGACATTTCGACCTGTCCGGGGCTGATTGAGAAAGCGTTGACCCATGAGAGCGAAATCAAAGCGCTGGCCGGTAAGCTAGAGCCAGCAGAGCACGCCTTTTATCTCGGACGCGGCGCGTACTACCCTTTGGCCCTCGAAGGCGCGCTGAAGCTCAAGGAAATCTCCTATATCCACGCAGAAGGCTTTGCATCTGGCGAGCTGAAGCACGGGCCGATTGCGCTGATCACCGACGAAACACCGATTGTCTTTGTCGCGCCATTTGATGAGCTGTTTGAAAAATCCATCTCGAATTTGCAGGAAGTTGCGGCCCGACGCGGGGTGGTTTTGCTGATCACGGATTCGAAGGGAGCGGTAGAAGCAGGTCAGGGACCGAGTGCAGTTCTGGCATTGCCTGATGCGCCCGAAATGATTGCACCAATCATTCAATCAGTCGGTCTCCAGTTATTGGCCTATTATGCGGCGGTCATGCGTGGAACCGACGTTGATCAGCCGCGAAACCTCGCGAAATCGGTTACCGTGGAATAGCCCACGCCTTGTCTGGCCCGGCAAAGCGCGACATCACTTCAGGATTGATAGCGGGGAAGCAGATGTCCAAAAGACTATTCGGCACTGACGGAATTCGCGGTCGCGTGAATCAGGGTGCCATCAAACCTGCGAACTTTGTTCGGTTTGGTGAAGCGCTCGGGGCTGTGCTCCGGCAGTATGGTGATGACGCGCCGCGCGTTCTGATCGGTCGGGATACGCGTGCATCCGGACATATGATTGAAGCGGCGATCCTGTCTGGCCTGGTGAATGCTGGCGTACACGCGGAGACATGCGGTGTGCTGCCAACGCCGGCAATTGGCTATCTGACGCGCGAATACGGCTATTCTGCCGGGTTGATGATCACAGCGTCTCATAATCCCGTTCCGGATAACGGGGTGAAGGTCTTCGGATCGGACGGATTTAAACTGTCCGGCAGCCTTCAGGACGAAATAGAACGTTTCATCCATACAGACGAGGACTTGCATGTTGATGTCACGGAGATGCATTCTCCAATTGCGCAAGTTGGCTATCAGGAGGCCTATGCCCGGTTCGCAGCCAAGTCGATTGGTGACGTGTCTCTGTCTGGCATGTCCATTTGTCTTGATGCAGCCAACGGCGCCGGTGCCGGAATTGCAGCAGAGCTTTTTGAGCGCCTGGGTGCGCGAGTGACAGCGCTGGGTGTTGAGCCGGACGGTCGAAACATCAATCTTGATTGCGGCGCTCTGCATCCGGAAACGCTCGGAGAAGCTGTTCTGCGCACGGGGGCGGATATTGGCCTGGCATTTGATGGTGACGCGGACCGGATCATCCTGGTTGATGAAGCGGGTGAAACCATTGATGGCGATCAGATCATGGGCGCGATTGGTCTCGACTTCCACGAGCGATCCGCGCTTCAGGGCGGCGCAGTCGTTGCGACCATCATGTCCAATCTCGGGCTTGAGGCTGCCTTGTCTGAGAAGGGCATAAAGCTCGAGCGCACCGCTGTTGGCGACCGCTACGTTGTTCAGCGTATGCGGGAAGGCGGGTTCAACGTTGGTGGAGAACAATCAGGGCATGTTGTCCTGTCAGACTTCGTAACCACCGGCGATGCGATCATCTCGGCTTTGCAAATTCTGGCGATCATGAAGCGCAAGGGCCAAAAGGCCTCCGACGTTCTGAACGTATTCACACCCGTGCCGCAGGTTTTGAAGAATGTTCGTTATGGCGAGTCTGATCCACTTGATTCAGCCCACATTCAGGACCGCATCGATGCAATACGGGAAAAGCTTGGACGTACGGGCCGTCTGGTTATCCGAAAATCGGGTACTGAGCCGGTTATCCGTGTGATGGTGGAGGCCTATGACCCGGACCTTGCCGAAAGCAGCGTTGACGATCTGATTGGCGAGATCACGAGCCTTGTCGAAAAAGAAGGCAGCGCGTCGTGACCGAACGGCGCGTCCTGATTACCGGCATTGCGGGTCAGGATGGTGCCTATCTTGCCAGATTGCTCTTGAGGCAGGGGGCGACCGTTTTCGGAGCGGCCAGAGCGACAAGCAACCTATGGCGACTTAAGGCGCTTGATATACGGGACCGACTACATTTCCTGCCCTTCGATCTGAGTGATCCTGATACGTTTGATGCCTGTCTTAAGGCGGCCAATCCGACCGAAATTTATAATCTGGCCGCTGTGTCCTCGCTTGGCGACTCTGAAGCTGAAGCCGAGCGGACCAGGCTCTTGAATTATCAGGGGCCACTGGAGCTGATTCAACGAGCTTTGGATCATAATCCGGAGGTCCGTATTTTCCAGGCTTCTTCAGCGCTTGTGTTCGGACGCGCATCAGAAGCCCCGCAAACTGAACTGACACCCCGCGCGCCGGATACGGCTTATGGTGAGGCCAAGCTGGCACTGGACGAAGCGCTCGAGGCTTTCCGCTTGGGTGGCGCATTCGCCGTTAGCGGTATTCTGTTCAATCATGAATCACCACTAAGGGCCGAACACTTTGTCAGCCAGAAGATCATGATGGGTCTGGCAGCTCTCGCCAGAGGTGCTGAGCAGCCGATAGAGCTCCGCGCGTTTGATCATGTCAGGGACTGGTCACATGCAGAAGATTTCGTCCGCGCGATGACAATGAGCCTTCAGCTTTCTGAGCCCGCCAGCTGGGTGTTTGCATCAGGCGAAGCGCATACGGTTCGGGACTGGCTCGCGCTGGCCGCCCCCGTGTTCGGGTTTGAGCCAGAATATCGGATCGACGGTGATCGGGAGGTCTCAGTATGCCGCCGGTCGGGACGGGTATTGGCTATTGCTGGCCATGGAGAGCCGTTCGCCGAGCCGGGCACGCCGAGGATTGGATCAGCTAAGGCGTTTAAAGCGGCTAGTGGATGGGTACCGAATTACGGTTTTTCGGATCTGGTCGAAGACATGGCGACGGCTGCGAAGGCGCGCTGAGCGCCTCCCATCTAGCCTCTTTGCGCAATATGTATCGGATGACCAAGAGCGGCGAGGGCGGCTTCAGCCCCGGCCTCTGACAGGGTCGGATGAGCGTGAATTGTCTGAGCCAAATCTTCGAGAACCGCACCCATTTCAAGCGCCAGAACGAATTCGCCTGAGAGTTCAGCGACATGTGCACCGACGGCTTGAATACCCAGAACGACGTGATCGTTCTGTCTTGCAATGATACGAACAAACCCTTTGGAATCAGACGCGTCCATAGCCATAGCCCGGCCTGATGCGGCAAACGGAAACTTTGAAATCATAACGTCGCCATGTTCGCGTTTCGCCTGTTCAGGAGATAGTCCGACGCTGACAATTTCAGGATCGGTGAAGCAGACCGAAGGAATGGCCACGGGCGCGAACCTGCGTTTCTTACCGGAGATGATTTCAGCCACGCATTCGCCTTGGGCCGTTGCCTTATGCGCCAGCATGGGTTCGCCGACGAGATCACCGATCGCAAAGACGCCCGACATGCTGGTCTGACAACGATCGTCAACCTTGATAAAGCGACTATCCATATCGATGCCCATGGTTTCCACACCCCAGCCCTCAATGGCGGGTTTACGACCTACGGCGACCAGAACCTTGTCAAAGGATAAGGTTTGTTGCTCGCCTTCTGCCGTCTCGATCTTCAGATCGACGCCGTTAGAGAAGCTCTCCACTGATTTGGCCTTGGCACCCAAAAGCAATTCAATGTCGTGTTGTTTCAGGGATGAGGCGACAGGGCGGGTCAGTTCTGCATCATAGCCGGGCAGGATGTTCTTTGCGGCTTCTATGAAGGTGACCGCGCTGCCAAGCTTCGATAAAGCAAAGCCGAGCTCCAGGCCAATATAGCCAGCACCGATAATGCCGATGGAGGTTGGCAGATCTGTCAGATCCAGCACGTGTCTGGAAGAAAGGATGCGGTCGCCATCAAATTCAAAGCCCGGAATTTCGGTCTCATGTGAGCCGCACGCCAGAATGACATTCTTAGGCTGTATGAGTATTTCCCCGTCCGGCGTTGAAACCGTACAGGTTTTGGCGTTTGAGAACTTTGCCCAACCGTTGATGGTTTTCACTTTAGCCGCTTTCAGGAGGCCGGCCACGCCATTGGAGAGATTGTCGACAATACCGTCTTTCCAGCCTGTCATCGCGGCATAGTCGAGGTTTGGTGGCGCTGACAGGGAGATGCCCATGGGAGATGCCAATGTGGCCGCTTTTGCCATGTGAGAGTATTCGGAAGCGGCGTGAATGACCGCCTTGGATGGAATGCATCCACGGATAAGACACGTGCCGCCCAGACGATCCGCCTCGACGAGAACGGTATCAAGTCCGAGTTGTCCGGCACGTATGGCGGCTGGATAACCGCCCGGTCCGCCGCCAACGACGAGTACGTCAGGTGTCAGTGTTTGCGTCATGATCAGGTGTCCGACATAAACAGTGTTGCAGGCGTTTCAAGAAAACTGCGCACGCTCTGAATGAGGGTTGCGGCCTCATAGCCATCAACGATCCGGTGATCGAAGCTGGATGACAGGTTCATGAAGAGCCGCGGGACAACGCGGCCTGCGCCATCGAAAACCGGCCGCTCGACAATCTTGTTCACGCCAATAATGGCGGTTTCCGGCGGATTGAGTATGGGGGTGGTGACCACGCCGCCAATTGCACCAAGGCTGGTGATGGTGATGGTAGAACCCGAAAGCTCATCCCGGGCGATTTTGCCGTCGCGTGCTTCGCCTGAAAGCCTCAGAATATTCTCTGCCATCGTCCAGATTGATTGCGCTTCGGCATGTTTGAGGACAGGGACAACAAGCCCCTTATCGGTTGCTGTGGCTATGCCGAGGTGAACGCCATCGAACTCGGTCAGTGTGCCAGCGTCGGTGTCATAGTGTGCATTGGCGTGTGGTACGTCCTTCAGGGAGCGGATCAATGCCTTGGCGAGAAATGGCAAGATGGTGAGCTTTGGCTGGTCATCGCGTTTTTTTGCATTGAGCTGGCGTCGGAGCGCTTCAAGCTCTGTGACGTCAATTTCCTCGACATAGGTGATCATGGGAACAGACCAGGCTGCTTCCATATTCTGTGCGATCTTCCTGCGCAGACCGATGACCTTATTGACCGTTGTTCCTGTTTGCGGTGTGAGGCCGGAACTGGAGGGACCAGATTTTGCCGCTATGCGTCCGCCAGCGGCGACGAAATCTTCCAGATCTTCACGAAGAATGCGGCCAGCAGGGCCGGAACCCGGGACCGTGTCGAGGTCGACATCCAGCTCAAGTGCGCGCTGTCGAACTGCAGGTGACGCCAGGGGTTTGTGTCCGCTGGCCGGTGTTGGCATTGGTTTGGACTTTTCTACTGGCTTTTCCTTGGCTGGTGCCGATTCGTCCTGTGCTTCCGCTGATGGTTCCGCGCTGACGGTAACGGTCTCTGATGTGTCAGACTCCGGTGTTTCCGTGCTTTCAGCCGCGTCACCATCTGTTTCAATGACGATGATTTCACTGCCGACCGCGATCATCTCGCCCGGTTCACCCTGAAGAGAGACGATTTTGCCCGAAACAGGGGAAGGAATTTCGACGGTCGCCTTGTCTGTCATGACATCGCAAAGGTCTTCGTCTTCTTCCACCGTGTCGCCAACCTGAACGTGCCAGGCTACGATTTCGGCTTCCGTAACGCCTTCGCCGACATCAGGCATTTTGATTGCGTGGCGGGACATCAGACGGTCTCCATCAGAGTCTTCATGGATTGCATGACGCGAGCCTTTCCGGGGAAATAGCTCCATTCATGGGCATGCGGGTAGGGCGTATCCCAACCTGTAACCCGGACTATGGGCGCTTCGAGGGAATAAAAACAGTCTTCCTGAATCTGAGCAGTCAGTTCTGCGCCGAAGCCTGACGTTCTGGGGGCTTCATGCAGAACCATGCAGCGACCCGTTTTACGGACAGATTTTGTGATGGCGTCGATGTCGTATGGAATGATGGTGCGCAGATCGATGATGTCGGCGTTGATCCCGAGTTCTTCTGCGGCCGCCTGCGCGACATAAACCATGGTGCCATAGGCGACGACTGTGAGGTCGGATCCCTCGCTGACGAGGTCTGAGCTGCCGATTGGAATGCGGAAGAGTTCTTCAGGGACATCGCCTTTCGGGTGATTGGCCCAGGATGTAGAGGGTTGGCCGGGATCACCAAAGAACGGGCCATTATAGAGCCGTTTCGGTTCAAAAAAGATCACCGGGTCATCGGACTCGATCGCAGAGATCAGCATGCCTTTCGCGTCGTGTGGATTAGACGGCATCATGATGACCAGTCCGGGAATGTGCGTAAAGAAGGCTTCCGGGCTCATGGAGTGGGTCTGTCCGCCATAAATGCCGCCGCCACACGGCGTTCGTATGGTGACAGGCGCCGAATATTGATTCGCGCTTCGATACCGGATGCGGGAAAGCTCTGAAAGGATCTGATCGAAGCCGGGAAAGATGTAGTCAGCAAACTGAATTTCAGCGACCGGGCGCATGCCATTCGTTGCCATTCCCATCGCCATTGCGACGATCGCACCCTCATTGATTGGCGCATCAAACACGCGTTCGGAACCAAATTTTTCCTGCAATCCCTTGGAGACGCCAAATACGCCGCCGAAATATCCGACATCCTCACCAAAGGCGAGAACGCTCTGATCATCTTCCATTTTCTGTTCAAGCGCCTGATTTAGCGCCTGAATCATCGACATGGCTGGCATGCGACAGACCTCATTCTACTCTGGAAACGCAAAGAGAGCAGGCCGATCAGAGCGATCAGCCTGACGTCGCATTTAGTAGCCAAGCGCCTGACGCTGGCGACGCAAATGCCATGGCTGGTTCACGAAAACGTCTTCGAACATGGTGTCGGTTGGCGCATGAGGGCCATCTTCCAGTGTTCCGTACGACACAGCTTCTTTCCAGGCGTCTGTGACCTGTCGTGTGCAGTCGGCTTCGAGGTCTTCATGATCTGATTCAGACCAGGCTTCCTGCATGATAAGGTGGGATTTCAATCGTTCGACCGGATCGCCAAGCGGCCATGACTTCCATTCGTCATTTGGACGGTATTTGGACGGGTCATCCGAAGACGAGTGCGCTTCACCGCGATAGGTATAAAGCTCGATCAGTGTGGAGCCGAGGCCCGCTCGCGCGCGATCAGCGGCCCATTTGGTGACAGCGTAGACAGCCAGATAGTCATTGCCGTCGACCCGGATGCCTGGAATGCCATAGCCAATCGCCTTCGATGCAAACGTCTCGGACGAGCCGCCAGAAATGTTCTGATGCATTGAGATGGCCCATTGGTTATTCACCACATTCAGAATCGTTGGAGCGCGATAGGTCGAAGCAAGGGTGAGGGCTGCGTGGAAATCACCTTCCGCCGTTGTGCCATCACCAATCCAGCTGGCTGAAATGCGATCAGATCCGCGAAGGCCGCTGGCCATCGACCAACCGACGGCTTGCGGGAATTGTGTGCCCAGATTGCCCGAAATCGAGAACCAGTTCAGGTCTTTGCGGGCATAGTGAATAGGAAGCTGACGACCCTTCAGATTATCCCGTGAGTTCGAGATGCACTGACACATCATGTCCACCAGGTCGGCTCCTCGCTGGATTAGCGCGCCTTGCTGGCGGTAGGATGGGAAAAGCATGTCATCATCGTTCAGAGCGTGTGCTCCGGCGACAGACACAGCCTCTTCACCAAGCGATTTCATATAGAATGACAGGCGCTTTGTGCGCTGCATTTTCAGCATGCGGGCATCGAATGCCCGCGTGAGCACCATGGTCTTCAAACCACCGATCAGGGGCTCGGTTTTCAATCCCGGATCCCAGTCGCCAACGGTGGAGTGGTTGTGGTTGAGGACCCGGACAAGACCATATGAAAAATCGCGGAGCTCTTTTGCATCGGCGCGTATGTCAGGACGCGGCAGGCCGCCTGCCTGAGGAATTTGCAAATGAGAAAAATCCGGGCGGTCGCCAGGGCGCGCCGTCGGTTTCGGAATTTGGATGCCGGTCACAGAAGTTCCCATTTTGCACTTTCTCCCAGTATTATCTACTTCAGAAACTATCAAACGGAGGAAAATGTTTCAAGAAATAATACGTAACGGCAAGAAACGTCCGTGCTGACGTGTTTGTTGGAATATTTGACTGCGGGGATGATCAGTGAACGTGTGAGTTGGCAAGAAGTTGCGGGAATCACCTGGCTGCGGCGTTCTACCACAGGGCCGGGTTCACCCCCTTGAGTCCGTGGTGGACGATGACGCAAACTGGTATAATTAACTGGTTTTACGCAAAGTCGGCTGAAATAAGACGATTGAGTGGTTGAAACCCGTCCAAAACCTGAATACTCAGCACCCAATAAAAAGGCTGAACCAGAATGAATGATGTCCAATCGGTGGTCCTGGAATATCTTCCAGTCCTGATCTTCCTCGGCGTTGCCCTTGTGATCTGTGTCCTCTTCCTGGTGGCGTCCGAGGTGCTGGCGCCGAACAAACCGGATCCTGAAAAGCTTTCTGCATACGAATGTGGTTTCGAAGCTTTCGATGATGCCCGACTGAAATTTGATGTGCGATTTTATCTGGTCGCCATTCTTTTCATCATCTTCGACCTTGAGGTTGCTTTTCTGTTTCCGTGGGCTGTTTCGCTTGGAACAATCGGCGTGTTTGGCTTCTGGTCGATGGTTGTCTTCCTCGGCGTGCTGACCGTTGGATTTATTTATGAGTGGCGCTCCGGCGCACTGGAGTGGGAATAGTGACTGACCAATCCTCCAAACCTGCCCTGACAGCTGGCCGCGCTGGCGTTGAAGGCGCTGGCCCCGTGCGGGGCGATGATCCGTTCTTTGCCGGTCTGAGCGATGAGCTAGCTGACAAGGGGTTCTTTGTTGCGGCGCTTGACGATCTGATCACCTGGGCCCGGACGGGCTCCATGATGTGGATGACGTTCGGTCTTGCGTGTTGCGCTGTCGAGATGATGCATGCGGGCAATCCGCGTTACGACCTCGAGCGCTTCGGTATGGCACCGCGCGGATCACCCCGTCAGTCTGACGTGATGATCGTTGCGGGCACGCTGACAAACAAGATGGCACCGGCGCTTCGCAAGGTTTACGATCAGATGCCTGAGCCGCGCTATGTCGTGTCTATGGGATCATGCGCGAACGGCGGCGGCTATTATCACTACAGTTACTCCGTCGTCCGTGGATGTGACCGGATTGTGCCGGTTGATATTTACGTTCCGGGTTGCCCGCCTACAGCCGAGGCGCTGGTTTACGGCCTTCTTCAGCTTCAGAAGAAGATCCGCCGTGAAGGCACGATTGAGCGATAGGAACTGATCATGGATGATGCTCTGAGAGATCTCGCCGATCATATTGCAAGTGCCGAGCCGCATGCGGTTCAGCGTTGGTCTGTCGATTTCGGTGAAGTCACGCTGTTTGTGAACCGTGACCACATTCCGACCCTGATCAAGTTTCTGCGTGACGACAGTCAGTGCCGTTTCGAAACGTTGATCGACATTGCCGGGGTCGATTTCCCTGAGCGCCGCGAGCGCTTCGAAGTGGTGTATCACTTCCTGAGTATGCGTATGAATCAGCGCATTCGGGTGAAGTGCAGCACAGATGCTGAAACGCCTGTGCCAAGCATCATGGGGATCTTCCCAACGGCGCAATGGTATGAGCGTGAAGCTCTGGACATGTACGGTATCAGCTTTGCCGGCAATGATGACCTTCGCCGCCTGCTGACTGATTATGGCTTTGAAGGCCATCCGCTGCGCAAGGACTTCCCGCTGACCGGATATGTTGAAGTCCGTTATGACGAGTTGGAAAAGCGGGTTGTCTATGAGCCTGTGAAGTTGACGCAGGAATATCGCAATTTCGATTTCCTCTCACCATGGGAAGGCGCTCAGGCGATCATCCCCGGTGATGAGAAAGCAGAGAATGGAGCAGGGTAATGGCAGACGGTCAAACTCACGATCCTGACGATCGCTCCTTTACGTTCAACTTCGGACCGCAACACCCGGCTGCGCACGGCGTGCTTCGCATGGTCGTTGAAATGGACGGCGAGATTGTTGAACGCGTCGACCCGCATATCGGTCTTCTGCACCGTGGCACGGAAAAACTGATCGAGTACAAGACCTATCTTCAGGCTCTGCCGTACTTCGACCGGCTTGATTACGTGGCACCGATGAATCAGGAGCATGCCTATTGCATGGCTATTGAGCGGATGCTGGGCCTGGAAGTTCCACGTCGCGCCAGTCTCATCCGCGTTCTTTACAGCGAAATCGGACGTATCTCGAACCATATTCTGAACATCACCACACAGGCGATGGACTGCGGCGCGCTGACCCCGATTACCTGGGGTTTTGAAGAACGCGAGAAGTTGAACGTGTTTTACGAGCGTGCCTGCGGCTCACGCATGCACGCGGCCTATTTCCGTCCGGGCGGCGTTCACCAGGACCTGCCACCAGAGCTGCTGGATGATATCCTTGCCTGGTGTGACGGATTTCTCGACTGCTGTGACGATATGGAAGGTCTGCTCACTGACAACCGTATCTTCAAGCAACGGAACTGCGATATTGGCGTGGTCAGTGTTCAGGACGCACTCGACTGGGGCTTTTCCGGCGTCATGGTTCGCGGGTCTGGCATGGCCTGGGATTTGCGCCGTGCCCAGCCTTATGAGTGCTATAACGAATTCGACTTCAAGATTCCTGTTGGCAAGAATGGCGACTGTTATGACCGCTATCTCTGCCGGATGGAGGAGATGCGCGAGTCGGTGAAAATCATTCGCCAGTGCATCGAGAAAATGGAACCGGGCCCCGTGTTGGCCGAAGATACGAAAGTGTCTCCGCCGCGCCGTGGCCAGATGAAGCGTTCGATGGAAGCGCTAATCCACCATTTCAAACTTTACACTGAAGGTTTCCGGGTTCCTGAGGGCGAGGTTTATGCCGCGATTGAAGCCCCGAAAGGCGAATTTGGCGTGTACCTCGTTTCGGATGGCACCAACCGTCCGTACCGCCTGAAAATTCGTGCCCCTGGTTTCCCTCACCTTCAGGCCATGGACTATTTGTGCAAGGGCCACCAGCTCGCCGACGTCTCAGCTGTGCTGGGTTCGCTGGACGTCGTATTTGGAGAGATTGACCGCTGATGACTGTTTTCCGCGTGCTTTTTACTAGTCTGATGGAGCGCTTTTGATGGGTGTGCGCCGGTTCGATCTCGAAGCGGGCGGAGATGAATTCATCTTTGACGCTGACACAGAAGAAAAAATTGAATTCTGGCTGTCCAAGTATCCGGAAGATCGTAAGCGGTCGGCCGTGATACCAATGCTTTGGCTGGCTCAGAAGGATAATGGCGGCTGGTTGTCCGAGCCGGCCATGAGGGAAGTCGCTGACCGCCTGGAAATGCCATATATCCGGGTTTACGAAGTCGCGACGTTCTACACGATGTTCCGTCTGTCTCCTGTTGGCCGGTATCACGTGCAGCTGTGTGGCACGACGCCTTGCATGCTGCGTGGCGCCAACGATCTGAAATCGGTTTGTGAGCGTGCTATCGGCAAAAAGGGACAGGTGAGCGAATCTGGTCGTCTTTCCTGGGAAGAAGTTGAATGTCTCGGTGCGTGTGCCAACGCCCCAATCGTGCAGATCAACGACTATTATTACGAAGATCTGACGACTGAGTCCCTTGGGGAAATTCTCGAGAAGCTGGAAAATGGCGTTTATGTCGAGCCTGGCAATTTCGTTGATCGCTGGAAGTCTGCACCTGAGGGTGAGGCCAAAACGCTGGTAGACGCCGAGCTTTATGACGGCTCTCGCGGTGAGCGGCTCGCCAGCCTTCCGAATTTGCCCGAGGAAATGCCTGAATCCAACCTCAAGCCAGCTGAAGCTCCATCCCCGGGTGTGACTCAGGCCGAAGCTGTGAAGGATGAACGCACGGCAGCAGAACGCGCTGAGGACCAGGAGGACGCAACACGCGAAGCCGAAGACGAAGGCGATCGTGTTGCTCTCGAGGCAACCCGTCTGGACCCTGAAGATTTCAAACAGCCAGAAGCCAAGGAAAAGCCTGATGATGGCATGGCTGATGACCTGAAACGGATCAGTGGCATTGGTGCGGTTCTGGAAGCCAAGCTCAATTCTCTGGGCATCTTCCACTTCCACCAGATTTCAAGCTGGGGTGCAGCTGAAGTGGCCTGGATCGACAATTATCTGAGATTCAAGGGGCGCGTGCTTCGTGAAAAATGGATCCCGCAAGCCAAAGCGTTTGCGTCGGAAAATGAGGGGTAATCATGCTTCAGGATAAGGACCGCATTTTTACCAATCTGTATGGCCGGGAAGACTGGTCGCTAGAGGCTGCCAAAAAGCGTGGCGCGTGGAATATGACCCGCGAAATGCTGGAATGTGGCCCGACATGGATTTGTGATCAGATCAAGGCCAGCGGGCTGCGTGGTCGTGGTGGCGCCGGCTTCCCGACAGGTCTGAAGTGGACGTTCATGCCGCGCGAAATCGGTGATCGTCCGCATTATCTGGTCGTGAACGCTGACGAATCCGAGCCTGGAACGTGTAAGGACCGGGATATTATGCGTCATGATCCGCATTTGCTGATCGAGGGGTGTCTAGTGGCGTCCTACGCAATGCGGGCGCACAAATGTTATATCTATCTACGCGGCGAGTACATTTACGAGCGCGAGAGGATGGAAGCAGCGGTCAAGGAAGCCTATGAGGCCAAGCTGATCGGCGAAAACAATATTCATGGCTGGGATTTCGATCTCTACATTCACCATGGTGCAGGCGCATATATCTGCGGCGAGGAAACGGCACTTCTGGAAAGCCTCGAAGGCAAGAAGGGGCAGCCCCGCCTCAAACCACCATTCCCGGCGAATGCCGGTCTATATGGCTGTCCGACGACGGTGAACAATGTGGAATCAATCGCAGTCGCGCCGACCATTCTGCGCCGCGGTGCCGAATGGTTTGCGTCTTTCGGTCGTGAAAACAATAAGGGCACCAAGGTGTTCTGTATTTCCGGCCATGTGAATAAGCCGTGTAACGTCGAAGAAGCCATGTCTATCCCGATGAAAACGCTCATCGAGGAACATTGCGGCGGCGTACGTGGCGGCTGGGACAACCTCAAAGCGGTCATTCCTGGCGGGTCGTCTGTTCCGATGATCCCTCGCGAGATCTGTGACGATGTCCTGATGGATTTCGACGCGCTGCGCGAAGTCAAATCTGGTCTGGGAACGGCCGGAATGATCGTGATGGACAATTCCACAGATGTGGTGAAGGCCATCGCCCGCATCAGCTATTTCTATCGTCATGAAAGCTGCGGTCAGTGTACGCCGTGCCGTGAGGGTACCGGCTGGATGTGGCGCGTGCTTGAAAGAATGGCGCGCGGCGAGGCCGAGCATAGCGAAATCGACCTGCTGCTGGATGTTGCCGGCCAGGTCGAAGGACACACAATCTGCGCGCTTGGTGATGCCGCGGCCTGGCCTGTTCAGGGCCTGATCCGCCATTTCCGTCATGAAATCGAAGAGCGAATCTCGAACTACCGGATTGGCAAGCCGCTCGTTCAGGGCGCCAGCGTGGCAGCGGAGTAGAAGCGATGTCTGACACCTTCAAACTGAATATCGATGGCAAGGACATTGAAGTCCCGCGCCATTACACGCTGCTTCAGGCCTGCGAAGAGGCGGGCGCGGAAATCCCGCGTTTCTGTTATCATGAGCGGCTATCGGTAGCGGGCAATTGCCGTATGTGCCTTGTTCAATGGGTTGGCGCGCCAAAGCCGATTGCGTCTTGTGCGCAGACGGTTGGCGACATGCGCATGAATCCCGATGGCACGCCACCAAACATCAACACCACGGGCGAATATGTCGAAAAAGCCCGCAATGGTGTGATGGAATTCCTTCTGATCAATCACCCGCTTGATTGTCCGATCTGTGACCAGGGCGGCGAGTGTGACCTGCAAGATCAGGCGGTTGCCTATGGACGTGCCGGATCGCGCTACGATCTGAATAAGCGCGCCGTTGAAGACAAATATATGGGCCCGCTGGTCAAGACGATCATGACGCGCTGCATTCAGTGTACACGCTGCGTTCGTTTCTCTGCTGAAGTTGCCGGGGTTGAAGACCTTGGCATGATCAGCCGTGGCGAGGACGCAGAGATCACAACTTATCTCGAGCAATCGCTGCAGTCTGAGCTTTCCGGAAATGTGATTGACCTTTGCCCGGTTGGCGCGCTGACCTCCAAACCTTACGCGTTCAATGCGCGTCCCTGGGAGCTGCGCAAAACCGAGAGCATTGACGTGATGGATGGCGTCGGAAGCTCAATCCGTGTGGACGCCAAGGGCGCCGCAGTCATGCGTTTCCTTCCGCGTGTGAACGAGGAAGTGAACGAAGAATGGCTGTCAGACAAATCCCGCTTTGTGTGGGATGGTCTGGCAAGACAGCGTCTGGACAAGCCGTATATCCGCGAGAACGGCAAGCTGCGTCCAGCAAAATGGCCTGAAGCGCTTGAACTTGCGGCACGTCGTCTTGGTGCGTCTGCTGACGGCATTGCGTTCTTCTCCGGCGATCTGACGGACGTTGAAAGCGTGAAAGCGGCGAAGGATCTGGCTGATCAACTCGGTGTGGTGAACACTGATTGCCGTATGCGCGGCGAAGCCATGGGCGTTGCGCCGGATGGCACAGCCCTGCCACGCGAGAGCTATCTCCTGAACCCGACGCTGATGGGTGTCGAAGAAGCCGATGCGCTGCTTCTGATCGGCGCGAACCCACGGCTGGAGGCGTCCGTCTGGAATGCGCGCATTCGCAAGGCCTGGCTGTGGAATGAGCTGAAAGTCGGCCTCGTCGGCGAACCTGTCGATCTGACCTATGACTATGAGCACCTGGGGTCGGCGCCATCTGATCTGAATGACCTTGGCGCGTTCAAAGATGTTCTGAAAGACGCCAAGCGCCCGATGATCGTGGTTGGCGAGGCGGCTCTTTCCGGCGCTGAAGGCTATGCAACACTGAAAGCGGCTCACGAGCTGGCAAAAGACGTTGGCGCGATTGTTACGGGCGATGAAGCCTGGGCGGGTTTCGGTGTGCTGCACGCCAATGCCGGTAAAGTTGGCGCACTCGATGTTGGCTTTTTGCCAGGTGAAGGCGGAAAATCCGCTTCTGAATGGCTGAGCACAAGCTGTGAAGGTCTCCACACTGTGGTTCTGATGGGTGTCGACGAAGTGCCCATGAGCGCCTTTGGTGAGGCTTTCGTCATTTATATCGGCAGCCATGGCGATGCGGGAGCGTCACGTGCTGATCTGGTTCTGCCATCACCGGCCTATACCGAGAAGACCGCCACTTATGTGAACACGGAAGGTCGCGTTCAGATGACGCAGGCTGCGGTGCAGCCAAAGGGCGAAGCCAAGGAAGAATGGGCGATCCTTCGCGCTATTTCCGACCGCGTCGGTTATTCAATCGGTTTCAAGTCTGCTGACGATGTGCGGGCGGCGCTCCGCGAATCAAATCCGATCTTCAACGGCCTGAACTTCGCGCCGGGTGTTGCGGGAGCCGAGGCGCTGACTGCCGATCTTCCGTCTTCCGGGGAATCGTTGTCGGAAGACACAATTTACGGCGGTATCGGCGATTTTTACCTGACCAATCCAATCGCGCGGGCATCGAAAACCATGGCGGAATGCTCAATGCACAAACAATCGCTGGATATCCCAGCAGCAGCAGAGTAGGGGTGCGCCATGGATCAGTTTCTTGCATGGACGAATAACAACACGCTGCTGGCGGTTCTGCTCTCGCTTGGGCAGATTCTTCTGGTCACAGTCGTGTTGCTGCTTGCGATTGCTTTTCTGCTTTATTTTGATCGCAAGGTCCTGGCGGGCACCATGCTCCGTAAGGGGCCTAACGTTGTTGGCCCATGGGGGCTTCTCCAGTCGTTTGCCGACTTTGGTAAATTCCTGATCAAGGAAGCCATTGTTCCCGCCGGCGCGGACAAATCCGTCTTTCTGATTGCGCCCGTGCTTTCAACCGCTTTGCCCTTGATCTGCTGGGCCGTTGTGCCTGTCGCGCCAGGCTGGGTGATTTCAGATCTGAATGTCGGCATTCTCTATCTGCTCGCCATGTCGTCACTCGGCGTTTACGGCGTGATCATGGCCGGTTGGGCATCGAACTCGAAGTACCCGTTTCTCGGTGGCCTTCGATCAGCCGCCCAGATGGTTTCTTATGAAGTATCGATTGGCTTCGTTCTGGTGACTGTCATCCTGCTGGCCGGGTCCATGAATTTGAGCACGATTGTTGAGTCCCAGTCCGGAGGTTTCTGGAACTGGTACGCGTTCAAACTGCCGACTATTCTTGTGATGTTCCCGATGATGATCATTTTCTTCATCTCGGCACTGGCAGAAACAAACCGTCCACCATTTGACCTTCCCGAAGCGGAATCAGAACTCGTCGCGGGTTACCAGGTTGAGTATTCGGGCGTACCATTCCTGCTGATCTATCTTGGTGAGCAGGTTGCGATCACGCTCATGTGTGCGATGCTGAGCATTCTGTTCATGGGTGGCTGGAACTCACCGCTACCGGATCTTGGCCTGTTCGACGAGAACACGCTGGCCTTCCTGCTGGGCGAAGGCACGTTTGAAAGCCTGATCGGCGTATTCTGGTTCGCTCTGAAGACTCTGTTCTGGTTCTTTATGTTCGCCTTCATCCGCGCGCTGGTTCCACGCTTCCGCTATGACCAGCTCATGCGTCTCGGCTGGAAAATCTTCCTTCCGACATCGCTCGCCGCCGTCATCATCATTGCCGGCTTCGTCACTTACACCAATCAGCTCACAGCCTAGGGAGGAAAGATATGTCACGCATCGGACAAGCCGTTAAAGCCGCTTTCCTGCTCGAATTCTGGGGGGCTATGGGCATTGGCTTTCGCAAAATCTTCACGCGGAAAGCCACCATCAACTATCCGTTCGAGAAGAACCCGCTCAGCCCGCGTTTTCGTGGTGAGCATGCTCTGCGGCGCTATGCGAATGGCGAAGAGCGTTGCATTGCCTGTAAACTTTGCGAAGCGATCTGCCCCGCACAGGCCATTACCATTGAGGCCGAACCACGGGATGACGGCTCTCGCCGGACGACCCGCTACGACATCGATATGACGAAATGCATTTATTGCGGATTCTGTCAGGAAGCTTGCCCGGTGGATGCCATTGTCGAGGGGCCAAACTTCGAGTTTGCCACGGAAACCCGTGAGGAACTCTTCTATGACAAGGATAA
Source organism: uncultured Hyphomonadaceae bacterium (assembly GCA_964342455.1). GTDB lineage: Bacteria > Pseudomonadota > Alphaproteobacteria > Caulobacterales > Hyphomonadaceae > Ponticaulis. Next base: position 125,739 of record CAYFGB010000001.1, read on the forward strand.
ACTGCTCGCCAATGGTGACCGTTGGGAGCGTGAAATTGCCCGAAATCTTGAACTGGATGCGCCGTATCGCTAGACGGCGTGGCGCAGCAGGTTCGATGAAAGATCTCGGGTTGGTAACAAGTAAAGCATCAGCTTTCAGGGGGCTGGTTTGGAAGTAATAACATTTGGCATACTCTCGGCCATCGTGCTGATTTCCGCTTTCTGCGTGATTGCGGCACGAAACCCCGTGCACTCCGTGCTGTTTCTCATCCTGGCGTTCTTTACGTCGGCAGGTCTGATGGTGCTGATTGGCGCTGAATTCCTGGCGATGTTGTTGATCGTCGTATATGTGGGCGCGGTTGCCGTTCTTTTCCTGTTCGTCGTGATGATGCTCGATGTCGACTTCGTCGAGCTTAAGCAGGGCTTCCTGAACTATGCGCCGTTTGGCGGCATCGTTGCGTTGGTGTTCTTCGGCGAGATTGCGCTTGTGGCGTCAGCTATGGGGCTTGAGCGTTCAGACAGCTTTGATGCGAGCCCGAACGCAGAAACCAACGTCGAAGCGATCGGCCAGGTGATGTACACAGATTATATGCTGCTGTTCCAGATTGCCGGTGTCATTCTGCTGGTGGCCATGATCGGTGCGATTGTTCTCACTCTTCGTCACCGTCCGGGTGTTCGTCGTCAGTCTGTTTCCAAACAGACAGGCCGGACACGGGAAGAAGCTATCGAGCTCAAGGATATTCGTCCGGGGCAGGGGATCTGATCGATGGAACTTACGCTTACCCACTATCTGGCGCTCTCGGCCGCCCTGTTCACCATTGGCGTGTTCGGCATTTTCGTGAACCGGAAGAACATCATCGTTATTCTGATGTCGCTCGAACTCATGCTGCTGTCAGTGAACATCAATCTCGTGGCGTTTGCTGCCTTTAATGGCAACATTATCGGCCAGATTTTCGCGATGCTTGTGCTGACCGTCGCCGCTGCTGAAGCAGCCGTCGGACTGGCCATTCTTGTCACCTATTTCAGAAACCGCGGTGATATCGCCGTGGAAGACGTCAATCTCATGCGGGGCTGATAACAACATGACGCTTCCTGATCCGCTCATAATATATATCATCCTCGCACCGGGTATTGCCGCCGCAATCGCTGGCCTGTTCCAGCGCTTTCTAGGCGACAAGCTGGCCATGACGATCACGACGGCGACCGTCGGGCTTGCGGGCATTCTGTCACTCTATCAATTGTTCGCCTATGCGTTTGGCGGACATGGCGATGGCCATGGTGGCGGGCATCATGCCGTCCACGTGATCGAGCTGGCCCGCTGGATTGATATCGGTCAGTTCCAGGCAAACTGGGCTATCCGCGTTGACGCGCTTTCCATCGTCATGATGGCTGTTGTGACAAGCGTTTCCGCGCTCGTTCATCTCTATTCATGGGGCTATATGGAAGAAGACCCGCACCGGGCACGCTTCTTCTCGTATCTGTCTCTCTTTACCTTCACCATGCTGATGCTGGTGACTGCGGACAATCTGATCCAGCTGTTCTTCGGCTGGGAGGGCGTTGGTCTGGCTTCCTATCTTCTGATCGGGTTCTGGTTCCACAAGGAGAGTGCAAACTCTGCGTCCATCAAGGCCTTTGTGACGAACCGCGTTGGTGACTTTGGCCTGGCGCTTGGCATTATGGCTGCGTTCTTCGTGTTCGGCACGGTTGAACTGCATCCGATTCTGGAAGCCGTGAAGGCCAATAGCTTTGAAGCCGGACACGCCCATCCGATTGTGACGTTTGCCGAAGGTGTTGGCCCACGTGACGCGGTGCTGAATTTCCTGAGCATGGATTTACCAGCACTGGAAGTTATCGCATTCCTTCTCTTCATCGGCGCCATGGGTAAATCGGCTCAATTCATTCTGCACGTCTGGCTGCCCGACGCGATGGAAGGCCCGACGCCTGTTTCAGCACTGATCCACGCGGCGACCATGGTAACCGCCGGTGTGTATCTCGTCTGCCTGATGTCTCCGGTGTTCGAGTACGCGCCTTACGCATCCGGATTTGTTACGTTTATTGGTGCGATCACCGCGCTTTATGCGGCAACGGTCGGCATGGCGCAGAACGACATTAAGCGCGTGATTGCCTTCTCGACCTGCTCTCAGCTCGGTTACATGTTTTTTGCGGCAGGTATTGGCGCTTATCAGGCGGCCATGTTCCACCTGTTCACGCACGCCTTCTTCAAGGCGCTACTCTTCCTCGGCGCGGGTTCGGTCATTCATGGCATGCACCATGAACAGGATATGCGCCGTATGGGCGGTGTCGCGAAGTATATGAAGATCACCTATGCCGCCATGCTGATCGGTACGATTGCGATCATCGGTCTTGGTATTCCGCACACTCAGTTCGGTTTCGCCGGTTTCTTCTCGAAAGATGCTATCATCGAAACGACATTTGCGGCTGGCATGAAGGGTATTTCCTTTGCACCGATGGCGTTCTGGTTCGGTATTTTCGCAGCCCTGCTGACGAGCTTCTATTCATGGCGTCTCATCTACATGACGTTCCATGGTCCAATGGCTGAGCCTGATCCACATCATGACGACCATGCGCATGATCATCATCATGATGAACATAACGAGCCGCATGAATCGCCATGGGTCATGCTGGTCCCATTGATTGTGCTGTCGATTGGCGCTGTTGCAGCTGGTTTCACCTTCTATGACTCCTTTGTGGGTCACCATCAGAAGGAATTCTGGGATGGTGCCATCTATGCGGCCGCAGACAACACCGTTCTGAAGGACAAGTACCCAGTTGATCATGGCGGGATTGTGCCTGAATGGGTGTTCTGGATGCCATTGATCGTGACCGTTCTGGGCTTCCTGATTGCGACTTTTACATACCTGTTCAACCGAGGCTTTGGCGCCAATCTGGCGGCAAAAAGTGGTCCGCTGCACGCCCTGTTCGCGAACAAATGGTATTTTGACGAGATCTACCAGGCGACGGTTATCCGCTGGACACGTGTTCTGGGCGATTTCTTCTGGAGAACGGGCGACAAGAAGATCATTGACGGGCTTGGCCCGGATGGTCTTTCAGGCCTGACCCGCTGGGGCGCTGCGCGTCTGTCGGCCATGCATACGGGTTATCTCTACCACTATGCATTTGTCATTCTTGGAGCAGCCGCGATTTTCGGTGCGGTGATGCTGATTAATATGTCGGGGGCGAACTAATGGGCGAGATAGCGCTCCTTTCCTTTCTGGTCTTCTTTCCGGCGTTTGGTGCCATCCTTCTGTTGGTGGTACGCGGACTGACGGCCAATGCCGCAGGCGGTGACACGACAGAGGAACGCATTGCGTACCTTTCCGGTCTGTTCATCAGCGGCGCGACCTTTGTGGTCTCTCTGATTGCGCTGGCTTTCTTTGACCCCGCTTCAAGCGAGAGCTTTCAACTGGTTGAGGACTTCCGCTGGTTTGGCGGCGTGATGAACGCTGATGGCATTGTTGAAGGCGGAATCCGCTACAAGATGGGCGTTGACGGAATGTCATTGCTGCTTGTGCTGCTGACGACATTCCTGACGCCGCTCTGTTTCATCGCCAGCTGGGGCAGTATCAAACATCGCGCGACTGAATATGTTGCGGCGTTCCTGTTGCTGGAAACCCTGATGCTGGGTGTGTTCTGTGCGCTCGACCTGATGCTGTTCTACGTTTTCTTCGAAGGCGGCCTGATCCCAATGTTTATCATCATCGGCATCTGGGGTGGCGCAGATCGGGTCTATGCGGCCTTTAAATTCTTCCTCTACACGCTGCTTGGGTCTCTGTTCATGCTGATCGCTGTGATCATCATGTATGTGCAGGCCGGAACAACGGATATCGTCGCGCTTCAGGCATTTGATTTCGGCGCAGATATACAGATCTGGCTGTGGCTCGCCTTCTTTGCGAGCTTCGCGGTGAAGCTGCCAATGTGGCCGGTGCACACCTGGTTGCCGGACGCGCACGTTCAGGCTCCGACAGCCGGTTCGGTCATTCTGGCCGGTGTCCTTCTGAAAATGGGCGGTTATGGCTTTCTGCGGTTCTCGCTTCCGATGTTCCCGGATGCCAGCCAGTTCTTCCAGCCAATGGTGTTTGCACTAAGCGTGATCGCGATTGTGTACGCGTCGCTGGTCGCATTCCGTCAGACCGATATGAAGAAGCTTATTGCGTATTCGTCAGTTGCTCACATGGGCTTTGTAACGCTAGGTATCTTCTCCTTCACTGAGGTTGGTATTCAGGGCGCAATCTTCCAGATGATCTCCCATGGTGTGATTTCTGGCGCGCTCTTCCTGATCGTTGGCGTGATCTATGACCGGATGCATACGCGTGAGATCGCGTTTTATGGCGGTCTGGTTACGAAAATGCCGGTCTATGCTGCGGTGTTCATGCTGTTCACCATGGCCAATGTTGGTCTGCCAGGCACCAGCGGGTTCGTAGGCGAAATCCTGACCATGGTTGGTGGTTTCCAGGCAAACACATGGGCGGCAGCTGGTGCGGCACTCGGCGTGATCTTCTCAGCGGTTTACATGCTGACCCTCTATCGCCGGACGGTGTTTGGCGTGATGAACAATCCGAAACTGGATGACATCAAGGATCTGAATTTCTCAGAGATCGTGATCTTCATTCCGCTGATCATTGCGACAATCCTGCTCGGTGTATTCCCGGCACTTGTTTTTGATATCACTGAAGGCAGCGTGGCTGACATTCTCGCCATGGGCTTTGGACAGATTGGACACTAGAGATGAACTGGAACGAAATTCTGAGCGCCGCTGGCCCTGAACTCTTTCTCGTCCTCGCTGGCCTGGTCGGTGTCGTCTTTGGCGCCATCCTCAAAGAGAAGGCGGCATCTGTGTCATTCTTTGGCGCAGCGATGGTTCTTCTTGGTGCCGCAGCCATCGCAATCCTCCAGATTGATGGCGGAACGGCGTTCAACGGCCTTTGGGAATCTGATCGGTATTCCAATCTCGCTCGGGCTGTTGCCTATATCTGTGCAGCCATCTCGTTGTTGCTGGCCGAAGGCTATCTGCGTCGAGAACGCCTGATCCGGTTCGAGTATCCAGTGCTGGTGGTGTTCGCGAGCCTGGGCATGGGCATCATGCTGTCGGCCAATGACCTGATGACGCTTTATCTCGGCATCGAGACGCTGGGTCTGTCATCCTACGTTCTGGCCGCGTTCCATCGTGACAGCGCTCGGTCTTCTGAAGCGGGCCTGAAGTATTTCGTACTTGGCGCGCTGGCGTCCGGCCTGATCCTTTATGGTGCATCGCTGGTCTATGGCTTCACAGGTTCAACGAATTACGACGCCATTGCGCAAAGCGATTTCTCCATCGGCATTCTGTTTGGCCTGGTGCTTCTGATCACCGGTCTCGCCTTCAAGGTTTCAGCTGCGCCGCTGCACGTCTGGACGCCGGATGTCTATGAAGGCGCGCCTACACCCGTCGTGGCATTCTTCGCGTCCGCGCCGAAAGTGGCAGCCATGATCGTATTTGCGACCATTCTCTTTGAAGCCTTTGGTGACGCAACAGACCAGTGGCAGGATGTGATTGTCATCATTTCTGGTGCGTCCATGCTCGTTGGTGCGTTTGGCGCACTGCGTCAGACCAATATCAAGCGACTGCTGGCCTATTCTTCCATCGGAAATATGGGCTATGCGCTGATTGCTGTTGCCGCAGGTGAACAGATCGGCGGACCAGCGCTTCTGGTTTACATGGCCATCTATGCGCTTTCCCAGATCGGCATCTTTGGTGTTGTGCTCGCCATGCGTCGTCGCGGCGGTATGGTTGAGGATATTTCCGAACTGTCCGGCCTGTCTGCGTCCATGCCATGGCTGGCGGTTTGCATGACAGCGTTGATCTTCTCAGTTGCCGGTATTCCACCGCTGGGCGGTTTCTTCGGCAAGCTGCTCGTCTTCCAGGCGGGTCTTGAAGCCGGTCTGCTGCCATTGGTGATCATCGCGGCCATCGCTACGGTTGTTTCGCTTGGCTATTACCTCCGCATCATCATGGTGATGTGGGGCGGTGATAAGCTGGCTGCATTTGAGTCCGTTTCCGGCACGATCACCATGACCGTGACAGCGTCTGCTTTGTTGGTCTTCCCGGTTTTTGTGGTCCTCATTGGCTGGATGATGAACGTCGCAGGCGGTAGTTTCGCCTTTGGCTGAGGCTCCGATCATTGACCCGGCCATTCTGCAAACAGAGTGGCCGGTCGATCTTCACGACACTTTAGACAGCACGAGCGCTGAGGCGCACAGGCGCGCCGCTGAAGGGCTTACTGGCCCTCGCTGGTTTGTGGCACGTGAACAAACCCAGGGGCGGGGACGACTTGGTCGAAACTGGACATCACCTCAGGGTAATCTTTTCGCGACCGCTCTTTTGCCATTGAAAACGCTGGGACCGGATGTGCCTGCGCTTGCCTTGTCTGTCGGACTCGCTGTCGTCGACACCATCGATCTTCTAAGCGAAAATCGTGTGCAGGCCGGGCTCAAATGGCCAAATGACGTACGCGTGGATGGCGCAAAGATTTGCGGAATTCTCCTGGAGTCAGGCCGGACGGCATCCCGGGATTACTGGCTGTCCATGGGGATTGGGCTCAATCTGGCCCATTCGCCTGACCTCCCAAACTATCGCACAACAAATCTGGCGATGGAGACCGGTTTTCAGATTCCGGTCGAGACCGCCATTGAGGCGCTTGATCGTTCGGTACGCAACCGGCTGAAGCAGCAGATTCACTCCGGTCGGGCGGCCATTATTGACGACTGGATGGCTGTGACCGATCAGAAGGGCGAGCTTTGCCGGGCGACCTATCAGGGGAAAGTGATCGAAGGACGCTTTGTGGGGCTTGATGCCTTTGGCCAATTGATGCTGAAACCCGCAGATCAAGAAACGATTACAATAACGGCCGGCGATGTCGACCTGGTGAGGGATCAAGGAAATGCTGCTCGCAATTGATGTCGGCAACACGAACACTGTGTTTGCGCTACATGATGGCTCCAACTGGATCGCGCAGTGGCGAAGCGCGACGGATTCGACCAAGACGGCTGATGATTACGCAGTCTGGCTGACACAGCTGAGCCGGATGGAAGGCATCCCATTTGGCGACATTGAAGACTGCATCATTTCCTCAGTTGTGCCTCAGGCGAAGTTTAACTTCCGGAATTTTGCGCGTCGATATCTTGGCAAAGAACCGATGTTCATCGGCGATCCTGATGTCAAAATCAGCGTGCCGATCCGGATTAAACGCCCTGAACAGGTTGGTGCTGACCGTCTTGTAAACGCTGTTGGAGCGCACGCCGAACATGAAGGCGCGCTGATCGTCGTTGATAGCGGTACGGCAACAACATTTGATGTTGTTGGCGATGATGGCGGTTTTGAGGGTGGAATTATTTCGCCCGGCATCAACCTTTCCATGAAGGCTTTGCACGATGCCGCAGCCAGCCTGCCCCGAATTGCCATTCAGCGTCCGCCGCAGGTGATCGGCCAGGATACTGTGTCTGCCATGCAATCAGGCATCTTTCTTGCGTATCTCGACTTGATTGATGGGCTGACGCGCCGCATCAAGCAGGAGTATGGTAAACCAATGACTGTTATTGGTACGGGCGGTGTGGCTTCACTGTTTCATGGTGAAAGCCAGGAAATCGATCGATATGATCCAGACGTGACGATCCGAGGCCTTCTGGAAATTTATCGTCACAACAAATAAGAGAACGAATGACGAATAGCGATAAAGAAGAACTTCTCTTTCTGCCGCTTGGCGGCTGCAATGAAATTGGCATGAATCTGAACGCCTATGCCTATGGATCCCGGCACAATCGCCGGTGGATTCTGGTGGATATGGGTGTTTCCTTTGGTGATGAGCGTACGCCCGGGATTGATGTGATCTGTCCGGACCCATCTTTCCTTGAAGATCATGTTGACGAAATCGAAGCCATCATCCTGACCCATGCGCATGAGGACCATATCGGCGCGGTGGGGCATTTATGGCGACGGTTCCGGAAGCCGCTTTACGCGACGCCTTTCACTGCTGAACTGATCAAGGGCAAGCTGGAAGAAGCCGGCGTTGCGAAAGAGGCGGAACTCAACACGGTTCCGTTGGAAGGCACGTTCGAGATCGGGCCATTCAGCATTGAGTATCTGACGCTGACGCATTCGATTCCTGAACCGAACGGTCTGGCGATCACGACGCCCCTGGGCACGATCCTCCACACTGGCGATTGGAAGATCGACCCTGATCCGGTTATTCAGGCCCCGTTTGACAGCACGCGTCTTGAAGCACTCGGTGATGATGGCGTTCTGGCCATGGTCTGTGATTCAACCAACGTCTTTGAAGAAGGCGAGGCCGGGTCGGAACTGGGCTGCAAGATTGCGCTCAAGCAATTGATTTCCGAACAGACCGGCCGGGTGGCTGTGACCGCATTCGCCTCCAACGTTGCGCGAGTACAGAGCATTATCGAGGCTGCCGAAGAAAACGGCCGTCATGTCTGTCTGGTCGGGCGGTCCATGCACAAGATCACCGGCGCGGCGAAAGCGGTTGGTCTGTTGAGCAACGCTGCACCATTCGTTGACGAAAAGGATGCGGGCTTCCTTCCGCCAGAGAATGTTCTCTATCTGTGTACGGGATCTCAGGGTGAGCCACGTGCGGCGTTGTCCCGGATCGCCCAGAACAATCATCCGAATGTGACGCTGAACGAAGGCGACACGGTGATCTTCTCCTCTCGCGTCATTCCCGGAAATGAACGCGGTATCTATGATCTGCAAAACCTGCTGGCGGAGCGCGGGATCCGGATCGTGACCGACCGCATGCGGCCGATACACGTTTCCGGACATCCATGTCGGGACGAACTTCGACGCATGTATCAATGGGTCAGGCCCACGATTTCTGTGCCTGTACATGGCGAGCGGCGGCATATCCTGGAACACGCCGAATACGCCAAATCGCTTCAGATCCCTCAAGCCGTCACCCCGAAGAATGGTGATGTGATCCGACTGGCGCCTGGTAATGCGAAGATTGTCGATGAAGTGCCTACAGGGCGTCTTTTCCTTGATGGTAACCGACTGATCCCGGAAGGCGCGCAGGGTATTGGTGAGCGCCGCAAACTGTCCTTTGCGGGGCATTTGAGTGTCTCTGTCGTGCTTGACGACGACGGAGACGTTCTGGACGGGCCAATGGTCAGCGTTCGCGGATATTCGGAGACGGATGGACGACTGCTCGATGAAACACTGGACGTCCTTGATGAAGCCGCCGAGAACGCGATGGACGATATGAAGCGCAAGGCAAGGCTTGACGATAACGCTGTAGAACGGTCTCTGGTCCGGGCTTTGAGAAAGACATGCGAACGCGAACTTGGTAAGCGTCCGCTGATTGATGTGGCCGTGTTACGGTCTTGAGAAAATGAGGTGAGGTGATGAGTGAATTCAAGATTGGTCCCTTAAACCATGTTGGTGTGGCTGTGCCTTCCATTGAGGAAGCTGCGCAAACCTATCGGGATCTTTACGGCGCGGTGGACATTACCGAGCCGGGCGAGATGGAAGCTCAGGGTGTGCGGTTCTGCTTTGTAAACCTGCCGAACAGCCAGATCGAGCTGATTGAGCCATTTGGCGAGAACTCTCCGATTGTGAACTTTCTGGCCAAGAACCCAAAAGGTGGCCAGCACCATCTTTGCTATGAAGTTGACGACATTCATGAAGCCAAGCGCATCATGGAAGAACGCGGCGCGACGGTTCTGAACGAGCCACGCATCGGTGCGCACGGCACGCTGATTATTTTCGTTCACCCGAAAAACACGCATGGCTGCCTGATCGAACTCATGGAAGCTCCGGATCACTGATGAACTGGTTTTCCGCACTGGTCGTGTTTTTTATCGCATGGTGGATGGTCTTTCTGGCCAGCCTGCCAATAGGTGTGCGCGGCCAGTTTGAGGACGGTGAGGTAGAAGATGGCACCGAACCCGGCGCACCGTCTGATCCCATGCTGTTGAAGAAAGCAATCTGGGCCACGACAGGCGCAGTGGTGGTGACAATCATCGCTTTCATCATCGCGGCATCAGGAATAATACAGCGTCCCGATGTGCCTTGGGCATGAAGTCGATTGCCTTGAGGCGGGGCGCTCGCTAGAGCGTTGGATCTAACGAACAACGAGACTGCAACACATGAAATTGTCGAATTACTTTCTGCCTGTGCTGAAGGAAACGCCAGCTGAAGCGACCATTGCTTCACATCAGTATATGCTGCGTGCGGGTATGATCCGGCAAAACGGCGCGGGTATTTACAGCTGGCTGCCTCTAGGCCTGAAAGTTCTTCGCAAGATCGAGACGATTGTTCGCGAAGAGATGAACCGTGCGGGCGCGGTCGAAATGCTGATGCCAACCATTCAGCAGGCCGAGCTATGGCAGGAAAGCGGTCGATACGAAGATTATGGCAAGGAGATGCTGCGCATCACTGACCGCCATGACCGCGACATGCTGTTCGGACCAACCAATGAAGAGATGATCACGGACGTGTTCCGCAGCTATGTGCGGAGCTATAAGCAATTGCCGCTCAATCTCTATCATATCCAATGGAAATTCCGCGATGAAATCCGCCCGCGTTTTGGCGTTATGCGGGGACGCGAATTCCTGATGAAGGATGCTTACTCGTTTGATGTGGATGAGGCGAGCGCGCGCCGTTCCTATCAGAAAATGTACTGCGCTTATCTGAATGCGTTTGACCGGATGGGGCTGACCGCCATTCCAATGCAGGCCGATACCGGCCCAATTGGCGGCGATCTGAGCCATGAATTCATCATTCTGGCAGAGACCGGCGAGAGCGAGGTGTTCTGTGACAGCGCTCTGCTGGACATTCCTGCGCCCGGTTTGGATTTCGACTTTGACGGCGATCTGGAGCCGGAACTTGAAAAGCGCACGAAGTATTATGCCGCGACGGACGAAATGCACGATGAAGCTGCGTTCAATGCGATTCCGGAAGACCGGAAAATGGCGGCGCGCGGTATCGAAGTCGGCCATATCTTCTATTTTGGAGATAAATATTCCGGCCCGATGAAAGCCAATGTGATGGACAAGGACGGCAAATCCATTCCTGTCGAAATGGGCTCCTACGGTATTGGTGTGTCACGGCTGGTTGGCGGCATTATCGAAGCCTGCCATGACGAGAATGGAATTGTCTGGCCAAAGGCTGTCGCACCATTTGGCGTCGGTATCGTGTCGATGAAAGACAAAGACGGCTCTGTTTCTGCGGCTTGCGACACCGCCTACGAAACGCTCACAAAAGCCGGTCTTGACCCGCTGTATGACGATCGGGACGAGCGTCCAGGTGTGAAGTTCTCAACCATGGAACTTATTGGCTTGCCATACGTCCTTGTGATCGGACCGAAGGGTCTGGAAAAAGGCGTCGTTGAATTGCGTGACCGGGCAAGCGGCGAGAAGGAAGAATTGCCGCTGGACGCGGCTCTCAACAAGCTGACCGCAAAGCAGGGCTAAACATGACCGACCGTTCCGCCCTGAAAGACAGCCCGTTCGGGGCGTATGAACGGTCTCTGGCGTTTCGATATATTCGGGCACGCCGCGAACATGGCGGTGTGGCGGTTGTTTCCATTCTCTCGCTCGTTGGTATCATGCTGGCGGTTGCTGCGCTGATCATCGTCATGTCGATCATGAACGGTTTTCAGACTGAGCTGATCAATCGCGTCCTGGGAAATTCAGGTCATATCCGGCTCTACACTCAGGCCTATTCCTCTATGGAAATAGACGAGCTGGAAGCCAAGCTGACGGCTATTCCAGAAGTCACTGGCGTCATGCCGCTGGTTGAGGGGGCTGTTCTGGCGTCCGCACCTGGCCGGGCTGAAGGCGCATATGTTCGCGGTATCAGGCCCGAGGATGCCATGACGCTGGATTACCTCAAGGGGCAATTGTTCAACGGTTCGACAGAAGGCTTTGGCGAAGGGCGATTTGGCGGCGACGGTATTCTGATCTCAGAACGTATGGCGCGACGGTTGGGCGTTTTTGCGGGCGACTCACTTACCCTGATTGCGCCGGAGGGCGCGTCGACCGTTGGCGGCGTCGTACCGCGCAAAAAGACGTATGAAGTGCTTGGGGTTTTTGAGATTTTTGCAGGCAATGCCAATCCCCTGGACGATGTTCTGATCCTGATGCCATTGTCGCAGGCGCAATTATTCTTCAACCATCGGGATCGCTATCCCGTTGTCGAGCTCCGGATCAGCGAGCCGCGAAATGTTGATGCTGTCTCCAAACGCATCGCAAATGAACATCTGCCAATGGGAATGCCGTTTCAGACCTGGGAGCAGATTTATCGCGGCATTGTAGGTGCGCTTCAGGTCGAGAAGAGTATGATGCGCCTGATCTTTGGCGTACTGATTACCATCACGGCGCTGAACATTATCACGGGCATTGTCATGCTGGTGAAGAACAAGGGCAGGGATATCGCCATCCTTCGTACCATGGGGGCCAGTCGGGGTACGGTTTTACGCGTCTTTCTGATGATTGGCGGCATTCTGGGGATTGCCGGCATGCTTCTGGGGCTTGGGTTCGGCGTATTGTTCTGCGTTTATATCGAACCGATCCAGGACTTCCTGAATTTCCTTTCCGGAGGCGCGATCTGGAACCCGGATGTTTATGGTCTGCCGTACATTCCGGCATTGATTGACTGGACCGAAGTGGCGTTTGCCTGCGGATATGCCTTCCTTGTGTCACTTTTCGTTGCACTGCTGCCGAGCTGGAATGCGGCGCGGCTGGATCCCGTTGAAGCTTTGAGGTCGGAATGATGGAACAGCCTGTCCTCGAGCTCCGCGATATCGTCCGAACCTACAGACCAGGGAAAACCGGTATTGAGGTGTTGCGTGGTGTCGATCTGACGCTCAATCGCGGCGAGTTGGTCGGGCTGGTTGGGCCATCCGGATCTGGCAAATCGACGCTGTTGCATACAGCTGGTCTTCTAGAGCGTCCAAACTCCGGAGAAGTCGTTCTCAATGGCGTGGATTGCCTGAAATTGAAGGATCGACAACTGACACTCAAACGCCGGACAGAACTCGGCTTTGTGTATCAGTTCCATCATCTTCTGCCTGAGTTCAACGCCGTCGACAATGTCGCCGCGCCACTGTTTCTGAGCAATGTCAGCCGCAAGGAGGCCCGCGCGAGGGCAACGGACTTGCTTGAACGCATGGGATTGGGACATCGGCTGAAACACCAGCCAATGGAAATGTCCGGCGGTGAACAACAGCGCGTCGCCATCGCGCGCGCTCTGGCAAATCGACCGCGAATCATAATCGCTGACGAGCCCACGGGCAATCTCGATACGCGCACGACTGAAGCTGTCTTTGCCCAGTTGATTGAAATTGGCCGTACCGAAGGGCTCGCCATGCTGATTGCGACCCACAATCTCGACCTGATCAAATATATGGACCGGGCTGTGACCATCACGGACGGAAAGCTCACAGCTTTCTCGCCGGGTTGATCTTTTAACACGCGCGCTTCTCGTTCAGACTGATCCCGGAAGGCGAGCGATCATGAGCGACACACTGATTACCCCGAAATTCATCCATCTTGGCATCCGGTCGGCATTTTCGCTTCTGGAGAGCATGATCACGTCCAAAGCTTTAATTGGCTGGGCGGAAGGTCAGGGTGTGCCTGCGCTGGCCGTGACTGATCACAACAATCTGTTTGGTGCGCTCGAAATTGCTGAAGGACTGGCTGGCGTGGGCGTTCAGCCCATTATGGGCTGCGCCTTTGACGTTCTGCCGCCTGAACATGATGCCGACACGTACAGATTGTCGATCTATGCGCAGGACGAGATCGGATATGAACGGCTGATGGCGCTGGCATCTTTCGCCTATCTCGAAAGTGAGAATGGTGTTCCTGTCCTGCGTGAACATCATCTGTTTGAAGATACTGACGGGTTGATTGTTCTGTCCGGTGGTGCGTTTGGCGCGGCAGGACAGGCGGCCCAGCGCGGCAAGCCTGAACAGGTGACAGCACAGCTGAAGCGACTGGCAGATGCCTATCCGGGCCGGTGCTATGTCGAAATTCAGCGACACGACGAACCCCAGGAAATTGCGACAGAGCCATTGCTTATAGATGCGGCTTATGCGCTCGATCTGCCTCTGATCGCAACGCAGGATGCGCGGTTTCTGAACCAGGATGATCACGCCGCACATGATGCTTTGATGTGTATTCGGAACGGTAATTATGTCGGCCAGACAGAGCGTCACCGGATTACCGATCAGCATTACCTCAAATCACCCGATGAAATGGTGGAGCTCTTTGAAGACCTCCCGGAAGCCGTAGAAGCGACAATTGAACTCGCGCAGCGTTGCGGTGTTCGTCCCCGGTTGCGAAAGCCGATCCTGCCGACCTTTGATGGTGGGTTCGGACGAAGCGAGGCAGATGAGCTTCGTGCTCAGGCAAACGATGGCCTTCAGGCACGACTGGCGAAAGCCGAAAAACTATATGGCAGCCGGGAGGACTATCAGGAACGTCTGGATTTCGAGCTGGGGATCATCGAGAAGATGGGGTTCCCAGGCTATTTTCTGATCGTTTCGGACTTCATCAAATGGGCCAAGGAACAGGACATTCCCGTCGGGCCGGGCAGGGGGTCGGGCGCAGGCTCACTCGTTGCCTGGGTGCTGCTGATCACTGATCTCGATCCGCTCCGGTTTGGTCTGCTTTTCGAGCGCTTCCTGAACCCCGAACGTGTATCCATGCCGGACTTTGACGTCGACTTCTGTCAGGAGCGACGGGGCGAAGTGATCCGCTATGTGCGGGATAAGTACGGCGCTGAAAACGTCGCCTCAATCATCACCTTTGGTACCTTGCAGGCCAAGGCTGTGGTTCGAGATGTGGGCCGGGTCATGCAAATGCCCTATGGCCAGGTTGATCGGCTCTCCAAACTGATCCCGTTCAATCCCGCCAAACCGCCCAAGCTGAAAGACGCCATTGCCGACGAGCCCAAATTCGATGAGGAGAAGGATCGCGACCCACTGGTTGGCGAACTTCTGGACAGGGCGTTAGCGCTGGAAGGTCTTTACCGGAACTGCGGTACACACGCGGCCGGCGTTGTGATCGGTGATCGTCCACTCGTTGAGCTGACACCACTTTTTCGCGATCCAAGGTCAGATCTACCTGCAACGCAGCTCAACATGAAATGGGCTGAGCTGGCCGGGCTGGTAAAGTTCGACTTTCTGGGGCTCAAAACCCTCACGGTTGTTCAGCGCGCGCTCGGTTTTCTTGGAAAGTCCGACGCAGAAATGCCCCCCGAGTGGCGAACCTTTGATGATCAGGCCACATACGATCTGATGTCAGATGGCGACACGCTGGGCGTGTTCCAGCTCGAGGGTCAGGGCATGCGCGACACACTCAAAAAGGTGCGCCCGGGCTCCATTGAAGATGTGATCGCGATCATCTCGCTCTACCGTCCAGGCCCGATGGACAACATCCCCGTGTTTGTGGATGTGAAATTCGGACGCGTAGAGGCGGACTATTACCACCCGCTGCTGAAACCCATCCTGGAAGAGACCTATGGCGTGCCTGTATATCAGGAGCAGGTTATGCGGATGGCTCAGGAGCTGGCTGGTTATTCACTCGGTGAAGCCGACATGTTGCGTCGGGCCATGGGTAAGAAAAAAGTCGAAGAAATGGTCCAGCAGCGCAAACGCTTTATTGCCGGTGCTGCGGAGAAAGATGTCCCGGCCAAACAGGCAGATCACATTTTTGACGTAATGGAAAAATTCGCGGGCTATGGCTTTAACAAATCCCACGCCGCCGCCTATGCGGTGATTTCCTACCAGACAGGATATCTCAAGGCCAATCACCCGATGGAGTTTCTGGCCGCTTCGATGAGCCTCGATATCCAGAATACTGATAAGCTGGCGGCGTTCTTCCAGGAGGCAAAGCGTCTCAGTATTCCGGTGAAAGCGCCGGACATCAATGAATGCGAACCAGACTTTGATGTTCGTGACGGCCAGATCGTCTACGCGCTCGGTGCGATCAAGGGCGTCGGGATGGAGGCGATGAAACATGTCGCCGAGATCCGCAAAGCGGGCCGGTTTGAAAGCCTGCATGACTTTGCTGAGCGCGTTGACCCGCGACACGTCAATCGAAAATGCATGGAATCGCTCGCCAAATCGGGCGCGTTTGACAGCCTGGAACCCAACCGCGCGCGGGCACTCGCTTCTGTCGATGTGCTGGTCGCCACGGCGAATTCGGCCGCGGAAGACCGCGCATCGTCTCAGGTCAGCCTTTTTGGAGAGGACAAGGCCGTCATCCGCGCGCCATTGCCGAAAACGGCCGTGTGGAGCTCAACGACCAAGCTCGATCATGAGTTCAAGGCAGTCGGGTTTTATCTCAGCGGTCACCCGCTTGATGGGCTCTTGCTGGCCGGAGCGCGCGATCGGATCACGCTTGCCATGAACCTAGCTGATGTCGCGCAGGATAAGTCCGCCATCGAGATGATGGGCATTGTTCGCGCCCGTGTCGAGAAGCCGGCCCAGTCGGGCGGCAAGTTTGCCTACGTCACCCTGTCTGACCCCACAGGTGAGTTCGAGGTGATGGTGCCGCCCGAAACGCTGATGGAAATTCGGGATATTATCGAGCCGGGCGCTTCAGTGATTGCCCGTATCCGTTCGCGGGTCAGAGATGAAGAGCTTCGTCTTTCCATGGATGGCGCCATTCCACTTGATCAGGCCAATCTCGGCGCGCCGAAGGGATTGCTCGTCAGTCTCGATCAGGGAGTCTCACCAGAAATCATCGCTGAAGTGTCCCGCCAGCTCGAACGGATCACCACAAATGAGCGCGGCGTGATCCATCTGGAGATCGAAATTCAGGGCGGCTCAACGGCGATTGTCAGCCTTCCGGGCAAGTATGCGGTAAACACCGGCGCGGCTCAGCTTCTGAAGTCCTCAGCCGGGGTTCGAAGCGTAAAGGAACTCGCGGCGTAAGAGACGGTTGCGTCTCGGTCCAAACTCTGTATAAGCCACGATCATTCCGACACGCGGACAGCACTTGTGCATCCGGTGCTGGGCCAATTCTGGTCTGGCTTTGTCTGCGGCGGCTAACCGGATAGGAGAAAAAGAAATGGCTTTGCCAGAATTTACTATGGCCCAGCTGCTTGAAGCTGGCGTTCACTTTGGTCACCAGACCCACCGCTGGAACCCTAAGATGAAGCAATACATCTACGGGGATCGCAGCCACATCCACATCATCGACCTTTCGAAAACTGTTCCGCTTCTTCACCAGGCGCTGGTGAAAGTGCGTGAAACGGTTGCAAAGGGCGGACGCGTTCTGTTCGTAGGCACGAAGCGCCAGGCTGCTGACCCGATTGCGGAAGCCGCTCAGCGTTGTGCACAATACTATATGAACCATCGCTGGCTCGGTGGCACGCTGACCAACTGGTCGACCGTTTCTCACTCCATTCGTCGCCTGAAAGAGCTGACTGAGCTTCTGTCTCAGGATGCAGCGGCTACTGGTCTGACGAAGAAAGAGCTTCTCAACCGTGAGCGTGAGCGCGAAAAGCTTGAGCGTGCGCTTGGCGGTATCCAGGATATGGGCGACCGCCCGGACCTTATGTTCGTCATCGACACCAACAAAGAGCAGATCGCCATCAAGGAAGCCAAGAAGCTTGGCATTCCAGTCGTCGCCGTTGTCGACACAAACTGTGATCCTGACGATGTCGATTTCCCGTTCCCGGGCAATGACGACGCAGCACGCGCGATTGCGCTTTACGCCAATCTGATCGCGGACGCTGTTCTCGACGGTCTGGCTGAATCAACAGCGGGCCTTGGTATTGATCTGGGCGAGTCTGAAGACATCACAGATGCGGCGCTTGCTGATCTTTCTGTCGCAGAATCAGAAGAAGAGACAGCGGAAGGCGGCGAAGCAGCCGCTGAAGAATCCACTGACGCTTAAACCAGAATAAAAGGTTGGAATTATGGCCCAGATAACTGCAGCCCTTGTTAAGGAACTGCGCGAAATGTCCGGCGCAGGCATGATGGATGCCAAGAAGGCACTCGTCGAAAGCGATGGCGACATGGAAGCAGCCGTTGACTGGCTGCGCAAGAAAGGCCTCTCAAAGGCTGCGAAAAAGGCTGACCGCGTAGCGGCTGACGGCCTCGTTGCTGCTGTTGTTTCCGATGACCGGAAAACCGGCGTCGTTGTTGAGCTGAACGCTGAAACGGACTTTGTTGCGCGCAATGAAGGCTTTCAGTCTGCACTTCTCAGCATCGCAAATGCTGCGCTCGACACGGACGGCACCAAAGAAGGTCTTCTGGCCGCGCCTGCGACCGAGGGTGATGGTACGATCGCTGATCAGATCACACGTCTGATTGCAAAGATCGGTGAGAACATGACGCTTCGCCGCGTCGAAAAACTCGAATCGCCTGAAGGCGTTGTCACGAGCTATATCCACAGTGCAACTGCCGAAGGCCTTGGTCGTATCGGCGTTCTGGTTGCGCTGAAAGGTGACGCAAGCGACGATCTGGTTGACGCTGGCCGCAAGGTTGCGATGCACATCGCAGCAACCAGCCCGGCCGCTGCCACGACAGACGAACTCGACCCTGAGCTCATCGCGCGTGAGCGCAAGGTTCTGACCGAGCAAGCCAAAGAGTCCGGCAAGCCAGACAATGTCATCGAGAAGATGATTGAAGGCCGCATCAAGAAGTTCTACAAGGAAGTTGTTCTTGTTGAGCAGGCATTCGTCATGAATCCGGACGAGTCGGTTGAAGATTTCATCAAGTCTCAGAATGCTGAGCTCGTTGGATTCCGCCATTTCGTGCTTGGCGAAGGCATTGAGAAAGAAGAAGCTGATTTTGCGGCTGAAGTCGCAGCGGCGACAAAATCAAGCTAATAATGCTATGGCCGGGTTCCTGCGAATCCGGTCAAAGTTTGTATGTTTGAGCGATGGAGCCGGATATGGATGATGGATCAGCCAACCCAGAGACCGAGTTTCGGTTCCGCCGCGTACTTCTGAAAATTTCAGGTGAAGCGCTTATGGGCGCTTCGTCCTTTGGCATTGATATGGCCGCCTGCGATAACCTTGCGAAGGGTATATCCGCAGCCGCCAAATCGGGCGCTGAACTCTGCCTCGTCATTGGCGGCGGCAATATTTTCCGGGGTCTTTCAGGCGCAGCCCAGGGTATGGAACGCGCACAAGCTGACCATATGGGCATGCTGGCCACTGTGATGAACGCGCTGGCCATGCAGAACGCGCTTGAACAGATCGGCGTCCCCACCCGCGTTCAATCTGCCATTCCGATGCCTACCGTGTGCGAGCCGTTCATCCGCCGCAAGGCGATCCGGCACATGGAGAAAGGCCGTATCGTGATATTTGCGGCTGGGACTGGGAACCCATACTTTACCACCGACACAGGCGCGGCCTTGCGGGCCGCCGAAATGGATTGCGATGCCATGCTGAAAGGCACGCAGGTGGATGGCGTTTATTCGGCCGATCCGAAAAAGGATCCTGAAGCCGAACGTTATGACCAACTCGACTATCAACAAGTGCTGGCGCAGGACTTGCGGGTTATGGACGCGTCCGCGGTAAGCCTGTTACGTGATAGTGATATTCCGATTGTGGTGTTCGACCTGCACAAGGAAGGCGCGCTTCATGACGTGCTGACCGGGCAGGGGGTTTGCACCGTTATCGGCAATTCTTGAGGAAACAAACATGTCAGAAGAAGTCGATTACGACGAAGCCGATCTCAAGCGCCGTATGGAAGGCGCTCTGGGCTCTCTCAGCCAGGAATTTGGTGGACTGCGCACAGGCCGCGCATCGGTCAACCTGCTCGACAACATAACGGTGCAAGCCTATGGCGCAACCACACCTTTGAATCAGGTTGGTTCCATCTCGGTGCCGGAATCCCGCATGCTGGCGGTGAATATCTGGGACAAGGCGAATGTTGGCGCGGCGGACCGAGCGATTCGCGAGTCTGGCCTTGGTCTGAACCCGGTGGTCGACGGTCAGAATTTGCGTATTCCTATCCCGCCGCTCAATGAAGAGCGTCGTGCAGAGCTTGCAAAACTGGCTGGCAAATATGCAGAAGCCGCACGTGTTGCGATTCGTAACGTTCGCCGTGACGGAATGGAAGCGCTCAAAAAGATGCAGAAAGCCGGCGATCTGAGCGAAGACGAGCAGAAATTGCTTGCTGACGACGTTCAAAAGCTGACCGATAAAATGATCAAGCGCGTCGATGAAGCGTTGAAAGGGAAGGAGGAGGAGATCATGCAGGTCTGATCTGCGTGATGTCCTGAATGCTGTGTCCGATGAAGACGTCTCTGCCCCCCGCCATATCGCCATCATCATGGATGGTAATGGTCGCTGGGCCAATATGCGTGGCCTGCCGAGAGAGGTAGGCCACGAACGCGGCGTAGAGGCGCTTCGGAAAACTGTGGAGGCGTGTCGGCATACCAGTCTCGACACGCTCTCGGTCTTTTCTTTTTCGACCGAAAACTGGAAGCGTCCTGCCGCGGAAGTCTCGTCACTTTTTGCCTTGCTCCGCCTTTATGTGCGGCAGGATCTCAAAAAACTCAAAGCTGAAGGCGTCAGGGTTCGTGTCATCGGCACACGCACCGGTCTGCCACAGGACGTTCTGAACCTTTTGAATGACGCAGAACGCGAAACGCGAACGAACTCCGCCTTCAATCTGAATATCGCCTTCAACTATGGCAGTCAGGATGAAATTACAGAAGCCTGCCGAGAGATCGCTCAGGCTTGCGAGAACGGCGACATGCGCGCCGAGGATATCACGCGCGAGACGGTTGAATCCCATCTCTGGTTCAAAGATTCGCCCCCGGTGGACATCCTTATCCGCACGAGTGGCGAGTATCGCATCAGCAATTTCATGCTCTGGCAGATCGCTTATTCGGAGCTTTTGTTTGTGGATTGCCACTGGCCGGATTTCGGCGAAAAAGAACTCTATGACGCCATCAGCACCTATCACTCAAGGGAGAGACGATTTGGCGGTCTGATAGAGACAACCCACAACGTCTCATGATGGCTGAAACCGGAAAAAAAATATCAGACGATACGCTCGTCATCCGCATTGTCTCGGCCTCAGTCATGGTGCCAGCGGGGCTTGTCGTCGTCTGGAGCGGTGGTCCAGTTCTCATGCTCGCCTGCGCGCTTGTGGGCGTCGCCATGTGGTTTGAGTACTGGCAGGTCACATCCGGCGAACCCACGCGTCGACTGGTCTGGCATCTGGGGGCTGTGTGCATTCTAGCTCAGTGCCTGGTCCTACAATGTATGCCAGACTATGCAGGGCTTATCATTGCCGGGATCATGATAACCGTGCTGGCCGCTCTTTTTCTGGGGAGGCAGAGAAATCCCCTTTGGCAGTTCCTGGGCTTTGTTCTGGTTTCAGCGGCCGTTTTGTCTCTGATATTCGTGCGCGGACAATCTGAAATTGGCCTGACACTGACCGTAACGATCATGGTCTGCGTCTGGGCGACCGATATTGCGGCCTATTTTGCCGGACGGGGGTTTGGCGGCCCTCAGCTTTCACCAACCGGTAGCCCCAACAAAACCTGGTCAGGAGCTGCTGGCGCCGTCATCTGTGCCGCGCTGATTGGCGTTTTCCTGGCCGGATTGACAGGGGCCTCTGCGCTTTCCTGGTTCTTGTTTGCGTCTCTTCTGAGCATTGTGGCTCAACTTGGAGATCTGGCGCAGTCATTCTGGAAACGGCGATATGGCGTAAAGGATTCCGGCAAACTCATTCCCGGACATGGCGGGGTTCTCGACCGGCTGGATTCCTTCTCTGCGACGTTGATCTGTGTGTCTCTGATGTTGCTCTTCATCCCCGATTTGCCATACGCGTATCTCGGATTGGAGGCGGCATGAAAATTACCGTATTGGGCTCCACCGGATCTATCGGTGAATCGACCCTGAGTGTAACGTCACACTACAACACGATTGAGCCAGGCGCTTTTGAGATCGACACGCTGATCGCCGGAAGCAATGCTGACCGGCTTGCCAGTCAGGCGATCGAGGCCCGGGCAAGCCATGCGGTAATCGCTGACGACTCTCAGTTTGCCCGGCTCAAGTCCAATCTCGCAAATACCGGTATCAGTTGCGCTGCCGGGGCGGCTGCCGCTCTCGACGCAGCGGCCCGTCCGGTCGACAAGACCATGGCCGCGATTTCGGGCACGGCGGGGCTTTTGCCAACTCTATCCGCGATTGAGGCCGGGAATACGATTCTACTGGCCAATAAGGAAACCATGGTTTGCGCGGGTCCATTGATGCTGGAACGCGCTCGACAGAATGATGTCGCCATTTTGCCCGTTGATTCTGAGCATAATGCGATTTTCCAGGTCCTTGAGAACGACGTCACAGTCGAAAAAATTGCCCTGACCGCTTCAGGTGGACCATTTCGAACAGCTTCGATGGATGAAATGCGTGCAGCCAAGCCTGCGACCGCTCTGGCACATCCGAACTGGGAAATGGGCGCGAAAAACTCTCTCGACAGTGCCACCATGATGAATAAGGGCCTTGAGCTAATCGAAGCCGCCTATCTGTTCGATCTGCCGGAAGCCCGGATTGATGTACTGGTGCATCCACAATCCATCATTCATTCCATGGTATACTATACTGACGGGTCGGTTCTTGCACAGTTGAGCGAACCCGATATGCGGACACCGATTGCGCATGCCCTGTCCTGGCCGCGCAGGATCACGACCGATGTAAAGCGACTGGACTTGATAAAGCTGGCACAGCTTGATTTTCACGAACCCGATCTGCACAGATTTCCAGCCATTCGTCTGGCCCGTGAAGCGAGCCGGGCAGGGATGCTCGGCACCTGTGTCTATAATGCAGCGAATGAGGCGGCCGGACATGCATTCCTGAACGGACGCTGCGGATTTCTCGACATTTCAACACTTGTTCAGGATATGCTGGAAAAAGCATTGGACATGGGAAGCAATGAGATGCCATCCGCCGTCACCAGCATTGACGATGTGCTGCTGGTAACGCAATGCGTAAACAACTGGATAGAAGCCAGCCTTTCGGCTGATTTCGTCGCTTAGAGCTCGGGCATGCTGTTCAATATATTCGTCTATTCCTTCTTTCCGCTGTTGATGATCTCCATCGTGATCGTGATTCACGAGCTTGGACACTATTGGGCAGGCCGGCTGTTTAACGCGTCGACAAAATCCTTTTCGATGGGCTTTGGCCCCCAGATCTTCGGCGTGCGCGATAAGCGCGGCACCATGTGGAAGCTGAGTCTTCTGCCGCTTGGCGGCTTTGTCAGCTGGTACAACGAAAAGTTCGCAGAAGAAGGTGACCCGGTTCCTGAAGGCGTGTTGTTCACGGACCTCTCACCATGGAAGCGAATGGTGGTCGCAATAGCGGGGCCAGCGGCAAATTTCGTTCTGGCAATTGCGATTTTCGCCGGTTTCAGCATGGTGTTCGGCAGCCCTCGCTATGAAATTGAGGTCATTCAGGTGGAAGAAGGCAGCGCTGCAGAAGCTGCCGGCCTTCTGCCAGGCGATATCTTCCTCGATATTAATGGTCATGATGCTCAGCGACAGGACCGTTTTCATCAGGAAATCAAACTGTCCTCAGGCAAGGAAATCTACTTCACCGTTTTGCGGGGAACGCAGGAAATCGACCTGAAGGCGACCCCGCAACGCGCCGAAATGGATAATGGTATCGGAATCACGCAGAAAACCGGCAAGCTGGGCATTGAGTACCGCCCGCGTCTTGTGGATCGCAACCGGCTCAAACCTATCGAAGCCGTTGGGCACGGCGTTGGCGAAACGATCAATACGGTTTCCACGTCGGTCCGCATGATTTCGAGAATCATCAGCGGTGAAGAATCTGTCCATATGCTGTCAGGCCCTGTCGGCATTGCGAATGCTGTGGGCACCACGGCGAAGGTATCGCTGGAGCAGGAAACGACTTTTGCGCAGCGCCTGATGATCCTTGCGCTGGCGCAGGTCGAGCTCTGCGCTTTCATTTCTGTGGCGGTCGGTTTCCTGAATATTCTGCCGCTTCCGGTACTCGACGGTGGACAAGTTGTTTTCAACGCTTACGAAGCCGTAACTGGGCGCGGCCCCTCTGAGCGTATACAAACGGTCAGTGTGTCTTTAACGCTTGCGTTTCTGGTCATGATGGTGATTGTCATCACCTTCGGTGACTTTCAGGAGACGGGGCTTCTTGAGGTTTTCCACGGGTTGTAGTCTACCCGGGAGAAATCGAATTTGGGAATACGGGTGTAGTAATGCGATCAGTCTTGGCCAGCGCAATGGCGATTACCACAGTGCTTACAGGATCGGCGCTCATCGGCGGGCCGATTGCTCTGGAAGCATCCGCTCAGCAGGCAGACAATAGCGACCCGATCCGGAGTGTCATTGTTCAGGGCAATGAACGGATCGAATCCCGCACAATCGAATCTTATCTGCTTCTTGAGCCGGGCCAGCCTTTTGATCCATCCCGAGTGGATCTGTCTTTGAAGACTTTGTTCGCGACCGGCCTCTTCGCTGACGTCGTGATTGCCCGTGACGGCGACGATCTGGTTGTGCAGGTCGTGGAGAACCCAATCATTAACCAGGTTATCTTCGAAGGTAACAATGCGCTTGATGATGACAAGCTTCGAGAAGAAATCCAGGCCGCACCGCGGGGCGTCTTTACAGCGGCGCGTGTTCAGTCTGACGTTCAGAAAATTCTCGAGCTTTACCGCCGGTCTGGCCGATTCTCGGTTAATGTGACCCCGCAATACAAACCGCTCGACCAGAACCGTGTCGATCTGATCTTTGAAATTTCAGAAGGTACAGTGACGGGTGTTCGTTCGATCAACTTCATCGGCAATGAAGAATACTCCGACCGTCGTTTGCGCAGCGAAATTGTTACGCGTCAGTCCCGCTTCTGGCGGTTCTTCAGCTCGAATGACAACTATGACCCGGACCGTCTTGAATATGACCGCGAATTGCTGCGTCAGTTCTATTCGAATCAAGGCTATGCCGACTTCCGCGTGGTTTCAGCTGTTGCAGAGCTGACCCCGGATCAGGAAGACTTCTACATCACCTTCACAATCGACGAAGGCGAGAAATACGAGTTTGGCGAGATCAAGGTTGAGACCGCACTCGACAAGCTGAATAGCGATGCGTTGCGCGCCATCGTGCCGATCCGCGAAGGTACGCAATTCCGTGGTGATCTGATTGAGGATTCCGTCGATTCTCTCACCTTCGCCGCTGGTGTGGCCGGCTACGCGTTTGTGGATGTTCGTCCGCGCGTGGAACGCAATCCTGACACCCGTACGGTTGATATCACCTTCGCACTCGATGAAGGCCCTCGCGTTTATATTGAGCGCATCAACATTGTCGGTAACACACGCACGCTGGACCGTGTAATCCGCCGTGAGCTCCGGATATCGGAAGGTGATGCCTTTAACCGCGTATTGCTTGACCAGTCCCGGAACCGGGTCCGGTCTCTTGGATTCTTCAAGGACGTAACTGTTTCCGAAAGCCCGGGCTCGCTCGCGGACAGGACGGTGATTGATGTGGCGGTACAGGAACAGCCAACCGGTGAAGTCTCGTTTGCGGCTGGTTTCTCGTCTGTCGATTCATTCCTGCTCGACCTGAACGTGACGGAGCGTAACTGGCGTGGTCGCGGACAGTTCGTTCGTGGACGGGTTCAGACGAGCTCGCGCCAACAGACCGTTGATCTTCGATTCTCCGAACCTCGCTTCCTCGATCGGAACCTCGTCGCTGGTCTGGACGTGTTCTCGACACGCACCGACTTCCTCGATATTGCCGACTATGAAACTCAGACAATTGGCGGTGGTGTTCGCCTTGGCTTCCCACTGACAGACCGAAGCAATCTGAGCTTCCGTTACACGCTGCGTCAGGATGACGTCGAAATCCGTGACCGGAACGTCATCATCGATGACAATGGGAACCTTGTTTATGATCCGGACTTCCTCGATCGTAACCTTCTGATCCCAATCGAAGCCATACCGGGCAACATTCCAACTGACGATGACGGCAACCCGACTGGTCAGATCGTTGACCAGTGTAATACGCTGAACCTCGACCGCTCTTCGCTCTGCCGTCAGGAGCGCGAGGATTTGTCATCCATTCTAGGTTACTCGCTGACATGGGACCGGAGAAACGATCCAATCCGTCCGACCCGTGGCTTCACAACATCGTTCAGCCAGGAAGTCTCCGGTATTGGCGGCGACGTATTCTATCTGCGGACGGAAGCTGTCGGTACAATCTATCGCGGCATCTGGCGTGAGTTTATCGCCTCTCTGCGTCTGTCTGGTGGTTATGTGACCGCGTTCAATGATGATGACCTGCGGATCAACAACCGCTTCTTCAAAGGTGGCAACTCTTTCCGGGGATTTGACGTGGCAGGTATCGGTCCACGTGACGTTTACACCGACTTTGACGTCGATGGTAACGTGACGGATGTGGTGCGCGTCAACAATCAGAGCTCGCTGGGCGGTAAAGCATACGGTATTGGTACCGTCGAATTGACCGTTCCAAATTTCCTTCCGGAGGAATACGGCATCAAAACGTCCCTGTTCACCGAATTCGGTACAGTGGGCATGCTGGATGACGAGGATAAAACACCGGTTCAGTCTATCGATCTGACCGACGCGAACGGCAACGTCATTGGCTCGCGTGTCCTGAGCACGCAAGACGAGTTGTCGCTTCGGGCATCGGCTGGTCTCAGTGTATTCTGGGACTCACCGTTCGGTCCGATCCGGTTCGACTTCTCGCAAATCCTCTCCAAGGAAGAATACGACAGAACTGAAACTTTCCGTTTCAGCACATCCACTCAATTCTAGTTTGACGAAAGGGTATCCCACCATGTCCAAACTGAACAAAATCGCAGCCGGTCTCGGCCTTGCCGTCGCAGTCTGTTTTTCAGCTCCAATCAGCATGGCCCAGGACGTGCTGGTCGTTGATACGGCCAAAGTGTTTGTCAGCAGCAAGGCTGGACAGGACCTCAGCGCCAAGGTTCAACAGATCGGCAAGACCATGGAATCCGAACTGACCCCTGAAAAAAACGCACTGGCGACAGAAAAGCAGTCTCTGGACGCGAAACTTCAGGGCAAAACAGCGGAGCAGGTTCGAGCCGATCAGGCACTTGTGGCTCAGGGCAAGGCCTACACCCGCAAGGTCGAAACCTACGCAATGAAAAGCGAGAAACGCGGACGTGAACTGGTCGCGACAGAACGCACAGCGCTTCAGATTTTCGGTCAGAAAATGCGCACAGCTGTTGAAACAGTTCGCGCCAACCGTGGTGGCAAGATCGTCATCGACAAGACCAATGTGTTCGTCGCTGATGCGTCTGCGGACATTACGAACGATGTTGTTACTGAATTGGACAAGATCGCTCCGACCATCACGGTTCAGCGGGTGTCATTGCCGGATCAACCACAGTCGTCTAACGGCCAGTAAGGGCTTGACGGCTATATGCATGATCTGAGATTCTATCATCGCGACAAGCGGGTTACGGTTGCCGAACTGGCATCGCTGTCTGGCGGCATTGTTCAGGGCGATGCCGACGTCGAAATCGTAACTGTTGGCTCGTTTGACGGAGCCGAGGCCGGTGCCGTCTGTTTTTTCGAAGGTAAACGGCCAGAACAGGCGTCTCAGATCAGCCCCGATGCATCTGCTTGCTTCCTCCGCCAGGACGCGGCCGAGCATTTACCCGGTAGCGTAACCGGGATTGTTGTGGACTGGCCGCGGATGGCCTTTTCAAAGGCTGCCATCGAATTCCTGAAACAGCGAACGCTGGAAGCCCCGGGCGATGACCTGGGTGAACCGCGTATCGCTGCCACAGCGCGTATCGGATCGAATGCGGTTATCGGGCAAGGCGTGGAAATCGGCGAACGAACAATCATTGGCCCGAACGCCGTCATTGGCCCCGGCGTCCGAATTGGGTCTGATTGTCAGATCGCACCCGGCGTGGTTATGGAATGTGCGCTGATTGGCAATGGCGTGGTGATCAAGGCCAATTCAGTGATTGGTGGTACCGGGTTTGGCGTTGTGGCCACCCCGGACGGTATTATTCACGCACCACACTTTGGGCGTACGATCATTCAAGACCATGTATCTATCGGCTCGTGTTGTTGTGTCGACCGCGGAGTCTTTGATGACACCGTCATCGGCGAGCGGACACGTCTCGATAACCTCGTTCAGGTTGCTCACAACGTTGAAATCGGTCGGAACTGCACCGTTGCTGCTTTTGGCGGTATCTCCGGATCGAACAAGGTTGGCGATGGCGTGCAGTTCGGCGGACGCGTGGGCACAGCAGATCATATCTCCATCGGTGACGGGGCGAGACTCGCGGCCTATTCCGGCCTGATGCGTGACGTCCCCGCAGGTGAGACCTGGGGCGGATCCCCGGCAAAACCATTACGGACAATGCTTCGTGAAATGACCTGGCTGGCAAAACAGACAGCGTCCCGAAACAAATCTTCCAAGGACTGATCATGGCGCAGATTCATCCAACCGCGATTGTTGATGCCAGTGCGAAGATTGCCGAAACAGCCGAAATCGGACCGTTCTGCATTGTCGGTCCGGATGTCACGATTGGTGAGCGGGTTAAATTGCTCGCATATAACTATATCACCGGAAGAACTGATATCGGTGATGACTGTGTCTGCTATCCGAACGCGACCCTCGGCACCAAAGGGCAGATTCTGAACAATGCAGACGTGCCGAACATCCTGACCATCGGTCCGCGAACCATCATTCGCGAAAACGTCATGATATCAGGGGCAGACCCTGAGAATGCTCACCCAACACGTATTGGGGCGGATTGTTACTTCATGGTCAACACGCACATCGGACACGACTGCCAGATCGGCGACAAATGCGTTTTTGCGCCAGGCGTGATGGTCGGCGGACGGAGTACCGTGGCTGACCAGGTCTGGATGGGCGGTGCCGCAGCCATACACCAGAACAGCTGGATCGGAGCGCACACATTTGTCGGTGCCGGGTCAGTTGTAACTGGCGACGTGATCCCGTTTGTTTCGACCCTGGGCAATCATGCCCATATCGCGGCGGTGAATGTGGTCGGGCTAAAGCGTCGGGGATTCAGCAAATCCGATATCCGTGGTATTCATGGTGCCGTTAAAACCATCTTTCAGGGTGAGGGCAGCTTTGAAGAACGCCTGAAAAAGGCTGAAGCTGATCACGGTGAGAATACCCACGCAATGTCTGTGATAGACTTTGCCCGACAAGAGCGAAGTGGCCGACCGCTATGCCAGTTCCGGAGCGGAAAATGAAACTTGGACTGATCGCGGGGTCGGGCGATGTTCCACGCCTGATCGCCGAAGATCGCAAAGCACGCGGTGAAGACATCTTTATCGTGTCTATCCGAGGCTATGAAGAAGACTGGCAAAAGCAATACCCGCGCGAAGTGTGCGGCATTGCTGAAACCGGGAAGATGATCAACGCCCTGCGTGCTGCAGGATGTAACACAATCTCTCTGATCGGAAACGTCAGACGTCCAGATTTTTCAAAGCTGAAACCGGATCTGAAAGCAATTTCTCTCCTGCCAAAGGTGCTCAAGGCGGCAACACGCGGAGACGATGCGTTGCTCAGATCGCTTGTGGCCATCTTCGAAACCGAAGGGTTTCGCGTTGTCGGCGCGGATGAGCTGGTGGAGAGCCTGAAAAGCCAGGCGGGCTATTACACCAATCGCCGGCTAACCGAGCAGGATCGGGAAGACATCCGTGTTGGCTTTAAGGTCGCTGGCGAGATCGGACGTCTGGATATCGGACAGGGCGCAGTTGTGGCGCGAGGCATTGTGCTGGCTGTAGAGGCACAGGAAGGCACGGATGAAATGTTGCGCCGGGTGTCGAAACTGCCAGACGATATTCGAGGCGATGAGGAAAACCGGTTTGGTGTGCTGTTGAAACGCCCCAAGCCTATTCAGGAGGCCCGGGTCGATTTGCCAACCATTGGTCCTTCAACCGTTCGACTTGCATCAGAGGCGGGCCTTTCAACAATTACCATTGTTGAAGGCGGCGCGTTGCTTGTCGACAAGCAGGAGATCATCCGGCTAGCGGATATGCTGGGCATGTCAGTTGTGTGCGTCACGGCGAAAGGCGAACTGCCGTGAGCGCCGATCTGATCTTCGTATCAGCCGAGCCTTCCGGTGACGAACTGGCCGCTGACGTGATCAACCATATTCGGAAGTCTGCCGGTCCGCTGACGATCGCTGCGATTGGTGGCGACGGCTTGCAGAAAGCCGGGCTTATCTCTCCTTTCGATATCTCCGCGCTGAGCATTGTCGGTTTTGCTGACGCGCTGAAAATTTATGGCAAAGCCATTAAACTAGCCGATGACATCACCGACTATATTATCGAACAGAATCCAAGAGCCGTCGTACTGGTGGATTCCTGGGGGTTCACCATTCGTCTGGCCGAACGGTTGCGAAGGCGCGCGCCTCATATCAAACGGATCAAACTGTTGGGCCCGCAAGTCTGGGCCACGCGGGCAGGGCGCGCGAAAACACTGGCGCAGAATGTCGATCACCTGCTGTGTATGCATGATTTCGAGGTGCCGTTCTACGAGCCATTTGGTCTGCCATGCACAGTAATCGGCATTCCGGCGCTATCGCGCATGGAACGGGGGAATGGCGCCGCATTCAGAGAGTCCCACAAAATTTCTACATCTTCAAAACTGATGCTGATTTTGCCGGGAAGTCGATCATCAGAGATCAGAAGGGTCGCCCCTGTTCTGGCCGAAGCAGCTTGCCTGACAAAAGACCAGCTAGGTGAAAAGCTGGAAGTTTGTGTCCTGGTGTCACCAGGCATTGCGAAACCTTTGGAGGACGCCGCGCTTCACTGGCCCGAGGGCACGCGGTTTATCCGCGACCCATCAGAGAAAGCTGATCTTATGGCAGCATCTGATCTGGCCTTGGCATGTTCAGGCACGGTGACCACTGAGCTGGCCACACAAGGGTGCCCGATGGTCGTTGGATACAAGCTGGGTTGGATCACCTATTTTCTGGCTAAGTTTTTCCTGTTCAAGGCCAGCTATTTCACATTGGTGAATGTCGCGGCGGACGCAGAAATCGTACCTGAATTGCTGCAGACCGAGTTTTCGGCCGAACGGACATCGGATCTGGCGATCAAGCTTCTTGATAACGAGGCGAACCGACGGACTCAGATAGAACAGGTGAGGGAGGCGGTGCGGAAAATGGGCTGGGGGAAGACACCAGCGCATGTTGTGGCCGCAGAGAAGATCACTGAACTGACAGCATAAAAAAAGGCGTTCCGAGGAACGCCTTTTGTTTTGAAGGTGTCGGGGCGGTGTTAGCCGCGCTGATCCAGAGGCACATAGTCACGCGCCGGAGAGCCTGTGTAGACCTGACGTGGACGACCAATGCGCTGTGTCGCGTCAGTTGTCATTTCTTCCCACTGAGCGATCCAGCCAACTGTACGAGCCAGAGCGAACAGAACGGTGTACATTTCTACCGGGAAGCCCAGAGCGTTCAGAGTGATACCTGAATAGAAGTCGATGTTCGGATAGAGCTTCTTCTCAACGAAATAGTCGTCTTCGAGCGCAATCTTCTCAAGTTCCATGGCAACCTGAAGAAGCGGCTCATCGCGCTTGTCGAGGACGTCGAGAACTTCATGACAGGTTTGCTGCATGACTTTCGCGCGCGGGTCATAGTTCTTGTAGACGCGGTGTCCGAAACCCATCAGGCGGAACGAGTCGTTCTTATCCTTGGCGCGGCGAACATACTCAGGGATTCGATCAACACTTCCGATTTCGCGAAGCATGTTCAATGCAGCTTCGTTTGCGCCGCCATGGCTTGGGCCCCAAAGGCACGCAATACCCGCAGCGATACAGGCGAACGGGTTGGCACCGGACGAACCAGCCAGACGGACCGTAGACGTCGAGGCGTTCTGTTCGTGGTCAGCGTGAAGGATGAAGATCTTGTCCATCGCGCGGGCCAGGACCGGATTGACTTCATAGTCTTCCGCCGGAACAGCGAAACACATGCGCAGGAAGTTTTCGGAATAGGAAAGGTCGTTGCGCGGAGAAACGAATGGCTGGCCAACAGAGTATTTGTGAGCGCGGGCTGCGATGGTTGGCATTTTTGCGATCAGACGGTGCGTGGCCACCATACGATGATGAGGATCATCAATATCGAGTGAGTCGTGGTAGAAAGCTGACAGCGCGCCGACAGTTCCAACCATGACAGCCATTGGGTGCGCATCGCGACGATAGCCTTCGAAGAAGCGATCAAACTGCGTGTGCAGCATGGTGTGATGCGTAATTGTGTTGGTGTACTCGTCGAGCTTCGTCTGGTTTGGCAGCTCGCCATTCAGAAGCAGATAGCAGACTTCGAGGAAGCTGGAATTATTGGCCAGCTGGTCAATCGGGTAGCCGCGATAAAGCAGCACACCATTGTCGCCATCAATATAGGTAATCTGTGACTCACAGCTCGCCGTTGACGTAAAGCCAGGGTCAAGCGTGAACATTCCCGTCTGGGCATAAAGCGATTTCACATCAATGACATCGGGTCCGACAGAGCCGCCCAATACCGGCAATTCGACAGTGGTGCCACCGGCTGTCAGCGTTGCCGTACCTGCGGGTTTCGTCTTGTTTTCCATATCTAATATGCCCTCTTCAATTATGCGTTCGATTCCATGGCGGCCAGAACATCGTCTATTCGCGCAAGGCTTTCAGTCTTCCCGAGCCAGAACAGGATCAGGTTCAGATCCGGCGCCGGCAAACCACCCGTAAGTGAGGTTCGCAATGCCGGACCGATCTGGCCCATGGAAATGTCATGTTTCTCGCAAAAACGCGTAATGCCTTCTGAAAGAGCGTCGGCTGTCCACGCGTTTAAGCCCTCAAGATCGTCTTTAAGTTCTCCTAACAGTTTCACGCTGTCTGGCTTAAGCTTTTTCTTCGCCTTGCCGGAGATTTCTATAGGACGTTCGATTAACAGAAAATCTGCTGCTTTAGCAATATCCACAATGGTCTGACCGCGGTCCAGCAAGACGGGTAAGGCCAGTTGCAGGCGGCCTTTTTCATCATCGGACAGTGTACGTGTCTTAGAGATTTCCTCAACGACAAGCGTCAGGGCGCGATCCGTATCAAGATGCTTGATATGTTGCGCATTTATGTGTCCCAGCTTCTCGAAATCCATCCGGGAAGCGCCCTTATTCAGAGCCTCAAGACCAAACCAGTCTATCGCATCTGACTCGGTGATAAATTCATCGTCACCATGACTCCAGCCAAGGCGTAGAAGATAGTTTTTGAGCCCTTCAGGCAGATATCCCATGTCGCGATAGGCTTCGACGCCCAGCGCACCGTGACGTTTTGAGAGTTTCGCGCCGTCTGGTCCGTGTATTAGAGGGATGTGTGCAAACGCCGGTGTTGCCCAGTCCATGGCCTGATAAATCGGTATCTGGCGGCTGGTATTGGTCAGGTGATCATCGCCGCGAATAATGTGGGTGATTTCCATATCATGATCATCAACGACAACCGCCAGCATGTAAGTAGGCGTGCCATCTGCGCGGAGGAGAATCAGATCATCAATCTCGCTTGCGCGAACGCTGACAGTCCCCTGAACCAGATCTTCGTTGACGATGTGGCCTTCATCCGGCGCTTTCAGCCGGACGGTGTAAGGCATATCTGACGAGGCTGGTGCTTTGCCATCGCGATAGGGCGAGCGATAGGCGCCGAGTAGTCGGTTTGCCTTCTCTTTGGCGGCCTCGAGATCACCGCCTTCCAGAGCCCCTTCCTTCACCTGCTGTAGCAGGGCCTGTCCCTCTTCCCGACGGGCGGAGAGTTCTTCAGGCGTGACGTAGCATTTGAACGCCTTACCGCGTGCAAGCAGCTCTTCGGCAATCTCGACATGGCGCGGCGCACGTTGACTCTGGTATATTTCAGGTTGATCCGGGGAAAGCCCCAGCCAGTTCATACCATCCAGAATGGCATCAATAGCAGCCTGAGTTGAACGCTTGAGATCGGTGTCTTCGATGCGCAGCAGGAACTCGCCATTGTGATGCCGTGCAAATAACCAGTTGAACAATGCCGTCCTTGCACCTCCAATGTGGAGAAAGCCGGTAGGCGAAGGGGCAAAGCGCGTTTTGACCGTCATCCATTTCCTCATTAAGCGGTTCCCAGCCGTCATTTGGCTGTTTCCCGGCAAACAGTCAAATGTTTGGGGCAAAATACTTGGTCAGGATCAATTCCTTCTTCGATGGCTGGAGAATTGGGGCGATGAAGACGGGTATTTCCGGCGGTCCTTATGGTTGCCGCTAGGTCTTGCGGCGGGTGCGGCCCTCTATTTTTCTCTCGATTATGAACCTGGGATCACAATCTGGCTGGCGATCGCGCTGTTCATCATCGCTGGCTGCTGGATGCTGTCCCGAATTCCCATGCGATTCGCCGCTATGCCTCAGTTTTTGTTGCTGTTGTTTGTCTGGTCCAGCGCCGGCTTTGCCTATTCATCCATTCGGACGCATCTGGCCGACCCGGTGTTGCTTCAAAGCGGGCAGGACAAGGTGATGGTGGAGGGCTGGCTGAAGGAGATATCGCTGTCGAATGGACGTCAAAGACTTCTGATCGACGTTCACGCCATCTCCGGCTTGTCCGGGGAACGGCTTCCCGAACGTGTGAGGCTTTCCCAGGCCGGAGCGACGCCATTCCGGCCGGGACGGTTTTTGCGTTGTTTTGCCAGCGTGAATCCGCCACCAGAACCGGCTCTGAGGCAAGACTATGAGTTTTCCCGCGACGCCTATTTCCAGAATTTGGGCGGGGTTGGTTTTGTTTACGGAAAGTGTCGCGCCGGATTTCTACCCGGAGACCACGGCCTACTGACGCGCATCGAGAACCAACTCAATGAGACGCGATTTGAAATCGCAACCTATGTTTTCAATACGGCCGGGCGGGGCGGGGGAATTGCCGCAGCGCTGCTGACCGGGGACCGCAGTTACATTTCGGAAGAAGATCAGGAAACGCTGCGCAGCACTGGTCTGGCTCATCTGCTGGCGATATCGGGCCTTCATATGGGGCTCGCTGCGACAGCTTTCTATTTTCTGATTTTTCGTTCGCTTGTCCTGATCGAACCGCTTTCACGTGCCTTTCCAGTTCAAAAGCTTGCAGCGGGCGGCGCGCTGTTGGCGATCACGGCCTATCTGGCACTCTCGGGCGCAAGCATTTCAGCTCAGCGCGCCTACATCATGGTTTCGGTCGGTCTGGTGTCACTGATATTCGATCGACCGGCAATATCATTTCAGACGCTAGGCCTTGCCTTAATGATTGTTGTGATACTTAGCCCTTCCGCTGTGGTCATGCCCGGATTCCAAATGAGTTTCGCCGCCGCTGGCGCGCTTGTGCAGGCGTTCAATATCTTCGGAAGAACGAGACCTGGCAGCTCAATCATACCAGCAATGGTGTGGCGAAACCTGTTTCCCATCATACTGACCAGCATTGTCGCAGGTCTGGCGACCATGCCCTTTGCCGTCTTTCACTTCGGTCGGGTCGCAGTTCACGGTATTCTGGTGAACTTTCTCGTAATGCCGGTGTTCTCGATCCTGTGCGTGCCTTTGGCTGTGTTGAGCGTTATCGGCATGATGTTCGGTGTGGGAGAGTGGCCGCTGCGCGCCTTTGGCGCGTCACTTGAGCTCATTCTGACTATCGCATCCTCATTTCAAAGAGGCGACGCCATTCAGACAATCAGTCTCGCGAAGCCATTTGGCGTGTTTTCACTTGTCGCGGCTGTCTGCGCCATTGCGAACTTCATTCTTATCAGGAGACCGAGCCTTCTCATCTCTCTTTTCCTGATCATGCTGAGTTTGGGTGTCTGGATCCGTCAGCCGACATTCGACCTTGTCGTTTCGCCTACGGGACATCTTGCCCACCACGGCGAAACCGGCTGGGGGATGCGGACGCTCCCCGGGGCAGGGTTAAAGCCTTTGAGGTTTTCTGCTCTGCCCAATGTCAGCTGTCGTGATGGATGCGAGCTGACGGTCGAGCAATTCGATGTTCTTTATACGGAAGCAGGTCTGAAGGTGACGGACCGGCGAACAGCCACGTCTGAGACCTTCAAAGCAGACAGGGGTTTCGCCCTGTCTGTTCAGAATGGTGAGTTGAAATATACAGATTTGGCCTACCGAAAATGTCGGCCATGGACAAGAAATCCATCCGTCTGCGATGATCAATCGTAACGTCGGACCAGTGCAACCAGCTTGCCCTGAACCCGCACACGATCTGGCCCGAAGATTCGGGTCTCATAATTTGGATTGGCTGCCTCCAACGCAATCGATCCACCTTTTTTGCGGTAACGTTTCAGCGTGGCTTCTTCTTCATCGATCAAAGCGACAACAATATCACCGGAATTCGCAGTTTCGCCAGGATTGCAGATTACAAAATCGCCATCCAGAATGCCCGCTTCGATCATGGAGTCGCCGCGAACTTCCAAGGCGAAATGATCGCGCCCCTGAATGCCGTCCGGCGGCACGATCCGGTCAACTTCATGCTGGATCGCTTCGATGGGCACACCGGCTGCGATTCGTCCCAGAACGGGGATCGAGTCATTGGCTGGGGGCTCAGGTGCCATGTCGGAAGACACAATGCTTGGCTTGAACGGTGCCTTGGGCCGACGGGCATTGCCAGATACTGAATCAGGAAGCTTGATGACCTCAAGAGCACGTGCCCGGTTCGGCAGGCGGCGCAGAAACCCACGTTCTTCCAGAGCCGTAATCAGACGGTGAATGCCTGACTTCGATGCGAGGTCGAGCGCTTCCTTCATCTCGTCAAATGAAGGGGAAACGCCAGTCTCCTGAATTCGCTGATGAATAAAAAGAAGAAGTTCGCGTTGCTTAACCGTGAGCATTGAACAATCCGATCCAGTTTGAGTCGCGTTTTGTTCTACCTCTGTTCAGCGAATACGTCAATCTTTTGTGGAATTTACTAGTGCCCGAACGGCATTTTCCCGGTTTGTTTCCTTCATGAGACTTTCACCGATAAGAAACCGGCGAAAACCGGAACATCTGAGCCGGTTTATATCGTCGGTCGTTTTGACGCCGCTCTCAGATACCATTTCGATGTCGGGGTGACGGCGCGCAAGCCTCTCGGACACCGACAAATCCGTGACCATCTTCTTCAGATCACGATTGTTCACACCGATCAGATCAGCACCAAGTTTCACGGCGCGATCGAGCTCATGCTCATCATGAACTTCCGTCAGAATATCGAGATTGTACCGCTCAGCTGTTTCCTTCAGCTCGCCAGCAAGCTGGTCATCCAACGCTGAAAGAATGAGGAGAATACAATCAGCACCATAAGCCCGTGCTTCGACGATTTGCAGCGGGTCAATCATGAAATCCTTGCGCAAGAGCGGAAGGGAAACCGCTTCTCTTACGGCGACAAGATCATCCAGCGATCCGCCAAAGCTAGGATTATCTGTCAGGATAGACAGACAGGCAGCGCCGCCCTTTTCATACTCGGAAGCAATCAGAAGCGGGTCCGCACCCGGCAGGATTTCACCCGCAGACGGGCTCTTGCGCTTCAGCTCACAGATCAATGCGTTTTGCCCATCTGATGCGACGTCCATGAGCCGGTTTCGAAATCCGCGGGGCGGTGAAGCCGATTGTGCGAGCTGATGAAGCGCCTCAAAGCTTGTTTTTGTTTTTAGCGAAGCGACCTCATCGCGCTTATAGCTGATGATCCGGTCGAGTGCGGTCGGCAAATTGGTCATGATGAGTGCGAGGCCTGCGCGAGTTTTTCGAGTGTTTGTCTGGCGCTACCGTCATCAAGCGCGGACTGCGCGATCAGGGCGCCGGATTTCAGATCATCCGTGTGACCAAGAACGACAAGGCCAGCAGCAGCATTCAGGACAACAGCATCCCGGAAGGGGGATGCCTTACCGTCGAGCACGTCGGAAATCGCTGCAGCGTTCTCCGCTGGCGTGCCGCCTGCAAGTGTCGCGAGCGCTGAGCGGTTAAGCCCGGCATCCTCAGGCTTGACGGTGAAGTGATTAAGCGTCCCGTTTCTGACTTCAACGATCTCGGTTTCACCGGCAATCGACAACTCATCAATGGCGCGATCATCGGACTTTTTGCCATGAACGACCCAGGCTCGTTCAATGCCCAGATCTCGCAAGGCTTCCGCCATGGGTGTCAGCCAGTGAGCATCATAAACGCCCAGAACCTGATGGGTGGCACCTGCCGGGTTGGATAGCGGCCCAAGAAGGTTGAAAATGGTGCGGATGCCAAGACTCGCGCGAACTGGCGCGACGTGCCGCATGGCAGAATGATGGCTGCGCGCAAACAGAAAGCCGACGCCTGCGTCCGTCATACACCGATGGAAAGCGGCTGTGTCGAGCTCGAGAGAAACGCCCAGCGCCTCAAGAACGTCAGCCGAACCCGTTTTGGGCGGTACGGACCTATTGCCATGTTTGGCAACTCTGCCGCCGCACGCCGCGATCACGATCGCGCTGGCTGTTGAGGTATTCAGGCTGGTCCAGCCAAGACCACCCGTGCCGCATGTGTCGAGCAGCGGGCCGTCCAGATTGATGGTTCGGGCATTGGCGCGCATGACCTTTGCGCCAGCCAGCAGTTCTTTTCCGGTCTCCCCACGAACGGCAAGCCCCATCAGAAAGGCTCCAATCCGGTCCGCAGATACGTTTCCGGCCAGAATTTCGGCGAAGCTTTTTTCCAGAAGTTCTGAATCCAGCTCTTCTCGGCGGGCAATTCGTCCCAAAGCTTCAAACATCACATCAGACATTGGCGTCACTCACCACTGACATGAAGTTCTTAAGAAGCGCATGCCCGTATTCCGTCCGGATGCTTTCCGGATGGAACTGAACGCCGAATACAGGGCGGGTGCGGTGCTCCACAGCCATGATTTCTCCATCCGTCGTATGAGCATTTGCCAGCAGCGTTGGCGGAAGCGATGGAGGAGAGATCGCCAGAGAGTGGTAGCGGACAACATCGAAACTCGCCGGTATGTCAGCGAACAGCTTTCCGCTGGTATGCTCCACAGTGGAGATCTTACCGTGCCGGATGGCCATGGCAGAGACAACTTCGCCACCTTCCGCCTGTCCGATTGACTGGTGTCCAAGACACACGCCAAGGATTGGCAGGTTGACGGGTGCCCTCCGGACCAGCTCAACGCAAATGCCGGCCTCGTTTGGTGAGCAGGGTCCTGGAGACAGCACGACGCCATCGGGTTTCAGCGCCAGAGCCTCGTCTACCGTCAGTTCGTCATTGCGTACAACTTTTGGATCGGCCCCGACATCGGCCAGATAGTGGGCCAGATTATAGGTAAAGCTGTCATAGTTATCGACCAGAAGGATCATTGATTGCCCTCATACCTGGCCGCAAGTTCGGCCGCGCGCTTGAGCGCTTTCGCCTTGTGCAGCGTTTCCTGATATTCATATTCCGGGTCGCTGTCGAGCACGACACCACCGCCAGCCTGTATGTGCAGATTGCCGTTTTCCAGCACAGCGGTGCGCAGGGCGATGCACGTATCCAGATCCCCTTTCCAGCCGAAATATCCGACAGCGCCCGCATAGACACCCCGAGAATTTCCTTCGAGCTCGTCAATGATCTGCATGGCCCGGATTTTCGGTGCGCCAGATACGGTTCCGGCCGGGAATCCGGCCATCAGCGCATCTTTCAGTGTCTTGTCGTCACGCAGATTGCCCTCAACCTGGGACACGATGTGCATGACGTGGCTATAGTGTTCGACGACAAAGGATTCCTTCACCTCAACACTGCCGTATTTTGCCACCCGTCCGACGTCATTCCGCCCAAGATCAAGCAGCATGAGATGTTCAGCGAGTTCCTTCTCGTCTGAGAGAAGGTCAAGTTCCCGCGCCTTGTTTTCAGCCGGATCGGAAGATCTCGGCCGTGTACCGGCGATCGGTCGAACCGATACGCGTCCATCACGCACCCGCACGAGAATTTCCGGACTGGAGCCCACGAGCTGAACTTCGCCAAGCCGCATGTGAAACATGAACGCCGATGGGTTGATGGCGCGAAGTGATCGATAGAATGCCAGCGATGAGTAGGGGTAGGGGGTGGAAAAGCGCTGGCTTGGCACAACCTGAAAGATGTCGCCTGCGCGGATATAGTCTTTCGCCTTTGCCACCATGTCATGATAGCGCTGCCGCGACGTGTTGGAGCTGAAGTCGAGAACGCGTTCGCTCTGTCCGCGCGGCGTTGGAGGCAGTGTGCCATCCAGCGCGTCTTCAATTTCATCCAGCGCTCTCTGCGTGTCGGCTTCAGCTGTCTCGCCCTGATCATCGCGAACCGCCCCAACCAGCAGCAATTCCTGATACAGATGGTCGAAGATAAGGACGACGCGTGGGCGCACCATGACCGCTTCCGGAAGTTCAATCTGTTCCGGAGGCTTGGGCCCTACCGGCTCGAAATAGCGAATCATGTCATAGCCGAGATAGCCGAAAGCCCCCGCAGCCATGGGCGGCAGATCCTCGTCACTTTCCGCTTTCGCCGCTTCGGCGAAACGATCCAGGTCAGCGAGGGGATCGTCAGAGCTGGAGACAATGCTGGAGAAATCCGAGGTGAGGCTGGTCTCAGCTACACCGTTCTGCACCCGCCACCACAAATCTGGTTTGACGCCGATAAACGAATACCGACCAAGCTTGTGGCCACCCTGAATCGATTCGAACAGGAAATGGCCCGGTGTGTCGGCACCCAGTTTCAGCAGGGCACCAACGGGCGTTTCCGTATCTGCAATTCTTCGACGAACGATCAGCCTTGCGCCTCTTTGGCTCGCGCTCATTCCTGCACCTTGTACTGATCGATGTAGGATTCGATCATATTTGTGTTAAATTCGACCTTCACGTTTTCGCTGGCGAGTTCAGCAAATCCGCGCTCGATATTGTCTTCAATGAGTGGACGAAGTTCAGCTTCGGATGTGCTGCGAAGTGCCGCAAGCGAAGAGGCGTCGGGTATCTGGATGTCCTCAACAACACCGATGAACATGCCGCCCTGAAGCGGCGCGGTGAATGGTTCGTCGAGATCAGCATTGAAAATCTGAGCCAGAGCGGTCTGGGACAATCCCTGAGACTGGCCCTGCATTCGGCTGATAGCCATTGGCGGACGGACGACATCGAGCCCCAGCGCCTGCGCCTCTGTCGTGATTGTGGCTGAACCGCTTTCAATGCGCTGAATGGCCTGTTCGGCATATTCAGAGACGGCATCTTCCCGCGCACGCATGAACAATGCCTGTGTCAGGTCTTCGCGAATATCGTCCAGCGCAGGCACGTCTGGTTCAACGATGCGGTCCAGGCGGATTACATATTGCGTGTCTGATCCGTCCCGTCGATCGCTGGTCTCGTCCGGATAGAGCTGGAAGCCATAGTTCAAGGCATCTTCCAGAACGGCCAGATTGCGAACCCGCGTACCGTCCTTCGTGAAGCCGCGCTGATCAACTGGCGGGAAGGTGTAGACCGGTGTGCCGATCGAATCAGCCATTTCCTCGAGCGTGAAGCCCGCACCGACGGCGTTGTCGATCTCGTCATAAACCCGCGAATACAGACGCTCTGCGCGAGATGCCGTCAGCTCCTCGCGGATAGAGTCTTCCACCTCTTCGAATGGGCGGCGTTCTCCGGCCTCCTGATTGGTCACCTTGTAGAGGGCAAAGCGACCGTTCGATGTCTGCGCGACACCATCCCACAAATCATAAGGCGCGGCGAGCACCGCGTCCGCCAGGGCACCGCCCTGCGCGTCGGACTTGATGGTGAGACCTTCAGAAAGAAGACCGTTCGTCGTGGAGGGGGCCTCTCCCGTCAGCAATGGGATCAGGGCTGCTTCTGCCTCTTCACGTGTACTGAAGGTCAGAAGATCATAGGTGCGCGTCGATGGGCCCGAAAACCGTTGAATCTGGGCCTCATATTCATTTCTAACCTCATCATCCGTCAAAGTGATCTGATGAAGGAAATCATCTGGCGTGACAGCAATGACAGAAAACTGTCTGCGTTCGGGTTCCTGTAGCGCGTCTTTCCGCTCCTCATAAAACGCGGTGACCTCATCGTCTGATGGCCGTTCAACCGCTTCAGGGAGATCATCGAGACCGAAAGTGAAAAAGGCGATGTTGCGCGCTTCTGACTGGAAGATTGTCCAGAGGTCGATCATGCCATCAGGGGGTTGAAGGGCGCTCGTCAGGCCCAGCCTGACCTGCTCATAGCTGAGATCGTCTGTCAGCGCCGTTTCGAAATCACGTTCGCGATCATAGCCTTGCTGGCTGATGAATCGCAGATAGGCCTGGCGATCAAACTCACCGGTAACTTCATTGCGCATGAGCTCGCGATCGCGAATCCAGTCAGCCGCCTCCTGACGCGCTGACCCGATATTCAGCTTGTCGATATAGGCGTTACGAATGCGAAGATCGGAAACCGAGTTGATCAGAGAATTCAGTTCACCGCTCTCTGCCATGCTCTGCTTTGTTGCTTCGCCGCCCTGCTGACGATTCTGCGAAACATAATTGTCCGCATAACGATCAACTTCATCAGCTTCGAGGCGGCGACTGTCCGCGCGCATCAGGCTGGAACCGAGGCTGCCATTCGTGAACGTGCCCACCAGATCCGGAACGCCAAACAGCGCCAGGCTCAGAATCAGCAGGCCAATAATCACCAGGGCGACTTTGGAACGAACTAGATCTCGAAAGAGGGTCAGCATGGATGGTCGACTTTCACTTAAGCGCGCATGAATTCTTGCACGAGGTAAGCTGGCTTGCTAGGCGGGATTATCGTGACATTCAAGATGGGTAGGGACATGCCGAAGCGTTTAATTGCTGGAAACTGGAAGATGAACGGGCTCAAGGCCGCAATTGGTGAAGCCGAAGCGGTTGCACAAGATATTTCAGACACGCCAGCGGACTGCGATGTGCTGATCTGCCCACCGGCAACGCTGATTGGTCTGTTTGCGGACAAATTCACGGGCACACCGCTCACTTATGGCGGCCAGGACAGCCATATGAACGTTTCCGGGGCTCACACAGGTGATGTCTCTGCCGCAATGTTTGCTGATCTGGGATGTGCTTATGGCATTGTGGGCCATTCAGAGCGCCGCGCGGACCATGGCGAGACAGACGAAGTGGTTAAAGCCAAGGCGGTCGCGCTTAAAGAGGCTGGCCTCACGCCGATCATCTGTATCGGCGAAACCCGCGAAGAACGGGAAAGCGGCAAAACGCTGGATGTGCTTTCTTCTCAGCTCAAGGGCTCAATCCCGGTCGATATTGCTGGTGAAGACATGGTTGTGGCGTATGAGCCGGTCTGGGCAATCGGTACAGGCCTCGTACCGGAAATCTCCGACATTGCAGAAGCGCATGGCCATATCCGCAAGGTTCTTGCAGAGCTTGGCGTGGCCAACGCAGCTGAGGTTCGCCTTCTTTATGGTGGGTCTGTGAAACCGGGCAATGCCGCTGAAATCCTTTCAGTTGCTGATGTTAATGGCGCGCTTGTGGGCGGCGCGAGCCTGAAAGCCAGCGATTTCCTTGGTATTATCCGCGCCTGAGGCGAAGATTTCCGCAGAGTTATTGCATCTGGGGCTTGGCTTATCCACTTGCAGGTAGTAACGGGAGCGGCTTCGGTTCCGAGGAAAAGTAGGCTGTTATGGAAAACCTTCTTCTGGTTGTTCACATTCTGACGTGTATCGCGCTCATCGGCGTGGTGCTTCTGCAGCGATCTGAAGGGGGTGCACTTGGCATTGGCGGAGGCGGCGGTGGCGGCCTCATGTCAGGTCGCGGAGCAGCTTCCTCACTCAGCCGGGTGACCATGATCCTGGCAGCCGTTTTCTTTGTCACCAGCCTGACACTGACAACTCTTGCGACCCGCGGCGGTAATGTTGACAGCTCGCTGGCCGAGGAAGTCGAACGCCGTGACGCTGACGAACTCGACCTGCCTACAGCGCTCGATGATGAGCCAGCTCCTGCACCAACTTCAGACCTCGATGCGCCTGCACCGTCTGACGCCCCTTCATCTCTTGATGCGGCTCCGGACCTTGATAGCGTCATCGAGAGCGAAAACGATCCACTGGATGCGCCAGCTGATCCGGAAGAAGCTGCAAACCAGCCATAATCTGCATGGCTTGTGTAAAACTGACGTTCCGAATCGTTTTGTGCTCGAGATGTTTTTCGAATCCTGTAATTCTGTGATCCCATGACGCGATACATTTTTATTACTGGCGGCGTGGTATCTTCCCTCGGAAAAGGTATTGCTTCGGCCGCACTTGGTGCGCTCCTGCAAGCGCGAGGCTATCGGGTCCGGCTCAGAAAGCTCGACCCTTATCTGAACGTCGATCCCGGCACGATGTCGCCCTATCAGCATGGCGAGGTCTATGTCACTGAGGATGGTGCCGAAACCGACCTCGACCTTGGTCACTATGAGCGTTTCACGGGCGTTTCCGCTCGTCAGTCAGACAATGTCACGACGGGCCGCATTTATCTTTCGATTCTGGAAAAAGAACGCCGGGGCGATTTTCTTGGTGCGACGATCCAGGTCATTCCGCATGTCACGGACGCCATCAAGAATTTCGTTCTGAGCGACGCCGATGATGTGGATTTCGTGCTTTGCGAAATCGGTGGCACAGTTGGCGATATTGAAGGGCTGCCGTTTTTCGAGGCGATCCGCCAGCTTGGCCAGGAACTTGGTCCGGATCGTGCCGTTTTCATTCATCTGACCCTGCTGCCGTTTATTCCGAGCGCAGGTGAGATGAAGACCAAGCCGACCCAGCACTCGGTAAAAGAACTGCGCTCGATAGGTATCCAGCCAGACATTCTGCTGTGCCGGTGTGATCGCGCGATTCCGGCTGATGAGAAGCGCAAGATTGCGCTGTTCTGTAATGTGCGCCCTGAAA
The DNA here is from genome assembly GCA_964342455.1 of uncultured Hyphomonadaceae bacterium. Lineage (GTDB taxonomy): Bacteria > Pseudomonadota > Alphaproteobacteria > Caulobacterales > Hyphomonadaceae > Ponticaulis. Next base: position 170,522 of record CAYFGB010000001.1, read on the forward strand.
GCGTCATAGAGGCGCGCGATGTGAGCTTCATTTACGAAGTGCCGCTGGAATATCATTCTGAAGGTCTGGACCGGGAAGTTCTTCATCACTTCCGGATTACGGGCGCACCGCCCCCTGACTTAGAGCGCTGGCAGAATATTTCCGACAAATTGCGCAACCCGGACGGCGAAGTGAAAATTGCGCTGGTCGGCAAGTACACGGTTCTTCCGGACGCCTATAAGTCTGTGCTTGAAGCTCTTCAGCACGGCGGCTTGTCGAATCAGGTGAAGGTGAAGACCACCCTGGTTGATTCGACACCGCTCGATGCAGATGATGCCGATTTCTCAGTGCTTGACGATTATCACGGCATCATTCTGCCCGGCGGTTTCGGAGAACGCGGCGCTGTGGGCATCATGCGGACAGCACAGTATGCGCGTGAGAACCGAATTCCCTGCTTTGGCATCTGTTATGGCATGCAGCTCGCCACCATTGAGCTGGCGCGCAATCTGGCTGGTATCAAGGATGCGGGTCACACTGAATTCGAGGAAACTGACATTCCAATGGTCGGCTTCATCGAAGAGTGGACACGCGGCAATGAAGTTGAACAGCGATCAAAGGATGGCGACCTGGGCGGAACAATGCGCCTCGGCGCATATCCTGCACGCCTGAAAGAAGGTAGCCGCGTCGCGCAGGCCTATGGCACTCAGGATATCAGCGAACGCCACCGCCACCGTTACGAAGTGAATGCGAATCATATCGCAGCGCTTGAGAAGGCGGGCGTGTCATTCTCCGGCATGTCGCCAGATGGAAAGCTGCCTGAGATTGTCGAATTGCCTGAACATCCATGGTATGTCGGCGTTCAGTTTCACCCGGAACTGAAATCCCGGCCGTTTGAGCCGCATCCGTTATTCGCAAGCTTCATCGGTGCGGCGGTGAAATATAGCCGACTGGTCTAGTCGGGCGTTACCCTTCGGACAATCAAAGAGGGTTGAAGTTTCTGTGCAGGCGTGTATTAAGCGCGCTTTGGTTTTCGGGGCAGTGCCCCTTCATTCGAATTCGGGAAAAGACAATGGCTGTCCCCAAGCGTAAAACGACCCCATCCAAGCGTAACATGCGCCGCGCGCATGACCGTCTGTCTTCAAATACCTATATTGAGGACCAGGATTCAGGTGAACTGCGTCGTCCACACCATATCGATCTGAAATCAGGTATGTATCGTGGTCGACAAGTGCTTGAACCAAAAGACGAGTAGGTCCATTAGGTCTCTCACAGATTCCAGAGTGAGGGACCAATATGACCGAAATTGTCGATATCTATGCACGTGAAATCCTAGACAGCCGGGGGAACCCAACTGTTGAGGTAGAAGTGACGCTCGAAGACGGCTCGCTTGGCCGTGCAGCGGTTCCTTCAGGTGCGTCCACCGGCGTGCACGAGGCTCACGAGCTTCGCGACGGTGGCGACCGGTACAACGGCAAGGGCGTCCGCAAAGCCGTTGAAGCCGTAAACGGCGAAGTCTTCCATGCCCTGGCTGGAATGGAAGCAGAAGATCAGCGCCGCCTCGATATGACGCTGATCGAACTTGACGGTACTGAAAACAAATCCCGTCTTGGCGCCAACACCATTCTCGGTGTGTCTCTGGCCGCAGCCCACGCAGCCGCCGAGGCGTCCGGCCTTCCGCTCTACCGTTATGTTGGTGGCGCCAATGCCTGTGTTCTGCCAACACCGATGATGAACATCATCAATGGCGGCGAGCATGCCGATAACCCAATCGACGTTCAGGAATTCATGATTATGCCGGTCGGTGCGTCCAGCATGTCAGAAGCCATTCGTATGGGCGCGGAGGTATTCCATTCGCTGAAAAAAGGCTTGCAGGCCGAAGGCCACAACACCAATGTTGGCGATGAGGGCGGCTTCGCCCCGAATATCTCTTCCACGGAAGCTGCGATCAGCTTCATCCTGAAATCCATTGAAGCGGCTGGCTACAAGCCTGGCGAAGAGTGTGTGCTGGCGCTGGACGTGGCCTCCACAGAATTCTTCAAGGACGGTAAGTACACGCTGGCAGGCGAGGGTAAGACGCTCGGGTCTCAGGAAATGGCTCGTTATCTAGAGGATCTGGTCAATAAGTATCCCATCGTTTCCATCGAAGACGGCATGGCCGAGGACGACTGGGAAGGCTGGGTCGCGCTGACACAGGCCATTGGCGACAAATGCCAGCTGGTCGGCGACGACCTTTTCGTAACGAACCCACGCCGTCTGGCCATGGGCCTTGAAAAAGGGGCAGCGAACTCAATCCTGGTGAAGGTCAACCAGATCGGCACGCTGACTGAAACACTTGACGCCGTCAGCCTTGCACAGCGCCATTCATATTCCGCCGTCATGTCTCACCGGTCTGGCGAGACGGAGGATACAACGATTGCGGACCTCGCAGTTGCCACCAATTGCGGGCAGATCAAAACTGGCTCACTTGCCCGTTCTGACCGGCTTGCAAAGTACAATCAGCTGATCCGCATCGAAGAAGAACTGGACGAGCAGGGCGTTTACGCTGGCTTCCGCACTTTGAAAGTGTAGTCAAAGTTAAGTCTTTCCTAACGCGCCTCCGCGATATTTCTCTATCGCGGAGGTGATTCCCTATGAAGCTGAAACCGTTCGGCATCGTCCTTGTCTGTGTCATCAGCTATCTGACCTACCACGCCATTGCGGGGAAGCAGGGTCTGTCTGAATGGACAGCCATGCAGGCGCGTACGCTGGAGCTCGAAGAAGCTTATCAGGATCGCCTGGAACATTATTCGGAACTCAAGGACCAGATTACGCGTTTATACCCCGAAACCCTCGACGACGATTATCTTGAGGAACTTGCGCGTACGAAATTTCACTTTGTTTATCCTGCAGAATTTGTGCTTGAGCCCCCCGGTCAGGTATCCCAGCTACCCGAAAATGAAGACTTGTTTGACCTGCAGAACTGAAAAATTTGCGTTATGTTGCCTCTACAATAGGGAGGCGTGTTTTGAGCAAAACGGCCAAATCGGACGATAAATCAACGGTTTCCGTTGATCAAAAGCTAAAGTTTTACAAAGACATGTTGCTGATCCGGCGTTTCGAAGAGAAAGCCGGGCAACTCTATGGACGCGGGCTGATCGCCGGCTTCTGCCATTTGTATATCGGCCAGGAAGCAGTCGTGACAGGCATGCAAAGCTGCATCGGTGATGGTGATCAGGTTGTCACCGGCTATCGCGACCATGGCCATATGCTGGCCTGCGGAATGGATCCTGATGGCGTCATGGCCGAGCTGACCGGTCGCGAGGGCGGCTATTCCCGTGGCAAGGGCGGGTCCATGCACATGTTTTCCCGAGAGAAGGATTTCTATGGCGGCCACGGCATTGTGGGCGCCCAGGTTCCAATCGGAACCGGGCTCGCTTTCTCCAACCAGTACAGAGAGAACGGCAAGGTCTGCCTGACCTATTTCGGCGATGGCGCGACGAATCAGGGGCAGGTCTATGAAGCGTTCAACATGGCGTCTCTATGGGATTTGCCGGTCGTCTACGTAATCGAGAACAATCAGTACGCGATGGGCACGAGCGTTCAGCGACACGCCTCAGAAACCGAGCTGTTCAAGCGCGGCATCTCTTTTGAGATCAAAGGGCGCGAGGTCGATGGCATGGACGTTCTGAAAGTCCGTGAAGCGGGTCTTGAAGCCGTGGAACATGCCCGTTCTGGCAAGGGTCCGTTCATTCTTGAGATGAAGACTTATCGTTATCGCGGACATTCCATGTCTGACCCGGCGAAATATCGCAAACGTGAGGAAGTGGATGATATCCGGTCTCACCATGATCCGATCGAAGGGCTGAAAAAGCAGTTGATCGAAGCCGGAGACGCCACGGAAGACGAATTGAAAGCGATTGATAAGGACATCAAGGCCGTCGTCGCAAAATCAGTTGATTTCGCTCAGGAAAGCCCTGAGCCTGATCCGTCAGAACTCTGGACGGATGTGCTTATCGAGACGGAGAACGCCTGATGTCAGTAGATATCCTAATGCCTGCGCTCTCACCGACGATGGAAGAGGGCACGCTTTCGAAATGGTTGAAGTCTGAAGGCGATACGATTTCGTCGGGTGACATCATTGCAGAAATCGAAACCGACAAGGCGACCATGGAAGTGGAAGCTGTCGATGAGGGAACGCTTGCAAAGATCCTGATTCCTGCCGGAACCGAGAACGTAAAAGTGAACTCGATCATCGCCATCCTTGCCGAAGAAGGTGAGGATGTATCTGAGGTCGAAGCCAAAGACCCGTCTGATGGACCTGTCGAGGACGTTGAGTCCTCTGACGATGATGGCGAGAGTTCGGACGACGAAACGCACGAAGCTGAAAAACCTGCAGCGAAAAAACTGGTCGAGCCCGATGTGCCTGAAGGTACGAAGTTTAAGGAGAGCACCATTCGCGATGCCTTGCGCGATGCCATGGCAGAAGAGATGCGCCGGGACGACACCGTCTTCATAATGGGCGAAGAGGTCGCGGAATATGAAGGTGCCTATAAAGTCACCCGCGAACTGCTTAGCGAGTTCGGCCCGAAACGAGTGGTCGATACGCCAATTACCGAGCATGGCTTTGCTGGCCTTGGCGTTGGAGCTGCATTCGGCAAGCTCCGTCCTGTTGTCGAGTTCATGACATTCAATTTCGCCATGCAGGCGATTGACCAGATCATCAACTCTGCGGCCAAGACGCTTTACATGTCTGGCGGCCAGATGGGCTGCCCTATCGTGTTCCGCGGACCAAACGGTGCAGCCTCACGCGTTGGTGCGCAGCACAGCCAGGACTATTCGGCCTGGTACGCTCACGTCCCTGGCCTGAAAGTTGTAGCGCCGTATGACGCTGCGGATGCAAAAGGGCTTCTCAAAGCGGCGATCCGTGACCCGAATCCGGTTGTATTCCTGGAGCATGAGCTTCTTTACGGTGAAACCTTCGATGTGCCTGATCTGGATGACTGGGTCCTGCCGATTGGCAAAGCGAAAATCCGCCGGGAAGGCTCGGATGTCACATTGGTGGCGCATTCCAGAATGGTCGGGTTTGCGTTACAGGCAGCTGAAACACTGGCTGAGGCTGGTATTGATGCTGAAGTCGTCGACTTGCGGTCTCTCAGACCGCTGGACACCGACACAGTTGTCGAAAGCGTGAAAAAGACCAATCGACTGGTGTGTTGTGAAGAAGGCTGGCGCTTTATGGGCGTCGGCGCAGAAATCGCAGCAACGGTCGTCAATGAAGCCTTTGACTATCTCGATGCACCGCCTGTCCGTGTTCACCAGAAAGATGTGCCGCTTCCATACGCGGCCAATCTGGAAGCATTGTCGCTGCCTGGCGTGGATGACATCATTGAAGCGGCCAAAGCTGTTTGCGAAGGCATGTAGGGAGACCAACGAATGGCGATCAATATTACAATGCCTGCGTTGTCCCCGACCATGGAAGAGGGCACGCTTTCGAAATGGCTGGTCAAACCAGGCGATGAAATCAATTCTGGCGATGTAATCGCCGAAATCGAGACCGATAAAGCGACGATGGAAGTCGAGGCGGTCGATGAAGGCACGCTGGCGAAGATCATTGTCGAAGCGGGCACCGAAGGCGTGAAGGTGAATTCTGTCATCGCTATTCTGGCCGAAGAAGGTGAGGACGCTGATTCGGTAGATGAATCCGATGCCGAAACGCCCGCAGCCAAGCCAGCTGATACGGACACTTCAGACGAAGACGACGCGCCAGAGACGTCTGAAAAGCCTGCCGATAAGGAGCCTGAGGCGAAAGACACCGGCAAGACGGCATCAAAGTCCGCTGTAGAACTGGAGTCGAACGGCAAGCTTCAATCCGTTGATACCAAGGATGGACGGATCAAGGCCAGCCCCCTGGCGCGCCGTATCGCGGAAATGAAGGGCGTTGACCTTAAATCTCTCAAAGGGTCTGGCCCACACGGTCGGATCATTCGAAAGGACGTCGAAGAGGCGGCTGAGACAAGCGCTGCGGCGCAGCCAGAAGCGAAAGCGTCATCGCCTGATGGTTTGATCCTGCCTCAAATTCTGGATGATCGAGTCTACGATCCGGACAGTTATGAGCTGGTGCCGCTGGACGGCATGAGAAAGACGGTTGCCAAGCGCTTGACGCAAAGCTTCATGCAGGTGCCGCACTTCCCTCTGGAAGTCGATATCAGGCTAGACAAATTACTCGCCGCACGCGCGGGCGTGAATGCTGCCGCGCCAGAAGGTGTAAAAGTCTCGGTCAATGACATGTTGATCAAGGCGTCCGCACTGGCGCTGATGGCCGAGCCAGACTGCAATGCGAGCTATTCAGACAAGGGCATCGCTTACCATAAATCGGCACATATCTCGGTTGCGGTTGCGGTTGATGGCGGGCTTATCACGCCTGTCATTCGGGACGCACAGACAAAAGGTTTGCGTCAGATCTCCGAAGAAATGAAAGATCTGGCCACCCGTGCGCGCGACCGGAAACTGAAACCGCAGGAGTATGCGGGCGGTACGTTCTCGCTTTCAAATCTGGGCATGTTCGGGATCAAGTCTTTTGGATCGATCATCAATCCTCCGGAAGGCATGATCATGTCCGTCGGGGCAGGGGAAAAGCGCCCTGTGGTGACCGATGATGGCGGGTTTGAAGCGGCGACAGTCATGACCGTCACCCTGACCTGTGATCACCGCGTGATTGGTGGTGCCGAAGGCGCGAAATGGCTTCAGGCTTTCAAACGGTTCGTAGAAACGCCAGAAGCGATGTTGCTGTGAAGCAAATGATAGGCCGCGGACTTATGATCCTAGTTGGTCTCGGTCCGGCCTGTTTCCTGGGATTGGTTTCGACCGCCTATTTCTTGAGTCACGACTTTCGCAGTGGAGAATGTTGGCTATCTGAAAACGATGGACATTGGTTTACAGTTGGCGAGGCCGTCATTCTTTCTATCATGATGTTTGGCTGGCTGAATTTGGGAGTTTACCTGTTGCTGGCCGTATTCCTCGTTCGCACAGGGTTATCGACCACAAACTTCGCAATAACAATCGGTGCCATTGCGGTAGTGATTACGATCATCACCTTTCTGGCCCATTGGCTCACGAATGACGCGTATATCGAGCGCCTCTACCTTGCATGTGGACGACGCGCTTAACTAACGGAGCTCCAAATTGGCAGATAAATTCGACCTCATCGTAATCGGTTCGGGACCTGGCGGTTATGTAGCGGCCATCCGGGCAAGTCAGCTCGGCCTGAAAACGGCCATTGTCGAGCGGGACGCACTGGGTGGGGTTTGCCTGAATTGGGGATGTATTCCGACCAAAGCGCTGCTTCGGTCTGCTGAAGTCTATCACAACATGCAACATGCCGACGCGTTCGGGTTGAAGGTGGAAGGCGTCAGCTTTGATCTGGACAGTGTGGTCAAACGATCCCGCAACATAGCTGGCCAGCTTTCCGGCGGCGTGAAACATCTTCTGAAGAAGAACAAGGTGACCGTTATTGAAGGGGAAGGCCGGATCGAAAAAGGCAAACCCGCCCCCAAAGTTATCGTAAAAACAAAGGACAGTAAGGAGCAATCCTATCAGCCCAAACACGTCCTTCTGGCTACCGGTGCACGCGCCCGAACATTGCCGAAGGCTGGGTTGGAGCCGGATGGAAAATTCATCTGGACGGCCAAGGAAGCCATGGTACCGGACACCATGCCGAAAAAGCTTCTGGTGATTGGATCAGGCGCAATCGGGATTGAGTTTGCAAGCTTCTATCACACGATGGGAGCCGAAGTGACAGTGGTAGAGATGGTTGACCGCATTCTTCCGGCAGAAGATGAAGAAATCTCCTCAATGGCGCTGAAATCATTCAAGAAGGACGGCATAGAGATCCTCACCAATGCCGGCGTTGAGAATGTGAAACCCGGCGACAAAACCATCAGCGCCACCATCAAGCCAAAAGATGGAAAGGCCGATACCAGAGAGTTCGATCGTGTGATTCTCGCCATCGGCATTGTCGGCAATGTCGAGAAACTGGGCCTTGAAGATCTGGGCGTGAAAACTGACAGGGGACATATTCAGGTCGATGGCTTCGGGCGTACCAATATTTCAGGTCTGTGCGCGATCGGCGACGTAACAGGTCCACCCTGGCTGGCACATAAGGCCAGCCATGAGGGCGTTGTCTGCGTTGAGAAGATGGCAGGCAAAGAACCGCATGCGTTTGAAACGTGGAATATCCCGGGATGCACCTATAGCCGGCCTCAGATCGCTTCTGTCGGTCTGACTGAAGCTGAAGCAAAAGCCGAGGGCCATGACATCAAGATTGGTCGCTTCCCATTCATCGGTAATGGCAAGGCCATCGCGCTTGGGGAAGCTGACGGCCTGATCAAAACAATTTTTGATGCCAAAACGGGTGCACTTCTTGGCGCACATATGATCGGCGCTGAGGTAACGGAGCTGATCCAGGGGTATGTGATTGCCCGTCAGGGCGAACTTACCGAAGGCGAGTTGATGGAAACAATCTTCCCGCATCCGACCCTGTCAGAGATGATGCATGAAAGCACGCTCGACGCGTTTGGCCGAGCGTTGCACTATTAATTCGATGGGGAATCAGGCGGCGTCGACTTTAACGCCTGCCTTTTCCAGAGCGAGTTGTGTGACAGCGCCGTAATCGGTTTTACCGGTTCCCAGAACCGGGATTTCCGGAACGTGGAAGACCTTTCTTGGCACCTGAAGCTCGGAAATGCCGTGACTCTGGGCAAATGCCAGAAGGTCAGGACGGTTTACGCCTTCAGCATCGGACAGGAGAATGATCTGTTCCCCCTTACGGGCGTCGGGAATGGCAGCAGCTGCGTGCATGTTGTCCGGCCAGACCGAAGAGGCGCAGTTTTCGACGACGGCCAGAGAAACCATCTCTCCACCGACCTTGGCGAATCGTTTCACGCGGCCGCGAATACGAATAAAGCCTTCCTTGTCTACGGTAACGATGTCCCCTGTATCATGCCAGCCATCCTTAGGCGGCTCCAGCACGCCTGGTGTCGAGGCACGCAGATAGCCGAGCATAATATTGGGGCCGCGAACGTATAGGCGACCGCCCTTATCAATACCGGGGACGGGTTCGAGCTTATATTCCATACCCGACATCAGCTTACCGACTGTACCGGGCACATTCGCGCCTACGGCATTCGCGGCGACAACAGGAGAAGCCTCTGTGGCGCCGTAGCCTTCCAGGATCTCAATATTGTACTTCTTACGCACAAGTTGCCGAGTTTCATCCCGGACGCGTTCAGCTCCACAAACAGAAAGGCGCAAAGAGCTCAGATCGCCCTGATCGCCAGCGCGCGCATATTGGGAAATAAACGTGTCAGTCGCCAGAAGTATGGTCGACTCCGTGCTCTTGATACGCTTGGCGATTTCCTTGGGCTGAAGCGGTGTCGGGTGGAAAACTGTCTTGATGCCTGCCACGACAGGCAGCACAGCCCCGACCGTCAGGCCAAAACAGTGAAAAGTCGGCAGCGGATTGAACAGAATGTCTTCGTTCGGGAAAAGGTCCAGATGGGCTCGCACCTGCTCCACGTTCGCCATGACGTTTTCATGCGAAAGAACCACGCCTTTCGGATCGCCCTCTGTTCCTGATGTGAACAGAACCACGCCGGTCTTGCGATAGTCAGCATTCACCTTGAACAAACCCGGAAGAAACGGACCCAGCCCGCCAGCGATCTTGTCTTTCAGCGACAGGTTTTCGCGAACATCTTCCAGATAGATGATTTCATATCGGTCACTGAGTTCGTCAATCAGCGGCTCAAGATTGGCGAGCGAAATAAACTGGCGCGCGGTAACAATTTTCGTCACCTTGGCAGCCTGTCCGGCGGCCTTCAGATTTCGACTGCCCGCAGTGAAATTGAACATGGCAGGCACGCGGCCATACGCCTGAAGTGCGTAGAAAGCGATGACGGCGCCGGCGCCCGTCGGCAGCATAACGGCGACGTTTTCGTTTTTCTCGGTATACCGAGTGAGCGCAGAGCCAAGGCCAAACGCCGCACGAACGATGTCGGTGTAGGTCAGCTCACGTCCATCACCATCAACGATGATGGTCTTCTTCCCGCCAAACTGGTTTTTTGCCTTTAACAGCCCCGCGAACAGAGTGGTTCGTGTGCGGGCTGGTTTAAAGGCGTAGGAAGATGCTGACATTCATCCGCTCCCAATATTTATGTTTTGTGACATGATGCAACATTATGTTTCCCGAAGCAAAAGCAATCTCTTTTGGTTGGGTTTCCCAATTGCATGGCTCTTACACTTGATTACCCCGAGAAAAAGCGTCATCTGCAGTTCATGGCTAAGATCATCGACAAGGTATCCGGCGGCGCGCGCGCGTCAGACTACAGACACCCTGAAAAACGGAAACGCCCAGACACGCCTATGGTTCGCAAGCCGGACTGGATTCGCGTCAAAGCACCCGTCAGCAAAGGGTATCATGAGACGCGCGCCATTGTGAAAGATCGGCAGCTGGTGACCGTATGCGAAGAAGCTGGCTGTCCGAATGTGGGCGAATGCTGGGAACAGAAGCACGCCACCATGATGATCATGGGCGATACCTGCACAAGGGCCTGTAGCTTCTGCAATGTACGAACCGGTCGTCCGGCTGCGCTTGATACCACAGAACCCGCTCGTGTTGCTGATGCCGTTGCGGCCATGGGGCTGAAGCACGTTGTCATTACATCAGTTGACCGGGACGATCTGGAAGATGGCGGTGCGCAGCATATTGCCGACACCGTACATGCGATTCGTGCAGCATCTCCGGGATCGACGATTGAGATTCTGACCCCGGATTTCCTGCGCAAGGGTGATGCAGCGAATATTGCGATCGACAGCAAGCCGGATGTGTTCAACCACAATCTGGAAACCGTGCCGCGGCTTTATCTCTCCATTCGCCCGGGCGCGCGCTATTATCATTCGTTGCGTCTGCTTGAGCGGGTGAAGGAACGTGATCCCTCTCAATTCACCAAATCAGGCCTGATGGTTGGTCTGGGTGAATCGAAGGAAGAGGTCATGCAGGTGATGGATGACATGCGCAGTGCCGGTGTCGACTTTATCACCATTGGCCAGTACCTGCAGCCAACCCGGAAGCATGCCGCCATTGATCGCTATGTTTCACCGGACGAGTTTGCGGCCTATGAAACCATTGCGCGGTCGAAAGGCTTCCTGATGGTGTCGGCGTCACCCATGACACGATCCAGCTATCACGCTGGAGATGATTTCCAGAAACTTCGCGACGCGCGGAATGCCAAGATTGCATCCGGCAAATAGCGGTAGTCCGGAGTTCAGGGTTCATGACAAAGTATAATCGGGTCGTTCGCATCGACCATAAAGCTGATGACCTTTTCGAACTGGTCTCAGATATCGACAATTATCCGAAATTCATTCGCTGGATACAGCGCATGGATGTCGAGACCTTGTCATCAGAAGGCGCCAGAACCAGTCGGATCGGAACAGCAAAAGTCGGCTTCAAAGGTTTTTCGGAGACCATGTCCACACGGGTGGACACAAACAGCGATGACAGAACGATCCATGTATCGCTGGTCAAAGGGCCGTTAAAGCATCTTGAGAACAGCTGGACGTTCAAACCGAAGGGCGACCGTACAGATATCGAGTTTTCTGTCGATTTCGAATTCAGGAATTTTCTTTTGCGGGCGCTGGCGGCGGCAAATTTCGAAATTGCCGTCAACCGGATCATGGCGGCCTTCATTGCAGAAGCTGACCGGCGCTATGGCAAGAAACAGGGCAGGGGTGAGAAGGCCTAGCCGTTGATGCTCTCAGAGAGCATCTGCAGGGCTGTCTCAACACTCGCCATTCGGATTTCCGTTCGACCGATATCACCAAAATCCTCCGCGCGATGTCTGATCGGAGCGTTTTCGCGCGCCAGTGCGAAATGAACGGTACCGACGGGCTTGAGCCGTGTTCCGCCACCCGGGCCTGCAATGCCGGTAATGGCGATGGCCATGTTCGCCCGACTTTCTTCCAGCGCGCCTTCTGCCATCAGCCGAGCAACTGGTTCGCTGACCGCGCCATAATCTGCGATCATATCTCCAGGAATGCCGAGCATTTCTTCCTTGGACTTGTTTGAATAGGTGATGAATCCGCGCTCAAAGACTTTTGACGAGCCAGGGACCTCACTCAACAAAGCCGAGACCAGACCTCCCGTACAGCTTTCTGCGGCAGCAATCCGGAGACGACGTTGCTGGGCATCATCAAGCAATAGGCGGGCCATATTTAGAAGTCGGTCTGGAAACACGTTTTACTCCCTTCAGTCAGACCCTTAGGCTTACTCAGTCTGCGGGTCCTGTCGAGGGGCTGGAAGCTCAATAGTGGCGATTGCCTGCGCGGCAATACCTTCACGTCGGCCCTCAAATCCAAGCCCCTCTGTCGTTGTTGCTTTGATGGATATCCGCCCCACATCAAGCCCGAGAAGCTCAGATGTGCTTTGTCTCATGGCCTGCCTGTGCGGTTTTATCTTCGGCGATTCGCAGATCAGCGTGAGATCTATGTTCAGTAATCGCCCGCCGCGCGAGGTGAGAAGATCAGACGCGTGACGAAGGAAGGTGGAGGAGGGTGCGCCCTTCCATTGCGGATCGGTTGGTGGGAAGTGATCACCAATGTCGCCTTCGGCCATGGCGCCCAGGATCGCATCTGTCAGAGCGTGCCAGCCTACATCCGCGTCCGAATGACCCTTCAGTTTAGCCACATGCGCGATCTCGGTACCACAAAGGATAACGGCATTGCCCTCCTCAAAAGCGTGAACGTCATAGCCGAGGCCCGTTCTGATTTCTTTGGACATGATCAGGGTCTCCAGGCGTTCAAAATCTTCAGGATAGGTCAGTTTGGCGAGTCGCTCGCTACCATCGACCAAGGTCAGAGCCAGATCGTAGGCTTCGGCCAGTTCGAATTCATCAGCATAAGAGTCTTCGGCGCTTCGGATCGCAGGTAGCAGACTGTCAGTCCGAAAAGCCTGAGGTGTCTGAATACGGAAGAGGTTAGACCGGTCTACAGACTGTATCGCGTTGCCGCTCCAATGCTTCAGCGCGTCCACAACGGGCAGAGCAGGCGCGCAACCTTCATGATCACCCAGTGCGTTGAGCAGACGATCGATCGCCAACGCGTCAAGCCCGGGACGGGCTGCGTCGTGGATGAGAATTGCCTGGGGCCGATTGAGCGCTGCTTCTTCCACACCGTTTCGAACCGAAGCTGTACGTGTCGGACCGCCCTCGACCAACTGTAACCGGTCTGACGGGTTAAGATCCGCCTCGGAGAGGTATTTCAGAACCTGATCTTTATCCTCTTGCGGGTGAACGATATAAACACAGTCACAATGTGGATGCTCAATAAACGCGCGAAGCGCGTGGATGAAAACCGGTTCATGACAGAACGTCCGGTATTGTTTGGGAAGCCCCGCGCCAGCGCGCTCTCCGCGTCCGGCCGCAACAAGAATTCCTTCGAATCGAAGCGTTTCATGGTCAATTATTGGGCATTTCTTCGAATCAGCTGTTTTCATTTCTAAGACATTGTGTTTACGTGCATAAAGTTTGTGCAGCGGAGACTGAATTGTTAACGCAACTAGGACCATATGCCCTGCGATCTAACCGGACGCCAGTATTTCTCGCGCCGATGTCTGGCGTGACCGATGCGCCGTTCAGAAAACAGGCCGCCCGGTTCGGGGCAAGCGCTACGATTACGGAAATGGTCGCTGGAGACGATCTTGCAGCCGGTCGCCGCGAGGCGTTGCAGCGCGCGACACGCCATGATTATGCCTATCCGTTCGTCGTACAGCTCGTCGGACGGGAAGCGAAGCCCCTGAAAGCTGGCGCTGAAATGGCCGCCAGTGCGGGCGCGGACATTATCGACATCAATATGGGCTGCCCATCACGCCGCGTGACAGGTGGGCTTTCCGGGTCTGCCCTTATGCGGGATCTGGATCGGGCAGAGCGCCTGATCTTTGCAGTTCTGGAAGGGGCTGGCAAAACACCAGTGACCCTGAAAATGCGCCTTGGCTGGGATTGGGACTCGCTTAACGCCGCAGAACTGGGTCAGAAAGCAGAAAAGCTGGGCGTTCAACTACTGACCGTACACGGCCGCACCCGTCAGGATTTCTATGAAGGTCAGGCCGACTGGGCTGCAATCCGGGACGTGTGTGAGGCCGTCAATATTCCTGTCATTGCCAATGGCGATATCTGTGACGCGGGCTCAGCCCGGCGCGCATTGAGAGATTCGGGTGCGGCAGCCGTAATGGTTGGGCGAGCTGCGACGGGTCTGGCATGGCTACCGTCAGCGATTGAGGTCGCTCTGGCCAACGGACAGCAACTCAAGCCGCCACCTCGACACGAACAGATTGCAAGTCTGATCGAGCAGGCACACGACAGTGTTGCGCTCTATTCCGAACGCGTTGGAATCAAGGTGGTCCGCAAGCATCTGGCCGCTGCATTCGATTACTGGGCAAATGAGCGTCCCGAAGACGCGGGGCGACTATCTGAGTTGAAGAAAAAGTGCTGCCAGGCACAAAACCTGCAGTCATTGAACTCCGCACTGAAAGAAACACAAAACGCAGAGATGGAGGTGGCATAATGATTGACCATCCCGAACACCAGACAACAGAAAAGCTGATGGCCTTACTGGCTCAGGACGCGCCGGTGGCTCTTCTGCAGATTGACGATAGTCAGACGATTCTCAGCGCCAATATTCAAGCGCAGGCGTTTCTGGGTGGCGGTATTGACCGGCTAACGGGCCGAAAGCTGAGTGAAATTCTGTTTCACGACTGTGAGGTGTTCAGCCTGGTTGACCGGGTGCTTGTTGCGACTGGCGGCGTCAGCGCCTCATCCGTGACGCTAAGCGGACCGTTCAGCAATCCACAGCAATTCGACGTTCATCTGAATTATGATGCCGAGATGTGCGTCGTAAACATGGCGCTTTCCTCGCCAATTCGCCGCAGCCGTCAGGATCCCTCTGGCCTGGCTACATTCGCTCGAATGCTGGGTCATGAAATCAAGAACCCGCTCGGCGGCATTTCCGGCGCAACGCAGCTCATGCAGCGATCCTGTCGCTCCGATCAGCAGGAATTGCTAGATCTGATCCGATCAGAGGCGCTACGCATCGGACGCCTGATCGACCGGTTCACCGCATTCGAGCTTTATAATGCGCCACGCTTTTCGCCCATCAATATTCACGAAGTGCTCGATGATATTCTGGCCATGCAGGTGGTTGCTTCTCCGAATGTGACCTTCAAGAAGTCATTTGATCCGTCCTTGCCCGAAATTTCGGCTGACCGGGATCATCTGCACGAATGCATTCTGAACATTGTAAAGAACGCGGCTGAGGCGGTCAGCGGGATGTCGAATGCGGAAGTGAAGATTTCCACTTCGTATCAGGCAGGTATTCGCTTGCCTCGACCCGGCAATGAGCGGCGTTTGTCGAATGCGCTTCAAATCCGTGTCAGAGACAATGGCCCGGGCATTCCGCACTCCGCCCAGGAGCAGGTGTTCAAGCCGTTCTTTTCAACCAAATCATCAGGTACAGGCATTGGTCTGTCAGTGTGCCAGGACATCGCTCTCGCACACGGGGGACGGCTCACATTTGCGAGCCGACCCGGACAGACTCATTTCGATCTGATCCTTCCAATCCAACGTGAAATTCCAAGGCAGTAGACCATGTCAAATTCCACCATATTGCTTGCCGATGACGACGCCGGCATCCGTCTCATCGCCAGCCAGACACTCATTGCTGAAGGGCATTCCGTCCGGTCGACGACCAATCCGACCGCACTGATGAGATGGGTCCGCAATGGCGATGGCGATCTGCTTATCACGGACGTCTATATGGGTGATGACTGCATCTTCGATCTGATGCCGGAAATCCGAGCCGAACGCCCTGACTTGCCGATCATTGTGATAAGCGGTCAGAGCACATTGATGACAGCGATGTCCGCGACAGAACATGGCGCATTCGATTATTTGCCAAAACCATTCGACATTGACGAACTCGCTGGGCTGACCAAGCGGGCGCTGGCAGCCAAATCGGGCGTCAAAAAGCTTGAACGACCCGCACCTGCCTCAGAAGGTCGATTGACGGACGCCGTGATCGGGCGGTCTGCTGCCATGCAGGCTGTGTTCCGCACGATGTCGCGCATCAAAAACACGTCACTCACCGTCTTGATTGAAGGTGAGTCGGGATCGGGCAAGGAAACCATCGCCAAGGCAATTCATGACCTGGGCAGCCGCGCTGAGCGTCCTTTCGTACCCGTGAACATGGCCGCAGTTGAGCGTGACCGCATTGAGGCCGAGCTCTTTGGTGTTCTGGCCGCAGATGGCAGTGTTTCACAGGGCCGGGTCGCCAAAAGTGATGGCGGAACGCTGTTTCTCGACGAAGTCGGCGATATGCCCCTCGATGCACAGACACAGCTTCTGAGGTTTTTGCAGAATGGCGAGTTCTCTCCGGTCGGCTCCACCTCAACAGATGTTTCAACAACCCGCGTGATTGCCGCAACTTCGCACGACCTCCGGGCATTGGTGGAAAAAGGCACGTTTCGCAACGATCTCTTCTATCGGCTGAATGTGGTCACCATCTCCATCCCACCATTGCGTGCGCGCAAGGATGATATTCCTGAACTGACCAAGCGCTTCCTGAAACGGGCCGAAGCGGAAGGCCTCGGCAAGAAGACCATCGATGCCAAAGCTCTTAAACGTCTGTCGCATCATGACTGGCCGGGCAATGTGCGCGAACTTCAGAACGTTGTGATGCGTATGATTGCGCTCTCATCGGAGCCCGTCATCACCGAAGATCTTGTCCAGCAATCCCTGATCTCAGAAAGACGCCTGCCTCAGGAAGAGGGAGAGAGTCTGGAACAGAAACTCAAGGACATTCTTCGCGAACATGTCGAGCCTTCGCTGCGCGGTATCACTGAGCAGGAGGGCACGGTTTATCACGACGTGATCTCCATGGTGGAGCGCCCGTTGATTGAGCTGGCTCTGACTGTAACGGGCGGGAACAAGGTCCGTGCGGCCCAGTTGCTGGGCATGAACCGCAATACCTTGCGCAGCAAAATTAACAGTCTGGAGATTGCATCTGCTGACTAAATGTATAGTGTGACAAACTTGGAACACTGTCGCCCCGGCGACACAGTATGAGTATCTCGTTTGTCACGCTTAGCAGACCGGTCTGTCATCAAGCTGTTTGGCCGTTGGACGCGCGCACTTTTTCTGGTCGCGTCCATAACGGCGGTGGTTGTGACACTGGTTTCTTTCGTTGGCTTTGGGCCAATCACGCCAGCATCGCGCAGCATGATCTGGCTGCTGGTAATCAACTTCGTTCTCATCGGCATTCTCGCCTTTTCTGTTGGCATCGACTATTTTCGTCTCCGACCGCAGAATTCATCTGTAGGGCAGGGCAAACTCGCCCGGCGTTTCACTACGCTGTTCAGCCTTGCTGCGATTGTCCCGGCAATTTTCGTCGCCGTATTTCTCGGCACATCGCTCAACCGAAGCATCGACAGCTGGTTTTCTGATCGTATTCAGAATATCGTCGAAAACAGCGCCAGCGTTTCCCGGTCAAACCTTCAGACGATCGCAGACGACATCCGTCTCGACATGGGAATCATGGCGATCGACCTGAATACGGCTGTTGTCGGGTTTGAAACCGAGCCTGATGTATTCGCACGCTTTCTCCAGGAGCAGGCTTTATTTCGCGAATTCACCAGCGCACTGATTCTCGATTCCTCTGGAAGTATCTTGCTGGCATCCGATCCACAAAGCCGTCGGTCTTTCGAACCGCCCGCTTATGACATGTTCGAGACAGCTGACAGCAATGATGTCGCTGTGGAGCTATCCAATGCGACATCGCAATTCTGGGCGCTCTATAAACTCGAGGATTTCGATGACGCGTATGTTTACACGGCGCGGCCGATTCACTCCGCTCTGCTGGAGAGCTTCGTAAATTCCGAACAGGCCTTGAGTGATTATCGCGTTGCCGAGGAACGGAGCCGGCGTCTCGAAGTCATTTTCATGCTGGGCTTTGTGCAGATCACTGCGCTGATTCTGCTGTTCGTTGTCCGCTATGGCGTTCAGGCGGCAGATGAGATCACCCGCCCAATCGCCCGTCTGGCCGATGCCGCAGACGATGTCCGGAAAGGCGATTTGACCGTTCAGGTAAAAATGCCCAAGCAGGACAATGAAATTTCCGAACTGACGGCGTCGTTCAATGCCATGACCACGCGCCTGAGAGGGCAGCGCGATGAAATCGACCGGGCGCACGACGAAGCTCTGGAACGCACCCGTTTCATTGAAGCCGTGCTGCAAGGGGTCAGCGCCGGCGTTGTTCGGCTCGATCACGATCTGACGGTAACGCTGGCCAATCCTTCAGCCTGCACCATGTTTGAAGCCCTGGGATCGGTTGAGCCGGTGTCTTTGCAAATTGTCAGCCCGGAATTTGCCCGTCTGGCGCAGGAAGCCATTCATCATGGAGAAGCCCGTTCAACAACGATTGTACTTAATGATGAAGAAGGACAACGGCACTTCCTGATACGTGCAGAGCCTACCAGCGATGAGCCACCAGGCTGTATTCTGACATTTGATGATACGTCCCGACTGATCGCCGCGCAGCGACAAACAGCCTGGCGTGATGTGGCCCGGCGTGTGGCACACGAAATCCGGAATCCGCTGACGCCCATTCAATTGTCTGCGGAGCGGCTGCGCCGCCGCTATCGAAAGCTTGTCGATGATGACGATACGGTGTTCGACAAGTGCGTTGATACCATTTCACGCCAGGTCGGTGACATCGGACGTATGGTGGAAGAATTCTCGTCTTTTGCCAGAATGCCGAAGCCAGAATTCGAAAAGTATGATCTGGTGGGGCTGGTCAGCAACTGCGTGTTCAGCGCGCGTTTGTCCAAACCAGACATTGACTATGAGCTGAAGTCCGAACTGCCAGGCATTGAAGTTTTTGGGGACCAGCGGCTGATTTCTCAGGCCGTTACAAACATTCTCAAGAATGCAGGTGAGGCGGTAGAACGCGCTGCCGACGATAGAGACGAACTCAGCGTCGTCACCACCATCCGTCTTGCTGACAATGAAATCGAGATCGATTTTGAAGACTCCGGACCTGGTTTCCCGGCAGAAAACCGACACCGAATTCTGGAGCCATATGTGACCACGCGCGAGCAGGGCGTCGGTCTGGGCCTCGCTATCGTCAATCGTATTATCGAAGACCATGGTGGCCGCTTATCGCTTTTAGACCGCCTGGATGGAAAGCCGGGGGCTCGCGTTGCCGTTCGCCTACCTCTGAACGGACCTGCTGAAGACCTGGCAAACAATTGGCTATCGCCTGAGGAGCACTTACAATGACAGCTGAAATCCTGATCGTAGATGACGAACCGGACATCCGCGAACTGATCGGGGGGGTGCTGGAGGATGAGGGGTATATCATTCGGACGGCGTCGACGGCTGAAAGTGCGCTGTCTGAAATCGCATTGCGCAAGCCGGATCTCGTCATTCTAGACGTCTGGCTTCAGGGGAGTGGGATGGATGGGCTGGAAATGCTCAACTATCTGAAATCTATCGATGTCACCATTCCCGTCATCGTCATCAGTGGCCACGGATCTATTGAAACCGCTGTAACGGCCATCCGGCGTGGAGCTCATGACTTTCTCGAAAAGCCGTTCAAGTCTGACCGTCTTCTGATTGTTGTCGAGCGCGCTCTGGAAACCGCCCAATTAAAACGTGAAAACAAGGCGCTTCGGGTACATCTTTCGGAAGGAGATGAACTTCTGGGCCGGTCTGCAGCAGCAACACAATTGCGACTTTCCATCGACAAAGTGGCGCCTACCAATTCCCGAATTCTGATCTCCGGGCCTTCCGGAGCCGGTAAGGAACTCGCCGCGAAGCTGATCCACAGCCAGTCTCGACGCACCAACGGGCCATTCATCGTCATCAACGCGGCCTCGATTACGCCCGACCAGATGGAGGGAGCGCTTTTTGGTCGGGAGTCCCCCGATGGCCGTGTGCTCTCTGTCGGGCTGTTCGAACAGGCCCATCGTGGTACGCTTTATCTCGATGAGATCGGCGAAATGCCGCTGGGTACGCAGAACAAGATTTTGCGCGTCCTGACCGAACAGCGTTTCCGCCGTGTCGGTGGCAATTCAGACGTCAGCGTGGATGTCCGGCTCATCAGTTCCACCTCTGCTGATCTTAGACTGCTCATCGAAGAAGGACGGTTCCGGGAGGACCTCTTTTATCGTGTAAATGTGGTGCCGCTTGAAGTGCCATCGCTCGCCGAGCGGCGCGATGATATCCCGGACCTCGTCCGCTATTTCGTCCGGCGAGCCGCAGAAACCTCCGGCCTGACACCTCGCAGGTTCAGTGACGAGGCGATAGCCGTGCTTCAGTCAGCCGCCTGGCCAGGAAATGTGCGTCAGCTTCGGAACATCGTCGAACGCGTGCTTATCCTTTCGGGTGAACAGAAAGATCAACCCGTTGGTGCGCATGAATTACCTCGCGATCCGGCTGAGCAGAGCGATCCGTCGACCTCAAATCCATCTGTTGAGGTGATCGGCATGACGCTTCGCGATGCCCGGGAACAGTTCGAAAAAGAGTATCTTTCCCTGCAGGTGACACGGTTTGGCGGAAATATTTCACGCACCGCCGCCTTTATCGGAATGGAACGTTCAGCTTTACATCGTAAGCTTAAAGCGCTTGGAGTTGATCCGACGAGCTCGTCTCGAAGCTAGGACGAAACTGCGATGAAAATTATTGTCTGCGGTGCCGGTCGTGTTGGACAGGGCATTGCGCGCCGGTTAGCGAGTGACGGTCACAACGTCACGATCATTGATGCCGACCCAGATCTTGTGAACGCAGTGACCTCTGATCTCGAGGTTCAGGGCGTGACAGGTCATGCCTCGCATCCTGATGTTTTGCGATCTGCAGGTGGTGCGGATGCGGACATGATCGTTGCCGTCACCTACTCAGATGAAGTGAATATGGTGACCTGCCAGGTTGCTGAAGTCCTGTTCCAGACACAGACCAAAATCGCGCGTATCCGCTCACAAGCCTACTCTCATGAGCTGTTCGGCCGTGACGGTATGGCGGTTGACGTAATGATCTCGCCCGAGAAGGTGGTGGCGGACTCCATCTTCCAGCGATTGCAAACACCCGGCGCCTTTTTCTCGAACCATTTTGCCAAAAAGAAGATCCGTTGTGTCGGCATTGAAATCCAGGAAGAAACGCCGCTCGCCCGCACAACACTGTCTCAGATCAGTGAGCTGTTTCCCGGACTGCATATTCGTGTGCTCGCGATTGTCCGGAACGAGAAGCTCTTTGCTGCGACGCCTAGCGACCAGTTACTGGCTGGCGACCGGGCCTATCTCGCCATTGAAACCTCTCAGGTTGAGCGACTGTCAGAACTTCTGGGCCTGTCAGATCGTAGCGATCAACGCATTCTGATCGTTGGCGCAGGCAATATCGGCCTTGCCGTCGCTCTGCAGCTTGAAAAACGTCGCGGACGAAAAGTGCGCCTGATAGAAGCCGATCTGGAGCGCGCCGAAATGGCAGCCTCCAGCCTCAATCGATCCATCGTTCTGCACGGGGAGGGGCTGAACCCTGCGATTCTCGAAGAAGGGGGCGCGGGGCAGGCGGATGCCGTGATCGGTCTGACGAATGATGACCGCGTCAACCTGCTGGCTATGAGTATGGCCAAGCGGCTCGGCGCAAAGAAAACCATTGCTCTGGTCAATGATCAGGAACTCGAGCCGATTCACAGAACCCTTGATGTGGATGTCGTACTTGATCCGCGCGCCGTTACCGTCTCCCAAATCCTTCTGAAACTCCGCAAGGGACGCATTCTGGCGCTCTATTCAATCGAAAGCGGCCAGGGTGAAATTGCAGAAGGTGAGGTGCTGGAGCATTCTCCCTTGCTGGATTCAGATCTGACAGAAAAATCTCTCCCGGAAGGCATTGTTGCCGGTGCCGTACTCCGCGGCGATGACATTCTTTTTCCGGCGCGGGACTTCAAGGTCATGGTGGGCGACCGGGTTGTGCTGTTCTATGAGCAAAACCGCGTCCGGAAGGTGGAACAGTTATTCCGGGCAAGTTCAGCCTATTTCATCAGCTGATTTTTTGATTCAGGAGGGGCGCTCATGAATATCCTGCTTATCCTGAATACGCTTGCCCGCGTACTGGTGATTTTTGCAATGCCGAGCCTGCTCTGCGCATTGTGGGCATTTGGCAATGACAAATACCAGCAGGCCTCCCTATTCATTATCGTCGTTGTTGTCGCGCTTGTCTCGGCCGCCATGCTGTTCGTTGCAGCCCCGCGTCAGTCCGGCAAAGCAGGAAGCAAGGAAACCGTCTGGTTTCTGATAATAACCTGGCTAAGCATATCGAGCCTGAGTTCGATCCCGTTTCTAATTGTTACAGAAGGGCGGTTGATCCTCGCATTGTTCGAGGCCGTGTCCTGCACCACCACGACAGGCGCATCGCTTGTAAGCCCCGATACTGCGCTTTCTGCCAGCTTGCTGGCCTGGCGAGGATGGCTGCACATTTTCGGCGCTGTGTTGTCAATTTCAGGCATGATGATGCTGCTGGCGCAGTCGGGACGATCAGACACCGGTGTGTTCCTGCTCCGGGCCAGGACGATCGGCATCAGTTTCAGGCTTTCTTCGTTCGCCAGGCTGTTTCTCACGGTCGGCGGCTTGCTGGTCGGCATGCTGGTGTTTTGTTTTGCTGTTCTGGTCACCGATGGGTTATCAGTTCGCGAAGCCTTCGCTCTGTCAGCCGGAGCGATTACAACCGGGCAGATTGTGCCTTATGACGTTGGAGAACAGGTCGCGTCACGCTGGACCGGCATTTTCCTGTCGTTGGTATTGCTTCTGGCCTGCGTCAATTCAGGGCTGTTGCTCTCTATTCCCCGAAACTTCTCGAGATCCGTCTGGGATCACGAGACGGTTGGCATATGCGTCGCGTTTCTATGCCTTGCTGCGCTTCTGTCGTTTTCTCAGCCAGATGTGAATGTACCGACCATCATTTCGGAAGCGGCATCGGTGGTGAGTTCATCGGGCATGATGATTTCCGGAAACAAGATCGAAACCGTTGGCATTCCTATTCTGATTTTCTTCGGATTTACTGGCGGGTCCGCGATTTCAGCCACGGGCGGGATGAAAATGTTTAGGATGCGGCTGCTCATGTCACGCGCGGTGCACGAGTTCGAACGTCTTTCACATCCTCAGGCGGTGATGAAATGGCACGCAGACCGCGAGGGCCATTCTGTCAGCACCATCATGGCGGTTTGGGTCTATCTGGTCGGGTTTGCGGTGGTTGCGGCCGGTCTGGCAGGGTTTCTGTCAGTTATCGGGCTCGACTTTGGCGAAGCCTTGCTGGTGTCGGTGGGGGCCGTTACGAATTCAGCGGCTTTATTCCGCCCCGAGCTTCTTGGCGACTACCATCATGCACTGACGCAGCTGATTCTTATTTTCAGCATGATATTCGGAAGGCTAGAGTTGCTGATCCTGATATCTTTGGTGTTTCGTGCCTGAAGACAGTTCGATCCTCGCTCGTTTTTACTGCGTTTCGCCCAAATTTTTTCAATATGTTCGGTTTTCGCCCTTCATGAACGTTGCGATTCAGCGCGATTAAAGGTAGCCGCTATGATCGAATACACTGACATATGTCCAAATAGAAAGACTCACGAATGTCGTCGGAAAAAAAACAGAATCTGCAAGACACATTCCTGAATGCAGTCCGCAAGTCTCGCACGCCACTGACCATCTTCCTCGTCAATGGCGTCAAACTTCAGGGTGTGGTCACCTGGTTTGACAATTTTTGTGTGCTGCTGCGTGGCGATGGTCGTCCGCCGCAACTCGTCTACAAGCATGCCATTTCGACAATCATGCCGATGCAACCGGTCCAGTTGTTCGAGAATGACGATATGGACGACTCTGTCGATTGAGTGAACTCCACGAGCACACAGACAAACCTCTAATTGCCGGTGCGGTGATTCCTGTCCTGCCGGATTCCCGCATTCTACAGTCGCAACGGGAAGAGGAAACGCGCGGCCTTGTTGAGGCCCTGGACGCGGAATGTGCCTTTGTCCGAACCATACAGGTTCGCAAACCCAATCCATCCGTACTGCTTGGTAGCGGTCAGCTTGACCTGATTGTTGAAGCGCTTGAAGCCAGCGAGTGCGAGCTTTTGGTTGTAGATGGCGCTCTGACACCAATTCAGCAGCGCAATCTGGAAAAGCGGGTCGGATGCAAGGTCATCGACCGGACTGGACTTATCCTTGAAATCTTTGGCCTGCGCGCCCGCACCAAGGCTGGACGGCTTCAGGTCGAGACAGCCAGGCTGGCCTATGAGCGGTCCCGCCTGGTTCGAACCTGGACCCACCTTGAACGTCAGAGAGGCGGGCAGGGCTTCATTTCAGGTCCTGGTGAGACCCAGATTGAAGCTGACCGTCGAATGATCGACAACGCGTTGCAACGCTTACGCAAACAGCTGGAAGACGTTGAGAAAACACGGCGCCTGCAGCGGTCGGGACGCTCGGCGCGAGACATTCCGATTATCGCGCTGGTCGGCTACACGAATGCCGGCAAATCGACCCTGTTCAATCGTCTGACTGACGCCAATGTTTTCGCGAAAGACATGCCGTTTGCCACGCTGGACCCTACC
This sequence comes from uncultured Hyphomonadaceae bacterium, assembly GCA_964342455.1. Classification (GTDB taxonomy): domain Bacteria; phylum Pseudomonadota; class Alphaproteobacteria; order Caulobacterales; family Hyphomonadaceae; genus Ponticaulis. The sequence goes on from CAYFGB010000001.1 coordinate 195,172, forward strand.
ATCAGGCAGGTACAGCTGACACCAGACAAACAAATCGCGATGGTCGACACGGTTGGCTTTATCACTGACCTTCCGACGACACTCATTGAGTCGTTTAAGGCGACGCTCGAAGAAACCATGGATGCGGATCTGATCCTCCACGTTCATGATGCTGCGTCACCAGATGTTGATGATCAGGCCGAAGATGTCGAACGGGTTCTGGATGAGCTGACGGAAATGTTTCATGTCGAGGCACCTCCGATCGTCCATGTCTGGAACAAATGCGACCTTATGGAAGCTTTTGAGACTGAAGCGAGACAGGAAGCTATCGATGGCAGTGACAGTCCGGAACACCATGTTCTGGTTTCGGCGGTCACAGGTGAGGGGATTGATTGCCTGAAATCTCTGATTGCAGATCTAGCATTCGATGAAGCCTTTGTCGTCGATCTCGAGATTGCTCCTGAACATGGGGAAATGGCAGCCTGGTTGCACAGGAATGGCCGCGTCACAGCGCATGATGTTCATCCCGACTCCGGCAACATCCTCATGACCGTGGTTCTGTCTGAAAAGAATCTCAATCGCCTTGAAAAGCGATTTGCGGACATTCTTGAAACGGGCGTCGATGCGTCGATTGAGAAGAAGCTGGCCTGATCAGGCTTTCTGAGCTTTCTTGACGCGCTGCCAGAGAGATTCCTGTTCTTCGAGTGTCAGCTGACTGAAGTCATGACCGTCTGCACGCGCGAGGTCTTCCATCGCCGTAAAACGCGTCGTGAATTTCTGATTGGCAGCTCGAAGCGCATCTTCTGCCTCCGCGCCAAGCTTACGGGTGAGATTCACGCATACAAATAACAGATCGCCCAGCTCTTCTTCAATATGCGCCTGATCTCCCTCAGCCACAGCTTCCTGAACCTCTGCCAGTTCTTCGTGAAGTTTATCCACGATCTGCTCAGCATCAGGCCAGTCAAACCCTACACGCGCGGCACGCTTTTGAAGTTTCTGCGCCCGCATGAGCGCTGGCAACGCCAGAGCGACATCACTCAGCGCACTGGCCGGCGCCTCACTGTCAGTCTTGCTGGCTCGCTCTTTGGCTTTCATTTCTTCCCACGCGACGGTCTGAGCCTCAGCATCGCGATTGTCCGCATCAGAAAAAACGTGAGGGTGGCGTGCGATCATTTTGTCAGAAATCGCATTTGCAACATCGTCAAATGAAAACAGACCCGCCTCGGACGCCATCTGACTGTGAAAAACGACCTGAAACAACAGATCACCTAACTCGGATCGAAGTTCGTTATAGTCCTTCTTTTCAATCGCATCAGCGACTTCATAGGCTTCTTCGATGGTGTAGGGGGCTATGGTGTCAAAGGACTGTTCAAGATCCCACGGACATCCACCATCCGGATTTCTGAGCTGGGCCATAATCGCCAGAAGACGGTCGAGGGGCGCCAGATTGTGTAAAGCGTTCCGTGTGTCAGTCATGGGTTTTGCCTGAATTCATTTGTCGTATAATCAATATTATGGGAAAAAGGTTTCAATCATCATGCCGTCATAGGCGGGCTCAACATGGGCTGGAAGCTCGCTCGACAGCGCCTCGTAATCCAGATCCACATGCAAATTCGTCAAAACCGCTCGCTGCGGCTTCAGCCGGTTTATCCAGCCCAAAGCCTTACCAACATGTGCGTGCGTCGGGTGCGGATCATATCTGAGTGCATCTACCACCAGAAGATCCAGTCCATAGAGCTTCTCCAGGCTCTCCTCCGGCAAGTCGACCACATCATTGCAGTAAGCCACATCGCCGATCCGGAAGCCAAGACTGCGCATGCTGCCATGATCCTGATCGAGAGGAAGCACGTCGACGCTCACGCCATTCGCCCCTTCTGCGACAAACTCTCTGCCCGCCTCCACCGGCGGGCGCGCATCGAGAATAGGCGGATAAGGCGACCCCTCGGGTGTTTTGAAACAGTATGAGAAGCGCTGAAACAATTCATCGAATGAAGCCTGGGAGGCATAAATCGGCATTCTGGCGCGCTGTACATAACAAAGCGCCCGCAAATCATCGATGCCATGGCACTGGTCAGCATGTGTGTGCGTGTACAGCACGCTATCAACACGCCGAACTTCATTGCGCACTAATTGTTCACGCAGTTCCGGCGGCGTATCGATCAGAACGCTGGCACTCTCTCCATTATCCTTCTCGATCTGAATCAGGATTCCGCACCGCGTACGCCGATTGCGCGGATTCTCAGGGTCACAAACGCCCCAGTCCATTCCCACACGCGGCACACCGCCCGAGGATCCGCAGCCCAGAATGATCGTCCGAATACTACCCATCCGCAGCATCAATGCGGTTGAACAGTCTCAGCGCATTCTCTGTCGTTCTACGAGCCATTTCTTCAGCCGAAACGCCCATCATATCGGCATAATATTCACACACATGAGAGAGATAAGCCGGTTCGTTCCGGCGTCCACGTTTCGGGACCGGCGCGAGATACGGACAATCCGTTTCAAGGATCACGCGATCAGCCGGAAATTGCTGTGCCACGTCACGAACATCATGGGCATTCTTGAAAGTAACAATGCCTGAAACGGAAAAATAGGCGCCCAGAGCAATGGCGCGATGCGCAAGGCGCTCCCCGCTGGTGTAACAATGCATCAGGATAGAAAATGGCTTCCGGGCGTATGCATCCTCAAGCACGTCGGCTGTCATGTCGTCCGCCTCCCGCGTATGAACGATCAAGGGAAGCCCGGTCGCTTGTGCCGCCTCGATATGGGCCTGGAAAACCTGCTTCTGTTCCTGCTCAGGGCTGAAGCCATAGTGAAAATCGAGCCCGGTTTCCCCTATTCCGACCACATCTTCCGGTTTTGCCAGTTCGATCAGCTTTTCGCTTGTCAGATCCTGGTGATCCTTCGCGTAGTGTGGGTGACACCCAACGCTGCGCCACATATTCGGCCTCGCCGCGACGATTTCCTGAATTCGAGGTATGGACGCCAGCTTGTCACAAATCGCCAGCATGCGTGTTACGCCAGCCTCAGCCGCGCGACTGAACACCTCTTCAAGATCGTCTTCGTATTGCTCACCATGCAAATTGACATGCGTATCAAACAGCATTCAGCGCCTCAAACTCTCTTGCCATCATTTGAATGCGGTTCAGACACTGTGCGCTGCGTTCCGTCAAGTCGAGCTTCAAGCCGCTTCCCCGACCAGCATCAATGTGAATATCTTGCCAGACCCGGCCCGAAAGTCGCAGCAAAGCGGGTTTTAGATCCTGTTGGCCGAGCTCAGCCAGCCAGTGGTCGATAAAATGCAAAGTGAGGTCCAGATGCGTTTCACTAACGGCCATGATCTGAAGCAAACGGTTGAGCTGGATGGATGTTGGCTGGGGCCATGCCGTCCTGAACACCTCATTGAGTGTTGATATCAGATGAGCTGAATCCAGTTCCTGATAGGCTTGGGCAATTCCCGGCGATCCCGCAGCCAGTTTCAGAAGCTCATCGGTCACGTCTCCCGCCGTTTCAGTCTCCGACAGCACCGCACGAACCTCCCGTTCTTTCAGCGGCTCAAAGGTCAGCTTCTGACAGCGTGACCGAATGGTGGGCAATAAGCCGGATTGCTTATGATAGATAAGGATCAGAACACATTGCGCTGGCGGCTCTTCCAGCGTCTTGAGCAATGCGTTTGCACCGCTTGGGTTCAGCTCATCGAGCGCATCAATGATGGCAACCCGGTATCCACCCAGCGCAGGCTTCAATTCAAAAAAGGACGTCAACTGGCGTAGCGCGCTAACAGGAATATCCTGTTTTGCCTTCGCGCCTGTAGCTTCCTCTTTTTCGAGATATCGGAAATCCGGATGGCTACCGGCTATCAGCTTATCGACAACGCCATCATGTCTGACGAAAAACCGGCCCTGTTGGTCGACCCCGGTCGAACTGCCCAGAAGGCTGGCCGCCAGATTTCGCGCCGTCGTCGCCTTACCGATTCCCTTGGGACCTTCAAACAGCCAGGCATGGTGAAAACGTCCCGATGACCTGGCCTTCAGGAAACGATTGATCTGCTCTTCATGGCCTATCACAGGCTTTATCAGCATGGGTCTGACCCGGTTGGAGAGGTGAGACAAATACCAAGCCTCTCCTCAAGAGCCTCCAGCACAATACGGAGGACGTCGTTCTCGGGCTGATCAGCATCAACCACGATGATCCGGTCACCATTCTGTTCAGCGATAGACAGGAACCGTTCGCGCACTTTGGTGTGAAAATCCAGATCGCGGGCTTCGAAACGGTCACGGCTTTGTTCTCGCTTCTCCCGACGCTGAAGCATCTGTTCCGGTGAAGCATCCAGCAGGAAAGTGAGATCCGGCACAGTCCCTCTTTCCGCCAGTGAGAGCAGACTTTCGAGCTTGTCATTCGCGATCAACCCGCCTTGATAGGCACGTGTCGAATCCGAATAACGGTCGCAGAAAACATGACCTCCGGCATCGAGCCTTGGCCGGATGTTCTGATCCACATGGTCGCTTCGCGCTGCGCAGATGATCAGCGCTTCCGTTTCCGTACACATAGGCGCAATCGCGTCAGCAGCGCTCAGAAGAACATTCCGCAAGGCTTCTGCGCGCGGTGAACCGCCCGGCTCACGCGTAAAATGCACTGACAGGTCCGAAATCGCCGCAGCATTCTTCAAATGGCTGATCAGCGTCGTCTTCCCAACGCCTTCGCCACCCTCAAACGTCACGAACTTACCTGGAGACATTATGAATCGCTTGAAGCTGTCTCGGGTGTTTGAGATGGGTTCAGCACCGTAGCGAGCCCCTCAAACGCCTGTGAAAGAAAACCAATCCGTCCGACACTTTCGGTCGTGACTACGGGCACCTCCTGGCGAAGGCCTTCGCCGGATGTCAGCACGAATGTCCCCACCTGAGTGCCTTCATCAACTGGCGCGACAAGACCGTCTTTCAGGATGATTTCGCCTTTGATTCTGGCCTTGTCCGATATTTCATAGCCGAACTGTATTTCTTCGCTGACGGCAAGGCCGACGCTATCTGCCTTACCGAGCCATACCGGCGCCCGTGCCAGCTCAACACCCGGCGAAACAGGCGTTGCGACCGCAAATTCACGGAAGGCTGACCGCATAATACGTTCTGAAACATTGGCCCGGGCGGTTTCGCTTTCCGTGCCATTGATAACGATGATCCGACGCTTTCCGTCCACCACAGCCGAGCCTACAAGACCGTAGCCAGACGCGCTCAGATGGCCAGTCTTGAGACCATCAGCGCCTTCGAACCGACGAAGAAGCGGATTGCGGTTGGGTTGACGAATACCATTCCATTCGAATTCAGGGATATCATAGATTTCATAGAGTTCCGGGAAATTCTGGATAGTCAGGCGCGCCAGTTCGGCCAGATCAGCCGCGCTGATTTCATGACCATCCTCATTGAGCCCCGTTGCATTCCGGAAGCTGGCGCTTGTCAGACCTAGGCGCCGGGCGGTTTGCGTCATTTCGTCGGCAAAAGCTTCTTCGGAGCCAGAGATATTCTCAGCGACGACGATGCAAGCATCATTCCCGGACACCACAATGATGCCTCGAAGAAGATTGGCCACACTGACCTTGCTGTTCGGCTCAAGGAACATGGTGGAACCGCCCGATGTCGTACCGCCTTTTCTCCAGGCGTTTTCACTGACCGAGAACTCATCGTCGGGAGACAAGCGACCGTCCGCCAGCCGTTCGAAAACCATATACGCGGTCATCATCTTCGTCATTGAGGCAGGGATCATTGGCTGATCTGCATTCTTGCTGAACAACACAATGCCGCTGTCATGATCCATGATAACGGCGTGAGACGCTTCGGTTTCAAAAGCGGACGCAGCTGGTGCGCAACCAATCATCATGGCAGCGGTCAGCGCGGTGGCGATTCGGTATTTCGTGATCATTACCCAACCTCACATAAATTCAGCGCACCTGAAAGATGCGCTGAACCTGTTGACCGGGAAAGACGGCGTCATTTTGACGGTTGTGATGTATCAGGGTCAAGGATTTCTGATAACGAAGCCCTCAAAGCCACTTTGCGTCATGGAATAGTTGGCGGTTTCGGCTTCCGTCCGGGAACTGAAAGGCCCCAGAACCACACGATATCGGCCAGCGCCATTGACGTTGGCGAAGACCACATCACCTTGCGCAGCACCATAAGCCGCCTGCTGGAGCAGGCTGTAGGCGTTTTCACGGCTTGCGAAAGAACCAATCTGCACAAAATGCAAATCCTTCAGATTGGGCACAGGGGCACGGGGCGGTGCGGCAGCAGCTGGCTCGGTTTTCACGTCCGCAATGGTCAGGCTTTTTCCCGTATTCGGAACAGCCCGGCGCGGTGGAGCGCCAGCCTTTTCGGCCATGCCGATATACTCAACACGAACCTTTGCTGTGCCATTGCCGATCATGTCCAGCTTCTCTGCAGCGGCCATGGAAACGTCGATCAGACGATTTTTCTTGAACGGACCGCGATCGTTGACCCGCAGGACTGCCTGCCGGCCATTCTCTTCATTGGTGACCAGCACATAAGACGGCAGAGGCAAGGTCGGATGCGCCGCCGTCATGGCCATCATGTCATAGATTTCGCCGTTGGCGGTCAGGTTGCCGTGGAAATCCTCGCCATACCAGGACGCCATTCCGGTACGGTTATAGAATGGGTCTTCTGCCGGGTAGTAGGTCTTTCCGGCGATTTTGTACGGCTTTCCGAACTTTGCATACGTCAGATACTCTTCGCGGGTAATCCCGCTCGTATCCGGTAAAACGACAGGCGGTGTCGAAACGGTATGGTTTTGTTCAGAATTGTCTGCGATGAGTGGCAGACGGGGTGTTGGAGAGCTGTCTCCCAAATAGACAGGTTCATCAGGATAAAAGAACAAATCGTCACGCACGGACTTTGATGAGGCTGTTTTCCTGTCGAGGGCAGCATATTGAGCCGGGCTGCCGGAAGGTTGAGAGGATGTTCTTTCCCCTGCCCCATGGCCATATCGTATCGGTGCGGGGGCTGCAAAGGCAGCTTGGCTCAACACGAGCGCTGAGATGGATAGTGCGAGGGCCGTTTTGACGGCCGTTTGTTGCGTTCGGCTCATTCTGGTCTTCCCGGTGTCAACGTTTTTTGGTCTCTCGCTTCTTGCAAGAGTCTCGCCGAACTTATTCTCGCCGGCTTTGATTCTGACGGTACGGACCGAATTTTCCCAAATGGTTAATTTGAGCGACCGCTTTTTTTACTAACTTCTCGAAAATCATGTGAACGTAAACTGAATTAACCATTTCAACCACCTCAGTGCAGCGGTCTGGGTGGTTAATTTCGTATTAGGGTAAAGCGAAAACGGGTCACAAAAAAAATTTCCCAACAATCACATCTTGCCAAATCGCTCAGAATTGTCCATTTCGGCACATTCCGACGGATGAGTGGCAGAGTGGTCGATTGCGGCGGTCTTGAAAACCGTTGAACCGAGAGGTTCCGGGGGTTCGAATCCCTCCTCATCCGCCAGGAGCTGTCTCGATCGACCAGAGGCCTGCCCCTCCTGCATTGATATCAGGCTTCCAGTCCCTGGTCGGTATTTCATCTCTGAGATTTTCCACCCAGCATTGGTTTCCGACACGCAGCAGCGCATACTGCTTCAAACAGAATGCATGCGAGATACATCATGACAGGGATGAATGACTTCAAAGCCGCGATTCCACAGGCCGATCTGGATGATCTGAAAACCAGACTGGCCAAAACTCGCTGGCCCGAGCGCGAATGTGTCGACGACTGGAGCCAGGGGGCCCCGCTGGGCTATGTTCAGGAATTGGCAGAGTACTGGCGCGATAAATACGATTGGCGGCGATGTGAAAGCCGTCTCAATCAGTTCCCTCAGTTCAAGACTGAACTGGACGGGCTCGGCATTCACTTCATCCATCAGCGCAGTCCTCATGAGGGAGCTCGCCCGCTTCTGATTACCCACGGCTGGCCAGGGTCCGTGCTCGAATTTCTGAAGGTGATAGAGCCTTTGACCACCCCGGAAGCGCATGGCGGAAAGGCAGAGGACGCGTTTCACGTTGTGTGCCCTTCCCTGCCTGGATACGGCTTTTCAGACAAACCTGCTAAGGCCGGTTGGAGCGTCGAACGGATCGCCAGAGCGTGGGATGAGCTGATGGTTAAGCTCGGCTATTCACGATATTTCGCGCAAGGTGGAGATTGGGGGTCTGCCGTGACCACCACGATCGGCCTTCAGAACCTTGGGCAGTGCGCAGGCATTCATGTAAACATGGCCGTTTCAGGTCCTACGAAAGCTGCGATGGAAAGCCCGGGGCCGGACGACATCAAGGCGCTCACCGCGCTTAAATTCTATCAGGACTGGGATTCAGGCTATTCAAAGCAGCAGGCCACACGTCCTCAAACGCTCGGTTATGGGCTGGTCGACTCACCGGTTGCACAGCTCGCCTGGATACTTGAAAAGTTTCACGCATGGACGGATTGCGACGGTCATCCTGAAAACGCACTCAGCCGCGATGAGATGCTTGATGATATTTCCCTCTACTGGCTGACGGCGAGCGGCGCCTCATCGGCGCGGCTTTATTGGGAGAGTTTTGGCGCGTTCGGAGCAGATGATGACGGAGGCGTAAAAATACCTTCCGGCTATTCACTGTTTCCGAAAGAAATCTTCCCATCCCCGAAAAGCTGGGCCGAAACCCGGTTCGCCAATCTGGTCTACTTCAACAAAGTTGATCAGGGCGGCCATTTTGCAGCCTTCGAACAACCCGAACTCTATGTGCAGGAGCTTCGAGGCTGCTTTGGAAGCATGTCACTCTAGATGCGCCGTTCTTTTTGATCGTATCCGCGTCGCCCCACCAGCATTGCACCTGTAACACCAGCGTCATCTCCAAGGCCTGGTGTTACAATCATGGTGTCAGCAAAATCCGGGTCACCATTGGCATATCTGGACAGTTGATCGGAAAATGAGGCGCGGACTTTCGAAAGCAGTCCCTGAGCCAGCATCAAACCACCACCCAGAACAATCCGGTCTGTTCTGAGGCTCAGATAGAGCGTCCGGCAGGCCTGAGCCAGATAGTACGCTTCAACATCCCAGGCCGGGTGCGAGGCGGGCAATGTTTCAGGCTTTCCGTATCTCGCCTGAACGCTGGCGGCTGACGCAAGTCCTTCCAGACAATCGTCGTGAAACGGGCAGACACTTTGGGCGTCAAGGTCATTTTCATGACGCTTCACGGCGATATGACCAAACTCAGGATGGCTCGGTTGCCCGATAAATCCGTTATTCGCCCAAATTCCTGCGCCGATCCCGGTACCGATCGTAACATAGGCGGCCGTTCGACTTTCGCTTGCATTACCGAGTGTCAGCTCCGCCAGAAGCGCGCCATTCACATCGGTGTCGACAAAGACCGGTAACTGAAACGCTGACGCAAACTTATCGGTGATGGAGGTATGGCTCCAACCTGCTTTTGGGGTTCGAAGTATCGTTCCATAGCTGTCTGAGGCCGGGTCAATATCGATAGGACCGAAGCTGGCGATCCCGAATGACTCCAGACGTTGAGTTTCGTCTTTGATGGCAGCGCGGAAGAACGCGATGCAGTTTTCAAACGTCTCTTCGGGTGTTGTAACCGGGATGCGTTGCTTTGCTATGATCTCAGCCCGATCGTTGAACAAACCACATTTGAACGTCGTGCCGCCCGCATCAATGCCAGCATAAACGCTTTGGAGGTCAGACGACCGCCCCATCAGAGATTTGCATCCTGTAGCCCCAGAAGATCCTCTCGCGTGTCAACATCGCGCGCGAGTGCGGGCTCCAACGGCACTGAACGAACCTCGGTCAACGCGCCAAGAATTTGCTTTGCCCCCTCATCGGCCTTGAGCGTTATAAGCATTTCACAGGATGAAGCAGAAAACACCGCTGGCGGCTGTAGCCGTCCATCAACGGAGGTGAACACGGCATCGACGCCAGGGACCAATCGAGCAAGAAGCCGGCTTAAATGCGTTTCAGGAACATAGGGCATATCGCCCAGCAGGATCAGCACATTTGAAACAGCCGCCTCTTCGGAAATACGCTTTACACCCTCAGCAATCGAAGTGCCCTGCCCGTCAGTAGCCTTTTCGTGCAGATGGGTGGTCCAGCCCTGCGTATTGAGCAGGCTTTGCCGATTGATCTGATCCGGGCCGATCACGGCAAGCTTCACAGCGGCATTCTCCAACAATCCAAGTGAAGACACATGAGAAAGCAATGGTGTTCCATTGAGATCCGAAAGCAGTTTGTCGCCATCCCTGAAACGGCGACTTTGTCCGGCGGCAAGCAAAACCACGCCAGTCTCGGCCAAGGCCGAGCGCGCTGATGTGTGATAGCCCGAAACAATCTCCGCCAGGGTAGAAACAGCCAGCATGCTTGCGTCACGCATGGATGGGATTAGTCCGATCGGACCCTTTACCCTTGCGATATCGGATTTGTGCATTCCCGCGTCCTGGAGTACGAGACACCGTTTCGCATGCGTTTTCGGACTGCCCACCGCGCCGATGTAAAACGCGCGTCCACAAACTGCCTGTTTCAACAAAGGCGTTTCCCAGTCTTCGTCATGAAACATCAGGACGAATGCCGTCCATGGGTCATCAAAACAGTCCGGAAGATTTTGCGGCGAGTTGAGACTGACGGCATCGGGGAACCCCGAAGACTGAGCGCTTATTAAGTCGTCACCGTCACGAAGCCAGAGGCTCACATCCACCCCAGATGACTGGGCAAGTCGCGCAAAGGCGAGCGGGTCTGCCCCGCGTCCCGCAACCCGGATACGAAGTTTGGGCCTGTAGGAGAAACTGACGGTTTCGTCTTCGACATCTATCGCCAGAACACCGATCGTTCGCGCTTTCAGACGTGCCAGGCAGTCTTCAATGGCATGTTGAGGCGGATCAGGAAGGATCAGAATGTCTATCGCCCCACCACACGGTAGAGGCAGGTCCCTGAAGGGTGAACCCTGTCCATAGCGCAGACGGCGCATCTGGCTGTCGGCAAGCGCTTTCCGGGCCTGCAGGATAACATCCGCATCGATACAGCCGCCAGAGACATAGCCCGCTGCGCGCCCGTCTTCAGACACCGCCATCATGGCCCCCGGGGCACGCACGGCGCCGCCTATTGTGCCTTCTATGATGACCAGCGCCGTCGGCGCTTCCTGCCGCCATGTCGACCAGCAATCCAGAATGTCTTCGGGATGTTCGAGGTAAACCGGCGCGGTAGCTGTCATACTGCAATCTTCTTTAGTTGATGGCGCGGGGCCGGTGATTGACGTGAGGAACCCATCGGATTTAACGACGAACCCCGGGGGATTCAATTTCAAGCCCGTTTGCGCGCGCTGCCAGATAAAGCTCGAGCGCCAAATATGCGTCAGAACCATATGGCATGGGTTCCGCCCGAACGCCCGTGTCGCAGTCCCTGAGCCGGCGATGAAGGGAACCAAAACTTTCCCATTCGAGCCGATAGGCTGGAAAGCCATTGCCGTGACCCTGCGAAATTGTATCGCCACGAAGCTTCTTGCCCCAATTTTCATCATGGCAGTTCGCGCATGAAAGGTTCATCTGACCGCGGCGCGTAAAAAAATACGACTGCCCTTCCCTGAGATACACTTCACTGCGCTCATCCAGGCTGACATTGACGGGCTCATCTCGCGAAAGATGGGCCAGATAGGCTGTCAGCCCCAGCAGGGCTTCAGACTCGTAATCGAGTGCGGGCAAATTCTGGTGACGTTGTCTGCAGGCGTTGATTTGCCTTTCAAGATTGAACAAATCACCGGTTCGATCATCAATCTTTGGGTAGGACGCGGCAACACCTTCAAGCGGCAAGGCATTTGCCGAATGGCATTCTGCGCAACTGGTCTGTCCGCTGCTGGTCGAGGAGAAAAGCGCCTCTCCCTTATCCACCCAGAAATAACCAGGATTGGCAAAGGTGTCCTCTTGCAGGGCCTTTGTCTCCGATGTCAGAAATTCAGAGCCAGACTTTTTATCTGCGTCGCTTATGCCAAAGGTCACTGGCTGCTTGGGGTCTGCCGAGCAGGCAGACAGCAGTGCCGCCATTAGAATCCACCCAGCAGATCGCATCAAACGACGACGAGCTCCGCTTCTTCAGACCATGTCTGTCCGTTCTGATCGGTCCATTCGAACGAAAGCGTACCGCTGTTTTCGACTCTCAAATGGAATGTCAGAATCGGGTTCGCTGCGATGGATGGGAAAAAATCGGCGCTGAAAACCAGTTCTCCGTCCAGGCGACATTCAAACGTCTTGATGATGTCACGTGGAATGGCCTCACCGCGGCTGCCCCGCCTGAAACCACTCTCCATTTCATGTTGAATCAATGCCTTGATTTCGATGACATCACCTTTTTGGGCCTCATCGGGTACGGCCAGTCTTATGCCCGTCATTTCTACCTCCTAGAGCACCACACAAGCGGCGAGCGTAACGAGCGTCTCTGCAGATCCTGCCCATAAGGAGCCGTCGCTCATTTCGGCAATTGCTGTGAGTTTCTGAGTTCCGGCGAGACGAACCCGCGTGGACACACGGGCCAGACCGGAGACCGGCGTCAGATGAAACTCAGCGATCTGCGCAACCGGATTACGCGGTGAGAAGACCGCAATACGTCTGACGTAGTCATTGGTTGTCATTGGGCTGTTCACACTGACCGTCAGCGCCACCGAGTAGCCATTTTCGGCGATAGGGGGCAGATCCAGCGTCACGCGCCCCTCATTCACAGGCCGGTCGCCAAAAACCCTCAAACGCGCCGCAACCATATCGTCCGGGTCAGCGTGAACGGATCGCGGCAAAAGAGATATTACCGGACCGCCCAGACCCGCGCCGAGTAGCGTTCTGCGGTTCAGGAGAAATGGTGTCTTTTTATCACTCACCCTCTCGCTCCAAATCTTTCTGCTCGCTCAGATAGGCAACCAGATGCTCGATCTGGTCGGCCTGTAGTACTGGTTGACCTTCATACGACGAGCCCACCTGATGAAGACCTGTTCGCCTATAATATGGGGGCATTATCGTTTCTGGCCAAATCAGGGATGCGTCCGCAATTCTCAACCGGATCTGGGCGTCAGAGAGGCGTGCACCGACATCACTCAAATCAGGACCAACATTTCCCTGAAACGGCACTTCCAGCCCGCCAATCTTATGGCACAGAACACAATGCCCGGCATTGCGCTCTGAAAAAATCGCCTGTCCAAGTTCAGGAATGCCAGCGAGGTCGGCCAATTGCCCGGGCAACGAATCGCCATCCAGCATGTCAGCGGAAATCAATTCTTCCGAAGTGGCGGCTCCCTCGGGTTTTGAGCAAGCGCTCAGGCTCAGACAAGCCGCAATAAGGAAACGAGCCCTCATCCAAAGGTCTCTCCAGTGATGGCGCGAAACCAGTCCTGCGCTTGCAAGGCTTCCTGGCCACGTATTTCAGCACCCGCATCCATGGGGCTGATGCCTCCAGCGCCGGGAACGCTTGAAAATTCGTCCGTCTTATTCCGATAAACGCCCACAACCGATATCGCTTCATCCGGCGTGGTGTACGAATAGCAGGTGTTCAGAAGGGTTGTTGGCTCAACCGACAGACCAGACAGGCTTCGTGCGATCTGAAGCGCGCAGAGCTTTCCTTGCAGATTGGCTGAAAACGCAGATTTGGGCATTGGCGAGACGATATTCGCATCGCCGATAACGTGGATGTTCGCTTGCAAGGTAGATTCAAAATTCAGCGCATTGACCGGACACCAGCCCGACCTGTCCGCAACCCCAGCTCTCTCAGCAATCATGGCTGCTTTTTGGGGCGGAATCACATTGGCGACGGCGGCCCTGAAACTCTCGAAATCGGTTTCGAGCGTCATCTCAGACGCAATTACACGTCCAACCCGGCCATCGTTCGACAGGCCGCGCCATTCAAGATGGTCTGGGTAGTGTGACGCCCAGGCTTCCTGGAACAGCGGCTTTTTCGAAAATGAATCCTTAGAATCGAGAACGATCAGCCTGGATTTCGGCTTATGCGTTTTCAGAAAATGCGCGATCAGACTGGCGCGTTCATACGGGCCAGGCGGGCACCGGTAAGGCGCGGCAGGCACTGACATGACCACAAGTCCACCATCATCCATCCCGGCCAGCTGCTGTTTCAGAAGCGTCGTCTGCGTCCCCGCTTTCCATGCGTGCGGCATGATTTCAGCGACCGTTTCATCATACCCCTCAAGCGCGTTCCAACGGATGTCGACACCCGGAGACAAGACCAGCTTGTCGTATTGCAGGGTGTTGCCATTATCGAGTGAGACGGTTTGCGCTGATGGATCGACATCAACAGCCGCGGCCCTGATGTGTTCCACACCCTCATCGCCTAGAACATCATAACCGAACGCCTGCGCTGACAATGGTCGTTCACCGGCAACAACCAGATTGCTGAACGGGCATGCGTGATAAACAGATCGAGGTTCAATCAGTTGAACGCTTGCAGACGGCAGAAGCGATTTCAGACGTCGCGCCGCTATCATGCCGCCAAAGCCGCCACCGACGACCAGAAGTCTGGCCGATACGGTCTGCGCCGAAGCCGGCAGGATAAGGCTGCTTGCTGCAAGTCCGGCGATGACATGGCGTCGGGTAGGACCTATATTCAAGGAGCTCCCTCCACCGCATCCGAGGAGAGCGCGTCAGCGATACGCTCGACGTCCGTTTGTTCGAAGCCGCGGGCAAGCCGGTGCATCACGGTTTGCCCGGTCGTCTCACTCGCATATCTGCTGAGTTTCTGAACAAGCGCTTCCCGGCTCAGTCCATCCAGATCGGTCATGGCCTGACCGCCAGGTGCGTGGCAGGAAGAACACCCCGCAATCATTGGTTCAAACGAAGCCAGACTGTCAGAAACATCATTATCTGAAGGCATGTCTAAGCCGGTCTGTCCACACGCAGCAAGGAGACAGACCAGAACACCAATCGCGGACAGGGCTAAGCGCAAACCGGTCAGACCTCGCGCAGATTCTGGTCCTTGATCGGCAGATTGCGCATGCGTTTACCGGTGGCGGCGTAAATGGCGTTCAGCACGGCTGGCGCGGCAACAGCGATGGTCGGCTCGCCAACACCGCCCCAGAACCCACCAGACGGCATCACGATGGTTTCAACCTTCGGCATGTCGGCAATTCGAAGCGAATCGAAGGTGTGGAAGTTGTCTTCCTGTACTTCGCCGTCTTCGAACGTGATTTCGCCATACAGCATAGCCGAAAGACCATAGACAAACGACCCTTCGACCTGCGCTTCAACCTGTTGCGGGTTCACAGCATAACCAGGATCGGTGGCTGCTACGATGCGATCAATCTTCAGCCTACCATCATCATCAACTGTGACTTCGGCGCAGGCTGCGGTGTAGCTTCCGAAGGAATAGAACACGCAAAGTCCACGGGATTTGCCATCATCATTTCCCCAGCCGGACTTCTCGGCGACCGCTTTCAGCACGGCCGCGGTCTTTGGACTGTCCTTGAGGTATTCCAGCCGGAATTCCAGCGGGTCCCGACCAGCCGCCACAGCCAGCTCGTCCATAAAACATTCCAGATAGATCGCATTCTGATTGGCATTCACGCCGCGCCAGAAACCCGGCCTGACAGGCGGATTGCGCATGGCGTGGTCAATCAGAAGATTCGGAAAACCATAGGTGAGCACCTGATCAGCACCACGCGGATCACCAGCGTTCGGCAGCAAGCCCTGAAAGGCTGCATAATCGGCCCCATCCTGAAGCGCCTGCGGCATCAGACCGGCCAGAATAGACTGTCCGGAAATCCGGATATGCAACGCTGTCAGCTTACCATCTTCATCCAGTGCGCCGCGCATTTTGCCTTTGGTCGTCGGGTGATAAAAGCCCTGACGCATGTCTTCTTCACGGGTCCAAAGAAGCTTGATCGGCGTGCCCGGCATGGATTTGGCGATCTCAACCGCCTGCATGATGTAATCCCCTGCCCCACGTCGACCGAAGCCGCCACCAAGGTGCAGTTTATAGACTTCACACTGCTCGATCGGCAGACCGGCGGCCTCCGAAGCTGCCGCAAGCGCCGCCTCGCCATTCTGAGTTGGACACCAGACCTCACACGAGTCTTCTGTCCAGACAGCGGTGGCGTTCATCGGCTCCATACAAGCATGGTTCTGATGGGGCATGTTGTATGTGGCTTCAACAATTTGCGCGGCATTCTCAAACGCTGCTTTCGTGTCTCCGACAGCGTTACCGATGAACACGTCTTTCGTGGCATCAAGCCCTTCAATCAGCTCGGCCTCGAATTCCTCGCTGGAATAATTCGCTGCCGGGCCGTCTTCCCACTCAATCGGAAGCTCCTCGAGCGCGGAGTTGGCCTGCCACCATGTGTCCGCGACGACCGCGACGGCATTGTCGCCTACGGCGAGAACTTTCTTCACACCCGGCTTGCCTTCAATAGCCGACGCATCGAAGCTTTTCAGCGTGCCGGTTCGTTTCGGCGCCGCCTTGATCGATGCATTCAGCATGCCGTCCAGCTTCAGATCTGCCCCATAAACTTGTTTGCCGGTCAGCTTGTCTGCTGTGTCGAGCCGCTTGACCGGTTTACCGATCAGTTTCCACTCAGACGGATCCTTAACCTTCACCTCAAGAGGTGGTGCCAGCTCTGCGGCTTTGGCCGCGACGGCGCCGTAAGTCAGCGTATTGCCGGTTGGTCCATGGGTGATGACACTGTCAGCGGAGCTACACTCGGAAACCGGCACACCCCATTCACCTGCGGCGGCTTCAATGAGCATGGCTTTCGCCGCAGCCCCACCTTCACGCACATATTCCTGGGAGTTCCGGATACCCCGGCTGCCGCCAGTGGCAAAATCGCGCCAGACCCGTTCGCGCGCCAGGTTCTCGCCGGGCGTCGGGTACTCAGTAACGACTTTGCTCCAGTCCGCATCCAGTTCTTCAGCCACCAATTGGGCGAGACCGGTCAATGTGCCCTGCCCCATTTCAGAGCGCGCAATACGGATCGTTACGATATCGTCCGAACCGATATGCACCCAGGCATTCACTTCCGGATTTGGTTCAGCGGATGCTGTGTCCGTTTCATCGGTTGACGGTGCGCTACACGCCCCCAGAATGCCAATCGTCAGCCCGGCAGCGCCCGTGCCTACAATAAAACCGCGGCGGGAAATCGTCATTGTATCAGCCATGATCTCTCTCCTTACGCCTTGTCAGCGGCCAGATGGATGCCCTTGCGGACACGAGCGAGCGTGCCACAGCGGCAGATGTTGGTGATGCTGGCGTCGATATCCTCGTCCGTTGGCTTCGGATTTTCATTCAGAAGTCCGGCTGCAGCCATCATCATGCCGGGCTGGCAATATCCGCACTGGGGAATGTCGAGTTCCGCCCAGGCCTGCTGTACTGGATGATCAGCCTCTTCAGATAACCCTTCAATCGTGGTGATTTCCTCTTCCCCGGTCAGGGCTGCCAGAGGATAAACGCAAGAACGAACCGGCGAACCATCAAGATGTACGGTGCAGGCACCGCAAATCGCGATTCCGCAGCCATATTTCGTGCCTGTCAGACCAAGTTGTTCACGCAAGACCCACAAGAGCGGTGTGTTCTCGTCCGCATCGACTTCGACGATCTCACCGTTTACTTTCAACTGTGTCATGTGAACCCCTCTTGTGATGTTTGTTTTTACGGTAACTGCATTTCAGCCCTGAGCCAAACCGGATTGCGCCCTGCTGTCACAATTGTGAACAGCCCGATCAGCGCCCGCCCAACAGAACGGCAATCAGTTTCGGCCCCTCGATTGACATGGCTCGCTCGAAAGCTTCGTCAAACTCAACCGCCGTTGCGACCGCTTCAGAATGGACACCTTGCGCCTTGCCAAGCGCGACCCAGTCAATCTCCGGTGTGCCCAGATTAAGCATTGTCTGTGCCGCTGGCCCGGGATTACCAGCCCCCGTCCTCTGAAGCTCGATGTTCAGAATGCGATAGGAATGGTTGACGAAAACAATCGTCGTGACATCCAGATTTTCACGCGCCATCGTCCACAAAGCCTGGTTGGTGTACATACCGGCGCCATCGCCCGACAGGCAGATGGTTTTGGCGTCAGGTCGCGCAATGGCTGCACCGATGGCCAACGGCATACCTTGTCCGATCGCTCCGCCCGTCAGGTTCATCCAGTCATGAGGTTCAGCGGTCAGTGTGGAGAGGAAAATCGGCAGGCTTGCTGTCACACCATCGTCAGACACGAGTGCATTCGCGGGCATGTGACGATTGAGACTGGCACCGACTGATTTCGGTGTGACGGGACCGGATGGCATTTCGGCGCGCTTGCGCTCCGCCTTCGCGGCTTTTTCCTGACAACTCAACGTATCTGCCAGCGCCTTTACGGCCTGTGCGCTGTTGATCTCCGGCCCACCCACCAGCAGGGTTTCACAGCCCTCCGGCACCAGAACGCTTGGTTTTTCGGGATATGCGAAGAATGCGACGGGCATTTGCGTGCCGACCATGACCATCAGGTCGTGATCCTTGATGTCCTCCATGGCGCCTTCGGCGAAGTACTGCATCTTGCCCGGCGAAAAATGGCCTGCGCCCCGGGTCTGCCGTCCGACAAACGTATCTGTCATCGTACGAATACCGGCCGCCGCCAGTCGGGCCAGATGTTCTAATCCATCCTCCAGAAGTGCCTCTCCGCCGATGAGCAAGAGAGGATTCTTTGCTGTTTTCAGCGCTTCGGCGGCTGCAACGATTTTGTCGTCTTCTGCGAGAGCCTTCTCCGGTTTGGCGGTTGATCCTGCTTTCTGACCGCCTTCTGTCCAGGCACTGTCAGCAGGCAGAATGATCATGGCCGGACCTTGTTTTCCATTCAGGCAAGCCTGATAGGCCAGAGACGCTTTTTCTCCCGCCTCCGAGGCGTTTGCCACAGTATCGACCCAGACCGAATTTGGTTCGACGAGCGCCTGAATGTCCGAGGTTAGCGGCGCATCATATCCAACATGGTAGGTGGCATGATCCCCAATCACGTTGATCATTGGCGTGTGCGCACGTCTTGCATTGTGGATATTGGCACCGGCATTGAGATATCCCGCCCCCAAATGGAGCAAAGTCATCGCCGGTTCGCCGGCAACTCGGGCAAACCCATCAGCCGCACCGCTTGCCACACCTTCAAACAAGCAAAGGACAGAACGAATCCGTGTTTCGCGGTCGAGCGCTGTAACGAGGTTCATTTCCGATGTACCAGGATTGGCAAAACAGACACTAACCCCGCAATCGGCTAATGTTCCGACAAGCGCGTCTGCACCGGTGTTTCCCTGTTCACTCATAAAAGCCTCAAACTAGATCTGAAAAATGTTTGCGTCTGGTGGGTCCTGAAAAAGTCGGGCGACATCAACCGACCGCAGCTCCCGCGATTTGCCCTGATTGATATAGCCTTTTTCCGTAATTTCGCCGACTTCCGCGTTCGGTAGATCGGATTGAAGGCAGAAACGGGCGATTCGGGTGGTCGCGTTCGGATGGGTGGCGTTGTATCGCTCCAATCCCTCCCGTACGGCCTTTAGAACCGAAGGATGTTGTGACAGCTCCGCTAGAGGCATCGCCTCGCCGACCAGACGCTGACAATACGCTTCATTCAGAAAGCCAAGAATGCCGATGAATTTTTCATTCAGACCGCAGATCACAGCATCGGACAATGCGCCATCAACGGCAGACACTGCGCCTACCCGCACCGCCCCGGCCGATACCCAGCTTCCGTTCAGAAGCTTGAACTCCTCGGCGATACGACCATCAAACGCCAACCCGGCCAAAGCGTCCCCGGGAACCTTGAAACGCACGGCATCACCCAGCTTGTAAAAGCCCTCTTCATCGAACGCTTCTGCTGTTTTCGCTTCATTCCGGTAATAGCCCGGCGTGATGTTCGGTCCCTTGACGCGACATTCGTATTTCTCGCCCACCGGCGCAAGTTTCATCGTGCAGCCTGGCAATGGCAGGCCGATCAGCCCCATGACGGAGTTCGGCCAGTGGACATTGGCTGTTGTCGGCGCTGTTTCTGTTGAGCCGTATCCGGCTGACAGCGAAATCTTCTCGCCTGTGACCTCGACCGCGACCTTCTGGATGCGCTCGTAAATATCCTGCCCCATAGCAGCACCGCCATAAGCCATGACCAGGAGCTTATCGAAAAAACGTTCGGCCAGGTCTCGGTCATTTTCCAGCTCTGTGGCGATCGCGGCCCAGGCAGCCGGGACCGTGGTGTGCTGGGTCGGAGAAACATCCCGGAGATTTCTCATCATCTCAGGCAGCTTGGCGGGCGTAGGGGCGCCCCAGTCAATATACAGCTTGCCACCCCAGTCCGTCATTGAATGCAGTATGGAGTTCGCGCCATAGGTATGGCTCCACGGCAGGAAGCTGAGCATGACTTGCTGGCCTGGAGAAATTTCTGCCAGGCGTTCAACATCCCAGACAGACCGGATCATCTTCACCATGGAGGCGATCATGGAATGGGTGTTGATGACAGCTTTTGGCTCTCCGGTTGAGCCGGACGTCAGCATGAATTTGGCGATCATGTCGCCTGACAACCGGTCATACGCAAAATCAACGGACTGTGTAGGCTGAGCGCTCAGATCGTCGAGTGATACATGGCGCGATGTGTCTGGCGCCCGACCCGAATGGATGACCATACGATCACCAACTTCCATGCCATCGAGACCACGCTGATAGTCCTGCCCATCTTCAACATAGATGAATGTCGGCTTGAGCAGCTCATCTACATAGTTCAAACGCAGAAAGTCCTCGCTCAGCAGAGCGTAAGCAGGCGTGACCGGCACGACGGGGCAGTTGGCCCACATGGCAGCATACATGATCAGGGCATGCTCGATCGAATTGCGAGACAGGATCATGACCGTGGTTTCGGGGCCCGCCCCCAGCCGCAATAATCCTTCCGCGAGAGACCGGATTCGGAAAAGTGCATCGCCATAGGTGAGCTCTATCCAGCCGTCCTTATCAGGATTTTCCGGGTCGCGTTGCGCCAGCCAGACATTGTCAGGCGTCGCTGCCGCCCAATAGACCAGCGGGGCCAGCATATGTGACGGGTGTGGACGCAGCGGATGCCCGTTCTCAAGGATGATGGCCCCATCATCTCTGTTGGTCACTTCAAGCTTCAATGGCAGATAGGGTACTTCCCGAAACGGTAGATCAGCACCAATTGTCGATGCTGGCGGTTGGCCATCCATATCGTCTCCCCTTGCGTTCGTTGGTGCGATCGCTGCATTCTTCATTGTTCTTGATCAGAGCATAAGAGGAAGCGCGTCTTGCGACAATCAGGTGTCAGTCTCCTTTTTGGAGCAATTCTACTTGTGCCCGGTTGTGGTGGCAAAAGTCAGGTCAATCTCTGCGACGGAAATGATGACTGCCTCATCGGTTCGGCGCGATCTGTCCGGCCAATCGATGGCGATACCTATCAAATTGAAAATCAGCGCATCCGACTAATCGGCTGGGACAGTCCTGAATCAGCCCCGCATGGCAAGTGCATCAAAGAAGCTGAACTCGGCGAAGAGGTCGAAGTGGAAGTTCGCAAACTGTTTGCGAAAGGCGACCGGGTGCAGGTGCTCCCGAAAGGGCTGGACCAATATGGCCGGGCCCGGGCGCATATCTATCTGGATGGCGACCATATTGGTGTTCTGCTGTCGAGAATGGGCCTCGCCAAGCCCTGGAATGAAGACAGGGGCGAACCGCAACCAAACTGGTGCGGCTGATGACTATCCGGTTCCGTCCCGCGCGTGTTTGATCATCTCTCCGCAATGACGGCAGTGAATGGCATCGGTCTCATGCCGGGCCAGACCGCACCGCTCGCATGTCACCTTGACCTTGTCCGGTCTGACAATGGCCTGCGCCAGACGCAGGAACAGCGATATACCGAGCACCATGATAATCATGGAGAGGATTTGCCCGAACTGGCCTTCAAGTACGATGTCGCCATAACCCGTGGTCGTCAGACTCGCGATCGTAAAATACATCGCATCGGCGTAGGAATCGATGCCGGTACCTTTGCCGACCTGAGTTGAGTAAACAACCGAGGTCATAATCAGGATGAACACAACCAGATTGACCACGCGGTCGATAATCTCGCTGTATTCCTGCAAAAGCCCGGAGACATTCTTCATTCGGCGCAGAAAGGTGAAGGCGCGCACCAGACGAATTGCCCTGAGAATTCTCAGGAAGCCGAGATTCGAGAAGAACATCGGCAAGAGCAGCGTCACAAGGACAACGACATCCGCCAGATTAAGCGGGTTCAGCCAGAAGCGATGTCTTGGCCGCGCAATCCAGAATCTTGCGAGCATATCGAGCAGTATGAAGACAGCAATCGCGATATCGGCCACGTAGAATGCGGTGGTGCGATCCTGTAGCGGCGCCCAAAGGAAAAAGGCGACGGATGCCGCATCAAGTGCCAGCAAAAGCCATCGGAAAAGATAAGGGCCCGTTCCGAAGCCCTCGTAAAGCCAGAAAAGCTGCCGCTCCAGCCCCTTGCGTTCTGCCATGCCCTGCCCCGCGTCGTCCGCTAGCTGTTGTTCGGCTGCAAGGTTTCAACGAATCGGACGGGTTTGCCACTCCCCATGCGAACAATTTCGCCATCCCGCATCACAAACTCGCCGCGGATGATCGTGCCAACGGGCCAGCCCGTCACTTCCATGCCATGAAATGGTGTCCAGCCTGATTTTGTCGCCGACCACTCATCGGTAATAGTTTCAGTGCGTCGCAGATCAACCAGCGTAAAGTCAGCATCATAGCCTTCAGCGATGCGTCCTTTTCCGGAAATCCCGAAAATGCGCTGAGGTCCGGCGCTCGTCAGCTCAACAAAACGCTGAAGGCTGAGGCGGCCCTTGTTGACATGGTTCAGCATGACAGGAACTAGCGTCTGAACGCCAGGCATGCCAGATGGACTGGCCGGATATGGCCGCGCCTTCTCTTCGAGCGTGTGCGGAGCATGGTCTGAGCCCATGACATCGACAATGCCTGCGTTCAGAGCGCGCCAGAGACCGTCGACATGGTGTTGCTCACGGATGGGCGGATTCATCTGTGCCCGCCCCTTCAATTCCTCGTAAGCTTGCGGTGCGACCAGGGTGAGGTGCTGCGGGGTGACTTCCACAGAGGCCACGTCTTTAGCCCCGGCTAGGATCTCCATTTCATCGGCGGTCGTGATGTGCAGCACATGAATTCGCTTCCCGGTCTTTCTGGCCAGGCGGATCAGGCGCGTTGTGGATTGGATCGCAGCTTGTGGATCACGCACCTCAGGATGGCTGGTCCAGTCGCCCTGCCGTGCAAGATCGCGTCGATCGGCCAGACGGTACTCGTCTTCAGAGTGAAAGGCGGCGCGGCGTTTAATGGAATTCAGCACAGCCTCGACACCCGCATCATCCTGTACAAGGAGATCACCGGTTGACGCCCCCATGAACACCTTCACCCCGCAACAGCCGGGCATGGCTTCCATCTCTGCCAGCAAATGTGTGTTGTCGTGTGTCGCTCCGGCATAAAATGCATGATCGACATCCATCCGCCCGCTGGCCCGGTTCAGCTTGTCCTGAAGAAGCTCTGGCGTAATGGTGGACGGGTTGGTGTTCGGCATTTCGAACACGCAGGTAACACCGCCCAGAGCCGCTGATCGGGCACCGGTTTCAAGATCTTCCTTGTATTCCAGACCCGGCTCGCGGAAATGAACCTGACTGTCAATCACACCCGGAAGAACATGAAGTCCGGCCACGTCCACAATATCGCCGCCCCTGTCGGCGTCAATCCGACCTATATGTGAGATCTTGCCATCCAGAATACCGATATCTGCCTCGCGAAGGCCGCCGGGCGTCATTACCATTCCGTTTTTCAGAACTCGATCAAACATGACAGACGGTCTCCAGTTTCACAGCCAATTGATTATTCGGGGCTCGCCTGTTTGACCTATCAGTTCCAACCAATGAAACAAGCCAACACATGCTTGCAGCGACACCTTATGAAGGCCAGATAGTAACCATGAGCCAGTCCATCATCAAACTTTCCAATCGAAGCCTTCTGAAGATCACCGGCGAAGACGCCCGTGGGTTCCTGAATCGTATCCTGACTTGCCGGGTAGATGATCTGGAACCGGGCGGCGCGACGTTTGGCGCACTACTAACACCTCAGGGTAAAATCATCTGCGATCTTTTTCTCTACAATAATGATGACGCGCTGTTTCTGGACCTTCCCGTTCCGGTATCCGGCGATATTCAGAAACGGCTGACAATGCTGAAGCTGAGAGCCGACGTTCAGATCGAAGCCTGCGAAGAGATGAGCGTTGCACTTTCTGAAGACGCCGAAAAGGCTGACGCCTGTCATGCACATTTCCATGACCCAAGGCGCGATGGGCTTCTTCTGAGGCTTCTTCTGAACGAACAAAAGCCGGAACTAACCGTACCGTCAGACAAATATCACCAATACCGTGCCGAAAACACGCTGCCGGAATGTTGTCTCGACTATGAAACTTCGAGTGTTTTCCCCGCCGACGTGAACATGGATCTGATGGGTGGCGTTGATTACAAAAAGGGATGTTTCGTAGGCCAGGAAGTCGTCAGCCGCATGAAACGCAAGGCTGAAGTTCGCAAGCGCACTGTCACGTTGACCGGCGCGGCCAGTGCCGTTGCAGGTGACGAAGTGAAGGCAGGAACCGCCAAAATCGGGGACGTTTTGAGCTGGTCGGGGAATTCTGGTTTGGTGATCCTGAGACTCGACCGTCTGAAAAGCGCTCAGGAACGAGACGAGATCCCGGAACTGAATGGCGCTGTCGTTGAGATATCGTTTCCTCCAGGTGTAGAGGCGCCGGCAAATGTCTGATTCTGATCGCGTTTATTGCGCCTGGGCACCGGTTGATGATGCCGTTTACCGGGCTTACCACGATGAGGAGTGGGGTGTGCCGGAGTATGACAGTCGCGCTCTGTGGGAAAAACTTCAGCTTGACGGTTTTCAGGCCGGATTGTCATGGAGAACAATCCTCTACAAGCGAGACAATTTTCGCGAAGAATTTGATGGCTTCGATCCCAAGCGCATTGCTGCCTGGGATGAAGCGCGGATTGAACGTGCGCTTGAGAACAAAGGCATTGTCCGATCCCGTTCGAAGATTGTGGCCATGGTTGGCAATGCCCGCGCCTATCTTGAAATGATGGCAACTGGCGAGGATTTTTCTGAATGGCTCTGGTCGTATGTCGACGGCAAGCCGATGGTTTCCGAATACGAAAATTTCCAGAATGCGCCGACAAAAAACGACATCTCTGAACGGCTGTCCAAAGATTTGAAGAAGCGCGGTTTCAAATTTTGCGGTCCGACAATCGTCTATGCCTTCATGCAAGCTGTGGGCATGATTAACGATCATGAAATCGGATGCCCACGGCATGAGGAAGTGCAGTCACTTGCCTGAACTGCCCTCCCCCTTCTGTAATAAATAACCACTCTATTCAGCAGCCACAGCCTCAGCTTTGTGCGAGACGTTGTCCTGGCGAGCCGACGCCTCGCTGATTTTGCCAGGCAGGAATTTCAGAACACCGTCATCAAGCTTTCCGAACCGCAGGGTGAAGAGGTCTTTGGCGTAATCCTGATTCAGCTTCCAGGGTTTGTCTTTTGCCTGCTTGGGAAACCGGCTGAGAGATCGTTGTACATAGCCGGATGAAAAGTCGAGCCAGGGCTCGAATTCCGTATCCGTGTCACGCTGGACCGGAACCGCCATAGATGTGCCCGTCTTGTCCATGTGCTTGAGCAGACGGCACATATACTCACTGGAAAGATCGGCTTTGAGCGTCCAGCTGGCATTGGTGTAGCCGAAGACAGACGCCAGATTGGGCACCCCGGAGAACATGATTCCCTTATAGTTGAGCAGGTCATTCGGCACGATCCTAGAACCATCAACCGTTAGATCGACATTACCAAGAAAAACCAGATCAAGCCCGGTCGCCGTGACAACCATGTCCGCATCCAGATGCTCACCGGATTTCAGTTGAATACCGGTTTCGTCGAAATGGTCTATATGATCGGTAACCACTGACGCTGTGCCATTCCGTACGGCTGTAAAAAGATCGCTGTCGGGCACAAGGCAAACACGCTGATCCCATGGATTGTATTTTGGCGTGAAGTGCGTCTCCACATCATATTCCGGTCCCAATTCCTCCCGAACCATGGAGATCATACGCTCTTTAACCTTCTCAGGACGCGACTGAGAGAGTTGATAGAAGAAGCGCTGCATCAGCACATTCTTCCAGCGGGTCAGCGTGTAGGCCAGCTTTGAGGGCAGCACCTTGCGCATGCCATTTGCCAGGCTATCTCTGGCCGCGCGCGAGACGACATACGTCGGAGACCGCTGCAGCATGGTAACATGGTCTGCAGATTTCGCCATTTCCGGAACGAGTGTGACGGCCGTCGCGCCCGATCCAATGATGACGACCTTCTTGCCGGTATAATCAGTGCTTTCATCCCAATTTTGCGGATGAATGATGTCGCCGGAAAACCGGTCCTCACCGTCGAAATCAGGCTTGTAGCCCTGATCATAGCTATAATAGCCCGAACACATCATCAGAAACTGGCAAGACTGTGTGACGCGTTCGCCGGTGACCGGGTTTTCCGCGGTGATCAGCCAGCGGGCCTGGTCGCTGCTCCATTCCGCGGACACGACCTTGCGATTATAAGTAATATGAGAGTCGATATCGTTCTCGTGGGCGGTTTCCCGGATATAAGCGCGAATCGAAGGCCCATCAGCAATGGCCTTGGCCTCTTCCCAGGGTTTGAAGGCGTATCCCAGCGTATGCATATCCGAATCAGACCGAATGCCCGGATAGCGGAACAGATCCCAGGTGCCCCCCATCGCGCTGCGCCCTTCAAAGATCCGGTAGGTTTTGTCCGGGCATTTTTGCTGAAGATGATAGGCCGCGCCGATGCCGGAAAGTCCGGCACCCACGATCAGAACATCTACGTGCTCTTCATCGAACCTGTTCGACATTCATTCCTCCCAATTCTTATTCTTGGGGAGAATGATAGCACGCTATACGCAAACCGACCAGAAAGCCCGGGGTGATCAGATCAGACCGGCCAACGGTGAACTTGGATCGGCATAGCGTTTTTTCGGCATACGGCCCGCGAGATACGACTGCCGACCCGCTATTACGGCATGTTTCATCGCGCTGGCCATGAGAATTGGGTCTTTTGCTTCAGCGATTGCCGTGTTCATCAGAACGCCATCACATCCAAGCTCCATGGCGACAGCTGCATCAGACGCCGTACCAACGCCAGCATCCACAATGACAGGCACGCGGGTCTGCTCCACGATAAGGCGGATGTTCACCGGGTTCATAATCCCGAGCCCTGAGCCGATCAGCGACCCCAGAGGCATAATCGCACAACAGCCGACATCCTCGAGCTTTTTCGCGTAAACCGGATCATCAGAGCAATAAACCATCACCTGAAACCCTTCTTTGATAAGAAGCTCGGCCGCCCGTAGCGTTTCAGACATGTCCGGATAGAGCGTCTTCTGATCCGACAGAACTTCCAGTTTCACGAGGTCCCAGCCGCCGGCCTCTCGCGCAAGGCGGAGCGTGCGGATGGCATCCTCAGCGGTGAAACATCCCGCTGTATTCGGCAAGAAGGTGTAATTAGTCGGGGATACATGGTCAGTCAGTTTCGGTTTTGATGCGTCGGACAAATTCACCCGTCGCACAGCAACCGTGACCATATCAACGCCGGCGGCTTCAGCCGCACGAGCATTTTCCTCATAGGATTTGTACTTCCCCGTCCCGATGATCAACCGCGAGGAAAACGTTCTACCAGCAATGACGAGTGCGTCATCTGTAGTGTTCGCTGTGTCGAGGGCCACTTAGCCGCCTCCTACAAATTCTATAATTTCAAAGGAATCGCCATCCGCGATCTCTGTTTCGCCGTGCAGTGATTTCGGGACGATTTCCAGATTTCGTTCGACCGCGACATTTTTAGGCTCAAGTCCAAGCGAGTTTACCAGTCCGGCAACGCTCATTCCCGGCTTGACCTCACGCGTTTCGCCGTTCAGCGTAATTTGCACTGTCTTTGCCTTTCGGGATTCCCTGTGTCTTATGGCTCAGACATAAGAGTGGAAATCAGCAAGGCCAACATGACGCGACAAGTATTTTGCATAAATGGTCCAAATCTGAACCTGCTGGGTGTCCGGGAGCCAGAAATCTACGGCCGAGAGACACTTTCAGACATTGAAGGCCTGTTGGCGGAGGCCGCTGCGCCTCTGGATATCAGCGTCAGGCTTCTTCAGTCCAATTCTGAAGGTCAGCTTGTTGATTGGATTCAGGAAGCCAGAGAAGCGGCAAACGGCGTCATTCTGAACGCTGCCGCCTACACACATACCTCTGTTGCCTTGCACGATGCGTTGAAAGCATTGGATAAGCCGGTAATTGAGGTGCATTTATCGAACCCGGCCGCTCGTGAGGCGTTTCGAGGGCAGAACTTTATTAGCCCGGTCGTTCATGGAACGATTGCGGGACTTGGATCAGTTGGCTATGTGCTTGCGCTGGAAGCGCTTGACCGGCTGATTCCAAAGAATTGAAAGGCGAGATGTCATGGCAGACGAGAGTAAATCTGTTGATCCGGGGCTCGTGCGTGAGCTCGCAGCGATCCTGAGAGAAGCCGATCTGGGCGAGATCGAGGTGGAACAGGGCGATCTGAAAATCCGCGTCAGCAAACCTGCTGCGCCAGTAGCGCCAACAACGGTTCAGTACGCACCACCGCCAGCACCGGCTGCGGCACAGGCTCCAGCAGCGCCAGCCGCGGCACCGGCAGATTCCAGCGCCGCCCAAGCAGCCGCCGCTGACGAAGACATCATCAAATCGCCAATGGTCGGCACGTTCTACCGGTCGCCATCGCCAGAATCATCTGCCTTCGTGAATTCGGGCGACACTGTCACCGAAAGCACTGTCGTCTGCATTATTGAAGCCATGAAGGTGATGAACGAGATCAAGGCCGAGATTGCAGGCAAGATCACGGAAATCCTGGTGTCTGACGCAGAGGCGGTAGAGTATGGTCAGCCATTGTTCAAAGTGAAGCGCGGCTAGGCGATCAACATGTTCGACAAGGTTCTGATCGCCAACCGTGGTGAAATCGCACTCCGTATTCACCGGGCCTGTAAAGAGATGGGATTGTCGACGGTTGCAATCCACTCTGAAGCCGACGCCAACGCCATGCATGTTCAGTTGGCGGATGAAAGCGTCTGTATCGGACCGCCTTCTGCATCTGAAAGCTATCTGAAGATGGCGGCCATCATGGCAGCGGCTGAAGTTACCGGTGCTCAGGCCATTCACCCAGGCTATGGTTTCCTTTCCGAGAACGCGCGTTTTGCGGATATGATCGAAGCTCACGACCTGACATTTATCGGTCCCAAAGCGGAACACATCCGGCTTATGGGCGACAAAATTGCCGCAAAGGCAGCTATGATCGACGTGGGAGTCCCTGTTGTGCCAGGCTCCGATGGTGGTGTTGCCACGGCTGAAGAGGCGGTCGGGATCGCCGAGAAAATGGGTTATCCGGTCCTAGTGAAGGCGGCGTCTGGCGGTGGTGGTCGCGGCATGAAAGTGGCCCGCGACTCAACGGACATGGTCAAGGCCTTCAACACGGCCCGCACCGAGGCCAAGGCGGCTTTTGGCGACGATGCTGTCTACATCGAAAAATACCTCGAAAAACCCCGTCACATCGAAATTCAGGTCATCGCGGACAGCCATGGCAATGTTGTGCATCTGGGCGAACGCGACTGTTCTCTTCAGCGTCGCCACCAGAAGGTTTTCGAGGAAGCCCCCTCCCCGACCATCACTGAAGCGCAGCGCAATGAAATCGGGGAAACCGTCGTCAAGGCAATCAACAAGCTTGGCTATCTGGGTGTGGGCACGATTGAATTCCTCTATGAAGATGGACAGTTCTATTTCATCGAGATGAACACCCGGCTTCAGGTCGAACACCCAGTGACCGAAATGATCACCCGGATCGATCTGGTGAAAGAGCAGATTCGCATCGCTCAGGGCGAAAAGCTGTCCTTTTCTCAGGGCGACGTGCCTTTCATCGGCCATGCCATTGAGTGTCGGATCAACGCTGAACACCCTGAGACCTTCACGCCATCTCCCGGCACGATCCAGGAATTCCACGCGCCGGGCGGACTGGGCGTTCGCCTCGATTCCGCAGCCTATGCCGGCTATCGTATCCCACCTTATTATGACAGCCTGATCGGTAAGCTGATTGTACATGGCGTAACACGCGAGGAATGCCTCATGCGCCTGCGACGTGCGCTCAGTGAGATGGTGGTCTCAGGGATCGAAACAACATTGCCTCTGCATCAGCGACTGGTCGAAGCCGAGGACGTCCTTTCCGGCGACTACAATATTCACTGGCTTGAAAAATTCCTTGCTAATCCGGAGTCATGAGTTTCGGATTCAATGCGGATGATCTTCTGAACTGTTACCGCCAGGGGCTATTCCCCATGGCGGAACACAGGGATGATCCTGATCTCTTCATTGTCGACCCGCAAATGCGCGGTGTCCTACCTCTGCGCGGATTTCATATCCCTCGCAAGCTGAGGCAATTCATCCGCAAGGATCCGTTTGATGTTCGCGCAAACACAGCGTTTTCCAGAGTTATGGAGGCGTGCGCCGCCTCCACACCCGACAGACCTTCGACCTGGATCAACACGCCAATTCTGAACCTGTATAGCGAGCTTCATCACAGGGGTTACGCCCATTCCGTTGAATGCTGGCACGACGGTGTGCTTGTTGGCGGACTTTATGGAGTATCTGTCGGTGGTGCCTTCTTCGGCGAAAGCATGTTCTCCCGCGCAGACAACGCGTCAAAAGTGGCACTTGTCCACCTCGTCTCACGACTATTGCATGGCGGCTACGTGCTTCTGGATGCGCAGTTTCACAATCCGCATCTCGAACAATTCGGACTGGAGGAAATTCCCCGGGATGATTTTCACAAAATGCTGCGGGATGCGCTGACCTATTACGGGGATTTCAGCGCCTATGAATCGCTATCCGTTTCCGAACGCTCCGGCGCTTCGGCCATACAGCGGATCACCCAGATGTCGTAGATCGGGTGCTCCAGGCCATGAATGCCCGGAGACGATGCGTACATCCAACCATTGAAAACACGCTTCTCAGCGTCAATTTCTTCGTCTTTGACGTCGTCTTCCGTAATGGAAAAACCGAAATCCTCGACCTCGAGATAAGCAATGGATTCTGGTGGCTCTGTCGGCGGTGTCTGATGACAGGCGCGTACTGTGACCCGCAACCCACCTAACAGCATCTGTTCATCCCGGGCGATCGCAAAATCGGTGGCAGCGCCTGTAATCTTGTCGAGACCACGCAGCATGACAGCTGGCTGCTCAATCAGATCATCTTCGCTTTCTTCCGACTCCTCAATAGCTTCCTCAGTGGTCACCACCTGCTCATCTTCAGCATCAATGCCCGGCACGAACAAAGGCGCGAGGCGCGGCTGAGTGCCATCGTCCTCGTCAGACGTATCCAGCTCGCCTTCAAAGCCTGACAGACCGTCGGAAATAGCGTCATTGGCGCGTTCATCATCAGTCTGACCTGTCACCGTGTCTGGCACGTCGTTAGACTGAAACTGTGCGGTGGCCACGGTCGTGAACAGCGCCAATGCGCTGACACTTGCACCAAGGCCTGAGAAAACTCGCCAATGCTGAGACAATTTACTCACTTTCCTGCTGGTTCGCGAACTGCGCAAACAAGGTCAGAAGATCGACGCTACCCTGTGTGTCCGAAATTTCACCTGTCCCGTCTGCAGCGATGGTATCAAATCCGCCGCCTGGATTGATCGAAACATAAGCACCGCCAAGCAAACCATCCTGAGAGATCCGGGCATTCGCATCATCACGCAACTCAATGTCATCGCGGATAGAAAGACGAAGCAGGGCCTCGTCCCGTTTGGCATCGAAATCCAGTTCAGAAACGCTTCCGACCTTAACTCCGGCCATTCGGACGTCAGATCCGCGTTCGATACCAATTACCGAATCAAACCTGGCGCTGACTTTGTATTGTCCCGTTCCACCACCGCTCTCTGTTGAGTTCAGTGCGAAAAATAGAAAGCCGCCTGCAATCCCGACGACCAGTATGCCGATGATGGTTTCAAATACTGAATTACGCATCCGGTGACCATGCCTCATAGTCGCTGTCCGCTTCGGCACGTGCCCCCGTATTGGCAATCGAGCCCTTCGGACGATACGCATAAATCGTACCGGTCAGGTTCGGTGTGTGGTCCGTTTCAAAGGCCTTGCGCACCAATGGTTCTTCGGTTGGTGGCTTGTCATAAGTGTAGTGCAGCCAGCCATGCCACTCGGCAGGAACCTTGGACGGCTCTGCGATGCCCTTATAGATCACGTAACGACGGTGACGGCCCTCATAGCTCGGCTTCCGATCCTCGAAATAACGATTTCCATAATCGTCTTCGCCAACGAAGTTTGAACGTCGTTTGACATCGAAAAGAGTGTTCACGGTCCAGCCGCTCCACCAGGTGAAAATCTTGTCTAACACGCGAGTCGGTATCCCTGTTCTGTGTGGCGGGAATATGATGCCTTCATGGCATAAGGTCCAGTACCCGAGAGTGCACGATTTTTCGATGCCTGTTTGGCATTTTTTACAGGATTTCGTCACTAAAGACGTCTTTGGACTTGGCAGACAGAGGCGAGGTCTGATAACCACCCCTTTCTTGTGCGGAGAGGTGGCCGAGTGGCTGAAGGCGCTCCCCTGCTAAGGGAGTATACGGTTTGTCCCGTATCGAGGGTTCGAATCCCTTCCTCTCCGCCATTTGACAAACAGGCATAGCCAGCCCCTCTAACTTATTGAATATATTGGAAAAAACAGGTGTTTGAAAACCTTCGCCGCGCTTCCATGACAGAGGCTCAGAAATCACCAGTCTGAGCACGGTTTTTTGGTCCGAGATTTTACCATTTTTCCAAAGATTCCAAGGGTTTGACAGAAACCCTAAGGTGAGTTCGAAAACTTCCTCGAAGCTGCGCTTTGGCTTGCCGGATTGGCCAAGCTTTTCCTGCATCGCGGCTTTGTCGCGCTCCAATACATCAATGCGATTCTCGCAGGCGCGGACAACGCGCTCATTCGATGTCTTGAGCAAACGATCAACAAGGCCGTCCATTTCGCCTTCAATGGCTTTGATTTTCTCAGTGACCGACTTCAGAGCGGCGCTAGTGCGGGCTTGCTGCATCGTCCAGGCATCCTTGAACATGGCTGTGATCAGCTCTTTTAGACTTGGCGCAGGCGCAAGGCTTTTCAGCAAATCTTCAAATGCACCCTCAATCTCAGCGCGTTTGATCGATTTTCGGTAGTCCGCGCAGCCTTTCTTGAAGCACAGATAATAGGCATGGCGCTTGCCGCTTTTGCTCGTCGACCAGTTGGCCGTCATTGAATGACCGCAAGAGGCGCATCGAACAGCGCCGCGCAGGGGGAAGTCTTCCGAGAGATCAGCCCTTGCAGGCGCATAGGCTTTGCCATTTACTCGCTCATTGGCCTTCAGGAAGGTCTCAAAGCTCACCAGCCCCTCATGCTTACCAGGACGCAGGGAGATGCCCCAATCAGGCCGCTCGATCATTCCGCCATAAAGGACACGGGGCAGCATGTTCTCAACACGTGAGGTGTGCACCTGCCCGTTGGAGCCTTTCTTGAACTCAGGGCAGCTTGTGAGAAAGCGGGCAACTTCCGTCTTCGATTGGAAACGACCAGACGCAAGCCCTTCAAAGACCTCTTGAATATAACTCGCCACAGGCTCGTCACGGACGAGCAGATTGCCGCCGCCTTCCTGTTTTTGGTATTTATAGCCCCAAGGGGCTGCGAAGGTGTAATAGCCGTTCAGCAAGCGCTTCCATCCGGGCACGGACCTGCTCCGCATTCTTGGTGCGGGCATGGGCCGAGACAGAGGCGAGCAAATGCTCGATCAACTGGCTATCTGAATCGGTGCCAAATTCGATGCTCGGGCTTTCGAGCTGGCCACCCGCATCACTAATCGCGGCGCGGAGCGCCAAATGCGCTTCCATGCCCCGAGCAAGGCGCGAAATGTCATCAATGATGACACGCACCCGGCGTTGCTTGTGCTTTTTGAGGAAGGCGATCAGCGCCTTCATGCCGGGACGATCTACGAGCGAGCCAGAGACCGCCTTATCCTCAAACACTTTGATAATGTCATAGCCTTTCAGGCGGGCATATTCAGCGCAGCGTGCGGCCTGGCTTTCTGCGCCCTGGCCCTTCTTAACCTGTGCGTTCGATGAGACCCGCACATAAGAGACCGCCCAGAGCTTTTGCTTGCTCCTGATTATATCTGTATCGGGCATGTCTCACCTCCCTTATTCTCTTTGTGGTCCTGATCATCTGAGTATAGCAGAGCTTCAGGAGTATTCCTGGCTTCGGTCTCACTTTGTCCACAGCTTGCCGCATAGGCTCCAGCTTCCGCTTGCGCCTGTTGCACCGGATGCACGCCAAAGCCGAGTTCAACAAAACCGCTCACAACCCGCCACAAGGCTTCCAGCAAAGCCTGCTTATCGGCGTCTGGCAGATCGCTATCTTCCAGATAGCGCATATAAGGCGCGGCGTTGAACGCCACGCTTGGCGGTTTGGTTTGATTGATCTCGACTTGGCTATCGCTAACGACTTGTCCGCCGTCGAGGGTCCAGATTGGGATTTTAGTAATTGCGTGATTTTGGGTCATCTTTAAGTTCCTTTCTTGAATGATTTCAGCTCAGAGCGCTGGCCATTGGCCAGCAGGCAAAGCGGAAGATTCCGGAACATTACAGATGAGTGCGCCGCATATTCGTTTGGTTGCTTTTGATCACAGCTCAAATTGCGATAGAGAGCTTTGAATGAGCAAAATGAGCCAGAGCGCAGACGAGTATGCAGACGATATGACGTCCGAGGACGCGCGCGCCATATTGCCGAGCCATTATTCAGATCGGGCAAGGCTACGCATCAGAGAGCGCATCCTGACAGACTTTGAAGGCTCGGGCGTCAAGCTCCCGACCTATGCCAAACTCCTTGCCCGCTATATCGCCCCGCTCGGGGTGAGTGAGGCCTGGCTCGCAAAGCTCAGCCATCAAACCCTCGCCAAAACGCTCGCGGGCAGCTCAAATCCCCGCTACCCGGTCTGGGCCTGCCTGCATCTCTATCTCTGGCGCAAGGACGGCAGATTCATGCCCGAGCCCCATATCTCGGACGCGGAAGAATTAGGCCTCGCCTTATCCAGCTTCGGTCAGATTGCTGCACCTGAACAGACTGGAAAGTTTGCCATTCATGACGCCACTATCTCGATAGAGCCAGCCAAGGCCGAGCGGCCCTTTGCGCGTGCTCAGCTTGCGGAGCCCATGGGACCATCTCCCCAATCCGAGTCAAACGCGTTTGGTGTAGCCGTGCAAAGCCGCGCGGAAGGTCTGGCATTCTCTGAATCCAATGACAGCTCTAACACCCTCAATCTGATCCTGCGCGATGTTATGACCCGGCGCGTGACTGTGAGGCGGGTTGAGAGTTCGCAACTCCTATCAGCGGAGCGCCGAAAGTGAGTGATCAGGTATGAGTGAGCCGAATTGGATCGAAGCGCAATTCAAAGCCGTGCAGCTTGCCGCGAGCCAGCGCGGAAAAGACGAACGAGCCGCGCTTCTCAAAGCGGCCCAGGATACTCCCGGCCAGCTCGTTGATTGGATGATCACATCCCAGCCGGTGAATATTTATATCGCCGTGCGTGAAGACTCGTCACTTATTGAGCGCAGCGACGAGATGGGACTGAATGCCCTGCATCACGCCAGCGCCGATCAATCCGGCCTGCTCACCCGCATCCTCACCGAGACGCCAAGCAAAGCCCCGTTCATGCGGGATGCGTTTCATCGTCGTCCGATTGATCTGGCGATAGAGTTTGAGAATGACGCCAGCGCCGCGCGGCTCATGCCGCTCACCTATCCAAACGCCCACCGCCAGCCTGAATTGCTCAGCGAGGTCAAAGACCTAAGCTCGCAATCACGCCTCGCCGAAACATTGGAAAACTGGCGCAATCAACAAGAACAGCATGACCGCGAAACGCGCCAGACAGACTTACAGAAGAATATTGAAAAAGAAGAGGATCGGGACTTTTCCCGATAGTAAAATAATTAGATCACAAATGGTGGTATTTTACGAGTTTTATTTCAAAATAAGGGAATATATTCCTGAAAATAAATGTAAAAACCAGAATAAGTTGTATTTTATCCTGATTTTTATTATCATAATCATATATGACATCGCCAGTTGCGGCCATCTTAGGAAGTATTCAGCCAAAGTTCTTGAACGAACTCGCGACGTCTACCGGTCTTGGAACGACAACCGGAATTTCGACGGGTAATGCCGGAGTGGCTTTGGCGGCAACCGCTGCTGCCTTTGCCGTGGCCTACGGTCTCAGGAAAGCACCAGAAATGATCACGTACCTTGCGAAACTTGGGCATTCAAAAATGAAGCCATCGTCACCAGCAATCCGATAGTGCCAACTGCCCCTGCAGGGGCTTTTCCAATAATCCAGAAGAAACGCCAAAGGACAGTGCTAACGACCGACGTGACGCATCCCCAGAAATAATACCCGGCCATGCCATTGAATAGAAGCAAAGTGAAAGCTAGGAGCGCGAGCGGAATGGTTGCCCACGAGGGCCAGATCATGAGTTCAGCCCATCGGGCTTTCACCTGATCATCCAGAGCGAAATTGATCCACAAGAATACGACGACACCGACCGCTGACGAAAAGCCTTCCCAAGCTAGTGCTGGCAGATGCGCTTGGGGCGGCCAAAGCTTTTGAAGATGCTTGATTGCACCGTCACGCATTCCCTTTCCAAAGTCCCTCACCCCTTCAAAAAACCGCTCCAAAGGCCCAGCGAGATTGAAAAAGCCAATGAAAGCCAAGGCAAGTCCGGCAATGTCCAACCAGGACAAAGTCAGCGTCATTAACGTCTCCCGACATCATACGCTGCGCCGCACAATATAACCCCCTGAAAAAGGGTCCTTTTTTGGACTCAAATCTATCGTAAAGGGATTAACCAGAAACTATACTGGATGAGTGGACTTTCATCGATCCGTATTAACCGAGCTGCACCCGCACAGAAAAGGACCCTTTTCTGTGAACACACAAATGCAGGCCTCACACCCTCTCATAACCGACCAGCGCGGGGCCATGAAATTTGGCTATGCCCGCGTATCAACCGATGATCAGAAGCTGGATTTACAGCTCGATGCCCTCACCAAGGCGGGCTGCAACGCGATCTTCAAAGATGAGGGTGTGTCAGGGGCGAAGACCGAGCGCCCCGGGCTCACCGCCATGCTGCAAAACGCACAGCCGGGCGATACGATTATCGTGTGGAAGCTAGACCGGCTTGGCCGCTCGCTTATGCATCTCGCAAAGCTGGCCGAGCGCTTTGAGCGCGAAGGCATTCAACTGCGCTCGCTTTCAGACGCCATCGACACCTCGACCTCTGGCGGCAAATTCTACTTTCACATGATGTGCGCCCTCGCCCAGTTCGAACGCGACCTCATCTCCGAACGCACGAGAGAAGGCATGAAAGCCGCAAGGGCGAGGGGTGTGAGACTGGGACGGCCTGTTTCCATTAGAACGTTCGCAAGTAGATAGTGACGTCTAGGAAGTATATCGCTAGTCTGTGCGTGCTGTGGCGCTCATCGACGAGGATCAAATCATGAGTGATTTACTTGCAGGGATTTTCTTTGCAGACGACCAAGTAATTGGTTCGATTGGTCGCCCAAAAGGGAGGAACCCAAGATTCCTGGACGCTGATTTTGAATACAGCATAAAATCATCGTCAAATTCTAAAATTCCAAATATTAAGTTTCAATCATCCAGTAGTCCCTACAATGATCTGACGAGAATGCTGGAAGAATTTGCCGCCAACGTACCATTAAAGAACGTACAGGCAATTACAACTGCTAGCCTTGGACCTTTCGATAGGGGTAACTCGGGTTTTTCAAACAGTGGAAAAATTGCGTTGGGCACCAGATCAACTCACTGGAGCGACTTTAATCTTCATCTAAAAGTCTCGAAAGCATTTCAAGCCATGGCGGATTCAACGCCACATATTCGATGCCTCGTCGATGCTGAGGCAATGGTGCTAGGCGAGCACTACCTGTATCGTAAGGACTACAGAGATCGACAAGCGAAACCGATTCATGGAAGCCATCTTATCGGTGAGGATACTGTTGCATACCTGCTATGTGATGAAGGAGTTGGTGGAGCTGTACTAAGAAATGGCAGGTTGATAAAAGGCGACGCAGCGATTGAGATCGGCCATATGCCTATTCACTCAATTGTAGACGATTTCAACTACAATTCTTGTGGCGCTCATTCCTATCCCTGCTTAGAAGGCGCCATTTCTCTAAAAGCGATGCGTGAAAGATGGGGTATTAGCGACAACGAAGTAGCGTCACTGCCAGGAAGTTCTCCCCACACCAAACGAATTGCCTTTTATCTGGCCCAAGCTGCGGTTCAGATCACTCTATTCTATTCCCCCACAGTCATTATATTTGGTGGGCGTATCATGGACAACTTGCATATAATTCCGCGCATTCGAGGATATTATGAGCAGTTGGCACGAAACCAACGAACCGAACCAGATAAGATTGCCAAAGGTAGGTCCGCGCTGTACCCGCACTATCAAGATGGTTATGATCCAGTTCAATTTTTACAGTCTTGGACGGAACGCGACGCGGGCGTTCTTGGCTGCTTGTGTTGGAGTCAACTGACAATGAATAGCGGCGAAATCCTGAACTGGAGATAATGTATGCCCGAGTATAATAATATAGTTGAGCGGGATGATAAAATAAACCATAATGAAAGTGTTATTTACGAGACATTACCTGAAGTAATAAATAATATTGAAAACAATGGTGAGTATCTGGATTTAAGAAAAGACATTCGAGAAGAATTCGACGCTGCGCTGGCTGCCCTTACTTATGACAAGCAAGAATTGGTTCTTGCGATAGCGCATGCGCTTATTGAACAAAAATTCCCAGAAAGAGCGCCGGAGCTTTACGCTGAGAGAAAGAGCAGGAAAGAAAATCCAGCCGAATTCATCCGACGCGTTTACCCTCACGCTACTCATTCTGACCTGCCACAAAACCAAATCAAAAGGCTGGATCCGCAGCTTTACCAAAGCCTGAACGCTTGGCTAAAGCGGAATGAGGCACCAGACGACTTACGAATTCCAACGATTCCAGAGTTGTACGACAAGTTATTTGATCGCTTTTTGGCCAATACAAACAATGCACAAATTATATCACGCAGACTGATGTCAGTAGCAGCTGCGCTCGTCCAAAGGTCTCCAAAATAGTTTATCAATTATTATAATAAAAATGTATTGACGTGTTCGCCATAAGACGGCACCTTCTACTATGCCAAAGATGGGAGGCCAAATTGAACACCCACTGCATTTTGGAATGTTGTTGCCCCTTCTGTTCAGAGTTTTCTAAACTCATAAGAAACAATACTCGAACAATTCAAACACTAATTAGGTTGGTTGAAGAAAAAGAGGATGATGAACGGTCTTGGCGTGAATACTTTGGTATGAGTGCGGCATCCACCACCTCCTCTACGGATATCTAATATACATGCTCCATACTTAGAAATGAATGGCACCTCTACAGGAGGAGAATTATGACGAGAAAAGTGCACCGCACTTGGGATAACACGGGCTTCAATCTACTTCTCAACTACATCAACAAAGCAGAGCATGCCAACTTCAGTTATAATGAACTCGCTCAATTTTTGACTTTTTTGGACGCCATTGTATTTGATGATCAAATTCAGCTCGCGAACTTTGAATCCAACGAGGTTCTCGCTAGGCGCGAACAAAGTCAGTTAAAGCTGACTCAAGAATTCGACATACCCAACAAATTTTTTAGTGGCTTTGATCTTCAAAGATCGGAGGTGACGCGAGCCGCAATGAACGCATCGCAAAAAATTCTGGAAAATTACATCAGATCAAAATTAACAGGCAATAATCCTGTCTGGCTGCAGTCAATTGTATACGGCTTCAATGAAACACCGCTAAATGAACTGGGGCCAGATGGAAATAATAACGGTTCGTTAAATCCGTTGACACTGCGCAATGACGCCTTTCACTCCATTGTCTCAGGTGAAGACTTTTCTCAAGAGAAGAAAGCAGATTGTATTGGGCAGTATATTGAGAAGCGTGATGGAATTGCTCAAATCATGCTTTTACAGAATGATGAATTAAGAGAAGAGCTAATCAGAACATACCAGCAAAATCCGTGGTCAAAAGCTGGTTCTGCAAAGCTTGCTGGTGCCTTACGAGCCATTGTAAACACACAATATTATTCTTCTTCCGGTGTAGATGAATCTACAGGTATGATAGTCAATATCCCTGCTGCTTCCCGCGTAGATCTCATAAGGAAAGCGGACCGAGATGTCAGGCAAGCCATATTTAACCTCTTTAAGGAGAAACTGAAGGTTACGGACCCCGACTTTTACGATGTTGATTTAAGAGTCTTCGAAGAAATCGCTAAGGAGATGAAAATTTCTAGCTACAGCGTCTCAGCCGAAATTTATGCTCGTCACGCAAGCGAGGGCGGACTAGGCGTTTCAAAAATGATCGAGCGCGCTTTGGAATTTCGTGAGAAATTCGCAGATATAAGAAAAGACGTCGCGGAGTTTGATGCAGCTGCTGCCGAGTTGACCGCAGAGGCTGGAAGTATTCATACAAAGACGGTAGAATTAGAATTGAAGAAAAGAACTATTCTTGATCGATACGAGTCATTTCCAAAATACTCTGGTTTTCAAAAATATTTGAGCTCATTCGGGCGCTCAATTTGTTCTTTTGCTGAATCCATTCATAAAAATCCCGAAAAGGATTACTTTGGTTTCAGCTATCAGAGGTCTCTTCTGAAAATTGACCCAAGCCAAAAGAAAGCGATTCTTGGATTTAAAAAGCTGATGACCCTGATTGCATCGAATGAAAAATTCATTCAGAAAAAGAGGAATGACATTGTTTTTGAGTGCGCTAGCATCAAAAATATCCCCAAGTAATCATAAAATTGACTACGCATAGCAAGGAGTTTTATACCAGCGCTGTTTGAAGCCAGAAACACCGTTTTTCAATTTCGATAAGGCCTCTCTATAATATTTATGAGAATTTGGAATTATCTCTGGCTGAGCTAACTTCTCTTCTAACTCTTGAAGAGTGAATGTAACATGCCGACGATCACGGTCTTGAAACCTTTCGCCTGTTTTATTTTCTAATATAGAACATTTCTCGAAATAAACCCTGGCACCAAAGCGATTGGCCGACAAAAGAGGATTTAATCGACAAAGTCTTGAGCGGGTTTCTGGCAGAATAAATCGCCGACTTTTACCCAAAAACTCTAAGCTGCAGCCATCTGCAATTTCGTAAATTATTTCAACTTCCTTCATATTCGCCTTGATTTTATAGTTTTTTTCTAACCTGTGCAACATATCTGTCTATCATAGTTAATCGCAGAGCCTACCTCACCTAATACATTTACAAACCAGATGGTGCGTCGAGAAACATTCCCCGACCTCTCAATTCTTGCAAAACTGAGATACAAACAACATAGGCAAGATGTGTGTGGTAGTACCACACGATCTTGGCAGGGAGAGCCGCTGCGCTCTTCTCCCGTGCACCCTCTTCCGCCTGGATGCCGCCCCATACCCTCTTCTTATGCTCAGCTTATGCCATTTCCCCTACCGGGGAAGGCTCCAGTTTCGCTCCAGGTCGAGGGCAGTGCCTGCATCCATTCGCGCGTTATTCCAACAATTATTGATCGATCCATTCTTTGAATTAAGCACATTCCATCTGTTCAGGTTGTTTCGTCAAACGGTGAACAAAATTAGGTATTTTGAGAATGCGAGGACTGATTTCACCTTTGGACGCCCTGAACAGATTTCTACCATTGCGTAATTTTTCGCTTGAAATACGCTAAGGTAGAGCGATACGGAGCAGAAAGTTAGAAGCCATGACATCCTCTAACCAATCGACATATTCTCTATTTTTAGATCAAGGTCACCCTTTCGCTGCAGATCACGACTATTCACAACATTTGAGAGCGCACCTAATACAAGGTCTGTTATTTCAGCAGAAGCTTATCTTTGGTGACACTCAGCTTGTCAGATCAAAGAATTTTCGTCACCTACTTGAAAACGAAAAAGACCCATTTTTTACAAACTATTTCACGCCTCATAATTTTGCTGTTGCGATCCGAAGAACTGAAAATGATACACTAGAAAAGATTCATAAAAGGCAATTCGAGACAAAATATTTCGACAGGAAAAAGCCTGACTATGATCCAATTTTTGAGGAAACGAAGGGTCTGAATGAAATCCAGAACCGAGCTGAAGTGATCTATTGGGATTACAACGACATCGCGAATGGATTTGTCGATAGAATGCAGCGTTTTCTCCTTACCGAGTTTTCCGAACAGCACAGCGTGCAACGTGGGTTCTTCTATTCAAACCTTCTTAATGAAATCGACGAATTCAACAGAACTTTAGATAGATTTCAAGAAACACCAAAAGATGTATCAACCCTTGGGCGAGATACGTTCGAATCTCACTTGTGGGATTTCATTGGAACCAAGGGATACGAGTTCAGTCCCAACGAGAGAACGTTTATCTCAAATTATTCTCACGCGACGTTTAAAGACAATATGCCTGGTTATCTAAAAGCGGGGCCTCTACATGACAAATCCGATACCAAACTATTCGAGATGCTCAGAGGACCGAAACCGAAAACTGAAGAAGCAATTGAACCACTACGCTTGACGCTTAGTGTTGATGCTTCGAAATATGTAGCGGGTTTAAATGCACTAGCGCCTGGTGATGTCGAATATCTCCGTAGCACAGCTGAATTCAAAACATTCATGGAAAAGCGCAATAGCTTTAGCGGCTCACAACATGATGCCGACGAACTTAAGAATGCTTGTGAAAGCTACTTACACAAGATCAATGATCGCATACTGGAACAGGCCCGGTTTCTTATAGCAACAGATGAAGCAAAAGCTGAAGCTGAGCTTTCGTTTAGAAAGTTAATTTGGGACTCCCTTCCTGGTGCCACAACAGGAGAAGTACTTGGGATGTACATCAATTTTCCATTTGCGAGCTTCATAACGACGGCAATCCAAATACCTATCCAATACGCCGCCGCTAAATCGGCCCGAGATTATCGAAACAAAGAACTTGAGAAAAACCGGGCGAAAGAATCAGAAAAGGCCAATCAAGAGCTCACCGCCTATCTCAAGCGGAGAGAATACAACGCAACTCTCGACACTGATCATATCGTCAGTAGATCCACTATGCATCTGAACCGGACTGAAAGTGCAGCCCGAGAATCCGACGGATAGCTGCTCCTATTTCTAACTTAATTAAAGTTTACTCAAAGCTTTCCAGTTCGCGTCTTTGGTCTAGCCGTTCTCTTTCGCGTTCTTTCGAAATGATTTCACTCAGGACATTTCGGCTATCTTCTAGGACCTCTATTGTTTCTGGCTCGCCATTATCTTTGAGCTGATCTAGGATTACTGCCCGTTCCTCGATTATATCAGCGCGCGAACCGCTCCAACTCATAGGAACCATCCGATCAGTCAAGCACTTGAGGACTGCACGTTTGTTTTCTGCGACTCGCCACAACGATTTTATTGCTGACCGAATCTGTGGGCCATCACTTTCATCATTGTTCTTCTCAAACAACGGCAAGTGTTCAAACACGAAAGGTATCCGGTTATCGCGATCTTCGCAGCACCATTCGATAAGAACATCATCCGGAACTAGGCCAACCATGCTGCTGCCTTCGTCCTGAAACCTGTTTGAAAGTAGGTAAATTAAACTATCATATGAGTTGGATTCATTAGGCTTGCAGACCTGATCCATCGCTACTCTCGGATATTTCCTAAAAAATGGGCGCATAGCTGCTTTTCGGGTTTCATCGTAGTCGCCATATCCGTTTTCATCGGGCGGGATGATACGTTTTAACAAAGCAGCCGCGGCATCGGCATTCAGTGATGGATGTAGCGCGAACGAAACCACTTCTTCAATTTCGTATCCCTCATCGTTCCTTCGATATACCAACCGTGACCAGTCTAAGCCAAATAGAAACTCGAACGAAATTTCTTCGAGTTCTATTTTCTCATCCGCGCGTCGCTCGTCCGCCCCGTACTGAGCCATATGAAGGATTTCGAAGACTACAGCGAGGCCGACTCCGTCTCGAGCAGCGAGCGCATTCAAAAGTTTCAATAGCTGCTCTGCGCTTAACGTCTTTGTGTTTCC
Source organism: uncultured Hyphomonadaceae bacterium (assembly GCA_964342455.1). Taxonomy (GTDB): domain Bacteria; phylum Pseudomonadota; class Alphaproteobacteria; order Caulobacterales; family Hyphomonadaceae; genus Ponticaulis. The sequence continues at coordinate 239,458 of CAYFGB010000001.1, forward strand.
GCCCCAAGCAAGATAGCTGAACTGGTGAGGGGGACATTCCGGCCGTTTCAAAACATTCGTAAGCCGCTCGAATGCTCGATCATCCAGATCGACCATCTGTTGCATTTCCACAAAGTATCGCAACCAGATAGGATCGAATTGAGCGAGGTCCATGAACTCTTCAAAAGCAGGACGGTCTCGGCGCGCAAAAGATGCGAGAAACCCCCTAAACCAAATAAGACTAACATTTTGGCCATCGTTAGAAGCGATGTATGCGTGAAGGCTCTGGATGATTTCATTGGCTGAACCTTCTACTTCGCCTATCCCTCGACCGAGCTCAAAACATCCACCACCGCTTCTTCCGCCACAAAGTTCAGGCAAAATTGATTTGATTAGCTCGACATCCTGCCCAGCAATTATTCCCAAGTCTCTCGTACGAAGAAGCGCCGTTTTCCGCTTATCAACTGACGTCTTGTTGTCATCCGTGTCAGAATTAACGTCATCAAATATCTCGTGAAGCGCTGAGAGCCTCATCGATGTCACTCTGGCCAAGACTTGATCGCGCAAGTTCGTGGGGCTCAAGTCATTTTCGAGTTTCTCAATATCTGAGCGTCCTTCCGTTTCTCCTTTTCTGTAGTCAAAATAGAGAGCACTCTTCAGCGCGACCCACCCATCTACGTACGGCTTGTCCGCATGAAATAATCGGCAGAGCTTTGCGATGTCTTCTCTTAAATCTTTGATATGCCATAAGCTTCGAAGATTTGCTGCGAACCCATTTCTGATGGCATCGGAGGTCACTCGTGAAGAATGGCCATACTCCAAAAGAATCTCAAACCAGATATTATACCATTCTTTGGTTTGATCTGAACTTTCTGGTCGCCACCCACTCGTTCGCTTATGCGCGCCAAAATCCCCAGACATGAAGCTTCTGAAGCTTTTTGACTTCAGTGCATAGCGCACAAGCCTGCACCCGAGCTGGGACATTTCTGGGTTGTTTAGAAGGGTTCGAACCACTACTGATCTCTGCCTAGCCTCAGCAAGAGTGCCCGAGAATACGATTGCGAAAAGCTGCTCTAAGGCTCTGCTAGCGGACCGATCATTATGATGCTCTGGTTCGACGTTCGCAAAGCGAACAAGTAGATGCACACATGCGTCAAAATATTCAGGCCAATAAGCGATTTGACTTAGCAAACCAATGTAGTGTGAGCGCTGTTGGTTGCCGAAAGCAACAAGCTCTTCGTTCTCAGCTGCAATTCCCAAAAGGTGGAGCGCGTCTGCAGGACATACAGTTGCCAAGCTTCTGAATTCCTCCTGTATTTCAGGTGTGTGGAGTTCAGGACGAGAGAACGGTTCCTGTGAGAGCAATGCGCTCGCTATCCTCTGGGCGGCCGATAAATCGTGTAAGTATCCGATCCGCCGGATGAAAGATTTCCTCATTCTGGTGCTGCACTTCGGGATAAATTTCTGAAGCCAGTAATCTGCCGGACAATCCGCGAGCATTCTTGTGGCAAGTTCATTGGCTATTGCATGTGGCAAGACTGCGCGCCACTTTCCACGTGATTGTACCAAGCCTCGCTTTTGTAATTCGCTAACAGCGCGAAGGCTGTCTCGAACAGACAAGCCAGCTTCGTTTGCTAAAATACTAAGTTCGCCGTTTTCGGCGGTGTCTTCACCATCGAATGAATACAATAGTGAGAATGCTTTGGCTGCTTCCAATAGCGTATCGCTATGTTTATGTGACTGCTTAAACAAGCGATCAAACAAATCCGAATTACGAAGCCGTTGCAGTTCTTCTCCTGCGTCGACAGCGCCCGCTAGCGCAAAAGCTATGCGCGCGTTTCCATCTGAAAACTCGGCAATTTTCAGTATGTTTTCATACGATAAGTTTGTGAATTCACGGCGCAGAAGATTTCGCAGCATTTCTAGCGAAGCGCCTTCCATGCGGTAGCAGCGCGTTCGCTCTGGTACATCATCCCGAATATCGTATTCGATCGTAAGAAGTTTGAGTTTGCAGTTCTCTTTCGTGATTTTTCTAGTCAGTCGAGCATGAGGCTCTGGTCCGCAATTATCGATGATCAAGACTGCATCGGAGCCTTGAGCGTCCAACATATCAATGAGCTGCTCTGGAGCAGGTTCCGGCTTGTCTGACAGGTCGCAATAAATAACGTTCTCTTTGGGTAGGGCTGAGGTTTTTGTTACGAGTCTGTCGTCAAATAGCACTTGTGCGAGGCGCGTTTTGCCGACACCTGATAAGCCTATCAATCGAATTGAGCCAGACGATGAAAGGTCTCTGCGCAGATATTCCACAGCCAGTTCTGTTGAGATAGCATCGTCGCCACTAGGCTCATAAATCTTCGACTTCTCGTCGATTAAGAATGACGAATCCACGTCCGTCTCGAGATGCGCCCACGGACCATATGGCTGCCAACCTGAAGTGTTTATCCCTAGCTGTGTTTTGACCCATAATGCTACTGATGGATGACATTCGGTCCAGTCGGCGAGCTTCCTTGAATCGTAAAAGAAGGTTCTTGGACGTTTATCCTCTATAAGCTCAGTTAAGCTATCTACCATCGCTTTGTGGCGTTTCCTGATAGCCGGTCGCGCGCAATCGTCTTTCGTGGATGCAATAATGTAGGCGCCACCTGCATTGCCAAGTTCTATGATTGACGCTCTCAATTCGCCGCCTGGCTTCATTTCGTCGCCGATTTTTGCCGGTGGGAAGATATCTGCCTTAACTTGAAATATTACATGATCGCAGGGCACATAATCGAAATGTCGTCTGATGCCTCCGCCCACAACCTCCACATCAACGCCTTCGTCTGCCGCGCGTTGGTTTCCACCCCAAAACACTCCGGAGCTTGCACCTCCCGTGCTGATAACTTCTGCACGCGCGAGCCGGGCGATCAGCTCTCTTGCCTGCTCATCATTGAGCGCTTTGATATGATCTTTTGTAATCGAAAAAATATTCACGCCTGTAATAGTAGAGACAATTCGATCATTTCCGCAATATAAATGCGTTCATGATTTGTACGCGCCCAAGAAAATCTGCTCTAATATCTAAGCCAAGCGCACCGGCTTCGCCGACCGGGCTGTCGTGAACCGAGCCGGGCTGCGCCAGTCTCGGCCGTACGGCGTCCATCCCTTGCGTGTAGAGTTATCCTTTTAGGCTAAGGGGCACCGCCCCTAGCGCACTTCGATAAAAATAAACACTGACCGTGGCTCGTTCGCTTGCGCTCTCTACGCCCGCACCACTCAGCGCGCGATTTTTACGCTCCGTTTGCCTCCCCGTTCTCGGCGAAGGCCAGGGTTGTATGTGCAACCCATATCCTACGGAGTTTTCTTATGAGAAAGAACAATCACACCACTTGCAAAATCTATGTCGCTTGCTTGGCGGCATATAATAACGGCTATCTTCACGGGGCTTGGATCGACGCCAATTTAGGCGAAGATGTCATCTGGAATGGCATTAAAGAGGTGCTGGCCAGTTCCCCTATTCCGGAAGCGGAAGAATGGGCCATTCATGACTATGAAGGTTTTGAAGGTCTGTATCTCTCAGAATATGAGGGGATCGACAGTGTTTGTGAAAAGGCCGAATTCATCGAGGAGCACGGCCAGCTTGGCGCAGAACTCGCCAGCCATTTTGGCGGTGACATTAACGAAGCAAGAACGGCGCTATCAGATCAGTATGCAGGCGCTTATCGTTCACTCGCAGAGTTTGCCGAAGAGCTAACCGAAGACACGACCGAGATCCCCGACAACCTCCAATATTACATTGATTATGAGCGGATGGGCCGGGATTTTGAGCTGAATGGTGATGTCTTCGTCATCGAGCTTAGTTTTGATGATGTTCACATCTTCTGGAGCCGTTGAGATGCAGGCTCTGGAATTCATGGTGGAATGGCAGGGCGTGACCCTTGAGGTGCATTTTAAGCCCTGCCTCTGGCAAAGCACCTCTCACCTTGAGATCAGGTGCATAGCGCCAGAACGCGCCGCGCTTCCCATCACCGAGACGGGCTATAAATCGCTCTTCCTGCCGATTGGCAGTCTGCCAGATGATGAGGACGAGTTGCGAGCGCATATCTTAGACTGGCTGGACCGTGCCGCCCGATCCGCCGCATGGATCAGCGCACTAGCCAGCGCCGCACAAGGCGAGCTGTTCTGAAATAAAAAATTTTCCGCTTCGCGGATGTCTTCATTGCATTTGTACTGGGGCTTAGTCCGAAGTCCGTGAATAAGATGTCGCTTTGCCCATGCCGTTTTTTTCTAGCATGCCATCTTCGACCAGCGCTTGCAGATGCTTTTTCACCGTATTGCGGTTCGCGCCTGTCGCGCCAACGATCATCGCATTTGTGATAGTGCCATGTGCTTTTGCAAGATCAAGAATCTGTAATGACAATTCCGGCAGGCTGCGCAGCATCAAACGCTCTCGTTCCACCTTTTCTTGGAGGCGGTTTTTCTGTTTTTGAAGTGCGCGGAGAAAAAATATAACCCAGGGCTGCCAATCAGGCTCAGCCGTTCGAATGCTGCCTTGCGTCTGGCGAAGCGCTAAATAGTACCCTTCCTTGCTCTGCTCGATTATGCTCTCAAGAGAACTGTAAGGGACATACGTATACCCCATTCGCAGAAGCAGTAATGTTGTCAATACACGCGATAATCGCCCATTCCCATCTTGAAATGGATGAATTTCCAGAAAGACCACGGTGAAAACGGCGATCACCAGCAGCGGATGCAATGCTTTGGTCTCTAATGCTGACGATGTCCAGCTGATCAATTCTTGCATCAAGCGCGGTGTGTCGAATGGAGAGGCGGTCTGAAAGACAACACCAATCTCCTTCCCCTCCGCATCAAATGCACTCACATGATTGCTGTTGGTTTTATACGCGCCACGATGACGCTCGTCTTTGGTACTGTAGATCAGCAAGTCGCGATGCAATTGCTGAATATGATTTTCTGTTAACATGATATGTTTATGGTTCGAGAAGATCGTCTCCATAACATCCGCATATCCGGCGACTTCCTGTTCATCCCGACTATCAAATGATTTAATTTTGAGATCAGACAGCAAAGCCTCAACCTGAGCGTCATTCAGCCGACTGCCTTCAATCCGTGTCGATGAGCCGATACTCTCAATCGTGGCCACGTGCCGAAGGGCAGACAATCGTTCCGGGGCCAGGCTGCCCAAAGCGCGCCAAGCGCCTTTAAACTCATCAATCTCAGCAATGAGAGATAGTATCTGCGGTGTGATTTTGAGACTGTCTGTATTAAGTGACATATCCAATAATTTATCCAATAATACCCATAAATGCAATAATTATTGGCTGGATACCCTTAATCATATCCATAAATATCCAAATATAAGCACTGATCATCGGTCCCTATCCGGGTCTTTATCAGGGTCTTTATCGGTGTCGATGCCGCTGTCCCGATCTGCTTCCAATTCAGCCGCATCAGGGCCGCGCATGGCCGCTTCATATTCCCCGCGCTGAATGGCTTGGATTTTCATCTGGCGCTCTGCGAGCCTTGTGGCCTCAGCATGAATGCCCTTCTCGTCCAGTTCTGGACCAAGAGATCGGTCAATAAAGCTGTCCGATGGGCGCAAGACAGGTCCTTTATCATTCGATCTGTCTTTCAACGCAGCGCACTCGGCTTCTCGCGCCTTCAGCATCTCAGACGCTTCTTCATAGAATTGTTCAAAGCTTTTTGGCTCAGACATCTATTTCTTCCTTTTCGATAATTTATGCCGTATACTGACTAAATATGCTTTTGAATATGAAAGAGATTGAGTGGAGATTGAAGCATAGCGAAGGTGACGAATGCCCCTTTGTTGAAGAAATTCTCCCCATGCTCGAAGAGCTAAAATCATCAGACCTCACGCCTTACCAAATCGCCTGCAAACTGATCAGCGCCTCTTTCGATGTGATGATCACGAGCTACCCGAATGAAGAGTTTCTGGGCTTTGCCAATTATCTCGCGACACTCGAACGACTGGCCTACCGCATCCATATTGAGCGTGAGGCCTATATCCGCTTCAAGACCGGCGGTAAGCTGGAAATGCCTAAGCTTGAGGACCTCCCGAATTGGTGGTGATCGCTTGCGGTTCCCTGAACCAGTAATGTTTTGTCGCGACAATCGGGTAGTTATTCTCGATGAAGAGCAGCTGCAAATCTCGATGCAATGTCATCATCTCATCCGCATAGGCTAGTGGCCGCGAGACATCATCAATGCTGACCGTCTCGCTTGTGCCTGATGTCGAGGACCCGCCATTCGGGCCAGAGCTGGTGCTTTCTGAGGTCCCGAAAGAAAAGCTCCGCTTCTTCATCGTGGTCATGCCGCACAGGCGTTCGGCATATTGCGCCGTTTCATAATCTCGGCTGCCGAAATATTGGAACACACCAGCATTGCTGACAAAGGTCTGCCAACTCTTATCGCCATAAAGCCGCATGAGCTGGCCTAAATCCTGTACAAAGGCCCAGAGCTGCACCCCCATGCCCGCCATGGTCCCGTAAGCCGTCTCGATCAATTCAAGCTTTTGCAGCGCCGGGAACTCATCCAGCAACACCCGCACCGGCGGCGCATCTGGTCGAGACGGTATGCGGGTCAAATCGATCAGCGCCGCACTGATCACAAGGCGCAGCCAGCGATTAAAGGTCACCATCCGGTCAAGCGGCAAAACCAGATATACGGTAATGCCCTGCGCTTCGGTTTTCAGATCAGCAAAGCGAAACACGCCGTCACTCAAGCTGTCTCTGATCTTTGGGCTATCCAGAAAATGCGTATTGGCCTGTGCGGTGCTGACCACGCCGGAGCGCTCTTTTTCAGCCTTTTGTAAGAAGCGATTGGCGGCCTGGCGCACCACCGGATGATCACTCGCCGACATTTGATTGAGGATCGCATCAAGTGTGCCTGTCCCATCACTCTCATTCGGGCGCTTCGGGCGCAGGCAGAGGATATCGCGCACACGGCCCAGCGTCTTGAGCGGCTCCTCCTCGCAGGTCACCACATGCAGGATAAAGCCCTGCAGCAAGGCCTTGGCTTCATTGGACCAGAACGGATCATTACCGCCATCAATCACCAGCGCATCGGCGAGCAGCATCGCATCCGAGGCGAGGTCTGGATCATGCGGATCGAAGGCCGCAAGCGGATTGAACTTCGCAAGATAAAACGGGTCTATGCCCTCACCATACCGGTCTGCCTCCACTGATATCTGCCATGGATCGACAACAAACACATATTGGCCCATCGCCATGCGGTCAGTGGCCGTCCGGCGGGCATTCTCGCCCTTCGGGTCAATCACCAGCATAGAGGATGCCGAGCGTTTCAGATTGGGAATAATCGCCGTTGCCCCCTTACCCGTGCGGGTGGGCGCAACCGTGATCGCGTGCATGTCGCCGTCATAGACTATCGGTTCGCCATGCATGCGTTCATGCCCCAGAAACAAGCCCTGCTGGCCTTCCCGTTTACCAAGAAGACCATTCTCTCTCAAATCATAGATATCTGCCCAGCGAGAGCTACCAAAGACCACGGGTAGTTTTGTTTTGGGTTTGATGAACGTCGCGAAAAACAGGGTGATGACGCTCGCTCCCATGGACACACCAAGAGCGGTATTGACCGAAATGGTCAGCATCTGCGTTTGCGAACCACCAGACGTGTCGCCAACAATAGAGGCAATGATCATCACAATCATACCGACGGTCAGCGCGGCAATGCTGACCAGCCGATTAAATATGCCAATCATCAAACCAAGCAGAGTCGTACCAACAAACGCGACCAGGAATGCACCAAAACTCGGAGCCATGCTCAGAAAGGCCTGCCCTCCAGAACATCGCCCCCAAGAGCAATATTGATCAGTTCGGTTAGCGATTAATATAATCAACAACAGCACCGCCGCGCCGATTGCCGCAATGATCAGAATTCGTTCCCCGTCCCGCTTATCTTTCGTCGACTGCTCTTCATTCGGCCTGGGACGCTGCTTATAGCTTTCTAGAATGGCTTGGCGCTCTGCTGCCATTTGCTCGCTATGCTCCCGGCTTCGTTGTTCCTGCCGCTCGCGCATCTCTTCATACTGACGCTTTCGCTCTTCCATGGCAGAGCCAAAAGCCTTCGCCGCAACCTGTGTGCCGCTCTTCGCTTTTACTGCAAATTCCGTAAGCCTTTTGGCAAGCACATCTCGCCACGAATTGTCCTTAGGCGCCCCATTTTTGTCTGACATCCCAATTCCCCCAATCAAGTAGAGGAATTAACCAATTGCAATTTACGGAAGTCAATATGCTTTTGCTACAACCATCCGAATACAAAATATTCGCGCCTATATGAGGCATTCAAATTCTTGGATTTTTTGCGCGGTTTAAGCTATCCTATAGCTGTGAAAGACGATCCTCCCACTAATGCTCAACGACGCGCCGAAGCGATCAAACTTCATGAGATTGAAGGCAATCCGTTGACGTCAGACGATATAGCCTTGCTGGACTGGTTAGATGATCAGGGGATAACTGGTGATGAGCGCCGCGCCCATATCATCAACAAAATCATCAAGCGGGTCATATCCCAGCAAACCGATAAATAACTCAACACCCTGTTTTATTTGCCACTAGCGTTCTAGGTCTTGGTCACGCTCTGCCCACAGCCCTGTAAATTCATGCGCGCGTTCTCGTTCAATCAGACGCGCCTGGATGAGCGCCCGCATCGGCTCATGGTCAAATGCCAGGAAGCCTACGCGAGACGCCTCATTCCATTGGTCTTTATCGGTTGATGCCAGTTCAAACTGATAGCCATTTTCTTTTGCAAGATGACGCAAAAATCGACGCATGGTGCGGCCATTCCCATCAACAAAAGGGTGAATGGCGTTGATCTCACAGATCAATTCGGCTGACTTTTCAGCGAATTTTGGCTTCGAATATCCGGCGAAATTATGTTCACCATTCAGCTTCTCAAAAAGCTTGCGCGCCTCGCGCTCAATATGTTCGGGACGCGCGAACGGGGCTTCATTGCGGCCTGTCGTATAGGTACGCACCTCTCCCGCCCATTCATAAACATCTTGGAAAATATGCCGGTGAATCGCTTTGAAACCATCGAAAGAAAATTGTCTCGCCTCATCCGGAAGGGGCAGTTCTGAGCGGCGACTGGTCGCGCGGCGCTCGAACATGTCCAGCTCTGTTTGGTCACGAATTCCTGCCAAATTACGCAACACGCCGGTATCGTCGTAAACATGTCGTTGATATGTCGCGAGCTCTTCGGATTCGCGATTAAATGGATTGAGATGATCGCTCACAGACGCTGGTTCAGTTTACGGTCTGCTCGTTGCCTCGCAAACTCACCTAAACGCTTGAGCTCATCTTCGAGCGGCAATCCCTGAGCCGCCAAGCTCTCAGCATACGCTTTAAACTCTGCATCATAGGCGGACAAATTTTCGATGTCAGAATCCACTTCAGACTGCTGAGCACGCCATTCCGCAGTGTCCCACCAATCCCAAGCTTTTGTCGCTGTACCATCTTTTGCCATACAACTATTTTACCGCGTTTTCTTGCCTAAATGCAAGCAAAATACTGCGCTCATATGAGGCAGGAAACTTCCTACATGACTGTTTAGTTATGTGTTTTTACCCTTGTCGAGATCAAACGGCAAGATCGCTAGCGCTCCATACCTAAATCTCGCACCCTCTCAAAATCATGCAGCGGCGATGATTGCCGCAAATGGTCAGGCGGCTTGGCCGACCTATCCATCGCAAGGATTGAGGCCATCTCGCTATCGAGTTGGCGCTTGTCGGTCTGGATATAGCTATTCAGTCGTTCGGTTTCACGATTAAGGCGAAGACGTTCCTGGAGTTGGGTCCAAACCATCTCATCGCGCTCTTGCTGATCACGTTGATATGCCTGCCAAGTCTCGAATTCTGCCCGTTTCTTGAGCTTCGCAGCCTTGCCAGTGAGATGATGCCAGACGGCTTTGAGCCCCTGGCCCATCTCTTTGTTCAGCTGCGCTTGACGGGCAGATTGATCAGCCCTCTGTCTCGCCTCTTGCATTTCATGCAATTCATTGCGCGAGGTTCGCTGCGCGTCTGCCAGCGCTTTAAGCTTCGCCTTATGTGAGGCTTTCATTTTGTCATGCAGCGCCGATTGTTGCCGCTTTATCAGATCAAGGCGCGGGCTTATTCTTGCTCGGAAGCGGTCCTTCGCCTCAATAATCGACGGCAGCTTGGAGTTATCACTGATACGCGCTTTCACATCTTTGGCCTTCACGCCCGCATAACGAGCCAGCGCATAAACTTCGCCCAGATAATCGACCGCGACCACGCCGCGCCGGTCCCCTTTAGCGAGCACAAAGCCGCGCGTTTCCAACGCCGCTTCCAGGCTTTTCTGATCATCTGAGCCCTGCCAACATTGCCGCAAACAGGCTTTGAGTTCCCGAACATCACGGCCTGCCCGCAAGGCTTGTTGCCATTCCTCCCGGCTGAAATTCGACGGGTCAGACAAGGACCGATCCTCAAGCCCTTTGGGCAGCACCCAGCCATGGGTTAGAAACAGCTCTTTCGAGAGCTGGCAGCATTTATTCTTATAATGGCTCATTGTGATCGCCGTCATGGTCTCCGCTTTAATCCGGCTCCAGACCACATGCGCATGCCGCCTGCCTTGCTTTTCATGAAAGACTATCGCGCGGGGCTGGTACGTAAGACCCAGCCGATCTTCGATCAGATTGGCGGCATCGACCAAATCCTGTTCACAAACGATTTTATCTTCTGGCGGATTGATTGAGAGCGAGAATAAAAATTGCTGGCACTTGGTGCCTTTGGCAATCGCTTGCGCTTCCCGAAAGGCTTCGCTCAGATCATCACTCACAAAGCCGCGCAGCTCATGAACGGTCACATGATCATTCTCTTCCTTGAGCAGATGGCGGGCAAGCTCACCCGCATTGCCGCGCTGAGAGGCGACCAAAATCATGACGCGCCGCGCTCCAGCTCAAGCGCCCGCATCAAGGTCTGGCGCATCTGACGAATGTCAGCGCAAGCCGCACTCAGCTCGTCACAGAGCGCTCCATCTACCGGCAGCGTACCGAGATGGGCAAGCTTTGCGATCTGGTTCACATTCTGCGACAAGCGCGATTGGCCAAGCACCGCCAAAGCATGTGCCAGCGCCGCTTCATCCTTCACAGGTTTACGGGCTCGACGGCGTGGCCTGCTTTGTGCATCCACGCCAAACACACGCTCCTTGATAAAGGCCGAGATTGACTGATGGCCTGCCAAAGCTTCCAGCTTCGCCCGTTCGTCAGCGCTCAGGCGCAGCGAGAACGGCGCAGGCCTCGGCCCCCGCTTGTTTGTTTCGTTTCCAGACATAGCCGCTCACCCCAATTTTTTCTTGGGTGGCTTCGCCTGGCTTTCTTGGGAGGTACCGAGCAACAGATCACGGTCCACATCCTGGAGCACAATTTCCCAGCGCTCCAGCTCTTCAAATATCTCGTTCAGCACTTCGAAATCATAAGGCAAAGACGACGGTCCGGAGTTTGAAGAATTCTCTTCAGTTTCCGCCAGGTATTTTCTTCCAAATCAACGATGTTTCATTTGATCGTCACCAGACTAATGGCGACTTCTATCAGGCCACTGATGGCGCAGACGCAGCCTCAAAGCACGCCAGCCTTTTCCCTGACAATGTGGACTAGGCTTTTCTGGAGGATGTCAGGCGATACCGGTTTTCTGAGAAATCTGTCGGCACCATAGGACAGCGCTGACTGCATGTAGCTTCTGTCTTCCTCACCCGTGAAAAAGATGATCGGCGTATCAGCCGCTACGGGTGTTTCACCGCTTCTGATGCAACGAAGCAGTTCAAAGCCAGACATTGGCTCCATCTGCCAGTCCGTCATTACGATGTCTGGCTTGAAGGCCTGAATGGCACCCAACACCTCGAGGCCAGAGGTCACACTTTTCGTTTCGCCGACACTCATATCCTTGAGCGTCGTTTCCAGAAGCGCGCGCACGAAGGGGTCGTCATCGGCGATCAGAATGCGCAAACCGGACAGCATCACTTTTACGGCTTCGTCGTTCAGACTGCCCGACGCGCCCTCACCTTCTTCAGTGGGATTGAGTAATTGAAGCACGCGGGAGTTTTCCGGTGTGATATCGGGCAGGACTGAGTTGATCTGCACGAGGCGTTCCTCGGCATCCTGAAGCACCGGCTCAATCTCGGGGACCGGACGGTGCAGTACTTTTTTCAGTTTTCGCTCAAGTCTCGAAAGACGGTTGCCCAGATCCCGGAAGCCCATGCAGTGCGCAGCCCCTGACATTCTGTGAACTTCACTATGGATATTGGCGAGAACATCCCGGGGGTGAGCGGACGAAATGTGTCGATAGGTCAGCAATGTCTGGACGCTACCGACCTGTTCACCGACCTTGTTGCAATAATCCTGTATCAGGGCCTCGAAGGCTCCATTTTTTGTGTGCACCACGCTTAGTACCTCCCTCACAGGCATTCTTGCGGACCAGATGAACGCTCAATGCTGTTCCCCGCTTATGTATCAGCTTACGCGGCTGAGAGATTCCGGCTTCGCAGGTGGAATCGCTTTTCCACAACCTGGAGAACCGCATCTCTCAGAGCCTCCGGCAAAACCGGCTTTCCGACGAGTCTATTGACCCCATTGCGATTGGCGAGGATCGAACTTTCCCGATCATTGTGAGAGGTGAAAAAGATGACAGGCGTGTCCTTGGCCAGGTTTGTCGTGCCTCGCCGAATGCAACGAAGAATTTCCAGGCCGCTGACCGGCTCCATTTCCCAGTCCGTTATCAGAAACGTTGGCTGATAGGTGTCCAGCGTGTTGAGAACTTCATATCCGGAGGCGGCCTGCATCACAGACTCCGCGCCCATCTCCAGCAAAGTCGTAGTCATCATTTCCCGCACATAGGGGTCATCTTCAGCGATCAGCAGACGCTCTTTCGACATCATGCGCTTCGCAGATTCCTGTCGGGCAATTTCTCTCGAGTCCGGGTCTTCCGTGCACTCTTCCAACGTGTGTCCGGACACTTTCTGCAGCAGTTTCGATGTCTCTGGCTTCAGTATTCGGTCAAAGTATCTGAGCGACGAGATTTTACTGGATAACGGCGCCAGCCCCTTACGGATCGACCGATTGTCGGTGAGTCCAAGGGCAATCAGATCCTGCTCAATATCATTGATCTGCTTGCCGACCTGACGAAACCCCAGACAATGGGCAGCACCGCCCATGCGATGCAGATCGGCTTTCAGGGTACGTACCAGGGATTGCAAATCTTTGCCTGATCGATTCTCTTCAATCAGCTCAACCAGTGCGTTGATCTGAACAGGAAAATCAGAACAATAAGCCGCAACAATGGTTTCGACCGTTTTCATTTGATTTGGCATCTTCTGCACCCCGTATCTTTTCCGTGACGATGCGATTTTAGCGCAGCGGAATTAAATCGCTGAAAACCGGAACACCAAACTCCGACGACTCACTGGCACGTTTGTTTAAACAACGCATTGTGTAAATAAATATTGCAATTTTAGTAATGTCGATAAAAATAAGGTTAAATATTGGTTGATATTTACGCGAGCTTAACCTTTAAAAGTGGCTCGTTAATAATTGAGGTGCATTCTGAAGCCTGAGTATGGTCAGGATCTGTTCAGATGTCCGTCTTGTCGGCCCCAATCAGTTCGATGCGGTCTCGCATCATTTCATTGTCTGCAGCTTTCGCAGTGGTTTCCTGCTGTGCAATCATCTGGCTCAGTGAGACCCGAACACACGAACTGAAGCAAAGTCAGGCATATGAAGCTCTGACGAGCGAGGCGCAGAAGATCGCGCTGAAGATCGACGAAAAATTACAACACGCCGCTGATGATGCACGGTTCATTGCGTTCACGCCACCTATTGACGGCCTCATTCGCTCCCGCCGCAATAATGGCGTCGATCCTCTGGACAATTCGTCTGAAGCACTTTGGCGAAACCGGCTCGAGACCATCTTCAGATCTCTTATGGAAGTGCGCCCGTCATACGCACAGATACGATACATTGAGATGCGCGGGACTGGTAAAGAGATCGTGCGGGTGAACCGCTCTGGCGGAAGATTGTCACCGGTCGCGGTCGAAAACCTCCAGTCAAAGGGTGAGGAACCGTATATGGATCTGGCAACGCGGCTTCGTCCCGGGCAGATCGGTTTCACCCCGATCACATTGAATCGCGAAAACGGAATAATTGATCCGTCCCGGACAGCGATGTTCCGAACGCTGATCCCGGTCTTTGATCCGTCAGGTACGCCGTTTGGAATCGTCATCATCAATGTTGATGCTGTTGAGTTCTTTGATCTGGCCGTCGCTGAGTTGAACCCGACTTACCAGACCTGGGTTACAGATGATTTCAACAACGCCCTGCATTACGACCCGGTACGGAAAACTACGCAATTGTTTCTCCCGGATCGTCCGCTGCCGACGCTGGTGCAAACGGTCGCACAACAAACTGAAAACGGTTCGGTCCGTGCGGAACATGAAGGCCATATGCTGGTCAACTACCCACTGCCTGCATTCGGAGGTGTTGACGGCGTTAATCTGAATATCGTCGCCCACGCGCCAGCGGCGACGCTTCTGGCAGGAAGCAATGTTGGCATTTCCGAGAGCGCCGTCCTGGCTATGCTCCTTCTCGCGATAGGCGTGGCTGCCATGGCCATTCTGGCGGCGAGAATGACCCGCCCGCTTCAGGACATGGCCGAAGCTGTCGCCAGATATGGCGGCGATCTTGACGGCGCCGCACTCCAATTACCTGTGAATTCGAAGGACGAAATTGGACATTTGGCCCGGACGTTCTCCGACCTTGTCGCGCAGCTCGAAGATAGCCGCGCAAGACATATTGATATCATTCGTCACGCCGTCGATGGCCTGATCGTGATTGACGACAAGGGCATTGTCGAGACATTCAATCCAGCCTGCGAGGAGATGTTCGGTTACCGGGCGCATCATGTGGTGGGCAAGAATATCACGATGTTGATGTCACATGCCTATGGCACTCATCATGATGAATATCTCAGCAATTACAGGTTCACTGGAAACCCAACGGTAATTGGTCGTTCGCGTGACGTGCTGGGTCGAAAGGCAAACGGTGAGGAATTCTCGATCGAAATCTCCGTCAGCGAATTCAAACAGGCCGGTAAAACCTATTACAGCGGCATCGTCCGCGACATGACCGCGGCAAAGCGCGCCCAGCAGCAAATCCAATATCAGAAGGAAACCCTTGAACTTGCCCTCGACGGCGGGGAACTCGGCTTATGGGACTGGAATGTGCTGACCGGACATGTCGCCTTCTCGGAAGGATGGGCTGGCATGGTCGGGTACCAGAAAGATGAACTCACCGAAGACTTCTCGACCTGGGAGCGACTTGTTGATGCAGAGGACCTTGTCCGGACATCCGCTGTTCTCGATCAATTTATCGCGGGCAAGATCCCCCGGTACGAAGTTGACTTTCGTATGCAACACAAAGCTGGCCATTGGGTTTGGGTCCAGTCGAAGGGCAAGATTTTCGAACGGAACGAAAATGGCGCAGCGACACGGATT
This sequence comes from uncultured Hyphomonadaceae bacterium, assembly GCA_964342455.1. Classification (GTDB taxonomy): domain Bacteria; phylum Pseudomonadota; class Alphaproteobacteria; order Caulobacterales; family Hyphomonadaceae; genus Ponticaulis. Next base: position 254,970 of record CAYFGB010000001.1, read on the forward strand.
GTCGGCGTCCACATTGATGTAACGGAAAGAAAACTGCGTGAGAGTGATGTTGTTCGTCAGAACAGTGAACTCGAGCAGGCCAATCAGACGCTGGAATTCGCGCTTGATAGCGGTGAACTTGGATTATGGCGCCGGAACCTGGAGACCGGTGAGGTCGATTTCTGCGAACGATCAGCGCAGCTGGTTGGACTGACCAGGGCAGAGATGTCAGCTGATCACGCAAACTGGAACAATCTTGTAGACCCGGCTGATCGGGAGCGCGTGGCCACCGCCATGAACGCGTATCTAAGTGGCAAATCTGATCGTTTCGTAGAAGAATTTCGCATGAAACATGCGGACGGGCATTGGGTCTGGATTCAGTCGAAAGCCACGATCGCGCAACACGACGAAAATGGAAAACCCACCGAAATCGTTGGCATTCAGTTCGATGTCACGAGTGATAAACTCAACGAACTGAGAATACTGGAACGTAATCGTCGCCTGCTAATGGCCGAAAGCGTGGCGAATATGGGCCATTGGAGTCTGGACTCACGCACTAATGAGATCAGGTGGTCGGAAGGCATATTCAGCATTTACGGCCTTGATCCGGAGAATGGAGAACCTGCTCTCGATGACGCGATCAATTTCTACCATCCTGATGATCGGGACTTTGTTGCCGAGAAGGTAGATGCAGCCCTTACGAAAGACGAGCCTTTCGAATTTCAGATGCGCCTTTTGCGACCTGATGGTGAAATCCGTCACGTGATCTCTCGTGGTGAAGTCATCATGAAAGACGGCGATGCAGACCAGAAGATGGTTTTTGGCGTTTTCCAGGATGTGACCGATCGGGTCGTGTTTGAAGAGAGCCTCACAGCCTCACGCGAGAAGACCAACGCAGTGCTCCAGAACATTGTCGATGGCGTTGTGACCGTTGATCGCTACGGTCAGATCGACGACTGCAACCCGGCCTTTGCAAAACTCTTTGGTTACAGCGTGCAAGAGCTTAACGGGATGAATATTGCCGAGCTCGTTCCTTCCGCCAGCCGAGACCGTCATATAGCTGGCATGAACAGACTCGATATCGAGGGAGACACAGACATCCTTGGTCATACGCTCGAGCTGCCGGCACTGCACAAAAATGGCGAAACATTCCTGGCCGAGCTGACCAACAGCCGTATCGAGCTAAAAGATGAGTATTTTTATACGAGCGTCGTGAGAGACGTCACTGAGCGAAAACGCGTGGAGACGATGAAGAACGAGTTCGTCTCGACCGTGAATCACGAACTCAGAACACCACTCACCTCCATTTTTGGGTCGCTGGACCTTCTCAAACATGTCAGCGCCAATCAGCTGGATGAAAGAGGCAATCGACTGCTGACACTGGCACATGAAGGGTGCAGCCGCCTCTCTTCGCTGGTCAATGACATTCTCGACATCGAAAAAATTGCCGCCGGTAAAATGGAATTTCGGAAAGAGCCTCTCGAACTGACTACCCTGGTCGATGACATCGTTGGCCGACACGAATCCCTGGCTGAAAGATATAAGGTCAGTTTCGACATCACACACCATGATGGCGATATTTCAGTTCTCCTTGATCCAAGCCGGTTCAATCAGGCACTCGTCAACCTGTTGTCCAATGCATCAAAATTTTCTCCTGAAAGTGAGAAAGTGGAAATCCATACGCGCTTAGTCTCACCGGGGCTGGTACGTGTTTCTGTCGTAGATCATGGACCAGGCATTCCAGAAAAGTTTCAGGCACGCATTTTCGAAAGATTTGCCCAGGCTGACGGATCTTCCACCCGCAAGAATACCGCCGGCACCGGACTTGGACTGAATATCACGAAGTCGATCATCGAGGCCTTCGATGGCGATGTAACGTTTGAGACAGAAGAAGGAAAAGGCACCGTCTTCCACTTTAACCTTCCACTCTACCAGGAAGACACAGGCCTTTCTGCAGCATCCTGATCCACACCAGCCCTCGGAGAGATATTCATGACCAAGCCGTTGAAAAAGGTCCTCTACCTGGAAGACGATCCGCATATCGCTGAGATTGCGATGATCGCACTGCAGGACATAGGCGGTTTCACCGTGCTCCACTGTGCGACGGGCGCCGATGCGGTTGCAAAGGTTTCGGAGTTTTCTCCGGATTTGTTGCTGTTTGACGTGATGTTGCCGGATATGGATGGTCCGCAAACGCTCCAGGCCATTCGCCAAATCGAACATTGTGACCAATTGCCCGTCATATTCATGACTGCCAAGGCCCAGACACATGAACAACAGCAATATATCGACCTTGGAGCCCTTACCGTTATTCTCAAGCCATTTGACGCGATGATGCTTGGCGAGCAACTAACGAGCATCTGGAACAGTCGCGCGAGCGCTCAATCGCGCGACCGGTCGGCGGCCTGACGAGCACCGCCCGTGCAGCCCCTGAAGGAGACTTCGCTTGGATCAAACCGCCAGCAAACTGTCAGCCGTCGTGGAAAAATACTGCGACAGCCTGCCCTCGGAAATCCGCAAACTTGTTCAGCTTCTCGAGCAATTGCAGGATCCGGCTGGACAATCGCGTCCGGACAAGCTCGAAGATCTGCACCATGAATTACATCGCATGGCTGGGGCCGCACACTGCATGGGCTTTGGTTTTCTGGGTTATGAGTTCACAAATATCGAATTTCTGACCCGTCAGACAATCGATAGCCCGGCGGACAGATTTCACCATAACAGTCTCGAAATCGCTAGCCGTATCTGCGCAGTGGCGCGTATCGCCTCCAAAGTGTCAACGCGGAATTCGGACATCCTGAACTCCGGCAGCGAACCCGGCCCGGTCACGGCGCCCCCCGTCGGACGTAGCGAAGCTGGCGCACCCATGGAGGATCAGCGCATTCTGTTCGTTGACGACGACTCCTCCATTCGCCAGCTCATGAAGGATGTGCTTGTCAGCCTGAATGTCGGGGCAGTCATGACCTCTGCCAATGGTCAGGAAGCGATCGACACAGTTGGCCGCTTCAATCCAACCATACTGGTAACCGACTGGCATATGAAGCCGGTGAACGGTATCGAGTTGCTTCAGAAAATTCGTAGCGGCGCGACCCCGATTGACCCTGACTGTGTGATCATCTTCCTGACATCAAGCAAGACGGCAAAAGACGTGCATCATGTCATTGCCAAAGGAGCTGATCATTTTCTGGTAAAGCCGTTCACGCGAAAATCGGTCGAGACGTCAATTTCCCGTGTCCTCGCGCGCCGCTCCCAAGAAGTCGCTTTTGTTTGAGACTTGTGGCCCACTATCATCTTCGATCGACCAGTCGGGCATTTAGATCGCTTTGGATGTTAGGGGGCTTCTGCTCCAAACCCATGTCATTTCGTCCAGATGCAGCAGCCAGGTAACGGGCAGAGCAAACCAGGTTCTCCAACCTTCCCCAAAGGCACAGCTTGAGCTCGTTAGAGTTTACTCGCATATTCTAGCAAAGGCCGAAAACAGGCCTGCCAGGGAGGAAAACATGGCTGCAGATACCGTCACGACGCGTGACCTCGACAAGGATGCCTTGAAGCGAAAATACGCCGAGGAGAGAGACAAGCGTCTCCGGGCCGATGGCAACGCCCAGTATATCGAGATGAAAGACCAGTTCGGGCGATACCTAGACGACCCTTATATCGACAAAAAACCGCGTGAACCAGTTACAGATCACGTTACCTTTGCCTTCGTCGGCGGCGGTTTTGCCGGACTGACAACAGGCGCTCGCCTTCGCGAAGCGGGTATTGATGACTTCCGCATTCTGGAAAAAGGCGGCGATTTCGGCGGCACCTGGTATTGGAACCGATACCCGGGCGCCCAGTGCGACACGGCCAGCATGATCTACATGCCCCTTCTGGAAGAAACCGGCCATATGCCGAGCGAAAAATACGCTCATGGCCCGGAAATTCTCGAACACAGTCGCCGTATCGGCAGACAATACGAGCTTTACGACAAAGCACTGTTCCATACGCAGGTGCGCAGTATGGTCTGGAATGAAGCCAAATCTGTCTGGGATATCACCACCGATCGCGGCGACGCCTTCACAGCAAAATATGTTGGCCTCGGCACAGGACCGCTTCATGTTCCGAAACTGCCAGGCATCCCGGGAATAGAACGCTTCAAGGGGAACTCCTTCCATACGAGCCGTTGGGATTATGAGTATACCGGTGGCAGCCCGGATGGTGCCCCCATGGACAAGCTCGCAGATAAGCGCGTCGCCATTATCGGCACCGGCGCAACGGCTGTGCAATGCGTCCCGCATCTCGCGAGAACAGCTGGCACGCTTTATGTCTGCCAGAGAACACCGTCATCAATCGACATTCGGAACAATGAGCCGATCGACCCGGACTGGTTTGCGAGCATCGCTACACCCGGCTGGCAACAGCGCTGGCTGGAGAGTTTCACCTCCAACCAGACCATGGGCCCGAAGGTCGAAGATCTGGTCATGGATGGCTGGACTGAACTTACCCATCGCATTCAGGCGCGAATCCGCGCCCTGCCCCGTGATCAGATGACCCCGGAAAAAATGCTGGCTGCCTTTGAAGACTCTGACTTTGAAAAGATGGAGGAGATTCGAAACCGGGTCGACGAAGTGGTTGAGGATCCCGAGACAGCAGAAAAGCTGAAGGCCTGGTATCGCCAGCTTTGCAAGCGCCCGTGCTTTCATGACCAGTATTTACAGGCGTTCAACAATCCGAACACCCGGCTCATCGATACAGATGGTCAGGGCGTGTCAGAGATTACGGAAACCGGGTTTATTGTGAACGGCACGCACTATGAGGTCGATTGCATCGTTTATGCGTCTGGATTTGAAGTCGGGACGCCACAGGAACGTCGCGCTGGCTTTGATCTTACCGGTCGGGATGGCGAAACTCTATCACAGCACTGGCGCGAAGGCATGCGCACGCTACACGGCATGCACGTCCCCGGATTTCCTAATGCATTTCTGGTTCAGGCGACACAAGGGGCCAATCTGATCTCGAACTACCCACATAATCTGGCAGAGTCGGCCAAGACCATCGCGTCGATTGTCTCACACTGTGAAGAAGGGGGGATCGATCTTGTTGAAGCCACAGACGAGGCGGAGAAGGCCTGGATTGACTTCATTCTGACGGGTGTGGGCCAGATGCTTGGGTCAACGGAATGCACGCCGGGCTATTACAATAATGAAGGTCAGCCGTCCGAACTGGGCAAATATGCCGTCGGCCACCCAAACGGCGCGATGGCTTTCTTCCAGTTCATTGAGGACTGGCGGACCAATGGCAAATTTGAAGGTCTGTCGCTGCAATAATCGCAGCCGAACGCGATAAAAACGGAAGGCAGCAATTTTGGAATTGCTGCCTTTTCTCTTGCCTAATTGACTGCGCGGTCCTTGCCTTCCCAGTACGGCGCGCGGAGTTCCTTCTTCAGAACTTTCCCAGACGCGTTCCGCGGCAATGCCTCAATGAAATCAACACTCTTCGGTGCTTTAAATGATGCAATACGTGAACGCGCGAACGACAGAATTGACTGTTCGTCAGCATTCGTTCCCGGCTTAAGCGCAACAACCGCCTTGACGGTTTCACCCCATTTTTCGTCTGGGATACCGATAACTGCAACTTCGGCGACATCCGGATGACCGTAAACGGCATTCTCCACTTCCGCAGGATAGATGTTTTCACCGCCAGAAATGATCATATCCTTCACCCTATCATGGATGAACAGGTATCCGTCTTCGTCCAGATAGCCCGCGTCTCCAGTGCGCAACCAGCCATCATCGCCCATGGTTTTCTGCGTGGCTTCCTCGAGATTCCAATATCCCTTCATATTGGCACGTGAGCGGGTGACAACTTCGCCTACTGTGTTGGGTGGAAGTACATTGCCGTCATCGTCCTCAATACGGATTTCTACGCCAGGCATAGGCAGGCCAGCTGCACGCATCCGGTCGTTTCCGTTCGGGTCATGATCTTCGGGTGGCAGATAGACGATCGTGCCACATGTCTCTGTCATGCCGTATTGCTGACAAAAGCCGCAGCCGAACACTTCCATACACTCTCGCAAGAGATCGAGCGGAATTGGAGAGGCACCGTAGAGAATATACTTCAGACGTGAATAATCGACGCTGCGTGCATTTGGCTGCCGGACAACGATCTGCATCGCGGCCGGTACCATGAACATTTTCGAGATGTGATCTTTCTCGATGAAATCCAGAACGCTGTAAGGGTCGAACTCGCGGGCCACCACGCCTTTTGCGCCATTATAAAGGCCTACAATGCCCCAGCCCGTACCACCAATGTGGCCAACAGGCATGGCGACGAGACTGACATCGTCAGGCCCCCACTTGTTCCATGGCAGATCAGCTTCAGCGGCTTCGCGGCGTCCGCCCAGAAGGTTTCCGTGGCTTAGCATCGCGCCTTTCGGGCGGCCGGTTGTACCTGATGTATAAAGCTGAAGAGCGACATCATCTTCAGCAATCTCGACGCCAGGGTCAGCGTCGCTCTGGCGATCCCGCCAGGCCTCGAAAACATTTTCGCCCTCGCCTTCCATCAGAATAATACGAGGAGGATTGTCGATTTCCTTAAGCGCTTCATTGACCTGCTCAACGACTTCCGGGCCAACGAACAGAAGCGAACCACCGCCGTCCTGTACAATATAAGCCATTTCAGCCGGTGCCAGACGCCAGCCAATCGGAAGCGTTACGCCACCCATTTTGGCAGCACCGACAAGCAGTTCAAAGTAGAGGTCGCTGTTCTTGCCGATATAGGCGACACGCTCACCAAACTTGACGCCGTCCGCGATGAGTGCGTTGGCTACTTTATTCGTTTTGAGATCAAAATCTGCGAAGCTTGTGTTTCGACCTTCGAAGCTTAGCGCGACGCTGTCGCCCCGTTCCTTCGCATGAAAGCGGGCGATGTCGCCCAGCGTTGGCATTTGATCGAAATCAGCTTCGGTCAGTGACCTGTCGTCGGACATTTCCGTATTTCCCCGATAGTTGTGTTCAGTTCCAAATAAAAATGGATGAACCGTATTGTGCACGGTCATCCATCAAAAGAAAACTGCGCCCCCCGGAAATCCGGAAGGCGCAGGCAGTCGAGGGAAGAAATCAGAACCTGTAGCTCAAGGAAGCGCCAAAGGTTCTGGGCTTACCTGCAAAACGAAGGATGACGTTCGCGTTGGAGGTAATCTGTTGCCAGTAATACTCATCTGTGAGGTTTTTGCCCCAGATTGAGAATTCCCAGCCATTTTCAAGTGAGTAGAGACCGACCGAACCGTTCAGAAGAGCGTAAGAGTCGATGTCATACAGTGGGTTGTTTGGATCACCCGCTGTTGAGTCGCTCTGCCAGCGAGCGCTCAGTGCAGCGTTCATACCCAGGTCTGGCGTGATATCATTATCATAGATCAGCGTCAGACTTGCAGATGTGTCAGGGCTGTAAAGGAACTCATCGCCTGATGCATCGTCAGGAAGACCCGCGAAGTCGAACGTATCGAATTCCTTGTACTCGGTGTTCAGAAGGGTCAGACCACCAATCGCCGTCAGCTCCGGTACAATCAGCCAGGTAACTTCTGCGTCCAGACCATAAGCTTCCGCTTTCGGTGCGTTCTGCAGTTGAGACAGAGCCGTGTAGATCGGATCCGGGAAGAAGCTGGAACCCTGCTTATCCTCATAGTCGTAGAAGAACAGAGAAGCGTTCGCCTGCATTGCGCCGTCGAGAAGGCCTGCCTTGAAGCCTGCCTCATACGCCAGTAGGCTTTCCTGAGTTGCAGGCGCGTTCTGCTCAGCTTTTGAGGCTGCGTTCACAGGAACGGCCGCCGCTTTGAAGCCTTGAGAGATTGACGCGAAAAGCAGCAGGTCTTCAAATGCATCCGGTGTGTAGTTCGCCGCCAGACGCCAGGAAACATTGTCCTCGCTCAGGTCAGACACAACCTCACCAAAAGAGTTCGTCGTTTCACTGTATGTGTTACAGGCGTTCTGCTCGAGCGGCGCCGCAGGCGCAGCCTGGCCGTAGAAGCCAAGGAAGAAGAAGCGGTTGAAGATGTTGACGTTTGGCTGCATCGAACCCTCGATGTCACCGGAGCAGCCAACATAATCCTGAGAATCTTCTGTGAAACGCAGACCCGTTGTCAGAGACAGTTCCGGACTGACTTCCCAATCAACGCTGGCAAAAATGCTTTTGCTGGTCGTTTCGAAGTCACCAAGGTCGTAATACTTCTGGAATGAGCCCAGGAGCTCACCCGGAGAATATGGAAGCCCCGTTTCCGGATCAATGTTCAGAACGCCCAGCAATGCTGTCGTCGCCGCAATTTCTTCCGGCGTGATACCAGGCTGAAGAAGTGGCAGCGTATTCGCAGGATCAAGCGCAAGGCCGGCAGTGATCGTGCTTACAAAGTTTGAGTTCGCATTGTCCCGAAGCAGTGTCTGGTTCGAGTCGATGATTTCGTCTTTGGAGTAATAAGCACCGACAACCCAGTCAGCGATACCGGTACTGCCCTCAAGACGAACTTCCTGGCTGAAGGATTTGATTTCAGCGCTGACATCCTGGACGAGGATTGCATAAGGCACACCCGACCAATCGAGGACCGCTTCACGGTCAAGCTTGTTGACGCCGGTCAACGAGACAAGGCTCATGTCGTTGTCAAAGTCATAGCGAGCATTGACCTTGAAGCCGTGGAAGTTTGAATCTTCTTCCAGAGGGCCATCAATGCCACTCACACCGTATTCAGACCCTGCACGCGCGTCGTATGGAGCCCATTCTGCCTGAGAGCCTTCAGATGGCGTATAATTCTGCAGATACTCGTAAAGGCCTGGCTGAAGGAAACCAGCGCCACTACCTGCAAATTCGCTGTCCGGATTTGTTGCCGGTGTAAGCGCAAATCCCTGACCACCAATCGTGTCGGACTTGTTGATCCAGCCATTGTAGGAAACATCGGCTTCGAACTTGTCTGTGAACTGGAATGCCAGAGCTGCGCGAACGCCGAGCTTGTCGACTTTACCGCGTGTTTCGTCGCGGGTCACAGATTCCTGCCAGCCCTCATTGGCTTTCTCGCTGCGGAAAGCGATCCGGCTCTGTACGCTATCCCCAAGCGGGATGTTAATCATGCCCTCAACGTTGAAAGTGTCATAATTGCCAACTTCAACGCCTGCGCTGGCTTCGTATTCGTCACCTGGCTTGTTCGTAACGACGTTGATCAGACCAGCTGTCGTGTTGCGACCGAACAGTGTACCCTGTGGACCTTTCAGGACCTCAACGCGCTGGATGTCAAACATCGGGCCGGAGTTCATGAACGGAAATGGGTAGGCAACTTCGTCGACATACGTACCGACGGTGGACGTAGAAGAAACGTTGATGGTGTTAAAACCGATACCACGCAGGGTGTATGTTGGAACGCCCTGATAGCTCTGAGACACAGAGAAGCCTGGAACGAGCGACTGAAGGTCATCAACTTCATTGACCTGAAGCTGGTCAAGACGGCTTTCGTCGAACGCCTGAATGGCCATCGGAACGTCGTTTGCCGACTCTTCTTTACGTTGCGCCGTTACCGTAATGGAGCCGAGCTTGCGGACGCTATCGGTCTCAGTTTCAGCCGCCTCTGGTGCTGGTGTCGTTGTGTCCTGAGCCCAGCCTGGCAAGCAAGCAGAAATAGCGATCAGCGACGCACCAGCGAATACACTTTTACTAACGGGTTTTCCGGATTTCATATTTTCCTCCCTTATTCCCGATTACCGGGTTTTGGGGAGGTTCAACGGAATTTTCTTTCCCAGACAAGCTATCAATACTGATAGGCCCGCAGTATTCAGAGGCCAAGCACAGCTTTTGCGACGATATTTCGCTGTACCTGATTGGATCCGCCATAGATTGAAGCGGCCCTATTGTTCAGATACTTGGCCATCGCAACAATAAGTTGCTCCGGAACAACGGCATCAATATTTGATTCGGGATGCCAGGTCGCAGGCTCATAAACGCCCGCATAATTGCCACAAGCAGCAATTGCGATCTCATCGACGCACTGCATCAGCTCTGTGCGCTGAACCTTGAGGATCGAAGCAGCCGGACCAGGTGACCCGGAGCTGCTGACCGAAGCAACGATTCGCTGCTCGGTCACCAGAATCGAATCCAGAAGGACAGAGGCCGCTTCAAGTTTAGAACGAAGCTCAGGGTCTTTGAGACCGCTTTCAATCACATACTGACGCAAGCGTTTGATGCCTTCGACGAGCCCCGCAGAGGAACCACCGCTGCGTTCAAATTCGAGAAGGTATTTTGCAACGGTCCAGCCATCATTTTCTTCACCGAGGCGTCCGGACACCGGCACGCGTACATCGTCGAAGAAAACCTGATTGAGTTCATGTTCTCCGGCGAGTGTCAGAATCGGATCAACCTTGATGCCTGGCGTATTCATTTCCAGAAGCAGGAACGTAATGCCCTGCTGAGGTTTGCCATCAAACTTTGTCCGCACGAGGCAAAACATGCGATTCGCGTGATGAGCGTGCGTGGTCCAGATTTTAGACCCGTTCAAAACGTAATGATCGCCATCCCGGTCGGCACGCAATTGGAGTGATGCAAGGTCAGACCCGGCTTGAGGTTCGGAATACCCCTGACACCAATAATCATCGCCGTTCAGAATACGCGGAAGATAGAAATCTTTCTGTTCCTGCGTGCCATAGCCAATAATACATGGCCCGACCATGTTGAGCCCCATAGGCGCAAGCGGTGGCGCACCAGCAGCAGCGCATTCGGACGCGAAAATATAGCGCTGCATCTCGCTCCAGCCCGGACCACCATAGGCTTCAGGCCAATGCGGTGCTGCCCAGCCACGGGCATGCAGTTTCGCCTGCCACGCCAGGGTGTATTCCGGTTCCACGAAGACACTTGTGGCTTTTCTGCCAGCCGCAACCAATTCCGGGGTCAGGTTGTCGTGGAGGAAGGCTCGCACTTCCTCCCGAAACGCGATATCTTCGCTAGAGAAATCCAAATTCATGTCGCACCACTCATTACTCAGCGGAAAAATTAGCGGGAGGTGCTGACGCGACACAAGCTACCAAAACCAATAGGTAATACAGTCAGTATGCAATCCAAAAACACCAGCGTAGAGTCCTTAGCCGAAATCGACGAGCTGATTGCAAACGTTGTAGAGGCTGGTGAGCGAATTGGACTGCCATACATTGCGACATCAGCGGATGTCGGTGACCCGTCGGCCATGCGTGGAGTGGATGGTCAGCCCTATGCTGAGACCAAATTCAGCTGGTTCGACCCTGAGTTTGATTACTGGAATGATCGCACATTTGCGCTCCGATCCGGTTTCATTCAGGCATCCCGTATCTGTGCAGAGCCGTTCTATTATGACGGAAAAGTCCTTCGAAGCTGGCGCCAAAACCGTGCGCTCGAGTATTTTAACGCACATGCTGAATATGAGTCTTATGGCGTTGAAAGTGCAATCATCTGCCCCTGCTATATGCCGGCCGGCGTGCTGGGCGTCGCCGTCTGGGCAAACAACAAGCATGTCAGCAACATTGCCGATATTTTCAAAGAGAATGCCAGCCAGCTCCACCTTCTGAGTCTCAAGTTTCTGTCGTCCTATCGGGAAAACGTCATGCCCGCTGAAATACCGGAATTGCCCGATCTCACGCGTCGGGAGATCCAGTGTCTGAAATGGGCAGCGCTTGGCAAAACCGACAATGAAATCGGCACGATCATGGGCGTTTCCATTCCTACCGTTCGCTTCCATCTGGCCAACGCAGCCAAGAAGTTTGGGGTCTTTGGAAGAGCACAAGCTGTACGGGTCGCCACCAGCATGGGCTTTATTGGCTGGCGGGATCAATCGTAACCGTTCGGAACAGTGTTCTGCATCACAGGCCGGGCATGGCGAACGATGGCTAAGACGCGGTTATGACTGTTGATCGCACTGATTTCATTATCGGTATTTCCAGTGCTGCCCCCGGCGCCCAAACTGATGAATGGTGAGGCAACGCTGACAGGCGCCCCTCCCGCATTCACGAATTTTACCAGTTGGATCGACCGCCCTGGCACCGCTCTTGATATCGTAACGACATGGCCCGGAAGCGTCACGACTGACCAAAAACTCCACTAGTGGTTTCAACAGGTGCACTCCTGCACATTGGACACTAGAGTTTCCGAAAATGCATGACGAGGAAACAGATCATGGACAAAATGACGTCTTATCTGGGCTGGAAAATTGACTACACGACGCCGAAAGGCGAGCCAGCCTATAACGAGCCCGATTCGATCAGCTGGCGTGTTTTCAAAAACCCGGTAACCAGCGTGATCGCAGGTGTTTGCGCGGTGTTGCTGGAATTCGCAGACGACCGAATTCGTTCGGGTGTATGGGATCACTCCGTATTCCCAACCGATCCGGTCGGTCGCGGGCAGCGCACAGGTGTTGCAGCCATGGTCGGCGTTTACGGTCCGAAGTCTGCGGCTCAGCGTGTAATTCAGGGCGTGACGAACATGCACGCTCAGGTGAACGGCACGACACCAAACGGGCGTGAATACAAGGCGCTTGACCCTGTTCTGCTCAACTGGGTCAGCGCAACTGCCGCCTATGGCTGGCTGATGGCTTACGATCGATTTGCCAAAAAGCTGACAGAAGAAGAAAAAGCCCGTTACTGGACCGAAGGCGAAGAAGTTGCCCGTCTTTATGGCGTAACCTACACGCCGAAAAGCCTGGAAGACTTCTATGGCATGATGTCCGAGCTCGAAGACGATTTCGAACCACATCAGATCAATTTCGATTTCCTGGAAATTATTCGATCAGGCAATGCCACTCGCGTTATGCCGAAGTGGATGCAAAAAGCGTTCGCTCATGCCGCGATCGAAATTCTACCCGCATCGACTCGAAAAGTGCTTGGGCTCGGCAAGGAATACGATTTGACGCCATGGCAGCGAATGGTTGTCAAATCTGCGGCCTGGGCTGCCGAAACCTTTCCGGACAAAGAGGGCGCGCCCGCACAATCATGTAAGCGCCTCGGCCTGCCTCGAGACTTCCTCTGGAAGTCACAAGCAACGCAGGCGCGCCTGCTGGCGGAAGCGAAAGCCAATCCGGATGTCGAAATTCGGCCGGAACAATCGCAAGCCATGGGCTAAGCGACACTTTTGAAGACTGAGTACAAACTGAAACGGCCTGCTGAGAAGCGGGCCGTTTTCGTATGCGTCTGCACTGGCATGTAATCGCTGCCGGTCACGGGAGCCGCCTGATGCCCGTTCTGTTTTGAATGATGGAGGCGCGCCCCGGCAAACACGCCAGCAGCCTTGAGCGCGATCCATCGCAAAAACGAAGTTGAAGCGGGGATTAAATAAAAATGGTGCGGCCCGAGTTACCAAACTCGAACCAGTTGTTTGAAGAATTAGCAGATTGGAACCGCATTCTTGAAGACCTAAATTCGCCCGCTCTGGAGTTGGAACCATGACGGGATTGCTTCAGACAGACTTCGGTACTGCCGCCAATCAGAAACAGAAAACGAATTTGCCGTTTCAAATTCAAATGTGTTCCCGTTTATGGATACCCGGCGATCATCGCTCAAACCAATTTTCCCAGTCTGTAATTAGCGGCAGTCTATTGATGATAAAATTGTTAGCTTCACTTTCTGAAAAGCCGGACGCTAACTCCTTTGAGCAAATCGGATCACCTGACCGTCGATCAAAAACATTCATAACTTCGGAGAGCTTTGCCCCAGTCAAATGATCGACAAATCGCAGACGCGAAACGATCGTCTCCCGATCCAGAACGAGTTTTCGTTCAAAGAACACGGAACCAAAAATTTGGCTCTCAGGAGAAAGTGTTACCTCATGCAAGGTAACTTTGTAGGCGTTACCTCGTTCGTTGAACGCGGCCTCTAGCGCAGTATTGATTTTGTCAATCACTTCATCTTGATACCCTTCAGGATAACCTCGAGCTTCGTCATTGCCTTTGTAGCTAGAATGTTCGAAAAGTTCCCGACCGACGTGTTCGAAAACATCAGCATGGTAGCCTGATAGTCGCAACAAGTAATGAGAAGTCCCATGATAGCAAAGATCTAGCTTGGTTAGATTCGGTCCGTTTCCAGCGCGGACCGCCCGTGCATCACAACCGTTTGGAATCTCCAAATAAAAATCTTCGCTGCTCGTCAACAAAGACAATTGAGACATTATAACAATGTTGTCTGCGCTGAAGTCCAGATAATCAAACGAGCGAGAGCCTTCGGTATTCTCGACGATTTCTCCAAATACCAAAGATCGCCCCTGCAGTTTCTCCAGCAGAACCAACAATGACAGCTGAAGGTCTTGGGAAAGATAATTGCAGTCGACATTTAGGATGGCCGTAGAAGCTTTTGCCTCTTCAGAAACAGCACAACCCACCAAACAGGCGGAACTTACAATGACGCTGAAGATAGCCCCCGGCCTCATCTCTCCCTCCCAGCTTCGGAAGTCGCCTTGGCAATGGGCGACAGCAGATAGGAAATCACACTGCGTGTGCCAGTTTTGATTTCGGCTGTGACGGCCATGCCGGGCTGGGTGAGTGCGAGGGCGGTTTTTAGTTCGTCGTGCTCCATGACGTCTCTGCCCCAGACTTTGTCTTTGGTCAGGTCATCTGCGACTTCGTGGTCACTTGTGTTTTTTACTTGAGCTTGCTCGCCGGCTGTGCCTCGCATTTCGCTCGGGCAGTTTTTTATCTGATCTCGTGATGCTGACGCATCACATAGATCGCGCGCAGGGCTGCCTGCGCCTTCACGCTTGCTCGTATTAGAGCCCTGAACAGAATTCTGAGTGGAGTTAGCGCCCAGACCCAGCCGCTCGGTCCGCAGAGTCGATCCGGTTATGCGAATGCGTGCAGGGTAAACAAGGCCGCGCGCTTCATCAATGATGGCATCTGGTGACACGTGCTCAACTTCCCCCTCAAGGAAGCCGTAGCGCATGAAGGGGAAAGCCTCAAGTTTTATAATTAAGGGTTGCATTCTTTTTACAAAACCCACGTCGCAGTTAAGCAAAAATGCTTCAATAATGAGCTCATCGCCTGCCGGAACGAGGGTGATGAGATTGAGCTCATCATCAACACGTCTCAACCATCGCTCATCAGCGCAAGATCAGTGATCTGGAGCTTAGAAGATCTGCCGCAGAAGAACAACTAGGCTCATTTGATGGAAAAAACCGTAGCGATCAAACAAGCTGTGAAGAAACTTATAGAACCGCTTTGGAATTCCTCTCAAACCCTTGGATTCTATGGAGTTCTGAGCGCATACAGGACAAGAAAGCGGTCCTCAAACTCGCTTTCACCTACCCCCTGATATACGACCGAAATGGAGGTTATAGAACCATGTCATTATCGTTACCATTCATGGTGTTAGAGAGCTTTTCAGCTCCTCAAAACACCCAAAACTTAAAAATGGTGCGGACAGCCGGACTTGAACCGGCACGACCAAACGGTCGACGGATTTTAAATCCGTTGCGTCTACCAATTCCGCCATGCCCGCAACGGCTAAGGGTTTAGCCGGGAAAAGTCAGATTGTGCAGCTTTTTTTGAGCCGCAGTGGAAATTTCCGCTACAGGGTTTGGGAGAGCCCGGCGTCATCGGCTCTCCCTTCCCGCATCTGGCCTTAATTATTGATCGAGCGACCTCGGGCTGTCACAGCCTGACGCGCGGCTTCAACGCTTTCAGCGGTCACCGAACGCGCATGAGCACGCGATGTTTCAACTTCATGCTTCAGCGCATCTGCGAACGGCATGCCCATGCCCTCATCAATCAGCTTCTTGTAAATCCGGAGCAGTTCAGGCTGGGTCTTCGTCATCTCCTCAGCGAGCTTGAGTGCAGCGGGCACCAGATCATCTGGTTCATAAACCCGGTTGACCAGGCCCCAACGCTCAGCCGTTTCCGCATCCAGGAAATTTCCGGAGAAAGAGAGTTCCTTGGCGCGCGACGTTCCAATAAGACGAGACAGTTTCTGGCTTAGTCCCCATCCCGGCACGATTCCAACATGCGCATGAGTGTCTGCAAACTTGGCCTGAGTGGAGGCAAGAAGCACATCGCACAGCAGAGCCAGCTCAAATCCGCCAGTAATCGCAAAACCGTTGATGGCGCCAATAATCGGCCATGGATACTCGTTCATTGCAACGGCAAGATCGATTTCCTGGTCACCCGCACCAAGCGCGAATCCCTTTTCGCCCGCTTCCTTCAGATCGACCCCTGCGGTGAAAGCCCGGCCTGAGCCGGTTAGCACAACGGCGCGCACATCCGGATCCTTGGCAAGATCTCGGAACGCCTTGCAGATTGCCGCTCGCAGGCCCGTGCTGAGCGCGTTTAGCGCGTCAGGTCTATTTAGTGTGACCAGAGCTACATTGTCTTTCTTGTCTATGAGTACCAGTTCGTCCATAATTTCCTCCCATGGGTTTCATCTGCGTCGTCAGACCGGTTCGGTGACCTCTGGACTGACGCCAAGATCGTCGATCATGTCTGTAACCGCGGCCATCGCTGCCAAAATCTGTTCCCGTTCAATCCCCCTAACGACGATGTTGACGCCGCTGTCTTCTGCGCTGCCATACCAGGGATAGGACCCAACAGACACATCAGGGTGAGCGTCGGCGATTTCACCGAGCTTCGCCGCAAGATCGCCTTCCCGTAAGCCCTTGCCGCGCACATTGCCCGACTTCATCACAATCCCGGTATCCAGCCGATGACCGACATCTTCAAGCATGGCCCGGGCAATTGATGGCACGCCGGCCATCACAAACACGTTGCCAAGTTGAAATCCGGGTGCGCCCGACACCGGATTCGAAATCAGGCTGGCACTTTTGGGAATTCGTGCCATACGCAGACGAGCGTCTGTTAATTCCACGCCTGTTTGCGCATAACGTTCTTCGAGTATTTTTCGGGCATCAGCGCGAATATCGATCGGGTCACCAAACGCGGCCGCAATTGCATCAGCGGTGATGTCGTCATGGGTTGGTCCGATACCGCCTGTGGTGAAGACATAGGTATATTGCGTGCGCAGCGCATTGACAGCCGCGATGATGAGCGCCTGATCGTCCGAAACCACCCTCGCCTCAGCAACCTGAATGCCGAGCGGTGCGAGAAACTCTGCAATCGTCTGGAGATTAATGTCACGGGTACGACCGGAGAGCAGTTCGTCCCCGATCAACAATACGCCAGCCGTCAGTTTTCTTGTCATGACCGTTCTTGAACCGACCTCCGCAGGGGTGGTCAAGAGGCAAAGCGTGCCGACACATTGATCAAAGGTCGGTTCGATGGGCTCGACATGAAGACATCGACGACAAACATGCTATATGTAAACAGGAAACCAGAGGAGCAAACTGTGCTATCAGAGACTGAGACCATTACACGAAGCAGCGGTATTCGCATTCATTCAGAAGAGGATTTTGAAGGTATGCGCCGGGCTGGTCGTCTGGTGGCCGAATGTCTGGACATGATTGCCCCTTACGTCGAGCCGGGTGTTACGACAGCCTATCTCGACAAACTGATCGAAACCTTTGTGCTTGATCATGGTGCGGCCTCTGCAACCATCGGATATCGTGGCTATCGGCACGCGAGCTGTATCTCTCTCAACCACGTCATCTGCCATGGTATTCCCAGCGACAAGGTGATCAAGAACGGCGATATCATGAATATTGATGTCACCGTGATTGTGGATGGCGGCTGGCATGGTGATTCGTCCCGTATGTATGGTGCCGGTGATGTGAAACGCAAAGCAGCCCGCCTGATGGACGTCACCTATGAAGCCATGATGGCAGGCATCGCTGCTGTGAAGCCCGGTGCCAGGGTTGGTGACATTGGCGGTGCGATTTCGGCGGTTGCCGCACGCAATCGTGTCTCGGTTGTTGAGGATTTTTGCGGCCATGGACTTGGGCAGGTTTTCCATGACGCCCCGAACGTCGTTCACTCCGCCCGGGCTGGCACAGGCGAGGAGATCAAGCCAGGCATGTTCTTTACGGTCGAACCCATGCTAAATCTCGGCAAGAAGGATTGTGCCACCTTGCCAGACGGTTGGACTGCCGTGACGCGCGACCGCAATTTGTCTGCACAGTTCGAACACTCGGTGGGCGTAACGGAAAACGGCGTGGAGATCTTCACGCTCTCACCAACCGGGCTGTACACGCCTCACAATCCAGCCCTTGGCGAAAGCATCCCAATTCCGGGACAATGAAAGAGCCCCGCTCCCCTGCCCTGTTTCCGGAAACCCAACACACTTCCCAGCTGAAGCAGGATAAGCCTGATCATCTGGGCCATCGGGACCGTCTCCGAAAGCGTTTTTCTGAAACAGCTGGCTCAGGTCTGGCGGACTATGAAGTTCTGGAATTGCTGCTTTGCGGATTCATTCCACGCCGCGATGTGAAGCCCATCGCCAAAGCTCTGTTACGGGAATTTGGCGGACTGTCCGGAGTTTTCGCGGCCCCTCCACGCGCTCTCCAGCGCGTCGATGGAATCGGTGAAACGCTGGCGGTCTATCTGAAAACCGTTCATGAGCTCCACCTTCGGGCGGCCAGGGAAGACATCGTCAAACGCAAGAATCTGTCCTCTTGGTCCAAAGTGGTGGAGTATGTGAAACTTCGCCTTCAACACGAAGATACTGAGTTCTTTCGGGTGTTGTTTCTCGACAGGAAGAACTGCCTTATTGCTGATGAAGAGCTGGGCCGCGGCACGGTAGATCACGCACCAGTCTACCCGCGCGAAATCGCTAAGCGTGTTCTTGAATTGTCGTCTTCCTCAATCATTCTGGTTCACAATCACCCAAGCGGTGACCCGACACCATCGCGGGCGGATATTACCATGACACGCGAGATTATTGATGTGCTCGACGCGATCGAGGTAACCGTTCATGATCATCTGGTCGTCGCGAAACAGGGCGTAACCAGCATGAAGGCCTCCGGTCTCTTTTGATACCTTCCTTGGCGTCACGCCCGAAAGCATCTTGCTAATCCCATCGCAGAAGATACGCTCAGGAAAAACTAGTGATGGTTTGATCTGCATCGGGAGGACTGAATGAGTGACGCTACCGCGTCAGCTGGCGCTGGCCATTTGACGGGATTCGGATCGAAGGGTTATCGCTCCTACGTCCTTTTAAGCCTGACCCTCGTTTACACGCTCAACTTCATTGACCGTATTCTGATCAGTGTTGTTGGTCGTCCCATTATCGACGAATTCGGATTGTCGAACTTACAGTTCGGGATTCTGTCTGGTTTTGGCTTCGCATTGTTCTACACATTGCTCGGCATTCCGATCGCCAACTTTTCCGAACGGGCCAATCGCGTCAAAATCATCGGCGTCTGCGTGATCCTCTGGTCTTTCGCGACCGTACTTTGCGGATTTACCGTCGGCTTCATGACCCTTCTTCTGGCCCGAATGGCCGTGGGCATTGGTGAGGCCGGATGTACCCCTCCTGCAAACTCGCTGATTTCTGACTATTACAAGCCAATCTCGCGCCCCACCGCACTCGGAATCTATTCCATGGGCGTGACGGCTGGCGGCATGCTGGCGCAGATTTTCGGTGGCTCTCTGCTGAAATTCGTGACCTGGCGGGAAGCTTTTATCTTTGTTGGCGCGCCGGGCGTTCTGATCGGTATTCTGGTCCTGCTTACAGTCAAGGAACCTCCGCGGGGGTATTCTGATCCACCCGGCACCAAGAAACAGGAAAAGGCTGGCCTGGGTGAGGCCCTGGCAGAAATTTCCAGTAAGCCGACATTCTGGACGATGACCGCAGGCGCCACAATTGTGGCTTTTGCCGGATACGGCATGGTTGGCTTCCAGCCCCTCTTTATTCAGTATGCCAAAGGCTTCTCGCCCGGCGACACTGCGCTTCTCTTCATGGCCGTGTTCGCTCTGTTCGGCACAATCGGCACGTTTCTTGGCGGCTACCTCACGGAACAGGGCTCGAAATTTTCAGCGACAGCGCCGTGCTGGGTTCCTGGCATCGGCCTGCTGGCGGCAGCCCCGGTGCAGGCATACGCGTACTTCACCGGCAATCTGACGCTCATGTACGTGCTGATGGCCGTTGGCGGCATCCTTCAGTATTTCTATCTGTCAGCTCAGTACAACATTGCTCAGGCCGTTGTCAGCGTCAGAACGCGGGCGACAGCGGTCGCGATCATGCTCTTCATTGCCAACATCATTGGCTATGGTGGCGGCCCGGCTGTGCTCGGCATGCTGGCGGATATTTTTACGGCAAACTATATCGACGCCAGCACCCTGGCAGGCGAGCTCAGTGCCAGTTGCAGCCTCGCAGATCCAGCCATGAGCGACACTGCCCGCGAGATTTGTCTGGGTGCGAAAGCGCACGGCGTACGCCTGGCCAACGCGATCGCAACCTCGCTCTTTGCCGTTGGTGGCGTATGCTATCTGCTGGCAGGACTGACGTATCGCCGTGATTCAGAAGTAAGTTGAACATTATAAAAACAACAACAAACACAGCTCCCTGGGAGGGAAACCATGAGCACTGTAACGGCAGCTTCGGCTGGTCCGGAGGTCGACGTCAACTCTGGCTTCGGCTCGAAGGGCTACAGATCCTATGTGATGGGCGCACTGCTGCTCGTCTACGTCTTCAACTTCATTGATCGCTCGATCATCAACATCCTGACCGAGCCCATCAAAGAAAGCTTTCAGGTTGAAGACTGGCAGATGGGGCTTCTGGGCGGGCCGATGTTCGCCATCCTTTACACAGTGCTTGGTATTCCGCTCGCGCGCGTTGCTGAACGCTTTAACCGCGTCTGGATCATTACCGGCTCCGTCGCACTCTGGAGTTTGATGACAGCCCTGTGTGGTATTGCACCAACTTTCATCATGATGATGGTGTTCCGCATCGGCGTGGGCATTGGTGAAGCGGGCTGCACACCACCAGCACAATCCCTTATCGCCGACTATTATCGCCCCAGCAGTCGCGCCACCGCGGTTTCGGTCTATGCGCTGGGCGTTCCATTTGGGGGCATGCTCGCCGCCATCTTTGGCGGCTCAATCGCTGAGCAGCTCGATGGGCCGAACATTCAGGCCGCGCTAACAAGCTGGGGCATGACCGGGCTCGCAAACGGTTTTGACTGGCAGAATTTTGAAGGTTGGCGCGCCGCATTCGTTCTCGTTGGCCTTCCAGGTCTCTTGGTTGCCCTGCTCGTACGGACAACAGTTAAAGAGCCACCACGCGGATACACGGACCCACCCAGCATGCAGAAGCTGGATCCGGTGCCCTTCTCTGCTGCACTCAAACTCCTTGGCAGCAAACCCACCTACTGGCACGTCGTGATCGGCGCGACCATTGCATCCTTCGTTGGTTACGGCGTAGCGCAGTTCAGCACATCATTCTTTGTCCGAACGCATGATATGTCATTACAAACCGCCGCGCTGCTTTTTGGTATTGTGGTCGGCCTGATGGCCTCGATTGGCGTTTTTAGTTCAGGCTTCCTTGCCGATAAGATGGCAAAGCGTCACCCGACGGCCCTCGCCTGGCTGCCAGCACTTGGCATGACTGCGTCTGTTCCGCTTTATGCCATGGGCTTTCTGGCCGGCAATGTCTGGTTGGCGCTGCCACCGCTAATGGCTGCTGCAGTTCTCCATTACTTCTATCTGGGGCCGCTCTATGCTGTCGCTGGCGGTGTCGTAGATAGCCGTACGCGGGCAACCTCTGTGGCGATCGCGCTCTTCATCGTCAACCTGCTTGGATACGGCCTCGGACCGCTTCTTATGGGCGTTCTCTCAACGGTTCTGAAAGGTATGTTCCTTTCGGGCTCCGATATGGGGCTCACAATGGAAGCCTGTAAACTTGTCGGCGATCTGTCTGCTGCAGAAGCCGCGGCCTGCGACACCGCCAATGCTCGCGGCCTGCAATGGTCACTGATCATTTTCTGCTGCGGCTATGCCTGGGCGGCACTTCACTATCTTATCGCGGGCAAAACTCTGCAACGCGATATGATTGCAACCGGTAACGCACATGAGGCAGAGCCTCACGAGACACCGGAAGCCTAATCGCCTGATGCCCCTGCCCCGGTTTCCGGGCGGGGGCCATTCGGCCTGGTCAGAATGAATGCGCCAGAACCCGCCAGTATCGGTATCTGGATCGCTATGACCCAAAGCTTGGCACCCAGCACAAATGACAGGACCGGCGTCGCCACCAATGCGATGACTGCGAGCGTTTTCGCTCTTGGTCCAATTGCACCGTACTGCTCCCAATTGTTCAGCAGGGGACCAAACATGCGGTGTTCGTAGAGCCAGAGCCGTAAACGTTCCGATGATCTGGCAAAGCAGAACGCCGCCAAAAGCAGGAATGGGGTCGTTGGCAAAAGGGGTAACAACGCGCCCAGAAAGGCGAGCCCGGTAAATAGCAGACCACCGAACAGCCAGACGATTCTCATCGGGCCTTTGCGGACACCCTTGCTCATGACATCAGCCAGGAAAGCGGTGACACACCGAAAAGAAATGGATGAATGACGATCAGCGCCACAAAAAGCAGGCCTGCAATGAGGGCGGCCCGCCAGGGACGCTTTATCGCCCCATCTTTGAAAGAGAGCCGGAGACGGAGGGGGTTTGGGAAGAAACCGGTCGATTGACTAACCTCTTTCCAGCATTCCTCGCCACGTAATCGTTTTTGCCTCTTGTCCAGCATTGTCATGCCAACAAGAGAGAAAACCGCCTGAAGGCCAAAGAATACGATCAGCGAGGCTTCTCCATTGCTGATAATATGCCCGATGGCCCAGAAGACGATCGCCCAGAGAATGGGATGTCGTGTGATCCGGAGAAAGCCCGGGGCATTCGGTTCAAACGCTGCCGGGCGAATAGAGATTGATAGTGCGTTCGGTGAGAGGATCCCAAAGACCAGAAAGAACACCGAAAGCACCGTCAAGGCGATGGTAACCGCAACATGCCAGAGGGAAATCGCCCAGACGACGTCTCTTGGGGCTAGTAGCGCTGTGTACAGCGCGAATGCAAAGCTCGAAATCGACACGAGGGTGAATAGCGTCCAGAACGCTGTTCGACCCACTCGGTTGATCAAACTCGCTTTAACCGCTGGCAACAGCAATGCGATATGAGATCCAACGAATGCAAGATTTGCGAGGATAAAACTGCCCCAATCTGGCCAGAAGGTTTCCAGCCCACCATTACGCTTCCAGAGCAGAAAAAGCGGGATCCAGATCAGGGTCAGGGTCAGACTTCCCTTGATGGCCTGATACGCCATCCACAGCCAGAACATTCTGGCTTTGTTGTCTTTTACGAACTGAATGGATTTCCGAATCGCAAGCATTTCAGTCCTTATCAAGCGTGATCAGACTGGACCAGTCTTCACGTGGCAGAACCCTCGGACAAAACGCCCCATCACGCCCCCGCTCAACGCCAAACAGAAAAGGCCGCCCTGATGGGCGGCCTTTTGCTTTGTCGTTTGTTCCTGTGAAACCCGGTTGCACATGGAACCGAATAGAAACCTCTATTCGAGAACCTTGGACACAACGC
>CAYFGB010000002.1:0-170986 GCA_964342455.1 uncultured Hyphomonadaceae bacterium
CCAAGGGGTCGGGGGTTCGAATCCTCCCCAGTCCGCCATTTTCTTCAACAAATACAGTGATTTAAAACATATCAAATCGATATGTTTTTGCTTTTGTCAGTCAAACTTTCACTGACCAACAGTTGACCAACAAATCTCGGAAAAATTCGCTCTAAACCGAAAACACGTTGCCAAGCTGACGACATGCAGGTGTTTTGCCTCTGCTGTGTTGGTCAAAGTGTTGGATCTTATAGGGTCTCGAGTATCGCTTCGCCGTTAAGCAACTGACCGTCCGATCTTCGTATCAGTGTTCTGCACTGAGGCCAGATCACCGACAATCTCCAGGACAGACATTCTATTCTGTGTTGCATTTTATGAATGATGTTTCAATTCTGGCGACAGCTGGAAAATACGAACTCCTGGAAGTCAAGCACCTCAAATAGTTTCAAATGCACCGAACTCTAGTTTTAGTGGACGCAAGTCTATTTTTAAAACCAGAAGCATTCTTCCAGATCCCTTTAACCTCTGTTCAAGACAAAAGTAATGAATTTTTCAGAGGTCGGACTTAAGAATTTCAGAAAGTCCTACTGGAGCGATATAATATGCAAGCGCTATTTCAGTCATCGGAAAAACGCCAAAATACCGGGGATCGAAACGTCTCACTGCTTCAGAAATATGAAGCCCTCGAAAAATCCTTCGCGATGATCGAATTCAGTCCCGATGGCACAATTCTAGATTGCAACAGTATTTTTGAAAATGTGATGGGCTATAAGAAGCCCGAAATTGTAGGCAAGCATCACAGCATGTTTGTCGATCCGACCTACGCTGACAGCTTTGAATACCGGTCTTTCTGGTCCCGCCTGGCAAGTGGAGAAGCCTTTTCATCCGAGTTTGAACGCCGAACGAAATCAGGGCGATCGGTGTGGATTGAAGCCACGTATCAACCGGTACTGAACGCTGCCGGGCAGACCGTTGGCGTCATCAAGTCAGCCCGCGATGTAACCCAGCAGTGTAATGAAATATATAATCTGAGCTCCATGGTGGAATCCATGCCGGTGGCCGTGATGACGGTGGACCCTCATGACGATTTCAAAATCGACTATATCAACCAGACCTCACGCAATCTGCTGAAATCCATTGAGCAGCATTTACCCATCAAGGTCGATAAAATGCTGGGCACGTCGTTTGATGTGTTTCACAAAAACCCGGCCCATCAGCGAGGCCTGCTGGCGACCGACAAACATTTGCCGCACAAGGCGCGGATCAAGGTCGGACCAGAAATCATGCAGCTCAATATCTGCGCGGTTTATGATGGCAATGGCCGCTATATTCGCGCCATGCTGACCTGGGCCGTTGTGACGGAGGCCGAAAAGATGGCCGACGACGTCAACTCCGCCGTAACAAACGTGATGGATCTATCCGGCGCCATTCAGGGCTCTGCCGGCGATCTGAACACAGCGACGAGCCATGTCACGGAGCGTGCCGTAAGCGTCTCCGCCGCCACCGAAGAGATGACTCTGACGATCTCCGAAATCTCGAGCCAGATCGCGCAGGTTTCCGGGCGTATGGGGGAAATCGCCGACGAAGCACAAAAGACCGACTCGCAGGTCCGCGAACTTGTCGAAAACTCATCCAAGGTCAACGAGGTCGTGACGCTGATCCAGTCCATCGCCGAGCAGACCAACCTTCTGGCGCTCAACGCCACAATCGAGGCAGCCCGGGCTGGGGAAGCCGGCAAGGGCTTTGCGGTGGTGGCATCCGAGGTCAAGACGCTGGCCACCCAGACCAGCAAGGCCACCGAAGACATCAGCCAGCAGGTGAGCGGCATTCAGGCGTCCGGCGGCAAAGCCGTTCTGGCCGTTGAGACCATCGCCAGTGCGGTGAGCGAGCTCTCCCAGCTGACCAATTCGATTGCCAGCGCAATTGAACAGCAAACCAGCGCAACCTCGGAGATATCCTCCAGTATCAGTAGCGTATCAGACTCGGTTTCAAGCACGGGCGCGATGACGAACTCGCTGGTCGAAACGGCCGAGAAATTGCGAGACCTCGCCGGTCACATGAAATCCGGTATATCGCAGTTTATCGACAGCACGCAGTAGCGACACGATCAAACGTCCTGCGGGCCGACGACACACCGGCCCGCAATGAAACATGCCACTTCAGCTGCGATTGCGAATGATTTCCGCCAGATCCAGACGGACCATGAAGCCAAAGCCTTCATCCTGAATCGGATCTTCATCGCGCGGTGGCACATCCTCGAACCGGGCTGCCGCGAAAGCATCAATCGACAGCACATTGTTTGGCCGCCATTTCAGGTTCAGACCGCCGCTGGTAATCGAATCCACGGTGGGGTCCACACCGCGCGCATTGTCGCCTTCGCCATGCGCAAGAAAAATCCCTGCCTCCAAACGCGACGCGCTGCCATAGAGCGTATCCTGTAGCGGCGTAATGATATCGGAGACGGGGAAACGGTATTCGATACCGGCAGTGAATCCGCGATCTACAAGCAGTTCATTCGACCGGTAGCCGCGAACCGAGTTGAGACCGCCCATGGACATACGCTCCTGAGAGTAGAGCACATCGTCCGCCTGCTGGACGCGGACATTGCCGATAATCTTGTGCGAAGCGCGGAACGGGCTTTGGGCGAACACTTCGATCGATCCGTTGAGATAGGTGAACTCCTCGCCCGGGATGGAAGGTGCGACAGCCTCCGCCTCCAGCGCGTCCAGTCCTTTTGTTAGCGTCAGGCTCGACTGCATGGCGTATCCATTGCCAAAATAGGTCAGACTGGCGCTGGTTCGGAACGTCGTAATCTCTGTTTTGCCATCCACAGCACCGGGCGAGAAGCTGAACGGCACGCCCGCAAGCTCAGCCTCACTTTCCTTATGAGTGATCCGGCTGGTGGAGATAAGCGAGAAATTGTCCTTGATGATCAACGGCACACGCAGGCCGGCAGAGGCAGAAAAGCTTTTGCTGGTGACATCAAGCTCGTTGAGCGGCTCTTCGATCACCTCAGCATCTGCATAAGTCGCATCGAACAGTAACTTCCAGCCGGTATCCGCAATCGGCATGTCGTAATTAACGAGGAAATCTAGCAGGCCTTCCGTTGCGCCCATTTCAATTCCGATACCGTCACCGGGCGTGAACAGATTGCGTTTGACGCCAACCACGCCTCCGCGAAGACCACCGATACTGGGCGAACGATCCGTGCCGGTGAATGCAATGAGATCCCAGTCCGGCGCTTCTGTAACGTCGATGTTCAGACGCGCTTCGCCCTGAACGGTGCCAGGTTCCAGGCGGGCATTGGCCGAAGCCACATGGCTGTCCTTGAGAAGCCGTTTGAACCGGCCCCGCAATTCGCCGGCATCAAGCGGCTTTTCGGCGTTCGGCCACAGAATGCCGGTGACATAATCCGCGTCGAGTTCGCCATCGGTCGAGACCACGACCTCCGACAACACGCCCGCGCGCGCTTCGACCGTAAGCGTGCCGTCATCGACGGACTGGTCCGGGATCACAACGCCAGAGGTGATATATCCGGCGCGGACCATTTCGACCGTCATGCGATCACGCATTTCAATGAGCTCTGACTGAGTCACTTCCCGACCGGTATACTCATCAGCAATCGCTCGAAGTGATGCGTCACCAATCGGCGACGATCCTGTAATCTCAATGGTGGACAAAACGAACGTCACACCGACGCTGGGCAGTCCATCGCGTTTGGCCAGCAGCGTATCAACGTCTGGCAGGTCAAAAATTCCGTCGCCATCTTCACGCGGGATTTCCACGCGCTCGCGCTGAATGGCGCTGGAACTCCCTTCAACACCATCAACCTGGGCAAAGGCCATGCCGACGCCGCCATAAGCAGCCCCCCCGACAAAGAGCGATGTCATCAAGACACGTTTCGCGATCATACCATTTCCCCGTGAACTAAGACTGGGCTTTCGCTTCAACATAAGCCGCCCCTACCCCTGGTTTTCGCGATAACACGCGGCGATTTGCGCATCCTCCGACACCAGATCGGAATAGGTGGATGGCCGTGTGGTGGTCGGATTTTTCGCAATCCGGCCGGATGGAACTTCGCTCAGAGAGCTGCCGCCCGCGCTCTGTGTCGACTCTGCCGCGCAGAGGGAGACCTGAGCGTTTTCGGTGCCCAGAGCGAACTCAGGCGGTGTAAAGGTGTCTTCCGGATCTTCAGCCGCTTCAGAAGCTTCCTGCTCTTCTTCCGGCGGCTCAGGCGCGGCGGCTGCCGCTTCAATCGGCACAATTACATTGGTGGTGATGTAGACTTCACCCTCCTGGAAGGCATCCAGCTCGCCGGTTTCGTTGACGAAGGTCTCCGGCAGACCATCCGCTTCGAGCGGTGCGACGGTTTCGGAGAACGGATCGAAATCACTGCCCGTATCGATTCCCGCAAGGCTGGTGCCGATGAAGATGTCACCGGTATCATCCTGTGGGCTCTGGCCCGCAATATCCGTCGTGATCACAGCATTTTCGAATTCTGCCGTGGTATCAACGCCGATGCGGATCGTGCCTCCATTGCCGGTGCCGGAGGTCTGGATAAAGCCTTCTTCAACACTCAGCGCGCTTGCGCCGATTGTGATGTCGCCCGCATCGGTTTCCATGCTGCCCGAATATGGCAGATCGTCGACCGTTAACATCACGCCAGATGGGCTGACGCTATTCAGGACATAGACGATATAGGCCGGGTCATCATCAATGTAGGATCCATTCTGAACGAGCACTTCCAGCAGCTCATCCGGGCTGGCAAACCCGTAAAGGACAGCCAGCTCGTTGAGACTGATCGTTCCCAGCCCGGGAGCCGAAGAATAAACGCCGGATTGCGGGCCGAAAATGTCCAGTTGACCTGCCCGAATATCGATATTCGCCGCGCCAGCACCGCCTCCGACCGTGCTTGAACCGATCCGTCCGCCCTCTTCAAGCGTCAGCTCACCAGCCAGCACCTTGAGACTGCCTTGTGACAGAGCCCCATTGGCATTCATGAAGATGCCTGAATGACGAGAGGTTGGAACGATGTAGCGATTGCCGTCAAAAGATTGCAAGTCAAGCGTTCCGACCCCTGAAATATTCAGCGTCTTGGCCTGAACCGTGATGTCGCCACCTTCGCCGCCATAGACGTGAGCGGTAATCTGTCCGCCATCAACGATGTTAATTTCATCGGCTTCAATGTTGATGGTACCTGCGGCGTCAGAATTTACTTCTGACGCATCAATCACCGAGCTTGCGCCCGATACGAGAAGAGAGCCCGTATCCGTGATGTTGATTGATCCTGCCGACCCGCCATTCAACGCAGACACCGCAATGATGCCGCCGTTAATCAATTCGACAGCTCCGGCCGAGATGTTCACCTCGCCGCCATCGCCAGCTCTGAAGAGCGATGCGGTTTCTGCCACACCGTCGCCATCCAGATCCTCATAGAGATTGAACCCATCCGACCGGGCATCAAACACAGACGTGTTCTGAAGTGTCAGCGTGCCGCCAACATTCATATTTATTTTGCCAGCGTCGCCGCCCGACGAGTATACATCGATGTCGGTGAAGTCGAACATGGCGTCACCGGTGATGTCGAAATTGGCCGTACCACCTGCAACATCCTGACCAAATGAATTGGTGAAACCGATAAGGTCAAAATCTGAGCCATTCACAGCCGAGAAGGAGTCGGCTGTGACATCAAGCGTTCCAATCGTCTCCCCATTGCTACTCAACGCGATTTCAGAATTGTCGAAACTGATAGCACCACCGACATCAATATCGACCAGATTTTCAGAGCCGTACGAATAGAGGCGAGCGTTTTCGAACGTCAGATCGTTCTCAATGTCGAAATAAACCTGCTGAAGCGCGCCGCCTGAAAAATCATACAGGTAGAAGCCGACAGCAGGGAAACCTGTGACGGTTGACGTGACAATCAGATTGCCGGCTTCGATGTATACGCCATCAGAAGCACCGTTTGGCGCCTGCCACTCCGCGTCACGAGTTGGCGCTGATCCCTCGCTACCAAACATGGAAACGGCGTAGTACCCATCATTATCACCGCTATCGATCAGGAAAGTGTCCGCAATTTCGAAAGACAACAGGCCGAGCGTCCCACCATTCGTGGAAATACTGCTCCGATCAAAAATCGAGAGATTTTCTGCCGCGATATGAATTGCGCCAGCGGTGCCAGCACCAGATGCGTTCGAATAAATCAAAGCACCGTTTTGCATGACGATATCGCCCGAAGCAGTGATGCGAATATTGCCCGCTTCGCCCTGACTTAGCGAGTCCGCCCTGATGACCGTGTTGAATGGATCTGATCCACCATCCATTTGAAGGGAACCGACATCAAGGAAGATATTACCGGCTTCAGATCCCGCGACGGTACCAGAGCGGGTCAGGATGTACCCACCATTACTAAGCGTTAGAGTCCCGCCCACGGTAATCGTTTGATCACCAGCTCGTCCGACGCCGTTACTACGCGCATTTAGCGCGCCACCATTCGTGAGAAGAACGTCGCCTGTTGCCGTGACGGTGATGTCACCGCCGTTAGCCGAGTCGTTCAGTCCAGCCGTCCAGAGGGCCGTGAAATCGCCTCCCGTTCCATCAATGGTCAGATCGCCGGTGGTCAGCTCGACATCCCCAGCTGAACCTGTACCGTGAGCCGCCGTTCGAATTCCCCCACCTGAAGTGAAAAGGGTCGCGCCGCCAACGGTTGCCGTCACTGTGCCACTATCACCGCCAGCGAAGCTTTCGGATGAAACCCAGCTATTTCCATCCAGAGTCAAATCTCCGTCTATGTCGAGTGTTACGGTACCACCATTCCCGGCTGTTGTGGTGCTTGTGCTGATTTGTGAGTCGTTCACAGATGACAGGCTACCCGCGTCAATCGTCAGTGTGCCACCCATACCGGATGCCGCAGGATCGCTCAGCGCACGTCCGTCAAGGGTCGATCCATCAAGCGAAGTCAGGCCGGACGAGAAGGTCGAAATGGAACCGGCATTGCCGCCGCCCTGACCACTCACGTTGAAGACTGCATTCTCCAGAGCCAGCGTACCAGCGCTTTGAACAAGCAGGTTACCCCCATCACCGGTCCCGGCAGAACTCGCATTGACCAAAGCGCCGTCAGAGAAACTTGCGCTGTCTCCGTAAGTCAGCACAGTCACAGATCCGGCATTTCCGGCACCGTTGCTGCTGACGTTGATCGCGTGGGTGCCATTATTACCTGACACCAGCAAATCGCCTTCTGACGTAATTTCAACAGTGCCGCCATTACTGCCGATCTGTGAGTTGGCACCAAGAATGGTGTTCGTCAGCGTAAGATTGTCAGCATTGACAATAACAGAACCAGCATTTCCCGATTGGACGGCGTCGAAGCCAGAGAACACCATTGCGTGCACTTCTGTATCTGTCAGCGACATGTCACCGAGCGATGTCAGGCTGACCGCGCCTGCATCAACATTCCCGCCAGCATCGGCTGTAATCATATAGTCAGTCGCGGTCAGTGTCCCGTTGGCAAAAAGATCAACGCCGCTAGATACGGTGGAATTGAACGAGTCTGCGTAGATCCAACCAAGACCGTTGAGGTCAATATTGCCGCCCGCTTGAACGATGATGCTTCCTGAACCTCCAAGCAGGTTCGCACTGCCGGCAGAGAATGCGTTAGCCTCTATGCCGCCACTGCCCAAGGTCACATTGCCGTCCGCAAGAATCGTGACATTGCCAGCCGAGCCACCAACAGAACCGGACCCGTCACTGAGTGTGGTCGACGCATTCATCGTGT
The DNA here is from genome assembly GCA_964342455.1 of uncultured Hyphomonadaceae bacterium. Classification (GTDB taxonomy): domain Bacteria; phylum Pseudomonadota; class Alphaproteobacteria; order Caulobacterales; family Hyphomonadaceae; genus Ponticaulis. The sequence goes on from CAYFGB010000002.1 coordinate 7,754, forward strand.
AACCGTTCGCAGTTACATCACCAGTCGTGGAAATTGAAATATCACCGGCATCGCCAGTGGTCACCGTTTGGGTGTCGAACGTCGCGTTCTGGATTGTCAGCGACCCGGCCGTAATATCGACATTACCTGCATTGCCCGCCCCAATGGTGGTGGCCTCAATTGCGGAGAAGTTCAGTGGTGCCGGATTTCCGTCACTGTCATAGAAGTCGTATTCGCCATAGTTACCCTGGATCGCAACATTGCCAGCGACATCAACAATGACCTGACCTGCGTCAGCACCAGTGGTGGTAGAAGCGACCAGGCCGCTATTTGTCATGGTCAGGCTGTCAGCCGTTACGCGGACCGTGCCCGCCGTGCCAGACTCATCACCATCCAGACGTGCCCAGATGTCACTCTCAATGAAAGTCGACACGAGCGTGTCCTGCATGGTCAATGCCTGACCCGCAGAAAGGGCAACTTCACCTGTGCTGGCTCCGCTGTCTGACCAGGCCGCAATATCATATCCAAAGATATCAAGGTTGCCCGTCGCCGCGACGTTGATATTGCCGGTCGCGGTGCCGTTCAGAGCATCAGCGTAGACATACCCATTGCCGTTTAGGGAAATATCTCCAGCCGCGGTGACTGAAATATCTCCAGCCGCACCAACCATGTTATTGAATGAAAAGGCATAGGAGCCCAGCTCACCATCACCGAGAAAAATGTTCCCACCGTAGGATGCCAAAGAGATGTCGCCGCCATCACCACCGATTTCGCCCGAGCCGTCGTCCAGTATTGAGTATGTTACAATCCTGAACTCGTCGACGGTTATGTCTCCACCGGCTGTGATGTTGACTTCACCGGCATTTCCGGTGCTGCCTGTTTCTGCTTCCAACTGGCTGTCATCAATCAGGACATTACCGCCAGCCGTCACGATGATATCACCACCATCACCGCTAAATGGGTCGGCCCCCGAACCAAAAGCCCCCGCCTCAAGCGCAGTACCATTCAATATGGAAATGTCGCGGAGAGCATGCAGAGTGATATCGCCTGCGCCATTGCCCTGAGTTTCGAAATTCGTTTCATCCAGCGAAAGATCTCGGCCCGCATCAAGAAGAACGGCTCCCGAACCATCAAGCAATTCCGAAGACGTATTCGCGTAATGCTGACCAGAAAAGGAAATGTCGCGACCGGCAAATACACTGACATTTCCGGCACGCGCCGTAGTGCTGTTGGTGGAGGCATTCGTATTCCCGCCCGACACAATGACATCATCATTCGCCACAAGGGTCACATCACCCCCAGCGCCAGTGCCGGAATTCTGCGTATTCATGGAAAGATTTGTCGCATTCACACTGCCGCCAGAGCTGATCGATACAAAGCCCGCATTCTCAGCGCCGCTCGCATAGCTGTTAAATGTGACATCGGTAAAACTGGCATTGCCCGACGCCATTACGCTGACATCAGAGCCCCAACCAGTCGCCGAATATCCATCAAACCTCGTATTCGACACCACAACATCAACGGCGGAAAGGGTCAGATCGCCTGCATCCAGAGTGTCGCCCGAAGAGAGCATGTCAAAATCGGACGATGCGATTGTCAAATTCCCAGTCGTCGAACTGAATGACATATTGCCCGCATTGCCTGAGAATGCGGTAGAATAGAAGGTTGATGAGTCAAGCAGCAGATCGCCGACGCTGGACAGCATCAGATTGCCGCCATCACCAAAATTATTGTGTTCGCCATTCAGCCAGCTGGAGACCAGAGAAAGACTACCGCCCGCAGACACTGAGATATCGCCTGCAGCCCCGGTGCCCTGATGGCTATTGTTTACTGTCGTATTAGAGAACGTAACATTTCCGCCTGCATCCAGCGTGAAGCTTCCGGCATTGGCGGAAACACCACTTCGTACACCCAGGCCGAAGAACGAATTCGTGAGTGTCACACCACTCGCACTGACAAGACTCACATCACCTGACTCGGAATCAGAATCTCCGCTCGTATATGCCCAGACGTCTGTATTGTTGAAAGTAAGTTGTCCGCCGGATTCAATGGAGATGTCACCTGCGCTCCCAGATCTTGAATTAACGTAGATATCCGTATTTGCGAATAAAACGTCGCCATCCGACATCAGGCTGAACGAACCCGAATTAAACTGAACGTCATCTGTCCTATTTTCTGAACCCTGAAAGAAATAGGTATCGCGTGCTTCGAATTCTCCCACGGAAAAAATAACATCATAGGGTTTGTATTGATAAAAATCCCCCCCTCCGCTTTCCGCTCTGCTGCCTCCCATCCAGAAATAACCGTCTATGAGAGTCAGCTTGCCATCTATATCCACAACAAACTTACCGTTCACCGCGTCATTCACGTATAGGCTTGGAGACCCGAGACGAACCGCATATGCTCGGAAGTTGTTGAAATTCAGATCGCCGCCGGTGAAGAATAGGTTGTGAGGCGTTCCATCAACCCCTCCAACTCTCGTCCACTCATAGTTACTGAAATTCATCGTGCCGCCTGCAAAGGCGGAATACAGACCGAGACCAGCCAAAGACCCTTCGACGAAAGAGTTATCCATCGTCAGTGTGCCAGACGTTGGAGAGTAAGCGAGCACCGGCGCGAGGACTTCTTCTGCCGTCGTGCCAGACGGGTCAAAACCAAGCGTGACAGTGTCCGTTCCGACGGCCGCGATCACCGAAATCGGATAATTACCGGAAAACGGGTCCACATTCATGGTTACGGTGGTGTCGGTGATACTGACATCCGACCCGACAATACCAATCGCGCCTTCGGCAAAACCGTTCATGCCGTCAATGCTGATCTGGCCAATGCCGCCACCAAGGAAACCGAACGAGCTGATTGATTCTGTAGAGAGCCCGGAGACCGGTGTTGCGGAGGCTGAGAGCGTTGAACCGTCCTCAAATCCGATTTCGTCCGCCGTGGTGATGAAAAGCGCGGCCGGAACGTCGATCACGGCGGTATCCGTGATGGTCACACCCGCCGGATTCACGAGGAAGAAATCAGCGTTGGCAGCCTGAACGCTCAAAAGGCCTTCGATCAGCGAGATGTTGCCGCCCGTGACGCGCGCAATGATGTTTTCCAGCGCCGCATCGCCCGTAAATGTAGCGCTTTCACCCACGCCAACGTTAAAATCGCTGAAGGAGTGCAGCAGGTTCGTACCGGACGTGGTGCCGTCGCTTTGGTCAATTGTGTAATTCGGCCCGGTGAATGCCTGCGCCGCGCCTGCCGTGCCGTCTGAAACAATCTGAGCGTGAGCGGTCAATCCGATGACACTGACAGAGCCAAGCAACATGGACTGGAAAATTTTCGAGATGGACGGTTTGCCAAACATTTTTTCTCTCCAGAATACCTGTCAGGTCCGATCAGAACCAGTTGCCGACAATGATGAATGCCGACCAGTTGTAAGGGTGACGCGTTGCCGGATCAGAGATCAGGGCGAGTTGGGCTTCACGCAGGGCCTGCGCCTTGGTTTCATTGCCATTCAGCAGCCCGTCATAGAATTGCGGCATGAGCTGTGACGTTGCTTCGTCCGGAATTGGCCAGAGCGAGGCCAGAACGGCACGTGCGCCAGCCGAGTACGCCACACCGGCCAGACCGAGAATGGCATCGTCATCGCCACGCGCCGTTTCACACGCGCTGAGCGTCAGAAGTTCGAGCCCGTTGGTCGAAGATCGCAAACCCCGCACCAGATCGCGCAGTTCATTAAGATCAATCCGCCCTTCATAAGTGAGGATGAAACTTTCCTGAGGCGTCTTGCCGAAGACAGCGTGCGAGGCGAGATGTGAAATCGTCGCTTCATTGCTGGCAATGGCAGCGGCCAGAGAATCCTCATCAAATTCGGCATTGAACACGACCGGGCCTGATTTAATGTCACGGATGGACGCGATCTCGGATTCGACGCCTGTCAGCGGCGAGAAGCCCTGAACGCTATCGGATAAACCTGCGAACACCATACGGCGTTCCACACTTGCGATCGGCCTTGTGTCCACCAGTGAGAGCCCCACCACCGTGGACACCGCATAGGTTTCGATAAGGAAGTTCTCACCATCATACAGCGCGCTGAGCGGCACTGTTCTGAGCGGCCCATCCGGTGCAAACGCGATGGTGTCGATCCCGCCGGACTGCAAAATGTCCTCCAAAGGACGGATCAGCGCATCATAGAGCTGCGAGGCAGGCTGCTGATAGCTTGTCGAGCTGCCGAAGCGGAGATTTTCACGATAGCTGATCACAATATCGGTCAATTCAGACGCCCCGATGGGTACGGTGCGCTGTGTCAGCTTTCCATCTTTGGAAATGATCAATTCCAGCCGGTCATCCAGGGAGATCGGATAAATGACCGCCGTATCCCCGGGCACACCATCAAGCGACACAGGATTGTCAGACGTACCGAGACAGACATTGCCGAAGAAGCGCTCCATTTCCATAACCTTGAGAAGCTCCATCACCTCCCTGGCGCGCGCCAGATACGGCGCAGACGCTTCACCGGCTTCGCTGGCGGCCTGCGCTTCGCGCAATAGCATGTCGGCATAGGAAAGCAGGGCAGGCTCTGTCAGCTGGCGGAGAGACGGCTCCCCAGCCAGGCGCGACTGGCTCGCAAGCGCCGGACGAATACGCTCAATGGTTTCTGCAGCGTCTTCATAAGCCGCCAGCGCATTGTCGGTTTCACCAAGCGCCGCAGCCAGCAAGGCATATTGCGACCCAAGCTCGAAACGCGCGCCCTGCGCACCGCCATCACGCGACTGAATCCACGCGGCCCGGGCAAGCTTGGCACCATCTTCGACACGGCCAGACACGGCATAAATCCGCCCCATCAGGCCGAGCGCGTAAGCCTCGAGGCGCGCATTCCCGATCGCCCGCGCATCGGACAAGGCCAGTGACGTGACCTGAAACGCAGCTTCTCGCAACTCAGGATCTCCTGTGCGGACGAACGCATCAATGGCGGCTGCGGCGAGCGCGATTTCCGCTTCAGCGCGCTTGACCGGCTCAGAAATAGATCCGGCGGCTGCTTCGCCCTCATTCAAGACAGCCAGTGTGAGCGCTGGTGGCGCATCGGCGCCAAGATCCACAGCGCTGGCCGCCGCATTCGCAGCGACATCAAACGCCCCGGCTTCACGCGCCGTTGTCAGCGCAGACCGGAAGGTTTCAAAATTGTCAGACGCGGAGGCATAGCCAGTATCGGCGTCATCCGGCGCGCTGTCGACACGCGCCAGTCCGCGCGTCTGACCGACATTCGCCTGAGAGGCCACGATATCGATCCAGCTTCGATCTGTGGTATCGATCTGCGCCAGGAGCAGGCCTTTATTGTACTGATTGCGGGCCATCACATCGAGCGCATTGGCCTCGCGCGCCGTTGCAACCCCGACATCAAACATTTCACCGGCGCTATTTGTCCGTCCCGCGGCAGCCAGTGCGAGCCCGAGTGCGCCCTGGGTCATGGCACGTTCGCGCTGTGACATCACACCCGCACCGCCATTCAGCATCTGTTCAAACACCGCAATGGCAGAAAGGCTGTCACCCGAGAGGAGCAACTCCTCGCCGAGCGTCAGACCGGATGAAAAGCTGGCAATGTCCTGGCTGGGAAGAGACGCTTCAGGCAATGCGGGGTCTGCGGAAGAGAGATCCTCATCGGTAACAGCTGCAAGCCCTCGCTCACCGGTATTCCCTGCTGTATCGTCTGAAATTTCCTGTGATGTCGCCAGTCCCGCAGAAAACGCAATCCACGATAGTGCTATCGTGCCCGCCAAAGCGTTTCTCATTATGCCACCTCATAATACATGCGTGGCGGCACGCTCTGATCGCATTATCAGGCTTCTGTCCCCCCACAGACGAGAAAACCCTAGTCTAAAAATAACATTCTGTTAACCCGTGAAATATCTTTTTTTTGCTTGAGGAGTCGTCTCGGCGGATTCTGAAATACTCTCAGCATTTCAATACATTGAATGCAGGCAGAACTGGACTTGAGCACTCAGGAGATTTGACAAAGGCAAATTCTCATTGAACTTATGTCCGATGGGGTTAACCAGGCGACAGCCTGAGAACGGTTAAGGTGTGGGGAATAAATGAGTGCGCGTCGTCACCGGGTGAGAGACTATCTTCTTGCGATTGTATTTTCACTGCTCGCTCTGGCGTTCAGTCTTGTTGTCCCGAATTTCATTGATGGACCGTTTGCGGGTCTGGACAGGGAATTACTCAAACAGGCCTTTGGATTTCAGGCCGACAACCCGCCCTCCGATGACGACCCGCTCCTGTTCGTCAATGTTGACGATGGCATCATCGACTTCCAGCTTGGATCAGCGGGCGACACACCCAGCTATCTGGGTACGGGGCTAACCCCCAGAACGACAATTTCCAGTCTTTTGAATACGATACGCAATCTGCCGGATCGTGCCCGACCCAGAATTGTCATGCTCGACCTTGATATCGCATGGCGTGAAATCATCGACGAGAACGCCGATTTCAATGATGGTACGACAGAGCTGAGAAAAACGCTGTCGGCCTGGGCCAATGACGATTCATTGCCGCCATTATTGCTGGCCCGGCAGCTGTTCAATTCGCCTCAACGCGGGTCGAACGCCTTATGGCTCCCGAAAACGCCGTATGATGACATCGTCACGGCCACAGACCGGCTGCAATGGGTGGATGTGATGGCCATTCCCGGCGCAAACAACACGGTTCGCTGGTTCCGGGAAGGTGCTTGCGCGAAATCGCCCGAAGGTCAGTTTACCTTCCTGCCGCACGCCGCCATGCAGATCGCAGCTGAAGCCACGACGTCTGAAGACGAACGTCGCAAATGGGAAGCCGGACGGCAGGCCTATAAAGACTCGTGCGAGCGCGCGACACAGCTGAAAAGCGCCGTCGGCCAGAAACGCCTGATCAATTACCATATGAACCCGGATCTCGATATCGGGTCCGGTGCACGCGTCACAAGTGAATGGGCCAGCCGTACCGGTTGCCGTCCGGGCACGGAAATCTTCACCCGCCTTGAGGCCTCCCAGATTGTGAGATCATCCAACCCGATTGCGCCAGACGCATTCTGCAAACGCATAGTGGTGATCGGCGCGGACAACGCGATCTCGCGCGATTATGGCGAATCGCCCTTCGGCCAGTTGCCAGGCTCCATCATTCTGATGAACGCCGCCCGGGGCATGATCTATAATGACCAGATCGTGGTCGACCCGACGCGCCGCTGGATGGGCATCTCACTACAGGCCGTCTGCGTTATCTTTGCGTGCGTCATCATCGTCATCATTTACGATCAGGCTTCGACGTTCCGAAATCCTTTGCAGGAGTTTCTCAGTCACAAGCGGGATCATGGTGGCGGATGGGCAGAAACCGCCTTTCGACGGGTGTTTGGCCCCCCTCTCAGACTGGTGGAAGTGATGCTCAGCCCGGCAGGACTGCCATTTGTGACTGCAACACTGGCATATTTCCTTGGAAGTTTTGCTACAGAACAGATATTAAAGTTCGGGTGGTGGGGCACCGTGTCAGTACCTTCTCTTGTAGCTGCTTTGGTGGAGACTTATCGTGACTATCATGAAATGGACTAGCGCTGTTGCCGCCGTGTTGGCCTGCAATAGCTTTCAGATCGCACAAGCCGACGACGAATGCATGCCAGCGGCCATCGTCAGTCGGATCAACGGGGATGAATCTGCGATAGACCGTCGATCATCACGAAGTGAAAACTGGCAACCGCTCTATCGAGGCGCCTATCTTTGCGAAGGCGAGCAGGTGCGCGTTCGTGAGCTGGGCGTGGAAATGCAGCTGCGATATATCGGGTCATCTGACCCGCGAACGGTCACCATAAATTCCGGTGTTCTGACGATCACCCCGCCTGATGAAAACCTGAACCCGCTACGCCGCAAGATCTTCTGGATTTTTGACGTACTGGTTGGTCCCGATGACAAAAAGCGCCAGGTCCCGCTGGCCTGGCGAAATGCCGGCAGCGCCATGTCCTTCATCACGCCGGACCTTGCCGAAGACAGCGCCGTGTTGCCCTATTACGACTTTGACGGCTTCCTGACAGTCTCCTGGACCGGCGGTCAGGAGCCTTTCAAAATCACCGTCAAGGACGCGGAAACAGAGGGCCGTGTCGTCGGGACGGCAAGTGATGTATCGCCTTACGTTGATAACAGCTTCGTACGGACACATACGCTGTTGCTCGACGATCTGACGATTGGCGAATATGAGCTAACGATCACCGATGTGAATGACGTGTTCCTGACCGGCAAGTTTACGGTCAGGGAAGAGACGCCGCCACGCATGGTGGAAGAAACGCCCGCAGGTTTTACAGCCGATCTCCATCACGTTCTTGAGGCCACCAATCTGGGGCTGATTGAACCGGACAAATGGGCGTTTGCAGGCTTGCAGTCTTTCAATTCTGTCAGCGGCGATCAGGAGTTCGATTCCATGAAGGCCCGGTATCACGAAAAGCTGATGGCGGTGTCGCTGAGCGGCGTTGATCCGTCCAATATTCCCCCAACCGAATAAACGGTCCGGGGCTTAGATATGAAAAGGGAGCGTTCACGGGAACGCTCCCTTTTTTTATTCATAATCAAGACGAAAAGTGGTGCAAACAGCTGCTCAGCGGCAGACCGAAGACCCCGGCGCGGCCGTGAAAAGCGGGTGTGTCGCAAAGGTCATATCCGAATCCAGCTTCCGGAAGTCCAGAAGTTCGAGCGCGGCCAGAATGGCTTGCTCCCCCGTTGGACGGTTTGAGCCGGCAATTTCATTCAGCCGCGTCCACAGCGTGCTCAGTTTTGGCAGGCTGTCAGACGACACCACAACAACAGTGTCACGACCAAACGGCGGTACGATCTTGGCGCGAAAGCTCATATCAAGCGCCGCAAGCCCGCGCGTCGTGTCTTTCGATACGACATTTGAGAACTCAATCGGCTGGACTTCACCATTGCTGGCAATGTTGAACATGATGCCATAGTCACCCGTCCGGCGCGCCGTCATTTCGATCTGGGCAGGCGGACAATGCACACCATTGCCGGGCGAAAGGCTGGTTTCCAGCTCCGCCATATTCACGCTGAGACGAGAAATATACTTGATGGCATAAAAGGCGCGCACGGCATTTTCAATGTCACTGGCCCGATAGGCCCGGGAGGTGAGTTTATCGTGCGTGTGCGATAAGATGGTGGCCTCATCAGCCAGGAAGGTCAGATCAGATGATCCGGACATTTCCAGCGTGACGCCTTTCATCTGGGTGTTGTAGAGCTCCACCATACCCACATCATCACCCTTGACGCGAACCGTCTGTGGCCGGGTCAGCTCACGGATAGCCGCGCCATAAGGTTTCAGACGTGTCGGAATATCGATAACGGGTGCGGCCAGCACAGGTGGAGGGCTGATAACAGGCGGGGCAGGCTCGGGCTCAGGCATGGGCTCTGGTTCAGGCAACGCTTCAGCGGGCGCTTCTGTCGGCGGCCCCGATTCCGCTGCTGGTGTTGGCGTTGCGAGCTGTGCGTCAACAGGTTGCGGTGTTGGTTCAGCTTCTGGCTGCGTCACTAGCGCAGGCGAAGGTGTTGGCGTCGGGTCCGCGACCGGAGGAGATGGCAATGGCGCAGCTGCAACCGGGATGGGCTCTGGCGTAGCCACGGTGTCCGGTTCGAGTGGCGTCCACTCGAATACAGGATCCGTATCGCGATAATTGTATCGGATTTCCGGCACCTGCAGACGCTCCGCCAGCGTCGTCACATTGCGGCGAACAAACGTTGAAAGGTCTTCAAAGGTGATCTTTTCGCCGAAAGTATGATTCTCATCACGGATGATTTCGGCAACCGACACAGAAAGCGCACCGCGCGGCATGCCATGGTGGAAAATCTCGGGCACGCGCTGGTCATCCTGCACGGCTGACACCGTCACCACATGATCCCGCGTGCCCGACGGGCGCGGAATTCGGGCCGCGTAGGCGTCGAGATCAATGTCATCTGGCAGAGCGTAGGGAGACGCTCTCAACTCGCCGGATCGCAACTCACCGGCATAGCGCGATTGTCGGCAAACATCAGCGACGGGCTGGTTGCGATCAATCGTTCCCGAATGGCAGGAGTCAGAGACAAAGACGATCTTGATGTCATCGCGCCGACCGAACAGCGCGTCGAATTCATTGTCGATGATGGCGGCTGTCTCGAGTGTTCCAAGATTGCCGGGATTATAATCGCTCAGCGCGAGGAACTCATCGAGCCCGTCTTCCTCTTCGTCGGGATGGGCCGCAAAGATACGATCACCATGACCTGCATAGCTGAAGAACACAGTATCACCCGGTTCGGCACCATCAATCGTTTCGCGCAGCGTGGAAAGAATAGCCTGCTTGGAGGCCTCATGATCCGTCAGCTTGACCAGTTGATCGACACCGCGCGCTTCGAGCGCAGCTGCAATGTCGTCCGCATCATTCACCGCCCCGCAAAGCGGGCGTAAATGCGTGTAATCATTAATGCCGACGACAACAGCATGCGTCTTCGCGAAAGCAGGTACGCCCATCGCAATGAGCGCAACAATGCACGAGGACATCAGGGTGTTTTTCATGTCATGCTCTTCCTTGCCGGGGCAATATCAATATTTAGCAGGCTGGCAGCCGCACGTGCCGGACTGGTCAAGTTCTACACGGCGCATGATCTGGTTTTTCTCGCTGCCTGTCAGCTTGGAAAATGTCGGGTGAACGAACTCAATTGGCGCGTCTTCACCACACCCTTTGGTGCTGATGGCATCCAGAACCGACAGGATTTCCGTATTGCCTTCGCGCACGGCACGGCGTTTGAGATCGGCCTTCACGGCTGCCGACCGCTTCTCTGAAAGGCGCTGGTTCACGCCTGCCGGGCCGGTTGGATCAGAGTGTCCGATCAGACAAACCTGACCATCGGACTGTTCTTCCTTCAGACCATCCAGGTCCTTGTTGAACAGACGCCACAGATCGTCCATGGCATGCATGCCCTTTTCGGTGAAGGTATCGACGCCTGTGATGAACTGGATCGGCAAAAGAACGCGATTGACCACCGTTCCGCGCGTGTTGTTCATCACCATGGTGCCCGAAATCTGCCCGGCATAATCGACCGGCGCGGCGGTATATTCATCAGCGAGCATCTGGCTGGTCTGCCCTGTGCGGATCAGATACTGATACACAGAATCCGGTGGCACATTTTTCTTCTCGGTCGAGAATTCAGAATCCGACCGCAGAATAGCGCTGTTATAGAGTGACGTTGCTGGCTGGTAGCGCTTCTCGGCAAAGGCAAGATCCGCGAGCATGGCGTAAACCTGCCAGTGATCGGTGTTCCAATTGGCAAGGAAATTCAGTTTGTTGGCCAATTCGCGCTGTTCGGCAGATTGCACATTGACATCCCAACGAGGGTGAACCTCACGAAGAATGACATTGGAAACGCGGAATTTTACAGCCTGAAACGTATCGGCATCACAGATTTCACTGGCCTGGGTTAGCAGCGCATCGGCTGTGTCAATCGGCTGATCGGCAGTCCAGTCCTGAGCCTCGCCAACCACCAGCGCGCACCCCGTTAACTCAACTTCCGGCGCTTCACACCGGTCGCCCCGACACGTGTGTACGGGTCCAGTCTCCTGCGCCAAAACTGGCAAAATCGGCAGGAAAGCCCCAGCCATCAGGGCAAAAAGGCCATGGAGCGCAGACTTCGATTTACGCATCAGTTTCCCTCACTTCAGTACGTAACGAACCACGCCAATGCCCCACTCGTCGCCTTTGACAGAGGAATTGGCACCTTTATCCAACTCATAGGAAATATTCATCATATAGGCTGTCGGATCCTCGACCTTCGCCGTGATGTCAGCTGATGCCAGACGGGTCAGCCGCTCGGCACTCGGTGCGCCCGGATTGACCACCGCCACCAGCATGTATTCGCCATAGGGCGGCGATGCCGTGAACGAAAAACCCGGATAGAGCAAAGGGTCGGGAATGTAGATGTCGGTGTCTTTCCGGACGAAGCCGGACTGATCAAATCGCGTGGAGTATTCGTTCGGATAGATCTGAACGATGGTTTCACGATCCGGATAGACCTCGAACAATGTCAGATGGCCGGACACCGGGCTGTTCACGATGAACTCATAGGTGTCGCCGGGAGACAGCTCCGTTCCGACATTCAACGCCAGGCTGACCTTGTTGCTGTTGCGGGCGGCCTCAGCCTCCAGCATTTCCACCATGTGGCCGATATCAAACGCATCCGGCTTGCCCACGCTTACCGTCGCATGCGCGGTGGTCTGCGGCTCAGGCTGTGAGGCCGCAGGCTGGGCTGGCTCAACGGGTGCCAGCACGGTCGTTACAGGAGGATTGGCCGGGGAGGCTGGCTGAGACACCGTGATGACAGCTGGCGATGATGGCACGGTTTCCGCCTCTGCTGTCAGAACCGGCTCTTCCGGCTTCGATGGCGTAGCTGATGGTGAGGGTTCAGGCTGCGGAGCAACAATCGGACTCGGCGCTGGTACCGTCGGTTCCACGTCAATCGGCGTATCAGGCGTCAGCGTATCCGGCACGTCGTCTGATACGGTTTGTGGCACCGGACGGGAAACAGGTGTTTCAATGCTCGGTGCCGGGGCATTGCTCGTCGCAGGCGCATTGTCTGCGACCGTAACTGGCCGTGTTGGCGTCACAGGTGTCTCATCTTCGGAAAGATCAGGCCGCCCGGCAGCAGGAAGCGAGTTCAGTCCCGGTGACGGCTTGGGCGGCTCTGCTGCCGCCGTTACCACTGGCGCAGGCGGTGGCTGAAAAGTCGACGGCAGGCTTTCCGATGTCGACGCAATCCAGTCAGCATAGGAAGACACCCGTGAGTAAATGCCATAGGCACCTTTCGCCGCGCATCCATAGCCCCAGCTGACCACGCCGACGAGATAAGGCGCGCCATCACGAAAGGCGACCAATGGGCCGCCGGAATCCCCCTGACAGCTGTCTGTACCGCCTTGATCCAGACCGGCACACAATTGAGAGTCGGCAATTTGCATGGACGCTTCAATACCGATATCCGCCAGAGTGCGCGTCATCACCTCGCCGCACCGGTCAGACGGCACATAGGGCAGATGCGCAACGGCCAGCGATCCGCTGACATCACCGGCCTTGGCTTCTTCAAAGGGTTTGCGGGCCTGCTGGCTGCCATATCCGGAAACCTGAAGACGCGCGCCTGGCGGCGATTGCGGATCACTGCCTGAAGACGCTGAAAACCCGATAGGTTTGCCAAGCGCAGCCGGACGCTCAAGTCGCAGCAGCGCGATGTCATTGGTCTTGTAGAGACGATCGTAATTCGGGTGGCGCTCAAACGATTCACCGCGAATGGTTTCGCCGCGCTGATAGACGGACTCCACACCGATTTTTACGAGAACATCGCCATCCTCATCGAAATTGTCGAGACAGTGCGCGGCCGTCAGAACCAGATCAGGCTCAATCAGCGTCCCGCCACACATTTTACGGGGCTGAGACACGGTGCCCGGTGCTCTTGGAAGAGGAATCTGGAGCAAGACCTGCCAGGGGACGTCAGAGGATTTGGCTTTCCAGCCCCCAACGACGCGATAATTGCGTCCATCATCTTCAAGCCCCTGCTGGTCCTGAGACCATGACGTCCCGGTCCCAGCCATCACAAGTATGGTCGCGCTGATGCTAGCAGATATCCACTCAATTAAACGCATTCGTCCCCACAATCAGCGTTTACTGTCTGGCCAGAGCGCGCGGCAGTCTGCGTTGAGCTCTCTGGTCTTCTAACGGATGAGTGAGGGCTTGTTAACCGGAAATTGCAGTCACGCGCGTCTCACAACCTTACTTTAACCTAGTTAATTGCATCGGTTTTCAAGTTTCCCGATTGCAATTTACGACAATTCTTCGACGACGAAGGTATCATAGTTTTCGACCGAAAAGTCGTCGAACAGCTCACCTTCTGTCAGCCCTTGCCAAAGAGCTTCCCTGATATTCAGACCAAGTGACTGATTTTCGGCAGCCACAATAATCACCCGGCGCTGCCAGGCGGTGTCGGCCTCGCCCGCACTGGTTGCCTTGTGCTCACCTAGATTGACCTTGTAAGGCGTTGGCACGGTTTCCGTAGAACAATGGCGCGTGCCCGCTTCGACGAAGCGCGCAATCGTGTCGGCCCGTTTCGCAGCCAGGGCCCGATTGCTTGCCTGATTACCTTCAAACGAAGCTGTGCCGATTCCCATGGCACTATCAGAGCCACACAGGCGGGCAAAGAACTCAGGCTGTGAAATCAGGTCGAGAAAGTTGGAGGCCGCGCCGTCTTCCTCGATCTCCGTGCTGGATCCAAGCTTCCAGGCATAATCATCGCTGAGAATATAGATGCGGAAATCGCCTGTCCGGCCCTCACTGTCAGCTCCCTTGAACACCGTGGTGCTGCCCCATGTGCCGCCATCATAAAGCTTCAGCGTCGGCTTACAGGGACCACCATCACCAAACACGATCTGATCCCAGACCATGGAATAGTTATACCCCTGATCGGTGGCTTCCTTCACGCATTTCGTTTTACCGGAAGTGTGAACATTGCCGAACGTACCCGTTGGCTTGCCATCCTGCGCGGCAGCCGGGAGCAAACCCAGCGCCAGAAACGAACACGAAAGCACTGTCAATTTACGAAAATTCATTAGCAGACCCCACCCGCTGTTTTCCCAATCTCAGTTAGAAAACCTACAGTTCTTTTTTTCAAAAGCAATCAAATAAGGCAGTCTGGACAGATTGGCGCGTACGGTAAGCAGAGTTGGGTGAGATCTCTGCTCAACTATTTCTTGTAGGGATAGAGCTGATTGTCCCGCCCCCGCAAGACCTGTCCCTCAGCTGTCTCCTGGACTTCGGAAACCGGCACATTCGCCTTGGAAACGCCACCCGGAATATCGATCACATAGTGAGGCAACGCGATGCCAGACACCCGATCTCTGAGCCGAGCGAAAATGGCCTGACCTTCGGCAAGGCTGAGACGGAAATGCCCCGTACCCGGCGCAAGGTCCGGATGATGCAGATAGTAAGGCTTAACACCTGCGCTGATCAGTCCCTGGAACAGGTCTGCAAGGGTTTCAGCATCTGCATTTACACCACGCAACAGGACCGACTGGGAAATCAGCGAAATACCTGCGCAAGCCATCCGACGGGCGGCCTGTCTGGCCTCGGGCGTGAGTTCGCGCAGGTGATTGATGTGAATCGACACAAAGACGGCCTTTTCGGTTGCCGACAATGCCGCGGCATAGTCGGACGTTACGCGGGCCGGATCGGCGACCGGCATTCGGGTGTGCCATCGGATCACCTGAAGGTGCGGTATCTCTGAAAGGCTTTGGGTCAGCGCCTTTGCCCGGCGCGCAGACAGCATAAACGGGTCACCGCCCGTGAGGATCACTTCGGTGATCTCGTCGTGCGCGCGGATATAATCAAGCGCCGCTTCCAGCGCGCCAGGTGACAGCGCTTCGCCCAGCTCAGGCCCCACCATTTCACGACGGAAACAGAAACGGCAATAGACCGGACAGACGGCCACGGGCTTTAAAAGCGCCCGATTCGGATAACGATGGACGACGCCAGCCACCGGGGTATGACGGTCATCACCGATCGGATCTTCAAGCTCCTCGGGAAGACGCCGCATTTCATCTGGCCGCGGGACGAACATGGCCCGGATCGGATCGTTCGGATCGTTCCGGTCGATTTGCCCTTCGAGAAAGGGCGTGATCGCCATGGCATAGTGATCAGCCACAGGGCCGAGTGCGTCAGCCTCGTCCCGGGTGATTAGTCGGGTCTTTAAAAGATCGGCAGGTGATGTCAGCGGGCGGGCGCGGGTCATACGTCCACCGGTGTCCAGATGACGTCGGAAACAGACCGAGCGCCACTGGCCAGCATAACGAGACGATCAAAGCCGAGGGCAACACCGCTGGCATCCGGCATATGTTCCAGGGCGGCCAGAAAGTCTTCGTCGATCGGGTAGGTTTCGCCGTAAATCTCTTGTTTCAGGGCCATGTCAGCTTCAAATCTGGCGCGTTGTTCAACCGGGTCGGTCAATTCGCAAAAGCCGTTGGCGAGTTCAACCCCGCAGGCATAGGCTTCGAACCGATCGGCAAACCTCGGATCGTCATCACACGCCCTGGCCAGTGCGGCCTCACAGACCGGATATCTATAGAGCAGCGTGATCTGATCATCGCCCAGATTTGGCTCGATCCGCGTGACAAGTACCGCCGAGAAGATATCCGACCAGCTGGCCGTATCGGGCACACCCACACCGCGAGCATTCGCCGCCAGACGGAAACCTTCTGTATCGTCCAGGAGGCCCGTCAGATCGATCTCCGCATATCGGGCGAAGGCATCATGCAGGGTCAGATATTCAGGAGGGCGGTCTGGATCACACACCCTGCCCTTCCTGCGCAGCTTTTGCTCGCCGGTCGCCTGCAACGCCGAGCGACACAAAGAGACCGTGTCTTCCATGACGTCCTTCAGGCTCGCCGATGTCCGATACCATTCGATCATGGTGAACTCCGGAGAATGAAGCGGGCCCGCCTCCCTGTTGCGATAGACGCGGGCAAAATCAACGATCCGCTCTTCCCCTGCCGCCAGAAGTTTCTTGCAGGAAAACTCCGGTGAGGTGTGCAGATAGAGCGGCTTCTTCTCTTCGCCTTCAGTCACGAACTCGGTCGCAAAGGCATGGAGATGGGTTTCATTGCCCGGGGAAACCTGAAGACTGGCACACTCGACCTCGAGAAAATCCTGTGCATCAAACCAGGCCTGAAGCGCGCGGCGAACCTTGCCGCGACGAACTAAGAAAGGGCGTCGGTCTTGATGGGCATCGGCTTGCCACCATCGCGCAGCATTCATTGTGCCGGACCTCGTCTCGGGTGAAAAGTGCAAGGCAGAGCTTGGCGAAGCTCGCAAGTAACGTTATGGGCTTGCCGAGATGTCGCGCTCTGGATTTGGAGCGCTGTATAACACCAGAGCCGATCTGGGCAACTCAGGAACTTACAATGGCCGTTGAAGTCGCAGCGAATATCCGCAAAGGCAACATTATCGAACACACTGACGGGCATCTTTACAGCGTGCTGAAGGCGGAATCCTTTCGCCCTGGCAAAGGTACGCCGACCACAACGATTGAGATGCGCCGGATTTCGGATGGTACCAAAACCGTAATCACCACAAAGACGCAGGAAAAGCTGGAAAAAGCTTTCGTTGAAGAGGTTGACCACACCTATCTGTATCTGGATGGCGAGAACTATGTGTTCATGCATCCTGAAACGTTTGAGCAGATCTACGTACCGGGCGCGATGGTGGGCGATGCCGCCCCCTTCCTTCAGGAAAACATGACCTGCATTCTGCAAATGTTCAATGGCGACCCGGTCTCCATCACCCTGCCAAAAAGCGTGATCGTTGAAATCACCGAAACCGAGCCAGTTGTAAAAGGCCAGACAGCGTCTTCGTCTTACAAGCCGGCCATGACCGACATTGGCGTTCGCGTCATGGTGCCGCCGCACATTGATGCCGGTACGCGTATTGTGGTGAACACTGAAGACAGCAGCTATGTCGAGCGTGCGAAAGACTGATCTTTCCGGGCAATCAAATTACGAAAAGCCTGCGGCCATTCCGCAGGCTTTTTCATGCCTAGCCGTCGTAATGCGCCTGCATGATGCGCTGGGTGATGCCATCGCCGCCCGGCTTGCGGGCTTCCAGATTGTTTTTCAGCGCCTTTGCGGAAATCTTGCCGAACTCAACGCCCCATTGGTCAAAGCTGTTCACGCCCCAAAGAACACCGGCGATGTAGGTGCGGTGCTCATAAAGCGCCAGCAGAGCGCCAAGCGTTTTCGCCGAAAGGGCTTCGCATAACATGAAGGTGGATGGCTTGCGGCCAGGCAGCACTTTCTGCGCAATCAGATGTTCTGCCGCATCCGGTTCTGCAGACTGAATATCCTCATAGGAGCGCCCACCAGCGAGCACTTCGGCCTGCGCCAGCGCGTGCGCCAAAAGCGCATTCGTGCCGTCGCCATCCATTTGCGCGTTCAGTCCGACAATGAATTCGGTCGGGGCGTAAATCTGTCCCTGATGCATCCATTGGTGATAGGAGTGCTGACCCACCGAGCCTTCACCGCCCCATAAAGCAGGCGCGGTCATGAGGGCGATCTCCTCGCCATCCGGGCCAACCGATTTGCCGTTGGATTCCAGCTCGAGCTGTTGCAGGAAACTTGGCAGGATGCGCAAACGGTTGGAATAGCCAAGCACCACCCGCATCACATAGCCAAGGACCGACGCGTTCCAGAAATCGAGCATGGCGAGGCGAACCGCGATGTTCTCCTGAAGAGGGACTTCGCGGACATGCATATCCATGTCGTGCGCGCCTGCCAGAAAGCGTTTGAACCACTCACTGCCATAAGCAATCATGCAGGAGAGGCTTGCCGCAGACCAGACAGAATACCGACCGCCAACACTCTTCGGCATATCGAATATCTGGCCGTTATGTTCGCCCAGCCAATCAACCGCGCGTTTCTCATTGCCGGTGATCAGCGCAACATGCTGGGTCCAGTCATCGCCGACTTCTGCCTGAAGCCAGCGGCGGGCCTGATTGAGATTGTAGAGGGTTTCTTCGGTACCGAATGACTTGGAGACACCGATAACGAGCGTTTCAGCCGGGTTGAGCCCCAGAAGCGTGCGTTCAATGTCCAG
This sequence comes from uncultured Hyphomonadaceae bacterium, assembly GCA_964342455.1. Taxonomy (GTDB): domain Bacteria; phylum Pseudomonadota; class Alphaproteobacteria; order Caulobacterales; family Hyphomonadaceae; genus Ponticaulis. The sequence goes on from CAYFGB010000002.1 coordinate 26,382, forward strand.
CGGATCAACGTTTGAGCAAAACCGGATGCGCGTTTCGATGGAGCGCATCTCAGGAAAGGCATCATGCACCAGACGAGGCCCGAGGTCCGAACCGCCAATGCCGATATGAACCACCCACCGGAAGCGCGGCCCATCATTCAGGCCCATGCGAACCTTGTCCGCAAACTCCATCGGTTCTTTCAGGCTGTCACGAACCTTGGCAACTTTCTTGTCACCCTCACCCGGTTGAGATCTCAGCGCCCAGTGAAGGGCTGGCCGGTCTTCTGACGGGTTCACGTGTTTTCCGGAGAAGAGCGCATCAATCGCTTCGGGGACCTCACGTTCCTGCGCATAACCGGATAGCAAGGTCCGCGCGATGTCATCCACGAAATGCCGGGCCAGATTGAAATACCAGCCACAGACTTTCAGTTCTGCGTGTGGGGACGCCTCTGACAAAGAGACCAGTGATTTATCCCGGAGCGTTGCGGCATGCGCCTTCATCTCGAGCAGTTTGTTCACGTTGCCTCAGCTTTCCTCGTAAATCCGACGGGCAAATGCCGTGTTCTGACAAATAACTTCAGATAATAAACAGAGTGAACCTTTTGTCCTTAATCAAAGTTAAATCGTCCGACATGTCAGCAAGTTCCAACAAATATCAGATTTTCTGCCCTTTTTGTGTGCCATGAGATCTGGACGAAAGTCTGACGACACAGCGACAATTGCCGAAATCCGACTTGAACAGCAGGGTCCGATGGTGGCAATCTGGGCGGGTGAAAACACCCGCAAACGAGAATTCGAGTTGGCTGGATACCCGCCTCGCTTTTATCGCGCAGGTGGGTTTTTCTGTTGAGTGTCTGCCAGAGCCCTCCATTGCCTTTGCCGGGGGACAGATGACCCGGGTGACGGTCCGCGGAGAAAGCTGGGAGCTCTTCATCAGCGATGAATATCGCGATCTCAGCCGCAACATTCCGGCCCTGTCCCTGGAAGTGGTCATTCGCGCCTGCGAAGAATATCTCGAACACAAGAACAGCCAGACCTGGTGTGTGGCAGAGAGCATACCGGTGCGGTGTCAGCTGCCAATCCGGCTGCATTGGGAAGGCTATCGTCAGGCGGCGGGCAATATCCTCGTAAGGCTACAGCCCATGGCCGAACAAGTCAGCGATCTGGACTGGCAACTGAACTCCGGCCGCGCACAGGATTTGCGGGAGCTTTAGAGGCACCCCTCCTCACCCAAGCGGAAAGGCCGTTGTGTATTTGTGCTGACGAAGGGCAATCTGGGAGCTGGCCGACTCAACCCCCGGATGACTGAGCACCTCCTCCATCAGAAAGGTTTCAAAGTCGGAGACGCTGCGCGAGCGGACAATCAAGGTGTAGTCATACGCACCCGTCACTGAAAAACATTCCATGATTTGCGGTGTGTCCTCGATGAAAGCCTCAAAGGCATGACGCGTGTCCCGGTTATAATCCTTCAGATTCACAAACACGAAGACGCAGACCGGATAGCCGACCTGATCAGGATCGAGAAGCGTTACATCGCCCCGAATAACACCGGATTTCTTGAGTTCATTGACCCGCCGCCACAGCGTGGTGGGCGACATGCCGAGCTTTTCGGCGAGCTGGGTTCGCCCCTCCGCAGCGCCAGACTGGAGCTCGTTCAGAATGGAGATATCCTGCGCCGATAACGTAATCATGAATGATGTGTTTCATAATATTTTGTTTTTCGAAACAATAATTTCTATTTCAACTGATTTTCTAGCCGTCTTTGAACGGCATTTTCGTTAAAAACAGACTAGACTGCTCAGAAAATGAGCGGAGGAAACATGACGACCGAAGCGGTCGACATTGCGAAGAACCGGTACAGGAACGCGCCGAAAAATGCCGATTACACCATTGATCAGGCCTGGGAGAGCTATTCGCCTCAGGAACATGATCGATGGAATAGGCTGTTCGCCCAACAAAAGCGCCTTTTGCCGGGGCGGGCCTGCGATGAAGTGATCGAGGCCATGGATGCTTTGCAATTGTCCCAGGGCGGCATTCCCGATTTTCAGAAATTGTCCGATCGGCTTGAACCACTGACCGGCTGGCGGGTCGTCCCTGTTGCCGACCTCGTCCCCGATGAGGTGTTTTTCGAACACCTTGCCAATCGGCGCTTCCCGGCGGGCGCTTTCATCCGCCCTGAGCATGAATTTGACTACATTGAAGAACCTGACGTCTTTCACGACGTGTTCGGCCATGTGCCCATGCTCGCCAATCCGGTATTCGCAGATTTCATGCAGGCCTATGGCGAGGGCGGACTTAAAGCGCTCGGCTCTGGTCAATTGCACAATCTGGCCCGGCTTTACTGGTACACGGTCGAATTTGGCCTGATTGACACACCGGAGGGCCTGCGGATTTATGGCGCGGGGATTCTCTCTTCGCCACGCGAATGCGTGTTCTCGCTCGAGGATGAAAGCCCCAATCGCATCCGCTTCGACCTCGAACGCCTGATGCGCACCAATTACCGCATCGACGATTTCCAGCAGAGCTACTTCGTTATTGAAAGCTTCGAACAGCTTCTGAGCCAATGCTATCGCGATTTCGACGAAATCTACGATCGACTCCGCTCAGCCAGCGCCTTCGCGCCGCAGGATGTCGCCCCGAACGACCGGGTGATCCATCGCGGCACCCAATCCTATTTTCAGACACAGACACCCGACACAGGAGAGATTTGAATGGCAGACCTTTTCGACAATCCAGCAGGCCTTGATGGCTTTGAGTTCATCGAATTTTCCGCCCCCGAAAAGGGCATGATCGAGCCCATCCTCGAAACCATTGGCATGACGAAAATTGCTCGCCACCGGTCCAAGGATGTCGAGCTCTGGCGTCAGGGTGACATCAACATGATCACCAATTATGAGCCAAAATCTCCAGCCTGGTATTTCTCTCGCGAACACGGCCCCTCAGCCTGCGGCATGGCATTCCGTGTGCGCGATGCGAAAGCCGCCTATGAGCACCTGATTGCCAATGGCGCTGAGCCTGTCGATGTGCCGACCGGCCCGATGGAACTTCGCATTCCGGCCATTCGCGGCATCGGCAACTCACTGATCTACCTGGTTGATCGTTATGATGAGGGCCTCTCCATCTATGACATCGACTTCGAATACCTCCCCGATGTCGACAGGCACCCTGAAGGCGCGGGCTTCACGCTGATCGACCATCTGACCCACAATGTCTATGGCGGTCGCATGGCCTATTGGGCTGATTTCTATGAGAAACTCTTCAACTTCCAGGAAATCCGCTATTTCGACATTAAAGGCGAATATACCGGCCTCACCTCGAAAGCGATGACCGCACCAGATGGCAAAATCCGCATCCCACTCAATGAAGAAGGCGAAGGCGGGAAAGGTCAGATCGAGGAATTCCTGCGCCAGTATAATGGCGAGGGCATCCAGCACATCGCGCTCATCTGCGACGATCTTGTCGCTGCCTGGGATCGTCTCAAGAAACTCGGTGTGCCGTTCATGACCGCGCCACCCGAGACTTATTATGAGATGCTGAAAGACCGCCTGCCCGGCCATGGTCAGGATGAGAGCGCGCTCAAATCCCGCGGTATCCTGCTCGATGGCACCACAGAAGACGGCACTCAGCGCCTGCTGCTTCAGATCTTTGCTGAACCGCAGATCGGCCCGGTCTTCTTCGAATTCATCCAGCGCGTGGGCGACTACAAGCAGGGTTTCGGCGAAGGCAATTTCAAGGCACTCTTCGAAAGCATCGAACGCGACCAGATCAAGCGCGGTGTGATTGGCGAAAAACAAAAAGAAGATGCCTGATCGGATCCCCCTCCAGCCGCCCTTTTTTTTAAGAGGGAGAGCAAACCAGACCACTTGCGCTTTCTTCCCCTGGAAAGGGGAGGAACGAGGTGGGGATCATGTCATTTCGAAACCTATAGGAGCCAGAGAGATGGCTGACTTCAAACTCGGCGGGGTGCACCACGTCGCCTATCGCTGCAAAGACGCCAAGGAAACGGTGGACTTCTACCGCGAAGCACTGGGCATGGATTTCCAGCTCGCCATCGCCGAAGACCACGTACCTTCCACAGGCGCTTACGACCCCTACATGCACATCTTCCTCGAAGCCGGGAATGGCAATGTGCTGGCCTTCTTCGAGCTGCCCGAACAGCCCGATATGGGCCGCGATGAGAACACGCCGATCTGGGTCCAGCATATCGCCTTCCGCGTTGGCTCTCTTGATGAGCTGATGGCAGCGAAAGCACATCTTGAAGGCTTGGGGCTCGATGTGCTGGGGCCGACCCATCACGGCATTTTCAAATCCATCTATTTCTTCGATCCGAATGGCCACCGCATTGAGCTTGCCGCTGATATCGGCACGCCGGAACAGATGAAACAACTGAAGGACGTTGCCATGCCCATGATCGATGAATGGAGCGCCACCAAAAAAGCCCCTCGTCATGCCGCATGGCTTCATGAGAAGATCGCGGACGAGAGCTGATTTGCTCCGTCGGGAGTTGGCCTGATTAATGTTCGGAACCCAGCACATAAATAACACTGAATCCCGGCTCTTCATTTCATTCAGGCCGGGATGACATTGGGAAGGAAACACGCCCATGAAACTCGCAACACTCAGAAACGGCAGCCGCGATGGCCGCCTGGTCGTCGTCTCGCGCGATCTGACCCGCGCCACAGACGCGGCGCGCATTGCCCCAACATTGCAAGCTGCCCTCGATGACTGGGAGCATATCGCGCCGCGTCTCAAACAGCTCGCAGAGCAGGTTGAGATCGGCTCTGTACCCACTTTCCGTTTTCATGAGCATGACTGCGAGAGCCCGCTTCCACGAGCCTATCAATGGGCAGACGGATCAGCCTATATCAATCATGTCGAACTGGTCCGCAAAGCCCGTGGGGCGGAGGTGCCAGCGAGCTTTTATGATGACCCGCTCATGTATCAGGGCGGCTCTGACGCCTTCCTCGGCCCGCGCGACCCTATCCCGCTGGGCGATGTTGCCTGGGGCTGCGACATGGAAGGCGAAATCGCCGTTATTACAGATGATGTGCCGATGGGCACGTCGGAGGCAGACGCGGCCAGCCATATCAAGCTCATAATGCTGTGCAATGATGTCTCGCTTCGCGGGCTGATCCCAGGCGAACTCGCCAAGGGTTTTGGCTTTTTCCAGTCCAAACCCTCCAGCGCGTTCTCGCCGGTTGCTGTCACGCCGGATGAACTTGGCGATGCCTGGCAGGATAGCGTGCTGCATGGCGCGCTGCATGTGGATTACAATAACCGGCCTTTCGGACGGGCAGATGCGGGCGTGGACGCGACCTTCTCACTCGCACGGCTGGTCAGCCACGCGGCAAAAACACGAAGCCTGGGCGCTGGCGCCATTGTTGGTTCAGGAACGGTGTCCAATCGCGATGCAGATGGCGGCGCGGGCAAACCCGTTTCAGACGGCGGTAAAGGCTATTCCTGCATCGCCGAAATCCGCATGATCGAAACGATTGCGAATGGCAAACCTTCCACCGAATTCATGAAGCCGGGCGATATCGTTCGCCTCGAGATGCGGGACGCGGCCGGTCATTCCATTTTTGGCGCGATTGAGCAGGAAGTGGTGGGGGTTTGAATTTACTGCCCGGCCTTGTTCCTCACCTTCGCCCGGGCGCAGGTGAGGTGAGCGTCAGCAAACAACATCACCGAGAAAAATCCAGGGACTACCCGAAATACCGTCCGGGACGGTGATTAATGGCGACGACCAGATTCATCACCACCGCACCAATAATCGAGTAGAGCAAATTCTGCCATGGCAGAACGAAGAAGCCCGCGGAAAGAATGCTGAGATCAACGATCAGCAGGAACAGGCCCGCGCGGATAACGCCGCGCTCCTGAAGAAAGTGCGCCATGATCGTGGCGCCGCCAACCCCGGCACCATGGCGAAACAGAATAATCAGCCCGTTGGACACAAGCGCGCTGGCAAACACGGCGGCGAACAGCGGATGGACATTTTCGATCTGGATGAAGGGTTTCATCGCGATGGAAAAGAAAGAGATCAACGCCACGCAGATGACCGTCTTGACCGTAAACAGCCAGCCCATCCGGATAATGGCGAGCAGATAGAATGGCAGGTTCAGGAAGAAGAAGAAAAAGCCGAACTGAAACGGGAAAATGTAGGACATGATCAGGGACGCACCTGAGACGCCCCCCGTCAGCAATTTGCCGCTGGCAAAGAAGATCGCGCTGACGCCAACCAGAAACGTTCCCAGCAAGATGGCGATGACATCTTCATACCATTTATGCCGAATGATGGAGACCCCCATCGCTTCGGCCTTGGCCGACATGTCATTTGCCATTCAACGCCCCTTTTACAGAATGCTTTCCGTGTCTCGTTCTTCCCGCTGACGGATACGGCGCAAACGCTTCCAGAAGCGTCGGCGTTCCGGAACCGGAAGCGGTTCCAGATTAGACAGGAAAGCTTCGGCGCAGGCACGCCAGGAAAAGCCTTCTGCGTATTTTCGAATGGTTTCTCGATCAAGATCAAGGCAGTCGAGCGCTGCCTGCCGCAAATCTTCGCTGACAAAGCCCGCATCAGAGCCGGGAATCAAATCTTTCGGGCCGGGTGCGTCATAGCCCGCGACCGGTGTGCCGGTGGCCATGGCCTCGATGATGACCAGGCCGAACGTGTCGGTCAGGCTGGGGAAAACGAACACATCAGAATGGGCGAAATGGGCCGCCAGATCCTCGCCGAACTTGGCGCCAAGGAATTTCACCTTCGGATACCGCCGTTTCAGCTCTTCAAGCTGCGGCCCGTCTCCAACCACTACCTTTGTGCCAGGCAGATCGAGCTTCACAAACGCTTCGATATTCTTTTCAACGGCAACCCGACCGACATTCAGGAAGATCGGTCGCTCCATCCCTTCGAACGGGTCCGGATGGCTTGTGCGTTTGTCGGGATGGAAAAGTTCGGTGTCCACGCCTCGCGACCACGACACCACATTGCCGAAGCCATGCGTTTCGAGTTCCTCGCGCATGGATGGCGTGGCGACCATCACGTGCCCCGAATAGCGGTGAAACCAGCGCATGAACGCATAGCCCCAGCTGATCGGCACCGGGAAACGGGCGGAAACATATTCCGGGAACCGTGTGTGATAGCTCGTCGTGAAAGGAAACTTGTTTTTCAGACACATTGTACGCGCGGCCATGCCGAGCGTGCCTTCCGTCGCGATGTGGACAGCTTCAGGTTCGAATTTGTGAAAGCGTTCATCAATAGCCTTGCGAGCACCAATCGCCAGCCGGATTTCGCTATAGGTCGGAAGCGGTACGGTTTTGAACCCATCAGCAGGCGAAATGACCTCGAACTGATGCCCCATCGCTTCGCACTCTTCGATCACGCGCGTCAGCGTTCGCACGACGCCATTCACCTGCGGGTGCCAGGCATCGGTGATGAGCATGATCTTCAAAGCGGTTCTCCATGTGCTCGCACACTGTAACCCGCTGTTTTTCAAATCATGGTGACAAAAGCAAGGCAGTTATTCCGAATGTCGGGTCGAAGATGCATCATGGCTGATCCGTTTGCACATGTCCTCGACCCGACACCTCGGGTGCCCGCATCCATTGCCGGATGCAGGCATGGGGGACCGGTAGCCTAGCCAGCAAAGGCCAGAATTGTTTCCTGCTTGCGAAGGATTTCGTCGAGAGTACGCGCTTTCGTGATCTTCACGCACCGACGATCCAGCATTTCACGTTGTGCAAATGAGTTTTTCGGCTCTACAGTGCAGACGTCGCGGAGTTCGGTATCGAGGCGGTTGAGCAATTGCGCGCGGCCACCAGCCGTTACCAGCTCCGTGCGATCATATTTGAATTCAAATACGAACTGTTCACCCTGCGCGCCTGCAACGGGCGCTGTGAGGCCAAGAGCGAGAGCGATTGCGAAGATATGGTTTTTCATGTCATTTCCCTATGTGTTTGTTTTCCGGATACATTCCGGCAATAACGACCCAATCTCACGGCTCCGTTTGAACAGACGTTTGAAGTAGCGTTGAAAGTTGGCGAAGCTTGCCTCAGAGACTCGCTTTTTCGGAGAATTTTATTGCCTCATCTTTCCATCAGACTTCTTGGCGATTTTGCGATCTACAAAGACGGCGAGCTTCAGCCCCTGCCCGGCTCCAGGAAGACGCGGGCTGTGTTGGCGTATCTGCTGGTGTGTGGACGAGCCCAACGCCGTGATCGCCTGATCGAGCTGTTCTGGACGGTCCCGGATGATCCAAAAGGCGCGCTTCGCTGGTCTCTCAGCAAGATCCGGTCATTGATGAACACGCCTGAGAAAGTGGCTGTGCAGGCGGACAGAGAGCGTGTCTTTATCGATAATGCCCGCATGACGCTGGATCTGACAGAAGCGACCCAGGCACTGGCAAACCCGGATCTCGATTTCGTCACGCTGCATGAAACGCTCGATACCCTGACCACACAGACGCTTATGGACGGGCTCGAACTTCCCGATCAGATGGAATTCTCGCTTTGGCTCGAGTCCGAGCGGACTCGTATACGAGCGCTGGTCGAGCATCATTTGCCTCGCCTTTTCGAGCATCCCGACATGTCGCCCGATGCCGGGCTGGCAATGGCGCGGCGCTGGCTGGAACGCTCGCCTTATTCCGTGAACGGCGCAAATGCCGTGCTGTTCAGCCTGCTACGCATGAAGCGGGATGCGGAATATGTCCGTGAGAAAAGCCGCTTCATGACGTATTTTCATGATGCCGAAATGGAATTTACGCCTGTCTCCGCCAAACAGAAAGGTGAACTGGCCTTCCCGCGCCAGGAAGACCCCTCCCCGCCTGGACGCCCCGGCCCGGCAGACCCGCCTCCACCGCAACAGGACATCCGGTTTTGCCGCACCTTCGATAACGTCTCCATTGCCTATGCAACCGTCGGCTCTGGCCCGCCTCTGGTGAAAGCGGCCAACTGGCTGAGCCATCTTGAGCTCGACTGGGACGCTCCGATCTGGAGCCCGCTGTTTCGCGAGCTGTCGCGCGAACACACCTTTATTCGCTATGATGAGCGTGGAAACGGACTTTCTGACTGGGACGTCAAAGACATCTCTCAGGCCGCTTTCGTTGCCGACCTTGAGGCGGTGGTGGATTCGCTCGGCCTGGAGACATTCCCATTGCTGGGCATCTCGCAAGGTGCCGCCGTGTCGATCGAGTACGCGGTTCGCCACCCTGAACGTGTGTCCCGGCTGATCCTGTTTGGCGGGTATTCGGCGGGATGGCGCAAACATGCCACTCCAGCCCAGGCTGATGAACGCGAGGCGATCATTACGCTTGTCCGCGCGGGATGGGGCTCTGAAAATCCGGCCTATCGCCGGATATTCTCGACCACCTTCATGCCTGAGGCGAGCGCCGAACAACTCCATTGGTTTGATGACTTCCAGCGTCAGACGACGTCACCGGACAATGCGGCAAGGTTCCTCTCTGCTTTCGGGGATATTGATGTCGAGGAACTGCTGCCGCAAATCCGTGTTCCCACGCTAATCCTGCACTCACGTCGCGATCAACGCATTGAATGGCACACCGCGCGTGAGATGGCCTCCTGGATACCCAATGCGCGGCTGGTGACGCTGGAGAGTGCAAACCATCTGTTGCTGGAGGGTGAGCCGGCCTCCAAAACCTTCCTCTCAGCGATCAGAGAGTTTCTTTCCGAAGAGGGCTGACTTGAGGTCACCTTATGCCGCGAAAGATCAGAAAAACGCCGCAACACGCGCTCCTTGAACCCGTTTACAGAAAAACTTCGCCTTGAAGTGGACCTTTGTCGGGGCAATGTACGTTAACAATTGGAACAGACAGCCGACGAACGGAAAAGGAGCCGCCATGTCTCAGACCTCGCTTGATTGGAACGCAATTGACGAATTCAAACACGCAAGCGAGGAAGAAGTGGTCGCTTCACTTCTCTCTGACCTCCCACTGAGCGACGGTCAGAGAAAAGAAGCCATCCGCATCGGTCGGGACATAGTGATCAACGCCCGCCAGAATGCCCGCAAGAAGGGCATGATGGAAAGCTTCATGGAGGAGTTCGGGCTTTCCAACTCCGAAGGTATCGCACTGATGTGTCTGGCCGAAGCCCTGATGCGCGTGCCGGATGCCGAAACACGCGACGATCTGATTGCCGAAAAAATCCGGTCAGGCGACTGGGCCTCACACCTCAATCAATCCGAAAGCTGGCTGGTAAATGCCTCCACGTTTGGCCTGATGATGACCGGTCGCGTAGTCGGACCGCCTGCGAGCGCCGTGCGGTCACCGGCCAAATTTGTTGCTGGTCTGGTACGCGAAAGTGGCGAGCCGGTGATCCGCGCTGCCATGATGCAGGCCATGCGGATCATGGGCGAACAATTCGTGCTTGGTAAGACGGTTGAGGCCGCCACCAAGCGCGGCAAGAAGATGATCCGCGAGCACGAAGCGGCCACCTTCTCCTTCGACATGCTTGGTGAGGGTGCGCGCACACAGGATGATGCCGACCGGTATTTCAAGGCTTACAAAAATGCGATTCTGGCTGTCGAAAAAGAAACAACCGGCAAAACCCCGGAGCTGCAGAACGGGGTTTCGGTAAAACTGTCAGCACTCCACCCGCGCTATGAATCCCGCAAGACCGAACGCGCGATGGAAGAAATGTACCCGCGCATTCTCGAGCTCTGCCAGATGGGCGCTAAAGCAGGCATCAATCTCTGCCTTGATGCTGAAGAAGCCGACCGACTGGTAATCCAGATGCAGGTGCTTGACCGTCTGGCGCATGAGGAAAGCCTGCAAGGCTGGAATGGTCTCGGTCTGGCGCTTCAGGCTTATCAGAAACGCGCTGCGCCGCTGATCGACAAGCTGGTTGAGCTGTCCAAGGAAACCAATATGCGCCTGATGGTGCGCCTGGTGAAGGGTGCCTACTGGGACACAGAAATCAAGCATTCGCACATGGAAGGCGTTGGCGATTTCCCGGTGTTCACGACCAAGGACGCCACCGACCTCAACTATCTCTATTGCTCCCGCAAGCTGCTCAACGCTGTGCCGAACATCTATCCGCAGTTCGCCACACACAACGCACAGACCTTGTCTTCGCTGCGCCTGATTGCCGATGAGCTGGGTACGGATCAATTCGAATTCCAGCGCCTGCATGGTATGGGCGAAGCGCTCTACCGGGCTGCTGATGAGGCACACCGCGTTCGCGTCTATGCCCCTGTGGGTGCTCACAAGGATTTGCTGCCATACCTCGTCCGCCGCCTGCTGGAGAACGGCGCGAACTCATCCTTCGTCAACACCTTCCTTGACGATGATGTGCCGGTTGAAGACGTCGTCTCAGACACGACAGCCCGGCTTGAAGCTGGCCTGAACCGCCACCCGCGCATTCCGCGGCCCGGTTCGCTGTACGGTGCAGACCGCCGAAACTCCAAGGGCATGGATCTGTCCATGAAGGCCGATCGCGATCGGCTGGCGCGCGCCTGTAAAATCCTGGACGATGGCCCCACCCTCGCCGCTGGCCCGATCATTGGCGGCAAGGCCGACACCAAAAAGGGCGACAAGATTGTCTGCCCTCACGACCATTCTCATGCGGTGGGAACCGTGAAATGGGCCGATGCGAAAGACGTCCAGCGCGCGTTCGAAATCGCCAGAAAAGCACAACCGGAATGGGATGCGCGCGGCGGCGTGAAACGGGCTGACCTGCTCCGTGAAATGGGACAGGCGCTTGAAGACAATATGGAACGCCTGATTGCCATCATGTCCCGCGAAGGCGGCAAGACGCTGGATGACGGTATTGCCGAAGTTCGCGAGGCCGTGGATTTCTGCCGGTATTATGCGCATGAAGCGGAAACCCTGTTCAACGAACCCAAGCGCATGCCCGGACCGGCTGGCGAGACCAACCATCACTCGCTGCACGGTCGCGGCGTGTTCGTCTGTATTTCGCCATGGAACTTCCCGCTGGCCATTTTTACCGGCCAGCTGGCAGCCGCGCTGGCCGCAGGCAACGCCGTTCTGGCCAAACCAGCCGAGCAGACCAATCTGATCGCCTTCGAGGCCGTGAAACTGTTCCACGCGGCAGGAATTCCGAAAGAACTTCTCCACCTACTGCCGGGCGATGGCGAAACAGTTGGTGCACCGCTGACAAAGCATGAAGACGTTGCCGGTATCTGCTTTACCGGATCGACACAGACCGCGCGCCTGATCAACCAGACGCTCGCCAATCGTGACGGGCCAATCGTGCCCCTGATTGCCGAAACCGGCGGTATGAACGCCATGTTCGTCGACACAACCGCCCTTCGGGAGCAGGTGGTTGACGACATGGTGTCCTCTGCCTTCGGATCAGCGGGCCAACGGTGTTCGGCGCTGCGTGTGGCCTTCCTGCCAGATGATACGGCTGACATGCTGATCGAAAGTCTGAAAGGTGCGATGAACGAATTGAAGCTGGGCGACCCTGCCCTGCCATCGACCGATATCGGCCCGATTATTGATGCTGATGCCAAGCAAATGCTGGATGACCACCTGAACAATCTCGGCAAAGGCATGAAGATCCTGCACCGGATGGAGCCCAAGGATCTCCCGGAGAAGCAAACCTTCTTCGCACCGACACTTGTTGAGCTGAAAAGCATTGATCTGCTTGAGCGGGAAACCTTCGGTCCGATCCTGCACGTTGTGCGCTATGACCCTGATCGCATTGAAAAGGTCACCCCTGGGCTGAATGCCAAGAAATACGGTCTCACCATGGGCATTCATTCCCGTCTCGACAGCTTTGCCAATGAGGTGAAAAGCCTCGTCAAAGTGGGCAACACCTATATCAACCGCTCCATGACGGGCGCTGTTGTGGGCGTGCAGCCATTTGGCGGCGAAGGTCTGTCCGGCACCGGCCCGAAAGCTGGTGGCCCGCACTATCTTCAGCGTTTCGCTGTTGAACGTGTGGTGACCAACAATATCGCAGCATCCGGCGGTGACGCGGAACTGCTGAACCTGGACTAAGCGAAGTCCGGGTAACTGAGAAAAGGTTGCGAATACATCCGAATAAAGAGCTCGCAACTTTTCCCAACTAACGCGAGAGTATTCACCTGCCTGCAGAGGCATTTGGTGAATATTTTCGCGCTATATATTTACCCCTATTCAGTCTGTATTTTAAAAAATTAGCGATTACTCAGCAAAATTCCCTCATGATGGCGAAAGCTTCAGGGGGATCTGAATGTTCGCTTCGACCAAAACACCCGCCAATTCCTTCTCTGCCACCAAAGGCAAAGTATCCGACAAGACCACTGACCTTGCCGATATGAATATGGATGAAAGTCTGGATGCCCTGCGCCAGTCTGTTTTCCGCTTCTCTCAACAAAACCGCGAAATCTCAGATCGTACGCGTCTTCTGGCCTTGAACGCGACCATCGAAGCGGCTCGCGTCGGCGAGGCGGGCAAGGGCTTTGAAGTGGTGGCTGGAGAGGTGAAATCCCTTGCTGATCAGGCCAAGCAGGCAGCGGACAAGTTCGAGGCCAGCATCGTCCCACCTCTCGAACAATGCGTTGTGGTGGCCGGGAAGCTCGAAGATCAGCGCCTCAAGGATATTGCCCTTTCCACGGTACAGCTGATTGTTCGTAACCTGTTTGAGCGCACCGCCGATGTGCGCTGGTGGGCGACCGACACCGCGTTCTGGCGAGCGCTTTCTGACCCTGCCAATACGGACGGGCAGACATTTGCCGCAGAGCGGCTTGGCGTGATCCACCGTTACTACACTGTGTACCGGGATCTTGTACTGGCTGACCGGAACGGGCGGATATTTGCCTGCGCAAACCCGCAGGCCCGCCACCTTGTTGGAAAGAATGTGTCGTCTGAACCCTGGTTTCAGGACGCATTGGCGAGCCGTTCAGGGGATGACTATGTTGTCAGCCGCGTTTACCGGTCTTCAGATTATGCAGATAAAGCTGTGCTGACCTATGCCGCCGCGGTTCGCGCAAACGGTGCGCGGCAAGGTGACGTTCTGGGCGTGCTCGGGGTCCATTTTGACTGGGAGGCCCAGGGTCGCTCCGTCGTCGAGGATGAACCACCCTTCTCCCCTGCCGAATGGGAACACATGCGTGTTCTGATCCTCAATCAGGACCGGTACTGTATTGCTTCATCGGATGGTGAGGGCATCGGTAAACCGTTCAACCTGCAAGATGGTGCTGACAAAACGGGCAGCTATCATGATGACCAAAACCATGTCTATTTCGCCCACACGCAAGGATATGAAGGCTATGACGGCCTTGGCTGGATTGGTGTGGTGATCAAAAGATCCGGCACCCGCTAAGCCCCGAAATGCTTGGAAAGCTTCAGCCCCTGCCCCTGATAGTTTGACCCGTTGGAGCCATAGGGCTTTTTCGGCAGGGCCGACATGGGCTCATAGACGAGGCGACCAACCGGCTGAGCGTGTTCCAGAAGAAACGGCACATCGCGCCCCCGCACTTCCAGCACCGCCCGGCCCTCAATGCCATCCACGCCGAAGCCCGGGTCGAAAAAGCCCGCATAGTGCGCGCGAAATTCACCAAGATCCGTCGCAATCGGCGCCATTTCGGCAGCCTGATCTACGGGGATGGTCACATATTCATGCGAGGCCAGAATGTAGAATTCGTCCGGATCCAGGATGAGGCGCTCATTACGCGCGTAAACCGGCTCCCAGTAATCAGCGACAGCGTGAGCCCCAATCTTCGTCAGATCAAGCACGCGCGCATGACGACGTGCCCGATAGCCGATGAGACCTTCCTGCATGGGCTGGAGGTGGACCGAAAAATCGAGCGAATGGACGGGCGTGTGCGCGCCCTGGCGAAATCGCATCTGCAGGAGCCGGTCACCGGGCCGGGCCAGAATGGAAAATGTACGCGGCGAAACCTCGGCATAGAGCGGGCCATCATACCCTTCCGGGATTTTGTCGAACGCAGACACGCCATCGGCGATCAGACGAACAAAAACGTCAATCCGGCCTGTCGAGCTTTTCGGATTGGCAGAGGCCGTCAGCCCCGGCGTGAGGGTGACGCACTCTTCCAGCGGCACAAGATAGACACACCCGGTTTCGAGCACCGCACCATCGGTGAGGTCCAGCGTATGCATTACGATATCGTCAGTCAGACAATCCTCGACCGTGCGCCCATTGGGCAGGAAGCTGGCCCGAAGCCTGTAAGCGCGCGTGCCGAGCCGCAAATCGAGGCTGGCAGGCTGGATCTGCAAGGGGGCAAGCGGTGTATCTGAGCGGATCAGACCGTCCGAAATCGCCTGTTCAATCTGATGGTCTGCCAGGATTCCGTCCGAAAAACTCACGCTGCCCACTTCCCTTGATTCTGAACTCTCGACTATTCCTCCACCTTGACGGAAGGTAGCGCAAGTCTCTATGCCCGCTGGCTCATGATTGAAAGGCAACCTGCTATGAGTTCAGGTGATCAAAACACTCCGATGAACCGATACCGACAGGCCACGCAGCTTGTTCATGGCGGAACGGAGCGTACCCAATGGGGCGAAACCAGCGAAGCGCTGATCCTGACATCCGGTTATATGTATGACAGTGCGGAACAGGCCATGGCGCGCATGGCAGGCGAACAGCCAGGCTATGTCTACTCCCGCTACAGCAACCCGACCGTTGCCATGCTGGAAGAGCGTTTGCGTATCCTTGAGGGTGCGGAAGCCTGCCGGGTCACCGCCTCCGGCATGGGTGCGATCTCGACCTTGCTGACAGCGCCAATCCAGACCGGCGACCGGATTGTGGGAGCCACAGCGCTGTTCGGCTCGTGCCGATGGATTCTGGCCAATCAGATGCCGAAATTCGGCGTCGAGACCGAATTTGTCGAATGCATGAACATGGAAGCCTGGGAAAAGGCGCTGTCCAAGCCGACCAAGCTGGTGCTGGTGGAAAGTCCTGCCAATCCGATGCTTGATGGCGTGGACATCAAGGCGGTAGCCGAGCTGGCCCATAAGGCCGGCGCACAGCTGATTGTTGACAATGTGTTTGCCACACCGCTCCTGCAGGACCCGTTCGAACTGGGCGCTGACTGGGTGGTGTATTCAGCGACAAAGCATATGGATGGTCAGGGTCGTGTTCTGGCGGGTGCCATTCTCGGTCCGCAGAAAGACATGGAAGAGGTGATCGACCCGTATCTGCGTCATTACGGGCCGTCGATTTCTCCGTTCAATGCCTGGGTCGTACTGAAGGGGCTCGAGACAATGCCCTTGCGCGTGGAGCGCCAGTGCAAAACCGCGGCGGCGCTGGCAGACCGTCTGGCCGAACACCCGGCCATTCGCGAAATCCGCTATCCGGGACGCAAGGACCATCCGCACTATGAGGTTTTGTCAAAGCAGATGACATCCGGCGGCTCACTGATCGCGTTCTCGCTGAAAGGCGGACAGGAGGCTGCGTTCCGTTACCTAAACGGACTGAACCTTGTCGGGATCTCCAACAATCTCGGCGATGCAAAATCTCTTTCCTGCCATCCGGCGACAACAACGCACCGCGCCCTTTCTGACGAAGAGCGCGCGCAGATGGGGCTGGACGCGTCCTGGGTGCGCGTGTCCATTGGTCTTGAAGACCTTGAGGACCTGACTGAAGACTTCATGGGCGCGCTTGATGCGGCACTGGAAGGCTGAATGATGTCAGACCCTCAGACCAGCTTTCCCTATGAGATGGAAACCTATGGCGTGGTGATCCGCGTTCTGCCGGAATACGTTGACCAGCAGTCCTCGCCGCATGATCGGGAATTTGTCTGGCGTTACACGATTGAAATCGAGAACGGGATTGAGGAAACCATCCAGCTCCTCCGCCGCCACTGGATCATCACCGATGTGAAAGGACGCCGGCAGGAGGTGAAAGGTGAAGGCGTGGTTGGTGAACAGCCCATTCTTCATCCTGGTGAACGCTATGTTTACGCAAGTGGGTGTCCATTAACCGAACCTTCGGGCATGATGATGGGCAGTTTCACCATGCGGCGTGAGGATGGAGAGGAATTCATCGTGAAAATCCCGGCTTTTTCCCTCGACAGTCCTCATGACCGGGCGACGATGAATTAGGCGCGACGCCTGCTCGCCATGCGGTTCCAGCCAATCCTCCTGACGCTCGGGCTTCTGCTCATCCTGACGGGTGCAGCCATGCTGCCTTGTGCGTTGACCGATATCATCATGGGTGAGGATGCCTGGACCATTTTTGCCCTGACGGGCCTTGCCACCATGGGCATTGGCGGCATCCTGGCGATCGCAGCCAGTGGGACGCAGCAGCGCACAGGCACACGTGAAGCCTTCCTTCTGACCGTTCTGGTCTGGGTGGTGCTGCCTCTGGCATCCGCACTCCCATTTCTGGCTGTGGGGTTCAGCTTTACCGACGCCTATTTCGAAACCGTTTCCGGGTTGACCACCACAGGCGCCACGATCATGACCGGCCTTGATCAGGAGCAGAAGGGGCTTCTGTTGTGGCGGTCGATCCTGCAATGGATTGGTGGGGTCGGTATCATCGTCACGGCGCTGGCCGTCCTGCCCACCCTGCGCGTCGGTGGTATGCAGCTCTTTCAGACAGAATCGTCAGATATCTCCGGCAAGTTCCTGCCGCGCGTCCGGGAGATCGCCACACAGATCACCATTCTCTATGTGGCCCTGACGGTATTGTGCGGCATCTGCTACGCGGTTGCGGGCATGGATGCGTTCGATGCCATCAACCATGCGATGACAACCATGGCCGCCGGGGGGTATTCCACCTCGGACGCGTCGATCGGTAAATACCAGGATTTGCGGATCATCGAAGTCTGCATCTTTTTCATGATCGTCGCCGCCATGCCGTTCGGCGCCATGGTGATGATGATGTTTCACGGTCGGTGGAACTCGCTGATCAAGGACCCACAGCCCCGCATGTTCATGATTATCGTGGTTCTTATGACGCTGGCGCTGATCGTTTATCTGTTCATCAGCCCGCAAGCGACGCATATGCGCTCGGACCCGGATGTCTATCGGGATGTGTTGTTCAGCGTTCTGACTGTGATCACCGGGACCGGATACGCCGTGAATGACTACGGCCAGTGGGGCAGTTTTGCCGATATTGTGTTTGTGCTTCTGATGTTTGTGGGCGGATGTGCGGGCTCTGCGGCATGCGGCATGAACGTGTTTCGGATCGAAATCATGGGCCGCACGATTTTATCATTTGCCAAACGATTGCTCAGCCCCAACCGTGTAACCATTGTCCGTTATGGCGGCAGACGCGTGAATGAAGACGTCCTTCATTCGGTGATGATCTTCATTTTCCTCTATCTTCTGATCTTCTCAGTCTCATCTGTTCTGTTGTCCTTGACCGGCATGGATGCGCTGACGGCATATTCTTCCGCTGCGACCGCGATTTCCAATGTCGGCCCCGGCATGGGTCCGGAAGTAGGCCCGGCCAGCACGTTTCAGAACATTCCCGGCGTCGCCAAATGGATCATGACGTTCAACATGATCTTCGGACGGCTGGAAATTATCCCCGTCTTCGTGGTGCTCACACCCCGCTTCTGGAAATACTAGATCAGAGGCCTTCAGAAACCTGACGCAGGGGAACACTTTTGGTAGCTGCCCTGCAATGGTATCCTTTCTGAAAATACAATATCAGGGAGGATCTCGACATGGCTGAGTATGATCTCGTCATTCGCGGCGGCACAATTTTCGACGGGTCGGGCAAGCCTGGCTTTTCCGGCGATCTGGCCATTCGCGACGGATTGATTGCAGCGGTCGGCGATGTGGTCGGCAGCGGCACCGAGGAAATCGATGCGACAGGCAAAATCGTGACGCCCGGCTTTGTGGACATTCACACCCATTATGATGGACAGGCCTGCTGGTCTGACCGGCTGGACCCGTCTTCCCTGCATGGCGTGACAACAGCTGTGATGGGAAATTGCGGCGTCGGCTTCGCGCCCGTGCGGGAAAGTGACCATGACCGGTTGATTCGCCTTATGGAAGGTGTGGAAGACATCCCTTTTCCGGTTCTCTCGCAGGGTCTGCCCTGGTGCTGGGAGAGCTTTGGCGAGTATCTCGACTTCCTCTCCACACGTGAATTCGACATTGATATTGCGGCCCAGCTGCCGCACGCCGCGCTGCGTGTCTATGTGATGGGTGAACGCGGCGCAAACCGCGAGGACGCCACGCCAGAAGACATTGATAAAATGGCGAGGCTGGCTGGCGATGCCGTAAAGGCTGGCGCGCTTGGCTTCTCGACATCCAGAACGCTGAACCACCGCACCTCTGACGGGCAACCCACGCCGACACTGACCGCGGACGAAGAAGAGCTTCTTGGCATCGCCATGGCCCTGAAGGAGGCCGACGCAGGCGTGTTGCAGTTTGTCTCCGACTTCAACGATCCAAAGAAAGAGGCCGCCATGTTACGGCGGTTGGTCGAGGAGTCAGGGCGTCCGCTTTCTGTGTCTCTGGCGCAGTCTGATATGGCACCTGACAGCTGGCAGGCCCTGCTTGGCGCAATTGAAGCGGCCCGCGAAGATGGCCTGCCCATGCTGGCGCAAGTGGCCGGGCGTCCGGTTGGCGTCCTGCTCGGCCTCACTCTGACCATGAACCCGTTCTCGGCCCATCCGGTTTACCAGTCGATTGCCGACAACCCCCTGGAAGAGCGTGTTGCCCTGCTCCGTGATCCGGCATTCCGTGAGCAATTGCTGAATGATACCCCGGACCCGGACAATGTGTTCGCGAAAGCCGTTCTCAAGCGCTTCGACCGCATGTTCCTTCTGGGCGACCAACCAGACTATGAGCCCGATGAAACGCGGCTTCTGGCCAATCTGGCCAAGGCGAAGGGCGTTCGCCCGGAAGCGCTGGCGCTGGACCTTCTGCTGGAAAATGACGGCAAGGCCATGCTGTATTTCCCCTTCCTGAACTATGCGCAGAACTCGCTTGAACCGAGCTACAAAATGCTATCCAGTCAGGCGACAATCCCGGGCCTTTCCGATGGCGGCGCGCATGTGGGCATGATCTGTGATGGATCGTTTCCCACAAGTATGCTGACCCATTGGACCCGTGATCGATCGCGAGGCGAGAAACTGCCGCTGGAATTCATCATCAGGCGTCAGACACAGGACACCGCCAGGGCCGTCGGTCTGCTTGATCGCGGTTTGCTGGCGCCCGGTTATCGGGCGGATGTGAATGTGATTGATTATGACAATCTCACCCTCCACGCGCCCGAAGTTTCCTATGATCTGCCTGCGGGTGGCCGTCGCCTGATCCAGCGGGCGGATGGCTATGACACGACTTTGGTAGCTGGCACCATCATCCGGCGTCAGGGAGAATTCACCAATGCCCGGCCAGGTCGGCTGGTGCGCGGTGCCCAGCCTGCCCCGGCCGCCATGGCCACTGCAGCTGAATAGGCCCCTTTCACTTTCGGGCGTTTTGGGGCAAAGCCTTGTGTTCCCCGAAACGCACGAGAAGGTAATTTGCCATGGCCGTTCGCACGCTTTCCAAATACGATATTTCAATCGGCCCGGGACAACCGCTTTGCGTCATGGCGGGGCTGAATGTTCTGGAAGATGAAGCGCTGGCTCTGAAAGTGGGGACCCATCTGAAAGCGGTCTGCGAAAAGCTGGGTCTGCCCTATATTTTCAAGGCCAGCTTCGACAAGGCAAACAGATCATCCATCACGTCCTATCGTGGCCCGGGGCTGGATGAGGGCCTGAAAATCCTCTCAAAAGTCAAAGCAGAATTGGGCGTGCCGGTGGTCACCGATTATCACGAGGTCGATCAGGCCGAACCGGTCGCCGAAATCGCTGAAGTCGTCCAATTGCCGGCCTTTCTGTGCCGTCAGACCGATCTGGTGGTCGCTGGCGCAAAGGCTGTCGATGCCCGGGATGGCTGGTTTCACGTCAAGAAAGCTCAGTTTATCGCCCCATGGGACTCGAAAAACATCATCTCCAAGGTGGGCGAGGTCACCACAAAAGACCGGGTGATCATGTGCGAGCGCGGCTCAGGCTTTGGATATAACAATCTTGTCGTCGACATGCTTGGTATTCAGGCGATGAAAGCCCTCGACGTCCCCGTCACGATTGATGCGACCCACGCCGTGCAGCTGCCTGGCGCAGACCCGCGTACGGCTGGCGGCTCTACGGGCGGACGGCGCGAAGGCGTGCCCATTATCGCGAAATCAGCCATTGCCGCCGGTGCAGACGGTATTTTTCTGGAATTCCATACAGACCCGGACAAGGCTTTGTGTGATGGCCCAAGCTGCCTGCCGCTTGATGGTGCCGAAGCGCTTCTCAGCCAGCTCAAGGCCATCCATGAAGTGGTGAATGCCGGGGGCTGAGGCGTTACGCCAGAGCCAGTTCTACTTCCTTGTTCCAGCCGACATAGACCTGACCGTCAGCCTCAATAACGGGCCGTTTGATCAGCGTGGGGTTCGCCACCAGAAGATCGACGAGTTCATCGGTGTCTGCCCGCGCTTTTTCGTCGTCGCTCAATCCACGCCAGGTGGTAGAGCGCGTATTCAAAAGGGCTTTCTGACCAATAGCTGTCAGCCAGACAGGCACCTTGCCTTCGAGATCAGCCTCACTTCGAATGTCGACAAAACTGACCTCTCGCCCTGCTTTCTTCAGCGCACCAAGCGCTTTCTTGCAGGTGTCACAATTTTTCAGACCATATAGCGTGAGGCTCATGACTTCGCTCCCCTATTCGACGTTATGCGGATAGTGATGCCAATTTCTCTACGCTTGCAAAGAGCCCAATTGTCTCAGGGCACAAGAACGCTTCGGCAGGACATAGCCACGTCATCTGCGTTATCATTCAGATAAAGATTTATGCGGTCGGGCACGGTACGAATGCCCTTCTTGCCAGTCAGATGGACGATGTTCTGATTCTTGTTCACCGTTGTACGGATCGATTCGAGCCATCCCTTACGCAGGCTGACCAGATTGCCAGGCCAGAGGGCTCGTACAATGATCAGACGCCTGTCCGTCAGGCCGTAAAAGGTTCGCCACGACGCAAGCAATTGCCAGGCATTGGCCGCGCTGACCACCAGGCCAAAAACACTCAGCGCAACGCCGACCAGAAAGACGGCAAACATAACACTTGGATCGCCAGCAAGGGTCATCTGACGGAACGCAATCAAGGAAATGAAAAGTGCCAGCGCTGTCCAGCCCAGCATGAAAAGTATGCTCAGTGCAGGTTTCCGAGCCAGCTGGATGGCTGGTGGCCGGTCATACCAGATCAGTTCTTCCCCCGGACGCAAGACCAGCATGAGCTGCCAGCGCGCCGCTTCCTGTTCCCTGCTCGTCAAATTCCCACCCATAGTCTTTGATGAAAGCGGGAGCATGGGGGAAAGCTGATTGCGAAAGGTGAAAACGACTCTGAAAATTTCATGCAATTCAGCTTTCTCAACTGACTTTCGGGCCAGCGCGCCAGGAAAATCCGGTTTCACAACCAATTGCACTGACACCTGGCAAAATCTCTACTATGGTTAGGACAAGCAAATAAACAGTCGAAGGGAGCGGCGTAATATGGGTGTATTCGATACCATAAAACGAGAGTATACTTACTTTTCCACTATTCGCGGAACATTGAAGCGTCTTGGCGATATTACGCCAGGTACAAAAAGAACTGTCGCCGATGATTACGAGGCGTCGGTCGATCAACACCGCCGCAATGTGGCAGTTCGTTTTGAAGACAAGCTTTTTACCTATGAAGAGTTTGATGCCCGCGCCAATCAGTATGCGAACTGGGCGCTGTCACAGGGCTATAAGCCTGGCGACGCCGTGGCACTGTTCATGGAAAACAAACCGGATTTCATCGCTTTCTGGATCGGGCTTTCCAAAGTCGGTGTCATTACAGCCCTGATCAACAACCAGCTTCAGGGACAGGGCCTGGCTCATTGTGTCAACATTGCCAGCGCCAAGGCGCTGGTGGCCGGACCAGAACAGGCCGAACTGCTGGATACCGCCCGTGAGCTGTTCTCTGACGAACTTGAAATCTGGTCAGTAGGTGGCGACATTCCGGGCGCCAAAGCCATGGACGACAAGTTTGCGGAGCTTTCAACAGAGCGTCCAGATGCCTCTATTCGCGAAAACATGACCGTCGATGATGTGTGCCTTTACGTCTATACATCCGGCACGACCGGCCTTCCAAAGGCCGCGCGGCTGACCCATGCGCGCACCATCGGCATGCTGAACAGTTTCATAGTCCCGTGTCGGATCACATCGCGGGATCGCATCTATATGACCCTGCCGCTTTATCACGGCACGGGCGGCATTTGCGGGGTGGGCCAGGCCCTGCTGACAGGTGCAAGCCTGATCCTTCGCCGGAAATTCTCTGCGTCCTCCTTCTGGGAAGATGCGGTGGAATATGGCGCAACGTCTTTTGTCTATATCGGCGAGCTGTGCCGCTATCTGATGAACACACCCGAACACCCGCTGGAAAAGCAGCACAAGATCCGCACCGGATTTGGCAATGGCCTTCGTCCGGAAGTGTGGGAACGCTTCGTGGAACGATTCGGCATTGAGCATTTGGTGGAATTCTACGGCTCTACCGAAGGCAATGTGTCCTTCATCAACTCCGATGGCAAAATTGGCGCGGTAGGCCGTTTACCAAAGTATATGGAAGGCCGGATCCACACCAAAATCGTCAAATTCGACATTGCCGAGGAAAAGCCCATTCGGGATGCGGACGGTTTCTGCATCGAGGCTGATGTCAATGAAGCGGGTGAAGCAATCGGCATGATCGGCGAAACAGCCCGGTTTGACGGCTATAACGACAAGGAACAGACGGAAAAGAAAATCCTGCGCGATGTGTTCGAGCCAGGCGATATGTGGTTCCGGACCGGCGACCTTCTGAAGAAGGATGAACACGCCTATTTCTACTTCGTTGACCGGATTGGCGATACCTTCCGCTGGAAGGCTGAAAACGTCTCAACGAATGAAGTGGCCGAGGCGCTGGCTGTGTTCCCGGCCATTGAGCTGCCCAACGTTTATGGCGTTGCCATGCCGGATACGGATGGCCGGGCTGGTATGGCCGCTGTCAAGCTGCTGCCGAATGCCGAGTTTGATGGCAAGGCGCTGGCGGCGCATGTGGATACGCAATTGCCGACCTATGCGCGTCCGATCTTCATCCGCGTGCAGCCCGATGCCGAAACGACCGGCACCTTCAAATACCGCAAGGTGGAGCTTGTAAAGGAAGGCTATGACCTCTCCAAGGTGGATGCCGAAGACACGGTTTACGTCCGACTGCCGGGTACGGATGAGTATGTGCCACTGACGCCTGAGGTGCAGGCGCAAATCGACAATGGCGAGATCAAATTCTGATCTCGCGCATCACTGAAAACGCAAAAAAAAGGCCGCCCTTTCAGAGGCGGCCTTTTCATTTGAAAGTTCCTGAAAATCTAATCGGTCAGGCCGAGTGACTGCGCCAGAACGTGGAAGATTTCATTCTGCTCCATCGTTCCGTTGACCAGTTCAGCGCCCGGCCCCGATGCAAAGATTGCCACATCCTCACCGGCGTGGGTTTCAGATCCCATCGGCACCAGTGACTGCTGAAGGTAATTATCCGCCTCTGTATCCACGCCGGTAAGATCCTGACGCAAACATGTGACGCGGCCTTGGGCGTCGTCCTCAATGCAGACAGAGCCTGGCCCGTTCCAATAGCCGAGCGTGGTGTAGGGTTTGCCATCAGCGCCTTTGTTATAGGTGCCAATGCCGGTTGCCGATTTGCCCAGGATCGGATTGTTGCGAACAGAATAGCCCGCAATGACAAAGACATGGCTATGGTCCGCTGTCACCAGGATCAGCGTTTCCTCGTCATCCGTCATGTCGAGTGCGGTCTGAACCGCTTCATCGAGCGCACCGACATCGGTCAGGGCACGTTTGGCATTGTTCCCGTGATGGGCATGATCAACGCGGCCACCCTCAACCATCAGCACGAAGCCGTCTTCATTGCGGGACACACGGCTGATCGCAGCCTTTGTCAGCTCTGCCAGTGATGGCTCACCAGCAGCATCCTTTTCCCGGTCGAGTTCGAATTGCATGTGGGAAGGTTCGAAAAGGCCGAGAATTTTGGCGTCGGTTTCGAAATCCGTCGCATCGAAGCCCGCCTTGTCCCAGACGAACGCATGATCGGCGGATTTTCCGGTCCATTCGGCCACAAGATCACGGCCATCTTCGCGGCGTCCTGTTTTTTCCGGATATTCCGGGTCGGCCTGATCTGAGGTCATGAAATTGCCGCGCCCGCCACCGAGCACGACTTCAAATCCATCGCCAACCGGCCAGTCGATCAATTGCGCCGCGATATCCTTGCAGCCTTCACCAGACGCGCCGAGCTCCGTATCGTTTTCCCAGTTCCGTGACGCCGCCTTGGCATAGGTTGATGCCGGCGTTGCGTGCGTGATGCGAGCCGTGGAGACAATACCGGTGGCGAGACCAGCCTCTTCGGCCAATTCCCACAACGTGGTCAGTTCGTTGCCCTGAGAGGACGCGCAATTGTCGTACCGGGCAGAGGTGGAGACACCGAGCGTCCGCATATTCACCTTGGCTCCGGTGACCATCGCTGTCGCTGTGGCCGCAGAATCGGCAATCTGCCCATCATGCGCATAGGTTTTTGACAGCGCCACTTCCGGCATTTTTTCCATGGAGAGCTGATAGCTTTCGCCATCCACGCCCTTTTGCTGGCCGGCATAAATACGCCCCGCAGTCAGCGTGGATATACCCATGCCGTCGCCCACGAAGAGGATGATGTTCTTCGCCCTGCGCGGAGTTTCCTTTGTCGCGCGCGCCTTAACGGCCGAAGACGCAGCAGCATAATAGCTATCGCCTGCCTGAGCGGGCGTCATGGCAACACGTTCGATCGCAATCGTCGATCTGGCCTCATTTGGCTCTGTGGTCGAACAGGCGGCAAGCCCGATCCCGGCGAGCAGAGTGGAAATTAATAGCGCAGATTTCATGGAATCGTCCTGTGGGCAGCTGTTAGGGATAAGCTCATGTCTTGCATCTAACTATGACACTTTTTTTCGCGCCAGTGATCATCATCTTCTCACCGGCAATTGCGCAATCAGAATGCCGCCCAGCAAGAGGCCGGCCCCCAAAAGCTGTACTGGCACAAGCGCTTCGCCGAACAGTGGCCAGCTGATCAGGGCGGCTGTCAGAGGCTGAACCAGCACCATCACGCCGGCAATGGCCGCAGGCGCTCGTCCGAACCCGAAGACGATACAGCCCTGCCCGCCGATTTGCGCAAAAAGCGCCAGAAAGACCGGTATGCCAAGCGACTGAAGGCTTGGCGGCACAAGACTTTCGCCGAATGCGAGCGCCATCAAGGCTGCGACAACGGCTTCGGTTGTCGTCGCCCAGAATATCACACTGATGGCGTCAAGCGATCTGCGGGCAATAGCCGCAAACAGCATGTAGAGCGCAACAAAGCTTGCGGCGAGCACGGCAATCATATCGCCCTGAATGCCTCTGACGCCGCCAATATCGAACCCGCCACGTGACAAAAGCCACGCGCCGAGCATCGCCAGCACAATGGCCACCCCCCAGAACAGGGATGGCCTGTCCTTCAGGAATATCCAGGCAAGAAATCCCACACCGATGCTGCCCAGATTGACGATAAACGTAGCGTTGGCGACCGATGTCATTGTCAGCGCCAGATGCCAGAATCCGATGTCGAGCGCGAAGAAGATACCCGCCAGTATGGCTGCCTTGTTTGGTTTTGAAGGCCCTTTCCCGCGCACTTTGAAGAATAACAGGAAGAACGGGATCGCAATGGCATACCGCCAGAACGCCGTCGTCTGAGGGCCAAGCCCGCTATCAACGGCATATCGAAGCCCGATCGGAGCCAGGCCCACCAGAAACCCGCCCAGCGCAAGCGCCGCTATGCCGGTCAGCTGGCTGCGTCGGTCGAATGGCGTGGGATAGACGGTGCTGGTCAAATCGGAAATCCCTCGAGAATTTCGTCTGGCCTTACGCCCTCTTCACGCAGGCTGCGAAGGGTTTTTGACCGGTCCGTCTTTGAAAACTTCCGGCCATGCTCATCGAGCAACAGTTTGTGATGCTGATAAATCGGCGTCGGCCAGCGCATAATCGCCTGCAAGAGCACGTGAATATGAGTGGCGAAATAGAGATCGGCACCCCGAACAATATGGCTGATCTTCTGAATCGCATCATCATGACAAACGGCCAGATGATAGCTGACGGGTGTATCCTTCCGGGCCAGCAAGACGTCCCCGAGCCAATCTGGATGGGCCTTTACAAGGCCCGTTTCGATATCCGGGGCATCACCCGTCTCTTCAAATGTCAGTTGATCGAACGCCTGCCCCAACAGGTCGCGACACCGGGCCAGCGATAAACGCCAGGCAAACCCTTCGCCGTCTGCCAGTCGCGCTTCGACTTCGTCTACCGATAAAAGCTTTTCCGGGCCTGGATACGGGCGCTCACCGGCCGGGCTGATCCCGATATCGCGCCGGTCCAGCTCAGCCTGCAGAGCTTTTCGCGTGAGGAAGCAGCGATAGACAAGACCGCGCGCCCGTAGGGCCTCGATCACCTGCTGAAAGTCTTCAAAATGGTCTGACTGGCGCCGCACTGGCTCCGGCCAGGACAACCCCAGCCAGTGAAGATCTTCCAGAAGTGCTGTTTCATACGCCGGGCGGCACCGTGTCTGATCAATGTCCTCAAGTCGCAACAGACATTCACCACCGGCCCGGTCTGCCGCGTCAAACGCCTGACGGGCCGCATAGGCATGCCCAACATGCAGATATCCGGTCGGACTTGGAGCAAAGCGTGTGCGATAGGCAGATGTCATGCCGGGTATCTTCCACAATGGCGGGAGCTCGACCAGTCGTTTTCCAATCGAAGCGCAAGATCCGGATTGACGCCAAATACGCGTCTGACACTGTCGAGGCATGTCTGTGTCTGAGCAATCCCTGAAGCGAGCCTGCGAAACCCTGGCCCGGCGCGATCAGGCGCTCAGCAGGGCCTATGACGCAATCGGCCTGCCGGAATGGCGTCATGCGCCTGCCAGCTATGAAACCATCGCGCGGACTGTGACGTTCCAACTGCTCTCCACGCGCGCCGCTGGCGCGATCTGGACCCGGGTGCTGGATTGGTCAGGCGGTGAGCTGACCTTTCAGCATGTCCTCGAGGCTGACGATGAGGACCTCCGCGCGTGCGGCCTGTCGCGGCCAAAGGTTTCACACCTCAAATCGATTGCCGCCGCAATTTCAGACGGCGATCTCCCGCTTCACGAGCTTCATCATCATGCAGACCATGAGGCGCGACAAAAGCTGGTGGCCGTGAAGGGTATCGGCCCATGGACGGCCGAAATCTTCCTGATGTCGAGCCTCGGACGCATGGATGCATTCCCTGAAGGCGATGTCGGGCTGATGGAAGCGCTCCGCATGCTGAATGGCGACGATGTCCGGCTGAAACCGAAAGCGTTCCTGGAACACGCCGAATCATGGCGGCCACATCGCGCGGTCGCCGCCCATCTGCTGTGGGGATTCATCAATAAGGTCAGAGAAACAGGGTATTAGCGAATGCCCCTTGGCAAGACCGAAACATTCCGCATAAGAATATTAAAAGTTTCACAAAGCTGTTGCAGGGAATCGGCTAGACAGTACTGTGGAAACGATGGGGGAAGCTGTTTTCTCCCGGACATTACTTGGTGAGAGGGTGATTATGGCTTCTGTTACTGCCACCTCTACTAACGGGTGGCCCGCGCTTGTTCTGAATGCGGACTATCGTCCACTGTCCTATTATCCGCTATCGGTCTGGGCTTGGCAGGACGTCGTCAAAGCCGTCTTTCTGGAACGTGTCGATGTGGTTGCCGAATACGACCATGTCGTGCGCTCGCCGAGCTTCGAGATGCGCCTGCCGAGCGTCATCTGTCTTCGCGAATTCATTCGTCAGGATCGGTCACCTGCTTTCACCCGCTTCAACGTTTTCCTTCGGGATGGTTTTTCCTGCGTCTATTGCGGATCGGAAGATGAACTGACGTTTGACCATCTGATCCCGCGGTCGCGCGGCGGCAAAACGAGCTGGGACAACATCGTCACGGCCTGCTCTCCCTGCAATCTGCGAAAGGGTGGCCGAATGCCGAACGATATCGACATGAAGCCCGTTCGAATGCCCGCGCAGCCCAATAACCATCAGCTGCAGGATATGGGAAGGCGATTCCCCCCTCATTACCTGCACGAAACCTGGATGGATTACCTCTATTGGGACGTGGAACTTCAACAGAACTGAGGCGACCGCAAGGGTCGTTTTTTTGTGTCTGCGTCTCAGCCCGTTTCCAGCAACACAAAGCCCCGGCAGGTCGCCTGCCGCGGGCATCAATATCCGGAAATTTGACTTCTAACGCGGGGATTACATCCAGGGATTATACTTGAAGCCGGGCTTTGGCGCCGGATCTGCCGGTTCGTCCTGTGCCCCAGCACCCTCATCCGAGGTACCCGTAAGGTCCGAGATCACATCGGATGCCTTGTCCGCCAGATCTGACGCTTTTTCCTCGACATAGTCTTTCGACGTCTCAACGGCTTCGGTCACCGTCGATGCGGCCTCTGACACAAGCGCCCCGGCCTGGCCGAGCCTGGACGATGTGTTTTGCGCGTCGCTGTCGGGCCTCGTTTCCTCAGCGGCTGTGGTCGATGGAACTTCTTCCACGTCAATGACAGGGTCATTCGATGGGTCTTCGCTGGTCTCCAGCTCAACTGTCTCGATTTCAACTGGTTCTGAAACGGCCAGATCCGTATCTACGCTGCCCGCAATCTCAGCCACAAGTTCGGACGGTTCCGGCACCGTGTCGGTTTCCGGTGTCGGAATGTCAAAGCTCGTCAGCTCAGGCGGCGTTTCCGATGAAGATGTCATCGATTCCGCAGAAAATGATGTCAGGCTGGATTTGAACTCGCCTGCATCAAGTTTGGCGGGTTCAGGGTCAATCGTTTCGACAGGTGCCTCCACCAGACCTTCCGCTTGCGGCTTGGCTGGCAAATGGCTGGCCACATAGCCGACACCGGTGACATAAGGCGTACCCGCTACATAATTGGCGACTTTTTCACGGACAGGGCTTGCGGTAACGGGCTTATTGATGACCTCAGGGTCCGCTTCCGGCATGACGCTGGCAGATGACGCAGACAATTCCGGCATGTCATCCCCTTCTTCCACCGTTACGGCAATATATTCAGCCTCATCATCCGGTGCGATGAAGGTTTCGGTTGGCTTTGGTTCAAGAAGGTCAGGGGCGGTCGCGGCCAAAGCATCAACCGGTCCCGACGCGTCAGCCCAGGCGGTCGCCTCGTGCACAATCGGTTGTGCTGGCTGGACGCCGGCTTTCGGGGCTGGTGCACCAAACGGACCGATACTGCCGAACGCAGAAAGCGTGGTTTCGACAGTGTCAGGCTGAGGTTCGGGTTCATCCCAAGGCGTGGATTCACCTTCCGCCTCAAATGCGCCGCCCGCAGAATCCATTGGATCGGCTGGCGCGACAGGTTCATTGGAAACCGTTTCAGCTGGTGCCGCTTCAGCCTCATCCAGAGAGGGATCTGCCTCGGGCTCATACGCTTCTGCTTCGGTCTCAACGTCAAACGCACCGCCTGCGGAATCAGCGGGATCTTCGGGTGTTTCTGATGCTGTCACCTCAGCGACCGGGACAGGAATGGGGTCGATCTCGGGCTCGAACGCCTCGCCCGCCGTATCTGTGTCTGTTGATTCTTCAGACGGCGAATACTGGGTTTCTGTCCCTTCGGAGCTGCCGGACTCAATCTCATTGTCGCTGGCATCTGCGCCAACGGATTCCGCATCCTGTGGCACCGACCAGCCTTCGCTCTGCTCTTCAGTCTCCAGGGATGGGTCATTCATGCCAGACTTTCTGGCGAGCTCGCTGGCCGCATACGCGCCGCCAGCAACTGCGAGGCCAGCGGCCAGCCCGGCCACAGCATCACCCGATCTTCCCTCAGCCTCATCTTCTGGCGTCTGAACGGGCTCTTCTGCGGCGTCTTCGGGGGTGACGCTGTAGGCCGCAACCTCTTCGTCCGGCTCCAATGTCTCTGCTGGTCCTTCCATGGGCTCGGATGCAGCAATCGCTGGTTCTTCGGGCGTTTCGAGCGGGGTTTCCATGCCCTCCTCGGGGTCCATATCCTCAGTGCCGGATACGGAAACGTCGCCATTCACCTTAAGTGCCAGCTGGGCCACACGCGATGCCATTTCTGTCTGCCCCGGGAAGCCGCGATCAGAGGCGCTTCCCTGATAGTCGAGATCCTCATCAACGGGCTCATCGATGTCCGGAACGCCATCGCTGTCGAGATCCAGCGCACTGACGATACGGTCAATGATCGGCACAGCATCTGTCACCTGCCGCCGGGCCTCGGACACCATTTGATCGATCTTCACCGCATAGCTGGTACCGGTATCATCTGTTGTGCTTGTGAGAAGCGTGTCGCTGGCCGTTTCGAGCACCCGCCCGCTGGAGTCGAGCAGCACGAGCCGGCTTGGTGCGTGGCCAATTGTGACCCGATAGCCTTCTGTGTCGTAAAAGCAGGTTCCGTCATCCCCCTCAAGCCAGGTCAATTTCGAAGCCGTGGTCATTTCCAGCAGTTTATCGATGAGCTTTTTCGTTGACGGATGCAGCATGATCGGAACTCGCTTCAGAGATGGTGTTAACCGCAGATAAACATTTAATCAGAGGTTTCGGAAGAGAGCTGCATCACAATGTCCGACAGAATATTGCAGTCATTCGGCACACCCCACCCTGAGCCTTCTTGCCCGTGCAAGAAGAGCCCAAAATGAGGCCAAATAAAGGCAAGTTACCGCGCTGCGATGACCTGATTAATATCTGTCACAAAGCCACTCACAGCGTCGCCCTCTACTGCGGACATTTCACTTCGATAGCCGCGAATGACCCCTTCCGGATCGATCAGCAGATAGCTTGGCACCCATGGCAGGTTGAGCGAAGTCTTGAAACTGGCGTCGTCATCAATCGCGTAGGTGTAGCTATATCCGTTTGCCGCAAAATAGGCGTCCACTGAGCCATACTTGCCGAACGCCTCGTCGGCCCGCTCCGGTGAGGTTGGGGCATGCACGGCCAGGAAGTCGACCGTGTCGTCTGTTTCCAGTTCTTCGAAAAGCGCCTGAACATTCGGACCATCGGCGACACAGTCAGGACACCAGATGCCCCAGACTTCCAACACCGTCCATTTGCCGAGAAGATCGTCCCGTGTCAGGGTTTCGCCGGTCTGGCCGGTGATTTCAAATTCGGGGACGGGCTCACCAAGCATGGCGTATTGGTAAGGACGGCCATAATCGTCGCGCGGCACGCCATCATCACCGGTTTCTGCACTGGCAGGTGGCGGCACGTTTTCCGTGATGAAGCCATTGGCTTTTTCCTCCCCACCTGAACATGCGGCCAGCAAGAGGGCGGCTGCGGCGCCGAGAACGATTTTTTTCATGACAAATCCCTGAATTGGAAAGCTGGAGTGTAGCCTTTGACCCAGGCCTGTCCACTCACATCGCCATGCCTCGGGAAGAGATATCAAGCTTCAGGCAATGCTGACCGGATTTCAGACACCAGGCTTTCATCCTGCGGCTTCACGCCGGACGGAAACGCGGCAATCGGCACACCGGAAGGGTCAACCAGTATTTTGTGAAAATTCCATTTGGGGATCGCCGCCTCGCCTAACGTCTCTTCGGCGTATTTGTAAAATGGATGCGCGTCAGCGCCTTTTACGACAGATTTCTCTGTCAGAGGAAAATCAACTCCGTAATTGATTTCGCAAAAGCGCTTCACTTCGCCCTCGTCATCGAATTCCTGATTGCCGAAATCACCCGATGGAATGCCCAGAACAACCAGTCCCTCATCCTTGTATTCGGTCCACAATGCCTGCAGCCCTTCGAACTGGGGCGTGTAGCCGCATTTTGAGGCCGTATTCACGACAAGCAACAGCTTCCCTGAATAATCTGACAGCGCCATCTGGTCGCCCATAATGCCTGTGAACTGAATATCGGGAACGTTCATTGGACTGACCTTACTGACTGTTGTTTCGACCGGATCTGCCGCATGGCCCGAGGGAGAGCAGGCCGACATGACAAGTCCCGCCGTGATTAAAGCCAGGGTCATGAAACGATGCGCCATTTTGTGTCCTCCGCTGATCCTCACTATATAACATGACGCAATCATCTTGAATGACCAGCATTCACGGCTTGCAACAGGCCAGAAAGCTTGACCTTATCGATAAAACTGGTACGCCCCGCGCCCTGCCCTACTCTTGAGAAAGCTGACGATCACATGTCCAGACAAAGCCCGCTTATCACAATCATGGTGAAAGCTGCCCGCGCCGCAGGTCGGGGACTGGCCCGGGATTTCGGCGAGGTTGAAAACCTTCAGGTCTCCAAAAAGGGTCCTGGGGACTTTGTGACCGCCGCCGATCATCGCTCGGAAGAGGTCTTGTTTCAGGAATTGTCACGCGCGCGACCCGGCTATGGCTTCGTGTTTGAAGAGCGCGGCATTGTGCAGGGCACCGACAAAACCAACCGTTTCATTGTCGATCCTCTGGATGGCACGCTGAACTTCATGCACGGCATTCCGCATTTCGCGATTTCGATCGGCCTGGAGCGCGAAGGTCGATTGCATGCTGGTGTTGTCTATAACCCGATTTCAGGTGACATTTACTGGGGCGAAACCGGCCAGGGTTCATGGCTGGAAAACTGGCGGCTGCGCGTCGCCACACGGATCAAGCTCTCCCAGTCGGTGCTGGCAACCGGCACCCCGTTCATTGGCCATGCAGAAGAACGCCACCAGCAATTCTGGGCCGAGCTTGCGCATCTGACGCAGGAGACCACGGGCATTCGCCGGTTTGGTTCTGCAGCGCTCGATCTCGCCTATGTTGCCGCAGGCAAGTTTGATGGCTTCTGGGAACGCAATCTGAAACCATGGGACATCGCTGCCGGGATTGTTCTGGTACGCGAAGCTGGCGGTGTGGTTCAGGAAATCGACGGCGGCAATGTCCTGGAAACCGGCAATATTCTGGCGTCCAATCAGAGCCTTCTGCCAAAAATCCATGACAAGCTGAAAGCCGCTCAGAAGTCGTTGCGTTAAAGCGCCAGTTCAGCGGTCTTTCGTGTCTGACCACCCTCATCCGACAGTCTGTCACCCGTCTGCCGGATCAGCTCGGGGGAGTTGATCAGCGCCATTTTTTCGGCAGGCGTCAGCCGCGAGAGTATGGTTGGCAGATCGCCCGACTTCTGTAGCTTGGCACTGGCAACTGCAAGCGGCACATGAACGTCACTCTCCGATAGCGGCCAATGGCCATCCGGTATCCGGTTGCGCGCCGTTAAGTGTTCCGGCCTGCTGATCAGATCGACAAGCGAAACGGGCTCAAGATCAAAGAGCGCGTCCCGGTTAGCAATTGCGTGAATAAAGCTTTCTGGCTGACGTGCCGTTTCAGGCGTGTTGAGCAGCCGCGCCACAACACTCGTATCGGCGACTTTACGCCCCAGCCACCAGGATAGCGGGATCGAGAACACCATGCCGAACGTTGCCGGGGCCAGCCAGGCTGCGAACACGGTTGAGATGACCAGAGCTGATAGCGTTAGCAAAATGCCCAGAATCGTCGTGAAGGCGTGACGCCGCGCGACGCTGGCAATGTCATAGCCATCGCTGTCGCGCTTCTGGGGCGCCCAGCCCGTGTCCTGCCCGGTAAGAATGGAAATGACCGATGACGTCTGCGCCGCCATCAGGATCGGCGCGACCAGCGCAGAAATGAGCGTCTCGAGCAAAGAGCCAAAGAAGAGCTGAAGGGCTGACAACCGAACACCGCCCGCAGGCCGGATGATACTGGCAATCACACCGAACAGTTTCGGTAAGAGCAGGATCGCCATGGTTGCAAGGAACACATTCAAGGCAAGGACAGGGTCAATCACCGGCCAGTTCGGCACAAGGGATGGGTTGTCTGTGAAATAGTCCGGACGGAAAAACCGGTTCTGCAGCGAAAGCGCCATACCGACCAGGATTAGCACCAGCCAGAGCGGCGATGCCAGATAGGACATGATGCCAACCATGAAGTGAAGCCGGTTGGTGAATGTCAGCCCATGCGCACGCGCCAGTACAGCCGAATGCTGAAGATTGCCCTGACACCAGCGGCGATCACGAATGGTGAGGTCGATTATGGTGGGCGGGCCTTCTTCATACGAGCCAACGAGATCGGGAGCGATTACCACTTTCCAGCCTGCGCGCCTCAAAAGCGCGGCCTCAACGAAATCATGGCTCAGAATATGTCCGCCAAACGGGGCGCGCCCGGGCATGACCGGCAGGCCAGCCGCTTCGGCAAACGCGCGCAGTCGGATAATGGCGTTGTGCCCCCAGTAATTGCCTTCATCCTGAGCCCACCAGCTGATGCCGCGCCCCAGCAAAGGGCCATAGACAGAGGCCGCAAACTGTTGCGACCGGGCGAAAAGGCTTTCGCCGCCAATCAGGCGAGGCACTGTCTGGATCAGCCCGGTTTCCGGATTTTCTTCCATCCGTTTGGCCAGCTCGATCAGAGTATCGGCATCCATATAGCTGTCAGCGTCGAAGATCAGCATGAAGTCATACCGCGCGCCCCAGCGCGATACAAAATCATGGATGTTGCCTGATTTGCGCGCGATGTTGATGGTACGGCGGCGATAATAGATCGGACATGCTTCAGGCATTTCGGCCTGAAGGCGTTCAATCGCAGCTTCTTCCATCAGCGCCACGTCAGGATTGGTAGAATCGCTGAGAATGAAACACTCGAAATGTCCCGGCGCCCGACTGGCAAGCGCTGAGGCGGTTGCTTTAACGGTCGCGAAAACGTCCTCGACGGATTCATTATAGACGGGAAACAGAATGGCCGTCCGGGTGGAGAGGCCGTTATCCTCAGGTGATCGAACGCCATGACGACTGGCGAGCAAGGTCACCAGAAAGCCAGCAACCGCGCTGCAGAAGGCAAAACCGATCCAGCCAATGTTCACCAGGAACAGAAACAGCAAGGACCACTCAAGCCCAGTCATACCGCTGACATTGAGCACGCGGAACATCAGCCAGCCCAGATAACCGATCAGAACAAGTGATGACAGCGAGATCAGCCATTTCCGCCAGTAATGCGAACGAGAAGCGCCGCATTGAGACTGCCCTTTGCCCTTGAGGGCTTGTTCGGGCATATCCAGCGGCGCTTCAGGGGGCCGGATTGGCGGGGTGGTCAAGTTTCACTCCAGCGGTAAAGCCAGGTTTCCGAGACAGGCTGACCGACAAGGTTCAGCACGGCCCGCAATTCTGTTTCCGCATTGCCGTCCATGGCCAGCTGAAAGGTCAGGCGAACCTTGCGACGCTCTTCATCTGCAATCAGGTTCACATGTGTGATCTTACCGGTTGAGGCTGAAACCTCCGGCTCAATGTCATCAAACAGCTCCGGACGCTCGAGATCAAAATCGACAATGAAAAGCCGGTTTCCACCTGTTTCCATAAGTCCGGTACGCGTTGAACGAACCGTCGACAGCGCCGGACGGAATGGCGTATCAAGCCCCCAATTCATCCGGTAGGTCACGCGGTGGCTGGAACCGGCCGGTAGAGGCTGACGCATCTGCCAATAGGCGATGATGTTGTCATTGTATTCGTTCGGCGTCGGAATCTCGACCAGTAGTAACTCGCCCTCTGACCATCCTTCTCTTGGCGTTACCCAGACCGTCGGACGGGTTTCATAGGCGGCTTCGAAGTCCTGATAATCCTCAAACCGGCGAGCGCGCTGGATCAGGCCGAATCCTTGCGGGACATTGCTGGCAAAGCTCGACACTTTCAGAGTGCGCGGATTGGTCAGCGGACGCCAGATCCACTCGCCATTCGCCAGCATGGCCGCCATGCCCTCTGAGTCATGAACGCGTGGACGGAAATCATCATGATCTGCATCGGGATCGTGCGGGCTGAACTGGAACATGCTGGTCAGTGGTGCCAGACCGATCTGGCGCAATTCCTTGCGCGCGAAAATCTGGGCTTCGACATCAACAATGGTGTTCACACCAGGGTAAACGTTGAATTTGTAAGCACCGGTGACACTTGGACCATCCATCAGAGCATAGAAGGTAAATCCCTCATCTCCCATTTTGGGGGCTTCCAGCCAAATTTCCCGAAATTGCGGGAATTCCTCACCATCGGGCGACGCCGTCTTGAGAGAAATACCACGGGACGACGCGCCATAATGATTGCCGGCACCAAGCGCGCGGAAAAAGCTGGCCCCTTTAACACTGATCACTTCGTCGAGCTTACTGGCGCGGTTGAGCGGGGCCACCAGGCGGAAACCGGCAAGCTCCAGCTTTTGTTTCTGCTCATCTGAAAAGCCAAGCGTATCAAAATTAAAGTCGGATGATTTATAGGGGTAAGGTTCGATCACACCATCCCGGACGATATTCACCCTGATCGGCGTTTCAAAAAGAGAACCGCGCGTATCGAGTTTAGCCTGATAGGGCTGCCCCGGCGCGGCAAACAGCGTTTTATCTTCCCGAAAACGGATCTTCCGGTAGTCGTCATAAGTCAGATCGCGCATGAAGGGTTCAGCCTTTCCCGGGGCGGAATAGGCTTTCTTTGCCAGCTCTCCGGCACGCTGTCTGACCATGTCGAACACGGCTGTTGTTTCAATTACCGGCATGGCCGCTTCATCCTCGGCGGGCGCGGCCACGGCCATTGGGTCAGTCACCAGTTCGGGCGGCCAGCGCTCCGGCACGGTCGGTTTGGCGGCCTCCGCCAGAACATAACTCGCAGGCACGACATCTGCTTCTGGCCTGGTGACACGACGCGATTTGCTTGCGAACGGCGTTGCCGGGCCGGAACTGTCGGTATCTGCACCGGTTGTGTGTTGTGTTGGTACTTCTGAGGTGACCAGCGCGTCAGGGACGACGATGGCGTCTGTTGCGCCACCTGCCTGGGGCGAACACCCGGCCATAAATGGGAGACAAACACCTGAAACAGCAAGCACACCTGCCCGCAACGTATCCATGACTGGGTTCACTTTGATTGACATGCTGATTCTCGACTGGATTATCCTGGCGGCCTTTGGCCCATCAATTCCGCTAACGCCGAAGTATCGGTCTGGTTTCCAAACACCATGAAAAGCAGCGCAATACGCCGAAAGTTTGTCGAACTGGCGATAAATGTGGCAAAGACTTCCGCGTTGTTTGGTTTACAACAAGTAATCGATGCAATTGACGTTGAATTCAGCAGTCCCCTTAAGTAAATGAGCGATCAGTCACTTAAATTGAGATTATGAAGTGCATTAAGGGCTTAGTGGAGGTTGATTCGGCAAAATACCGGCTCTGATTCCCATCGCCCTCCCTATATCTGGTGTCTATCCGGGCAAGGCTTCCCGTTTTCCGATATATGCCTTCCGACCCCGTCGGAAGATCACCTGTTTTCGCTCAAGCTTTGACCACCCGAATGCAAATTGCCTGTGGATCATTTTCGGCCCCTGCCCCTGCGTTTCGAAACGCCAGAAATAATGGGCCTATCGGGTTTCTGAGGTGGGCCAAAATTGCCCCTCATTCACATGCTTATTAACAGGCGTTAACCAGTTTTTCACTGAATTTGAGAAACGCAGCGACCAGAACTGTTGACCTCCCATTAACCTTGCACCCACTATATCTTGGGTCGGCTTTGGGGTGATGCGCCAGATATGGCGGAAATCGTTCCAAATCCCTATATGTTTTAAAGATTAGCCAACAGGGTGTCTTACATGTCCGCCATGTCCAATGCAGAAACGGCAACGGTTTCAGAGAAAGAAGCAATCCGGCGCGGAAAGCCGAAGGCAAATGCTGACTTGCGCATTGTCGACGGCGTGCGGATTGATCCTTCCCGGGATTCCCTTCTGACCGAGTTCGGCAAGAAGACTCTTGAAGACCGTTATCTCCTTCCAGGCGAAACCTTCCAGGGCATGTTTGCGCGTGTCGCGACGGCGTACGCTGACAATGCCGATCACGCCCAACGCATCTATGACTATATCTCGCGCCTCTGGTTCATGCCTGCGACACCTGTACTGTCGAATGGTGGCGCGGAACGTGGCCTGCCAATCTCCTGCTTCCTCAACACCGTTGATGACTCGCTTGATGGTATTGTTGAAACCTGGAACGAGAATGTCTGGCTGGCTTCGAATGGCGGTGGCATCGGCACCTATTGGGGTTCTGTTCGCTCGATCGGTGAGAAAGTCGGTCAGAACGGTCAGACCTCGGGCATCATTCCCTTCATCCGCGTGATGGACTCGCTGACACTGGCCATCAGCCAGGGCTCACTGCGTCGCGGTTCTGCGGCCTGCTATCTGGACATTCACCACCCGGAAATCGAAGAGTTTCTGGAAATCCGGAAAGCATCAGGTGACTTCAACCGCAAGGCTCTGAACCTGCACCACGGCCTCAACATCACGGACGCCTTCATGGAAGCGGTTCGCAATGACGAGGAATTCGAGCTTATGAGCCCGAAATCCGGCGAAGTCATCAAGACCGTCAATGCGCGTAAACTCTGGCAGAAAATCCTCGAGCTGCGCATTCAGACCGGCGAGCCATATCTGCTGTTCACTGACACGGTGAACAACGCCATGCCGGCGCACCAGCGCAAGCTTGGCCTGTCTGTCAAGCAATCCAATCTCTGCTCAGAGATCGTTCTGCCAACCGGTACGGACCATCTGGGCAATGAACGGACCGCTGTTTGCTGCCTGTCATCACTGAATGCTGAGAAATTCCTCGAATGGAAATCTGATCCTCAGTTCCTGGAAGACATTTTCCGTTTCCTCGACAACGTGCTGGAAGACTTCATCCAGCGTGCGCCCGACGAAATGTCCCGTGCCGTTTATGCGGCAAAGCGTGAACGGTCTGTCGGTCTCGGCCTGATGGGGTTCCATTCCTTCCTGCAATCCATGGGCGCACCTCTGGAAAGCGCTGCGGCAAAAGCGTGGAACGTTGCGATGTTCAAACACATCCGCAAAGGCGCGGACGCGGCCTCTGTAAAGCTGGCCAAGGAACGCGGCGCGTGTCCGGACGCGGCAGAAAACGGCGTCATGGCACGCTTCTCTCACAAGCTGGCCATCGCCCCAACGGCGTCTATCTCCATCATTTGCGGCGGCACATCCGCCGGTATCGAGCCAATTCCGGCCAATGTTTACACCCACAAGACGCTGTCAGGCTCTTTCACGGTGAAAAACCCGAACCTGGAACGTATGCTGGATGAGAAGGGCAAGAACACGCCAGACGTCTGGGCAAGCATGCTGGAGCATGATGGCTCGGTTCAGCATCTGGACTTCCTGACCGACGATGAAAAGGCGATCTACAAAACAGCTTTCGAACTCGATCAGCGCTGGATTGTTGAACTGGCCGCTGACCGGACACCGTTTATCTGCCAGGCACAGTCGCTGAACCTGTTCCTGCCGGGAGACATCAACAAATGGGATCTGCACATGCTGCATTGGACAGCATGGGAGAAAGGCCTCAAATCGCTGTATTACTGCCGTTCGAAGTCTGTTCAGCGGGCCGCATTTGCCGGCTCAGAGAGCAAGGAAAAGGGCGAGCTGAAAATACAGGAACCGACAGACTATGAGGAATGCCTCGCCTGTCAGTAATCGGTATTGCCAGATTGATGGAAAAGCGGGCTTCGGCCCGCTTTTTTTTTGAACAGAGCGAAGTTGTTAACGAAAAATTACCCGAATTTGGCGAATTATCGCTTTTATTGAGACCGTTTATTAGGCTTATTTGAAGGGTCTTGACGATTTCAAATCAGGTTTGACGGCATGTTGACACAAGGAAAGCGCATTACGCTTGCCGCGATCATCGCCTCCGCCATCGGGCTCAGCTGTGCCGGATGCCTTGGAACGTCGAGCCTTTCTGCAAACAAGTCACCCACCTCACCCCCCGTCTATCAGAGCTATTCGGCAGCTGAGGATCCCAGCCTTTACCGTCTTGGCCCGCGCGGTGTCGCACCACCTGAGCGGTCGGTGCGCGTGGCCACATCTTCTGACTCATCTCAGCTGCATCGGGCACCATCATCTGTCGAAACCGTACCGCAGCGTGTCACCAGCTACACAACGACCAACCGTTCCAACACGCCTGCGGGAACAACCCTGCGACCAACGAGAAAAGTGTCCGGGATCGACCTGACGGCCGCACAGTTCGCGCAATCGATTGATCAGCGTCACACCCCTCCGGTCGGCTATCCGCAACACTGGCAACAGCAAAACCGCCAACAGATTGATGCGGGCTACACCTTTCGTGCGAACAGCCGTGACACGGGCCTTGGCGTCGATCTCGCTCTCAGTCCCCGCCTTGCCTATGACAGCATAGGCGATGTGCGCTCCACGCGCGCCGGCGCAGAAGTCCGTATTGGCCGAAATCTTGATCAGCGCGGTCGTGCGCCCGACAATTCAAACTGGTATCTGTTTGCCGGTGCGGATGGCGAAGCGGTCGTTTGGGACGTCAAGAATGCGAACCAGTCACTCATGAGCGGTCAGGTAAGCCTTCAGGACAAGGTAACAATTGGCGACGTCCAGGCCGGACTAGCCTGGAAAAGCCCGGCAGGACACATGTCGGTCAGCTATATCCAGCGGGAATACGAATACCGGAACGGGGAAATTTCCCGCTCCGGTGAAGAAGACTTTGTTGCGTTGACACTGACCTGGCGTCGCTGAGACCAGGGCGCTCAGAAGACTTCCAGGGCCTTCACATCATCGTCTGACAGAGACAAATTCGCGGCCTTTGCGAGGCTTTCGAGATGAGACTGCTTTGTTGCGCTGGCAATCGGCGCTGTCACACCCTCGCGATGGAGAAGCCAGGCGATAGCGGTCTCGGCCATGCTGGCATTGTTTCGGACTGCAACGTCTTCAAGCGCTTCCAGGATCTGGTCACCGCCATTTTCGAAATACCGGCCAACCATGCCGCCCCGGTCAGCGCCCTCCAGATCCGCTTTCGTGCGATACTTGCCCGAGAGAAATCCTGAAGCCAGAGAAAAATAGGTCACGACACCGAGCCTGTGCTCAATGCAGAACCTCTGAACCGGGCCCTCGAACGTGCCGCGAGATACCAGTGAGTATTCAGGCTGAAACACCTGATAGGCTGGCAAATTATGCTCGGCAGATACCTTGAGCGCTTCCTCTAGCTGATCTTCGGAAAAGTTGGAGGCACCAATCGACCGAATTTTACCTTCGTCGAGCAATTCCTTATAGACGCCGAGCGTGTCAGCCTGAGGCGTTTCCGGATCAAAGCTGTGAGAGAAATAGAGATCGACATAATCCGTTTTCAGTCGTGATAGCGAATTCTCGATGGCTTCTCTGATCCAGCGTGGAGACAGGCCTTTATTGCCCTCGCCCATATCCATGCCGACCTTGGTGAAGATCTGCATCCTGTCACGCTTGCCCGGATTGGATGCCAGCCAGTTGCCGATGATCGTTTCGCTGTCACCGCCTGAATTGCCCGGCACCCAGCGCGAGTATACATCTGCCGTGTCGATGGCGGTCAGACCCGCGTCAAAGCACGCATCGAGCATGCGGAAGCTCTCGGTTTCATCAAGCGTCCATCCGAAGACATTACCGCCGAAGACGACGGGAGGGATATTCAATCCGGTCTGACCAAGATCCACTGTATGCATCACA
Source organism: uncultured Hyphomonadaceae bacterium (assembly GCA_964342455.1). Lineage (GTDB taxonomy): Bacteria > Pseudomonadota > Alphaproteobacteria > Caulobacterales > Hyphomonadaceae > Ponticaulis. The sequence goes on from CAYFGB010000002.1 coordinate 68,907, forward strand.
TTCTCCTTTTAATATCCGAATGTCTCGTCACGACGAAAGTTCGGAGAAACCAGAAGCCTCACAGGGATGTGAGCCGTACCGGTCTAGACGCGCGTGCGATCCGTCAGCCATGCCAGCACGGCAAGCAGGGTGTAGCCCGCAAGCGCAGTCAGGGCGAATTGAGGAACGGCAGGCGGATGATCAATCGGTAGATGATTATATGCTTGCAGAGCGATCATGAAGGCGAGCAGCAGAACAGGCGCGATCATGCCCAGCCGGCCTTTTGGTTTTGTCGCCAGTATATAGAGAATACCGCCAAGAATAATGCTGCCTATTTCAACAATCTGCGTCCACAGAAGCGAATCCCAAAGCCCGAAACCGACTTTTGGACCACCTGAATACAGCAGAAGATCGGGCCCATGCGCGATCAGATCAAGCAGCCAGTGCGATGCGACCGCCGCACCAATGATCAGCCCGGCGCGAAGCTTTTGCTCACCGCGCCAGAACAGCGCATAGAGCACACCGGCCCCGACAGCCCACAAAACCGTCGCCGGAAGCGAATGCGTGTAGGGCATATAGTGGAGATCCAGAATGGAGGCGGGCATGAAGCCCTTCACAACGCGAACCTTCTCAACCCCGAGAAGCACCAGCACGGCCCAGGCGAAATCCACCAATTGAACCGCCACAAATAAATGCCAGAGCGGAACACGTGGTTTAACTATTTTCGCCGCCAGTGCCGCAGAATAATGCCCGATGAACATATTCACCCCCTATACAATGAACGATTTAAATATCATTCATTGTTCAGGAGTTGTCAATTGGGCTTTCTATGCTGATGCATTTTCTCGCATTTCGCAGGGGGGCAGCGTGCGGACAGCTGACATGTTGATTGTGCCGGGCAACGAGATTAAGGCTGACTTTCCTGATAGGGGAAACCATCCAGATTCATGACTGACGCGTTTCAATCTGCAAGTCTCGCATATGTGCGGATCGCCTTGGCGTTTGTCTGCTCTCTGCTCTTGCTGGCCTCTCCCATCGCCGAAGCCCAGCATGCCGAGATGGAGCAGACTGAACTCTGCGACGCCGCAACTGGCACAGACGACCAGGTCGTTGACCACCAGGAGTCACATGACCATCAGCACCCGCACCATTGCAGTTCCTGTCACTTTTATCTTGTGTTGAAGGAAAAGCCGCCGATCAAAAACCTGTTGGTGATAGCCAGAGTGCCGCATGCGTTCGGCATGGACGATCTGATCCTGCGTCCCCCCGGAAAGCTCTATCGCCCTCCTAAAGCCTGAAACTGAATCGAAGCGCGCTGACCAGGGCGCATTCTTTCAAACTCGTTTTCAGGAATGACAAATCATGTCTTCAAAACTATCGGGCAGCATGGCTGTCCTGATCGCGTGCGCGTTTTCAATCCCGATCGCCGACGCACAATCACGCCACAACGCCCCACACGACACTGAGGCCGAAGATCACGAGTCTCATGAACACAGTGATCAACATGACACGTTCGAAAATGACAATGGTCATGATCACGAGGCCAAAATGGACGCTGTTCTTGTTACCGCGACCCGGTCGGGCCGGGTGGCACAGGATGCACCAATGCGCGTGGAGACCATCAATCGCGAGGAGATTGAGGAAAAGGCGATCATGCGGCCGGGCAATATTGCGACCATGGTCAATGAAACCGGTGGCATAAGGGTACAGGTCACTTCGCCCGCGCTTGGCGCGTCCAATGTCCGCATTCAGGGGCTCTATGGCCGTTACACGCAAATCCTTGCTGATGGCCTGCCACTTTATGGCGGACAGGCATCGTCTCTTGGGCTGTTACAGATCCCGCCGACCGACCTTCGGCGTGTGGAAGTCATTAAGGGGTCGGCCTCTTCACTTTATGGCGGCTCAGCACTTGGTGGCGTAATCAATCTGATTTCAAGACGCCCGGGCGATGAGCCTGAAGGCGAAATCCTTTTCAACCTCACATCAAGAGATGCGCAGGATGTGACCGTGTACGGCGCTACCCCCATCAATGACCAGCTTGGTCTGTCCCTGACGGCAGGCGCACACCGTCAAAGCCAGCAGGATTTCGACGGTGATGGCTGGATAGACATGCCCGAATACAAGCGCGTCACCGCCCGCCCCCGCTTCTTCTGGGATAATCAGACAGGCTCCAGAGTTTACGGCACTCTTGGCTTCATGGAAGAAAGCCGAACAGGTGGCACCCGTGATGGCGCAACCGTTCCGAATGGCATGCCATTTGTCCAGGCTCAGGATACCCGGCGCATTGATGGCGGCTTGATTGGTGAAACTGAATTGACAGACACCCTGACCGGGCAGCTTCGCGCGTCCGGCATGGTGCAGGATCATGATCATCAGTTTGGTGACGTTGCAGAGGAAGACCGCCATGAAAGCTATTTGCTCGAAGCCTCAATCTCTGGTGCCCTCGAACAGACAAACTGGGTCGCCGGTCTGGCCTGGCAGTCTGACACCTACACGTCAGACACGTATCCGGCCTTTGACTATACCTATGACGTTCCCGGCATTTTTTCTCAGATCGATCATGACCTGACCACTGATCTTTCTGTCTCGTTCAGTGCGCGCCTGGATGATCACAGCAATTATGGTACGCAATTCAGCCCGCGCGGCTCGCTTCTCTACCGACCGGGTGACTGGACCATCCGCGCCTCGCTGGCAGAGGGCTATTTTGCACCTACCCCATTTGTGGAGGAGATCGAAGCCTCGGGCCTTTCGCGATTGATGCCCCTGGACGGGCTCGCCGAAGAAACCGCTCAAACGGCTTCGCTGGATATTGGCTATCAGAAAGGCCCTTTTGAATCGAACGTCACTCTGTTCGCCTCAAATGTAGATGGGGTGACCGAAATCATACCGGCTGAAACCAGTTCTGATCTGCCTGCTGAAAGTGTCAGCCTGGTCAACTCGGAGGGCACATCAGAGCTGCGCGGGTCTGAGCTGCTGCTGCGCTATTATTGGGGCGATTTCAAAGTCACCGGCAGTTATCTCTACATCGATTCCAGCGATCCTGCCTCAACGGGACGCCAGGAGATCGCACTGACTCCCAAACATTCGGCTGGCATGGTCGCAATGTGGGAGCGTCATGGTGAATTCCGTCTGGGGCTTGAGATGTACTATACCGGTGAGCAGCGCGTGGAAGACAACCCGTATCGCACACGCAGCGACCCGTTTCTTGACATTGGCATACTTGGAGAAATCACGATGGGACCGGCGAGCTGGTTCGTGAATGCCGAAAACATTCTGGATGTACGCCAGACCCGCGAAGAATCCATCGTATTGCCACAGCGTGCCGCCAGCGGGCGCTGGACCACTGACACCTGGTCCCGCAATGACGGGTTTATCATCAATGGCGGGGTTCGCCTCCGCTTCTGACGGGCAATTGCCGGATGGAGCCGCGTTTGCATTGGTAGCGGCTCCATCTGGCACGTCTGCACGATAACACAACAAGGTGTTAACTTTCCCGGCGTGCTGACAAAACCTCGTGTCCAACCTCAATTAAACTGGTAAGTAGTTCAGGCCCAAAGGGGGGCTTGCACTAATCGGGGGGATTTTCCGATGTCACATTTTACGAAACTGGCTAATGGCCTTGCCATTGCCGCACTCATGGCCGCCGCCGGCTGCTCACAACAAGCGGACGAGGTTGATACGGAATCATCCTATCAGAGCGTCATTGAATGGGAGCCTTACGCAAATCTGGGCCCATGGGCAGTGCTGCGATACGCAGAGTCCGGGGCACCGGAACAATCGTTGGGGTGCTCCGCCGTTAACGAAAATATCATGGGCACCACCCTGAGAGTTGCCGTAAACGCAGACAGCTATTCGATTGGTATCAATGGTGGATCCCCGAACGGCGAAGATGATTACGTCGACATGAAATTCTATGTCGATGGCGATACTTCAAACACGCTTCAGGTCTCCGGAACTTACGAAGACGACCCGGCCTATGAGTATGATCACTGGCTTGGAATGGAATTTCCGAAGGACGACCCGCGCGTTGAGCTGCTGACCAATTCGGAGACGCTGACGGTTTCGACCTATAATCCCGGAAATCGCACCGGAAATGACTGGCCCGAAAGCCATTTCGAAATGTTCGACGGCGAGCTTCTGAAATCGGTCCTCGACGAATGCATGCAGAACAGTTCCGCACCTGATTCGCTGCTCGTTCAGAACTGGCCACCAGGCGAATGCGGCAATAGCCAGCCTCTGACAGCGACCGGAATGTGCAAAACGGAGGCGCGGACATTAATGCATATTCCAAAGGGCGGCGATGAACCATACGCGCCGGACGAATGTGTCTGGGATGTCGCCGATGCGGCCTTGCCCGGCGAGGGCGCGATCGTCTATCGCGCGGTGACCTGTGGTGAAGACACCTCGAAGCTCATCCCGACCACTGACACCTACCCGGCCGTCTTCAAAGCTGAAGTGTCCATTGTGCCGCCAAATGTGTCAGACGACATAGGCTTCGAAACGAAAGATGCCTGGGCTGAGCCGGTCGTGACCATTTATCAGATCGATCCCGACAAGAGCCATTACGAGGAAATCCCCCGGCTGGCGAAGGAAGCTGCCGAGGCGGCTGGCGTTGGTTATGCTGATGAATGCGCGCTCGAATGGGATGAGTATGCCGGACTGGATGCCATCAATGGCCCGGTGGATATGGAAAGCGAATACTGGTCGTCGCCATGCGGCCCGCTCGGTGCGTCTGAAGGCTATGGCGTTTTCTGGAATTATCTGCAGCCTGGCTATGTTGCCGCTTACAGGTATCCGGTGGACGGCGTGTTTGGCATTGACTGGAAAACCATCACGCTTGTGCCGCCGGAAGGTGATGGCGGCTAAGGCACGCGAAAACAGGGGGGCAGGCGGTGAAATATTTGCTGACCTGCCTCAAGCACCCTCATAAAGTGTCCCCCTTATCATCGGGGACACTTATGTATCGTATTCTTTCTTTTCTCGCTTTTTCTGCCCTCGCCGCCTGCGGCCCATCCACCAGCAAGACAGATGTCAGTGTGGATGTCGGACACGCAGACACCAAAGGCCCCTGTAGCGATGTGACGACGCTGCAGGCTGCGCGGAGCGACACCCCACCCTTTTCAAGCCTTCGCGGCGCCCCCGTCATGAGAGGCGATACGCCCGTTCGCGACACCTGGTATGCCAAGGCAGACTATTTCGGATCTGATGGCTGCACCATCGCCGCACTGCGGGATGTCTTCGACACCAAATCCGATTTTCATATCGCCGGGTGCGATGTATTCGTTGAGCCTTCAAGCCTTGATCGCGAAGAGAACGAACAGAAAGCCCGGCGTGCACTCGAAGAAACGAGGGCAAATCTTGAAAGCTGTCTGGGTGATAGCTGGATCATGACGGAATCAGATGACGATCCCAATTTCGACATCTACCATCGATATACGTTCAAACCGCAAGGCTATGAAACGCCCTTCAGTCTTTCAGCAGACCCGGCCTATCTGGAAATGTCCTTCTCCCGGTTTCCGTCCAGAAGCCGGCCTGCAGGCTGGATGGTGAAACTCCAGTTTCAGGAGCAAATCGCCAGCGAGCCAGCCTCCAACCAGGAGTGAACCCGGGTGTGTTTTCCACACCCCTCACCTTTCCAGTGGAAAAATCTCATCTGCGACATACTATCTGTTGCTAGGCTGGAACAATCGTCGCACTATATCTTGTAGTTAACGCGACTCACGGAGCTGTATCCATGGCAGACGGCATCATTACCGACAAACCCGGACTTCTCATTCCATCACGAGCTTACAAGCCGTTTCGTTATCCGTGGGCCTATGACCTGTGGAAGAAACAGCAGCAGGTTCACTGGATGCCGGAAGAAGTTCCGCTCGGTGAGGACTGCAAGGACTGGGCGGTCAAACTGTCTGACAAGGAACGCAATCTGCTGACGCAGATTTTCCGTTTCTTCACACAGTCCGACGTCGAAGTCGGCGCGAACTATATGGAAAACTACATGCCTCTGTTCAAACCGACAGAGGTGTCCATGATGCTGTCCTGTTTCTCCAATATGGAAACCATCCATATCGCGGCTTATGCGCTGCTGCTGGAAACCATCGGCATGCCCGATTCTGAATTCTCCGCCTTCATGGAGTATGAGGAGATGGCGGCCAAGCACGATTATCTCGGTCAGTTCGGCTGCGAAACCTATGAGGACATCGCCACGAGCATGGCCGTGTTCGGCGGCTTTACCGAAGGCCTGCAGCTGTTTGCCAGCTTTGCCATGCTGATGAACTTCCCGCGCTTCAACAAAATGAAGGGAATGGGACAGATCGTCACCTGGTCGGTACGTGATGAGAGCCTGCACTGCGAAGGCATGATCAAACTCTTCCACACATTCTGTGAAGAGACCGGCATCATGAATGACCAGTTGGCCGAACGCATCACAGAGAGCTGCCGCACTGTGGTCATGCTGGAAGATAAATTCATCGAACTCGCCTTCGAGGCCGGTGAAGTTGAAGGCATGACGCCTGACGATATCAAGCAATATATTCGCTATATCGCTGACTGGCGCCTGCAGCAGCTGAAGCTGAAACCAATCTTCGGTGTCGAACAGCATCCGATTCCATGGCTGACCGAGATCCTGAACGGTGTCGAACATGCCAACTTCTTCGAAGCCCGCGCAACCGAATATTCAAAGGGCGCGACCGAAGGCAGCTGGCATGGCGAAAGCGGTGTCTGGGCCGAATTCGACAAGCGCATGAAATTTATTGCGTGATAAAAATCACCAAGTCTCAGCCCGGGGCGTCCGCTCCGGAGCGGGGCGTTTGGGCCAGTTCGAGCCGTCTGATCTGCGCCAGAGCTTGCTGACGTTCTCCCGGCTTCAGAGGGATCAGCCCTTTTTCGACAAGATAGCCGTGATCTCCAATGGCCGTGTCGCTGTAAAGCTCAATCACAAACGGCACCAGCGCTTCATGTGAGTGCAAATCGCGCTCCTTTACGTAAATGTAGAGAGAGCGGGTGATTGTGTAATCGCCATTCGCGATATTCTCGAAATCCGGTGCGAGCCCGTCAATCTCCGCCGCGCGCAACCGATCAGCATTCCGCTTAAGATAACTAAAGCCAATCAGGCCAAACGCGTTCGGATTGCGGATGAGGGACTGAATGATCTGGGTGTCATTCTCCCCGGCATCCGTCCAGACCCCATCTGTGCGCAAGGTCAGCGCTTTCGATTGAAAACGTTCGGGCTCAGTCTCTTCCATATGTTGAAGCGCAGGATTATCGCGTGCCGCAGCCTCGATTACGATATCGACAAATGCGTCGCGTGTGCCTGAGGTTGGCGGCGGGCCAAAGACCTCAATCCGCAAATCCGGCAATTCCTCACGAATATCAGACCAGTTCTTGTGGGGATTTGGCACAAACCCATCTTCCGTCCAGATATATTTGGCCAGCGCCAGATAGAGATCCTGACGCGTAAAATCGATGTCAGGACCTCGCAGCGCATTTGCGACAACGATTCCATCATAGCCGAACTTCAGCTCGGCAATATCCTCAACGCCGTTCTGTTCGCAAAGTGCCCGCTCACCGTCTGTCATACGACGGGATGCCGTGGCAATTGAAGAGGCGTTGAGATGGGTGTCCCGACAAAAGATGCGAAAACCGCCGCCCGTGCCCGTGGTCTCCACAATGGGTGTCGGATACGCGCTCATGGCACCGAAATACTCCGCCGCGCTCGTCACGAAGGGCGCCATGGTCGAGCTGCCCGCCACCAGCAATTCACCCGGCGTTTCCGAAATGTCTGCCCGGCTGTCACCCGCCGATGAAATCTGATCGCACCCGGCTGCCAAAATCGCGCACACCAAAACCGTCGCGCAAGCCATAAGCATGCGCAGGGAATTTGACTGATGTGATTCGCCGATCTGTCGTATCATTTGAATGGTCTAACCAAATTGTGTGAAATTCTTTTGTCAGTTTCAATTCATCTTCAACAAGAAGCTTCTTTCCTTTTTCTTTGCAAAAATTTCAGCCGGGACTGTTTACTTGTAGGCCATTCCTCACTAAATGCGCGTTTCCGGCGGACATCGGACCAATGTTCCTTTTGGTAATATAGGTCTGCGGCCGCACTAACGCCGGCTTGGTTTCACTCTACAGAGGGGTCTTTCGTGATGAACACGTTTGATACACCCTGGGACCTGGTCCGGCATACCCCCGCAAACAGGCCCATTGCTTGCGGCCGCCCTCATTTAATTGAGCGGGCGGCCTCCTGGTTTTCTAATGAGTTTCCGGGCGAGACATTGTATGCCGTCAAGGCAAATCCATCGCCATGGGTCCTCAAAACACTCTATAAGGCCGGTATCACGCATTTCGACGTGGCCTCCGCCGAGGAAATGGACACGGTCGCCAAGCATCTGCCAGGCGCGCTTATGTCGTTCATGCACCCGGTGAAATCCCGCCATGATATCCGCAAAGCGTATTATGAGCATGGAATACGGACCTTCGTACTCGATTGCGACGCCGAGCTGGACAAGATTCTTCAAGAGACCGGCCATGCAAGTGATCTGACACTGGTGATCCGCGTCGGCGTCTCGAACAAGGGCGCAGAGCTGCCAATTGATGGCAAGTTTGGCGCAAGCCTGTCGCAAACGGTCGATCTGTTGCAGCTCTGCCGCCCCGTGGCAGAGCGTCTCGGCATGAGCTTCCATCCGGGCAGCCAGTGCATGGACCCGCTCGCCTGGTCTCACCATTGCGAAACGCTTTCCCGCCTGATCGTTCAGGCTGGTGTCGATGTCGATGTGATCGACGTTGGCGGCGGTTTCCCGATTGCCTATCCGGGCAAGACACCATCTCCGATGAACGAGTTTGCGCATGCCATCCGCGCCGCGTTCAATCGTATGCCTTTGCCGTCGCACGCAGAGCTCTGGTGTGAGCCGGGCCGCGCACTCGTGGCCGAGGGTACATCTATTCTGACCCATATTGATCTGGTTCGCGGCAATACGCTCTACATTAACGACGGCGCGTTCGGTACGCTTTACGATGCGGTTCACTGCGCCTGGGCCTATCCGACACGCCTGATCCGCACCAATGGACCAGCGCCCTCAGACCGGCTGAAGGCCTTCCGCCTGTTCGGACCGACCTGCGATGCCGCCGACCTCGTTCCTGGTCCCTTCTTCCTGCCTGAAGACACGGCAGAAGGTGACGTGATCGAGATTGGTACGCTGGGCGCTTATGGCGTTTGCATGCAGACGCGGTTCAATGGCTATGGCAATGCCATGGAAGCCTTTGCCGCGGACACGCCATGGACCTCGACCTATGAGCACGCAGAACAAGTGGTGATGAGCGGCTGGAACCGCTGAGTATCCTTCGGGTTCGCAGCTGGAATGCAGCCGCCTAATCGACGTCCAGAACCATTTTTTCACGAAAGCCATATGACCGGGCGACTTTTTCAAGTCGCCCGGTTGGCGTTTGTGACCGGCTCAGAAAAAGCCGGTCCGCCTCAAAATTGGCCGACGGCGCGGTGTCTGACATTTGCGAGAGTAGAGACAGCGTCCGCCGGGCGATCGCCTCACCTGAATCGATGAAACGGATATCACCTGGCGCAATCGCCTCAAGCCGTTGACGCAATATCGGAAAATGCGTGCAGGCGAGTACAATTGTATCCATCTGCTCACCGCCCGGCTGATCGAGCAGGGCATGAAGCTCTGCCTGAAGAATGGCCTCATCAACGGGCTCACCGGCGGCTTCGAGTTCAGCCTGTTCAACGAGCAGCACACTCCCATGCGTCAGCACCGTCAGATGACGTGCAAACTCATGGATCAGCGCGTCTGTATAGGCCCGGCGAAGCGTGCCCGGCGTGGCGAGTACCCCGACGGTTCCCGTCCGGGTAAGCGATGCGGCGGGCTTGATGGCCGGCACTGTCCCCACGACAGGCACTGGAAGTACCGCCCGGACGATTTCGAGCGCCAGCGTGCTCGCTGTATTGCAGGCGATAACAAAGATATCGGGAGAAGCGGCCCGCATCAGCGCGTCTGCAAAACGCGGCACACGCTTCGTCAGCGCTGCATCCGACTTGTTTCCATAAGGAAAAAAACCGGTATCGGCAGCATAGGACACGCGCCCCTGAAAGCCCAGCTGGCGCAGCGCCTCCACCACTGTGAGACCGCCCATTCCGGAATCGAATACAAGACAATGTGGAAGTGACGACCCGACTGCCATAGGGTTTGTTTACCTTATCTTGTGCAGTGCACAATATTGTGCTATGCAGCATCAGACAAAAAGAAGGTTGGTTTAACGATGATGTTCCTCAGTATCTGGTCCGATGCAACCAAAACCGCACTGTCCATGATGGAAGCGGGGATGGAAAATGTCCGGAATACGCAGGACGCCATGGTGCGCCAGACAGAAATTGCCAGCCAGTTCGAAAACCCATGGACGGTAAAATGGGCCAATGGCCCCATGCCTTTTCCCGTTCTGACCTTCCGTGCGACCGATGCCAGAGCGACGCGAGAAGCGTTTCACCTGATGGCAGACGTGAATCTCTCAGCCTGGGAAAACGTCGCGAAAGCCTATGGCGCAACACCCGCCTGGATGAAACTGCCGGTCAAAGCGCCGGGTGAGTTCTGGGCAAAATGGTTTGACCAGTTTCAGGATGGCAAATTTGATGCGCCGTTCCCGAAATATCCGAATGCCATTCTTGAGGCGCTGCTGGCCAAGGCCTCACCAGTCGCCCCGGCGAATGAAACGAGCGGAACACCGGCTGAGGATTTCACGCTTGAAAGCCCGATGGATGACACGGCCCCAGCCCTTCTGGATGCCCCGGACGGCGAGGCGGATGACCTGACAGCGATCAAAGGCATTGGTGCGAAATTGCAGAAGACACTGAACGATACCGGCGTCTACCACTTCGCACAGATTGCCTCATGGACGCCGGAGAACATCGCCTGGCTCGATGAAAAGCTGTCCTTCAAAGGACGCATTTATCGCGAAGGCTGGGTTGATCAGGCCCGAGATATTCTGAAGAAAGCTGCCTAGTCCAGCAGCTTTCCATAGAGCTCAGGTCGCCGGTCACGGAAAAAGCCCCAGGCCGATCTCTCCTGGCGCAATGCATCAAGATCGAACCGCGCAATCAGCACGGTTTCGTCGTCTCGACCGGCTTCAGCCTGCTTCGCGCCTGTCTGGTCAGCGATAAAAGAACAGCCATAGAAAACCTGTCCGTCTTCATTGCCAATCCGATTGGCAGCCGCAACCGGCATGCAATTGGAGACCGCATGTCCCTGCATAGCCCGTTGCCAGCGCGCCGACGTCTCGAGAGAAGGATCATGCGGTTCTGAACCGATTGCCGTCGGATACAGCAGGATTTCAGCCCCCATCAGCGCCATGCTGCGCGCAGCTTCCGGGAACCATTGATCCCAGCAGACGCCGACGCCGATTTTTCCAACTGCCGTATCCCAGACCTTGAAGCCGGTATTGCCGGGCCGGAAATAGTATTTCTCCTGATAGCCTGGCCCATCAGGGATGTGAGATTTCCGATAAACGCCCATACGCGAGCCATCTGCGTCGATCATCACCAGCGTATTGTAGGTATGCGGACCATCGCGCTCAAACACAGAGACGGGCAGGACCGTTTTCAGCTCTTTCGCCAGAGCCTGGTACCGATCAATTGCCGGATGACTTTCGAGTGGACGGGCAAGGTCAAAGGTCGGCTCATCCTGCGACTTACAGAAGTATGGGCCCTCGATCAGCTCTGGGGTCAGAATCAGGTCGGCGCCCTGCCCCGCTGCACCCCGGATGAGGCGCTCCAGCGTTTCGAGGTTTCGCTCGAGCGATCCGGCCAGCGCGCACTGGACCACGCCTAAAGTTATCTGTGTCATGTGTCAGCCTCCGACTGCCGACGGAATTTGTTGTGAAATACAGTGAAACGCACCGCCGCCTGTCAGAATGGAACGGGCTGGTCGCGTCAACACGGCGCGGTCCGGGAAGAGACCGGACATTACGCCAGCTGCATCCGCTACATGGTCATTATAAGCCGGAATCACAATGGCCTGATTTGTGATGACGAAATTCATGTGGCTGGCCGGCATTACATCCCCATCCTCATCCAGCACACGGCCCGGCGATGGCAGTGTGATCACCTCCAGCGCCTCGCCGTTTCGGTTCCGATAGGATCTGAGCGTCTCTTCAATCGCGAGCAGACGCTCGGCATGCGGATCGTCAGACCCATTCGGTGCCTGACAGACGACTTTTCCCGGCCCGACAAAGCGCGCCAGATTGTCGATATGGCCATCTGTGTGATCGTTTAGCAGGCCTTGGGCGATCCAGATAATATTCTCGACTCCGAAGGCATTCTCGAGCGCCATTTCGGCCGTGTCCCGCGTCCAGCCCTTGTTGCGGTTGGGATTGATCAGGCACTCATCGGTCGTGAGCAAATGCCCGGCCCCGTCCCAGTCAACGCTGCCGCCTTCGAGCACGAACTCATGGCTGATAACGCTCGCTTCAAGCTGGCTTGCCAGCCGTCCTGATAGGTCAGCATCGCCAGGATAAATGTATTTTTCGCCCCAGCCGTTAAAGCGAAAGGTATTGGCGACAAGTTGTCTGCCGTTACGCGCCAGAATAGGCCCGGTGTCGCGTATCCAGGTGTCGCCGCAAGCCGTGTTGATGATGAATGCGTCCGGTACAGCCGCTCTGGCTACCCGCTCCGCCTCATCACCGTCCAACACGAGCGTGACACGGGTACTGGCCATGCCGTTTGCAGGCGCGGTGCTCAGGATAGCGTTCGCAAGCCCGGCGATTTCCCGCCTTGCCGCCTCGAAGGGCTCGCCCCACGGATCGAAATGTGAGGGCCAGCCGATCATGAGCGCGTCTTGCGGAGCCCATTCAGGTGGCGGAAAAGAAGATATCAAATTCATGGCAGCGCTTTATCAGACCTGCGCCCCCACACAAACAAAAAGGGCGACCCGGAGGCCGCCCTTTTCAATTCTGTCGCTTTCGCTGAGCTTAGAATTCGTAACGAGCGCCGAAGCGGATTTCGTAGCGAGATGCGTCACCCTGACGGCTTTCGCAATCGTCACCAACCAGGCAAGTCGCTGGGAAACCTGGCTCACGTAGAACGCCCCATTCGTCGTTCAGCAGGTTTGTGAAGTTATCGACAACCACGAAGACAGACCCTTTGTGGTCGGCAAAACCAGGGAATTCCTGCTCAAGCTTCACGTCGAGTTTGCCCCACCAAGAACCTTCTTCGCCGTTACGTTCCGCACCATTGGCAAGATAGAGATCGTTGCCGTCAAGGTACACGCCGCCGTCGCTGAAGTCAGTCACGAGACTGTATGGACGACCCGAGCTGGCCTGACCGAACAGTGAAAGGATCGTTTCATTGTCGCCGAAGAACGCTCTGCGATAGTTCGACACAAGCGTGAAGCGGTGCTTCGTGTTGTAGTCGGACGTCGCAGCTGCTGTCGATTGCGGATCAGCAAATGCGCGGCTCCAATAGTTGGACGATGCCACAGACGACGTCATTGGGTGAACGTCTTCAGCGTCCGTGTAAGCATAACCAAGTGCCCAATCGAGACCGAAGTCATAGTCGGCAGCAACCGATGTCGAAATCTGGAACGAGTGTGCATCGTTTGGCGAATTGGCCAGAACGAAAGACCCCTCACGAACGCTCGTGTAAACAGGGTATTCACGACCATCCGGTCCAGTTGCTGTGCCGTCCTGAACAACGTCACCACGGATCCAGATCGCGCTTTCCTGACTGATCGTGTACATCACATCAGCAGAGAACACATAATCGCCGGGGACACCGGCCATTTCTGGATAGTAGGTACCGCCGAGAGAGAATTTCCACTCACGTGGGATCACGAAATCCGGATCAAGGTAGTTAATCTCGAAGTTCGAACCAGCGCCAGCGGCAACATCATCGATGAGATCCTGCGGTACGCCATAGCCTGCAGACGCAGGAACGCCATCTTCGACCAGACCATACTCGACGCTTGGATCAAGCAGAGATGTGACAGCGGCTGCGAGGGCTTCTTCCATGGTTTGTGTGTCTGGGTCCCAGAATACACGGTCTTCACGGATTTCGAGACCTGCATCACGTCCACCGGTACCGAACTGGAGAACGTTGTTCGCTGAGTATGTGTTGGACAGCCAGACGTTCGGGTTACCACCAGAATAGAGACCAACGCCACCGCGCAGGCTCAGATCTTCTGATTTTTCCCACTGGAAGCCGAGACGAGGCTGGATGAGGCCTTTACCGTCAAGTGTTTGACCGTTGGAGAAACCATAATCAGCCAGGAAGTCAGGGTTTGTTTCCGGCTCATCTTCCGTGGTGTACCAGTCATAACGGAAACCGCCGACAACTGTCAGGCCATTGCCGAAATCATACTCGTCCTGACCATAAAGGCTGTTGATGGTGTAGCCCCAGTCTGCGGCGGCATCCTCAGGATTGCCAGATGGTGCGTTGTTGTAATCAACGTTTTCAGCCCATCCGCCGCGGAACGCATCAATGGCCGACATAGTGCCGATTTGCGTGTACTCGTAATCGGAGATTTCGCCGTCGCCGTTTGCATCGACGCCGGAATCCGGATCGACAAACCGAATACGCTCAAAGTCGATTTCGGTTTCAACGTGCTGGACGAACATGTTGAAAATGTCGAGCTGCTCACGCTCGTAGCCGAATGTGAAGTTGTGCGCACCAGCGGAATAGAAGCCTTTGGCTGCAAACGACAGTGTTTCGTAGTAAAGCTTGTTCGCCTGACGGCTGTCATCGCCACCAATGTAAACATCTACATCGTCGGTTTCGATCGTAATCTCACCAAAATCGGTTCCGCCGAGAGAGTTCTGACGGTTGTCGAGTTCGGAATAACCGAGACGGAACTCGGTAGAGAAATTGTCCGACCAATCAGAATAGATCGAACCAACATAAGAGTTCAGCTCAGCGCCACGTTCATAGAGGTGGTTAGAGAATTCCAGCTCGTCAGGATCGCCATCTGACTGAGCGATGTTGTAGCCATCATTATAGTTATAAGTGAGGGCTGCACGGTGGTTTTCGTTAATGATCCAGTCGAGTTTCAGAAGAAGCTTCTCGTCTTCAACATCTGCGCTGGATGGAATTTCACCTGGATCGTAGCCGTAGATCTCGCGGGCGATAGCTGCGATTTCGTCTACTTCTGCCTGAGTGATGTCGACTTCATTCACCGCGCCTGAGCCGATAGCACCGCGGTTGAACAAGTTAGAACCTTCAAGCTTCTCGTAAGATGCGAAGAAAAACAGCTTGTCTTTGACGATCGGGCCGCCAACGCCGAAACCATAGCGGTATTCGTCATACTCGCCGCCAGTGAGTTCATCACCTTCCAGCGTGTCACCGCGAAGTGAATCGCTTGTGTAGTCGACAAAGCCGTAACCCTCGAATTCGTTGCCACCTGATTTGGTAACAGCGTTGATGTTACAAGCCGAGAAGCCACCATACTGAACGTCGAATGGCGCCAGTTCGATGGCAACCTGTTCGATTGCGTCGTAAGAGAACGGAATACGCTCAGTTGGGTAGCCGTTCGCGTTCAGACCGAAATTGTCGTTCATGCGAACGCCATCAAGGGTCAGAGAGTTGAAGCGAGAGTTCTTACCACCACACTGAACAGCGTTGATGTCGCCGCGGGATTCGTCAACGAAAACGCGTGGGTCGATACGCAGAACGTCTGTGATGTTCCGGTTGATCGCTGGAGCCTGTTGCAGAACTTCAGCGCCGAATGTTGCCGATGGGCCAACAGCGACGGGTGCGACAGCGGCCGCAGACGCAGAAACAACAACGGTTTCAAGCTTGCGCTCATCGTCAGACATCAGAGCGAAATCAACAGCAGATGAATCGCCGAGTGAAAGCATGATGCCTTCAACGGTTTTGCCCTGATGAGCGTCAGAATTGGCTGTAACCGTGTAGAGACCACCGACCGAGAGGCCGCGGAATGTGTAGCGGCCATCACCGCCTGTCGTGGTGGAAAGCGTACGACCTGTGCGGACGTCAGTTGCTGTAACGGTTGCGCCTACGATAGCGTCACCAGTTTCAGAAACGACATAACCATCGATCGCTGCGGATGTGACCTGCGCATACGCAGGCGCAACAATAGCAGCTGTCATAGCCGTAAAGGCTACACCACCTGCAAGTGTCTTCCAGTTTTTCATGAATATACCCCTTGAAGAAACACCGCCTGTACCTGTGCAAGCAGGCGTGCCTGACGGCGGCTTAGTCCTAGGGTATGACGCTTACGTGAATGGTATAAGAAGCTTTTGCGACAGAAATCACATCTCTTTTCCGGTGCGTCTTTCTTGCAACACCCTGACTGTTCAACAAACGCGACAATAAAAAAGACCAGACAGAGACTGTCTGGTCTTTACGAATACATAAGGTAGAATCGAGCTTAGCTCAGCTTTATTTCGCAACCGTAAGGCCACGACGGTGTTCCGTCAGTCCGATACGCGATGGATTGAAGGCTTGTTTGATGACCTCAATCGTGCGGATTGGCTGTGCAGCACCACACATGAACACGTCCACCGCTGCGAAGTTGCGCTCCGGCCAGGTATGGATGGAAATATGGCTCTCAGAGAGTACGATTACGCCTGACACACCATTGTTTGGCGTGAACACATGAAAATCAGAGCTGAGAATCGTAGCACCTGCATAGACGGCTGCGTCGCAGAGTGACCGTTCGATGTGTTCAGGATCATCAATCCGGCTGACATCCCACAGATCTACGATCAGATGGGTGCCTGCGAACTCGACGCCGTCACGTTTAATGAAAAAATCCAGACGATCGTCTTCGTTTACCGCCGCATCAGATCGCTCTTCTGATGCGGCAATCCGCTGTTCGACGTTGTCCTCGAGATCCGGATGTACCGGGACTCCGTAAGCCATGCTCACTAACCTTCTGCTTAAAAAAGGGCAGACCATCCACCCCGGTTATCAATGAGGCGCGCCCATTACCGAAAAATAGCTTGCCATGCAAGAAACATTTTCACACTGTCCGCAGAATCTGCAGACAGGCTCAACCCCGGAGGCAAACCATTGGCGCATGAATCGGCACAAAAGTTTGAAAAGTTTGAGTTATTTTTCTTTTTCGCCATAGCTGCCCTCGTCATTCTGCGACTGCTTGCCGTTGCCTTTACACCCCTGAATCTCGGACCGGATGAAGCTCAATACTGGCGATGGGCCCAGAACTTTGACTGGGGCTATTTTTCTAAGCCGCCCTTCATCGCCTGGATCATTGCCTGCACCACCTCCCTGTTCGGGGATCAGGAATGGGCGGTACGGGTGGCCTCTCCACTGTTCCATGCCGGCAGCGCGCTGATGCTGTATCTGTGCGGCCGCCTGATATGGTCACCGGCTGTCGGGGTTCTTGCCGGTCTGTGCTGGATGTTTATGGGGGGAATCTGGCTGTCCTCCACCATCATGTCAACCGATGTCCCTCTGTTGTTTTTCTGGTCAGTGGGACTCTACTGCTTTTTACGTCTGCGCGATGGCGGTGGTCTGGCCCCGGCAATCGGCCTTGGCCTCGCTCTGGCGCTGGGCTTTCTGTCCAAATACGCGATGATCTATTTCGTCATCAGTCTGGTGCTGGCTGTGTTGATCGACAAGCCGAGCCGCAAAGCCCTGATCAGCCGCAATGGTTTGCTCGCGGCGCTTCTGTTCGGCGCGCTGTTCCTTCCACACATCCTTTGGAATATCGATAACGGCTTCAAGACGGTCAGCCACACCGCCGACAATGCTCGCTGGAATGCAGAACTGCTCAATCCGGAAAACGGCTTCAAGTTTATCGGGGATCAGCTGGGCGTGTTCAGCCCGGTCCATTTCATCATGCTGATCGTGCTTGGCGTGCTGGCCCTGCTGGGGCGTAGCCGCTTTCTGCGCGAAGACTACACGGCGCGCCTTCTGTTTGTGTTCATCCTGCCGCCGCTTCTGATCATCATTGTGCAGGCCTTTATCAGCCGCGCTCATGCCAACTGGGCGGCAACGGCCTACCCGGCTGCATGTGTGCTGCTTGGTGCCTGGGCGGTGACTGACAAAGGATGGACACGGCGCAGCATGATTGCCGGCCTCATCCTGATGTTGCCGGTCGGACTAATCTACACCACGCTGATTTCATTACCGCTGGAAACCCAGATCGCCATGGGCGTTTCAAACGCATCCAAACGGCTGCGTGGCTGGCCGGAAACCGTTCGTGAGACCGATGCTGTGGTGAGGGCGAACGCGGCCACATCCGTTCTGGTTGATGAACGTGAAATCTGGCACGGGCTGGATTATTATGGCCGGGATGGCGAATTGTCCGTGCCGGTCCTGGCATGGCGCGAGTTTGATCACGCGGCCAGCGCGTCAGAAGAAACCGAGATCACAGACGAAACAGCCCGGAACGTGCTGTTGCTGAGCTATCGGCCATCCAGGCTGGACATGCTGCTGGACGATTTCCGCTCGCACGAACTGATCGGTGAGATGGATATTGATCTGGGCGGCGGCAAAAATCGCCGGTTTGATCTCTATCTCTTACAGGGTTTCAAGCCCGCGCCGAGAAACGGCTCTGGCGACAATTAGGCGGGCGGCCAGGCACATGCCTGGCCAGGGCCACCGAATTACATCAGGTCCTCATCACCCCAAAGCGATTTGACGCGTTTGTCGCGACCGCAACTCGTCCTGTAATAGGCATAGCGGATCGGATTGGCCTGATAATAATCCTGGTGATAGTCTTCCGCCGGCCAGAATGTTGACCGGTCGATGATCGGCGTCACGATTTCGGCTTCAAGGACACCTGACGCATCTATGGCATCCCGGCTGGATTCAGCGATGTCTCGCTCGTTCTGATTGTCGACAAAGATAGCCGTCCGATAGCTGTCACCCCGGTCACAGAACTGACCGCCCGCATCCAGCGGGTCGACATGACGCCAGAAGTATTCGACCAGCTCCTCATAGCTGACAACGGACGGGTCATAGATAACGCGAACCGCTTCATAATGGCCCGTGTCTTCATAAGTGACC
This sequence comes from uncultured Hyphomonadaceae bacterium, assembly GCA_964342455.1. Taxonomy (GTDB): domain Bacteria; phylum Pseudomonadota; class Alphaproteobacteria; order Caulobacterales; family Hyphomonadaceae; genus Ponticaulis. Next base: position 87,874 of record CAYFGB010000002.1, read on the forward strand.
TGCTTATAGCTGGGATTGCTGACATGGCCGCCGGTATAACCGGAAATGGTCTGCAAAACGCCTTCGACCTTGTCGAAATCAGCTTCTACACACCAGAAACACCCGCCCGCGAAAACGGCATCTTCCTGCTGGCTGACCATGGGAATATCTGCGTTGACCTGCTCATTGGCGCCAGCCTGTTTCCAGAAGGCAATACCGGCCGTCACCAGACCAACCGTCAGCGCGATAAGGATATTGTGCGATAAACGCATTTGAGAGAACTCGCCCGTTTGAATATTTATGAGAAGACTTCGCTTCTTTGCTTTCTGGTCGCATTTGGGCGAATCGGATCGGCAAATCCAGTAAAAAAGTCAGTTTCTCATCAGATTGTAAGAATCGATCATCAATTCGTGAGATTGGCGACACGGACTCTCACGCGGGTTTCACGGCCATTCGAATCCACGAGAGCCAGCGTGTAGAAACCCGGTCCTTCCGGCACCCAGACAGGCGCACCCGCGGCATCATGCGGAATCATCTCTCCGTCAGCAAACCAGCGCAGCCTGCCCTCCCCCCGACCACTCAGTACGAAGCCCGGGCTGGGATGATCCGGCCCCTTCTGAAGAATGATGGCGTCTTCAGGTGGAAACAGGATAACCGGCGGATGATCGCTACGATCAAAATCAGCCATTGCATATTTTGGCGTGGCAATTTCCTTTGATGCCAGCCTCTCGGTGGCGTTTCCCGCTGGCGAAAGTGTCCGGTTCACATGATCAAACACACTGAACAAAAGCGGCAGCGCTGCCTTTCGCCCGGTTTCGCCTGGACGCGGCGCACCGTCGGGACGGCCTGTCCAGACCACCACCGCATAACCACGCGCTACCCCGGCTGCCCAGGCATCACGGAACCCGTATGACGTACCGGTCTTGAAGGCGATCTCAGGTGCATCCTTTGTCAGTCGTGCTGGCATGCGCCCCTCCGGCGTTGGCGCAGATTTCAGAATGTCGATGATTTTGGCCGCCGAGTCAGCCGACATAAAGCGCTGTCCACGCATCTCCGGTCTTTCGGTTGCTTCGACCTCGAGAAAGGCCAGCGGCTTGATCACGCCCTCATCGCCAAGCCCGGCGTAAAGCTTTGCCAGATCCTGCACCGTCATGCCCGCACCACCGAGCGCCAGCGCGAGCCCGGCCTCCTTTTCAGCGCCGGTGTGAACCTGCACATCTATCCCGGCCAGTGTCAGCGCTGAGGAAAACCGCTCGGGGCCGATACGGTCCAGCGCCAGAACAGCGGGGACATTGAGCGAGTGTTGCAGCGCATCCCGGACGCGCACCTGCCCGCGGAATGACCTGTCAAAGTTTTCGGGCCGATACGTGTTGAACCGTGCGGGCAGGTCTTCAATGAACGTATCAGGCATGGCCTGGCCATCATCAAACGCCAGACCGTAAATGAACGGCTTGAGCGTGGAGCCCGGGGAGCGCGCCGACCGCGTCAGATCAAGCCAGCCGCCGGACCGGGCGCGGGTCGCTGAGCCAACAAGCGCGCGAACGGCCCGATTTTCTACGTCGACCACCATTGCAGATATCTGGACTTTCTCGCCCATCAGGTCGGCCTGCGTGCGCAAGAAGATTTCCAGACTGTCCTGCAGACCGGCATCAATGGTCGAACGAACATCCCGGGGCAGACCAAATGGCCCAAGCCCGGCCTGATAGGTATCGCGGACCTGTGCGCTGACATGCCAGCCCTGCGCCGGAAAGGCATGGCGCCCAGGCAATGGCAGATCTTTGGCATCTTCAGCCCTGCCAGATGGAATAAGTGAAAGATCGACCATACGGTCCAGGATCAGGGCTCGGGCGGCGCGGGACTGTTCGGGCTTCAGATCAGGGCGTCTGACTTCGGGCGATTGCGGCAAGGCAATCAACAGCGCGATCTGATCATCCGTCAGCTCGTCCGGCTCACGTCCGAAATACGCCCAGCTGGCCGACCTCAGCCCTTCGAGATTGCCGCCATACGGCGTGAGGGTGAGGTAAAGCTCGAGAATGTCTTTCTTGCTGAGACGCGATTCAAGCTGGAAGGCGCGCAGCATCTCAATCGCCTTGGATGGCAGGGTGCGCGGTCTTGGCTCAAGGAGGCGAGCCGTCTGCATGGTGATCGTTGACGCGCCAGAGACAATGCGGCCGCGCTGCAGCGCAGAGCCCGCCGCCCGCACGACAGCGAGGCCATCCACCCCCCAATGCTGATAAAAGCGCTTGTCCTCAATTGCGATCAGCGCCTCGAGAAAGGCAGGATCGGTCTTGTCGAGATCGGCGGGCAGCCGCCAGCGGCCTTCGTCGGTCGGGAAAGCACGCAGCGGAATGCCGGACCTGTCCGTGACAAGCATGGAGGCAGAGACTGCGCGCTCAATCGGAGGCGGAAACACCCGATCAAGAATGAACAGACCGGCCAGAAGGCTGATCAGGACAGTTAGGAGAAACCGCATGCGCGGGCGTTTAGCTAACGCCCGCCAGCCTGTCATAACCGGCCCCGGAAGATGAAACAGCCCGTTAGCCATTGTCTCCGGCGATCGTCACACGGCCAGAGGCAGACCGGGCAAAAACCCCGGGACGATACATGTCTTCGGTAACAGCACCCGGGAAAGTGAAATCGCCTGCGGTCACAGCTCGCACAACATAGGCGAGCGTGCGGGATTTGTCGCGAACATCAATGGCCGCCACGAATCGATCATCACGGGTTTCCACCGTTTTGGCCGAATTGATGTCGCCAACCCAGCTGAACGCGCCGTTATCGCTCTCGCCATCATCGGGACGGAGTACGGCTTCGATTTCGAAACCGGCTGGCAGTAGGTCTTCAACAATCATCGGATTGGTGCGCTTTTCTTCAGGCGACAAAACCAGCTTGATCACCAGGCGGTCGCCTTTTTCGAGCGAACCCAGATCAGCCCGATTGCCCTGCAAGGTGTAAACCGTCTTGCTGATCGAGAACTCCGAAGACGATGCACCAGGCGGCTCAGTCGGTGCGCCGCGGACAAAACTGGTCTGCCACACGGGGCCTGCACTGCGATTAACGAAGCTCGTCTCGCTGGAGAGTTCACCCGGCCCGAAAACAAAACGCGTACCAGAGGCATCCGCCTCGGCAGAGGTTTCGATATTCGGGCTCGCCTCGCCCCGGGATAGGGCATCAGAAGCCAGCAGAAGGAAGGCTTTTTCCTGAGTTGTCAGACGTGCCGCATCCGGCGTGTCTTCTCCAAGACGCTCCGACAATTCCGTCATGACGTCCATCATTTCGACTTCGGCAGCGAGGGCCAGGATACCAGCCAGATCGCGCAATGGTGTCTGATAATAATCACCGTCATTCTCATAGCCGAGCCCGTCCACAGCAGCCTCGAAGGCATTAGTGGCCCGCGACCGGTCACCCAGAATGGCAAGCGCCGCTCCGAGGTGCGCCCGAGCAAGTGGGCTCTCGATCTGACGTAGCTCCCGGTCGTGCATATAGCGCAGACGGGAAATATCGGCCTGTCCCGCTTTAGCCATCACATAGAGGGCGAACGGCGCAGACCGGTTCATAAGCTTGTCTTCAGTGTCGCTATGCCAGCGGCTTTCCCAGACATCAGTGTCATAGCCATATATGCGCCATGCATCACCCTGAGCCACATTCGCCATGGCCGTGAACGCACGGTTCAAGGCTTCCGATGGCACAACATAACCTGCCTCCTTCGCACGGAAGAGGAAATCAGTGGCATAGGCCCCGAGCCATGGCGAAGCATTGCGATCACCTTCGCGCCAAAGGCCAATGGAGCCATCCGGGCTCTGCCGGTTCAGCAGCGTGTTGATGGCTTGCTGTACTTCACGACGTGCAAGTTCTGACGAATTGTCATTCGCTTCACCGGCCATGGCCGCCAATTGCTCGGAATAGAGCAGCGGCAGGGCGCGAGACGTCAGCTGTTCGGTACATCCATAGGGATAGCGGGCAAGTGAGGCATAAAGCGCGGCCGGATCGACCGGAATTGTCGAGAAGGACACAATGGCTTCTTCCGAGCCCGGAACAAACCCGCCGATCAGGCCCTGTGGCAGCGAATAGCTTTCGCCAACCTCCAGAAGTTTTTTCTGAATACGGCTTTCAGGCAGGAAGGCTGAACGCGACTGGATCGGATAGCTGTGCTGTACTTCATATCCTTGCGGGCCGTTCACCGCGATGGTCAGCTGTGCAATACCTTCTTCGCCAGCCTCTAACTCCACCGGAAGGTCAGCCCGTTGTCCGCTGGCCAGCGTCGTGCTGACAGTCTGAGTTTCAAACGTCACCGGACCTGACGCCATAAGCCGGCCGTTAAAGTCACCTGAGTCGAGCTCAACATTGTCAATGCTGGCGGTTGCGATGGCCTCATCACCCGGCGCAAGGAAGCGCGGCAATGACAGCTCAACCGGCACTTCATCTCGAACCGTCAGAGCCTGATCGCCAGAGCCTACTCCATTGGCGGACCAGGCAACCGCCATCAGACGCAATTCGCCGTTAAAATCAGGCACATCAAATGTGATTTCAGCCTTACCGTTTCGTCCGACATTCACCAGCCCCGAGAAGAGGGCAACGGTTTTGGTCGGGACAACGGAAAGGCCTTCACCGCCAAGCTGGTCGCCGCCTGAGCGGATATCGCCAGGAGCGGCTAGGTTCGGATCGAGCAACCGTCCATAGTCATCATAAATATCGACGCCGAGTGACTTCTTGCCGAAATACCAGTCAGCCGGGCTTGGCGTCTGGAATTTGGTCAGCGCAAGAATGCCTTCATCAACAGCGGCCAGCGTCATGAAGATCGGTTCTTTTGGCCCATCTGTTAAACGAACTTCGATGGTTTGCTCTTCCCGCGGACGAACGACTTCCGGCACGCCAAAATTGACCTCGAAGGTCCGATCAGACGTGTCGACCGGCACATAGGCAACGCCTACCGCACGGCGCGGCACCGGATTGGCAATCGCGTCGCGCTCAGAATAAACGCTGACCATGACATACGCGCCTTCGCCCCAATCGGCGGTAACAGGCAGGGAAAGCTCAGCACCTTTGGCCGTGACATCCTGATAGGAGACCGAGATGACGCGGTCAGTCGCCACCACGATCTGCGCTTTGCCTGCGTATGGCGGCAGCAGGGTCACGCGGGCCTTGTCGCCCTGTTTCGGGGTTTTCTCAGCGACAGACAGGCGAACGCGGTCTGGCGCTTCGACGCCTTCAGAGGCCCGTCCACCCCAGCCCAGCCAGAACTGATAACTGGTTTCCTGCTTGCGAACATTGTCCGTAACGATCAGGCGGTAATCGCCATAGTCATCCAGCCCGTCGAATTTCAGTTTGCCAGCATTGCCTTCCTGCAGCGTCAGTGAACCGGAATTGATTTCCTTCACATAGCGCGAGCGGCGCCAGCGCCAGCGACTGCCATCCTTGTACCAGTCATAATTGTAATAAACCTGGATCAGCTTCCAGTCGATTTCTGCTTCAGCCGCGTTACCGGCGGGCGTGATCGACGCAATGTCAAACGCGAAGGCTTCCTGGCGCGCAGGAGAATATTCAAAGTCCGGCTTGATGCCGAGATAGCGATTCTGCGGACGATAAGGGATGATCACGCTATCGCTGACCGCCCGGCCACCGGGCTCCAGAACGCTGACAACCGTACGCAGACGAAGCGGCTGCGAGGCTTTCAGGCCGCGCGCGCCCGGCTTGAGCGGCAGGGTTACATTGCCTGCGCCATCGGTCGTCACGTCCGGAAATTCGATGATTTCCTGACGGAATGTGTCGTCATGCGGGCCGAAGCGATACCCCTCAAAGGCGTCGAATGGCGACGGATCGGTTTCCATGCGCGCTTCGGCCTGAACGGTCAGCCCAGCGCCCGGTGCACCATAAAGGAAGCGGGATGAAACATCGACGTCGCGCGCATCGCCGCGCTCAAGCGGTGTCTCGGTGTCAGCTTCCACCTCGACCTTGATACGCTGAGGTACGAAATCCTCAACCGAAACAGAGGTGGCGCCAATCCGGCCAATGCCATCGACTTCCACTTCAACACGCCATTGTCCGCGGGCCGCCGTCTTAGGCAGCTCATAGTCAAACAGCACACCGCCCAGATCGGTACGCGTGAATGCCTGCCGCGCAGCCTCCATTCCGTTTGGTCGGTAAACGACGAACCGGCCCTGACGATCAGAAATCGCCCGTCCGGCCTCATCGCGCAGAAGCGCCGTCGCATGGATCACTTCTCCTGGGCGATAAATGCCGCGCTCTGTATAGACAAAGCCATCAACAGGATAGCTGGCCGTCCGGCCTCCAACATTTTCGGAGGAAAGATCAAGCGGTGCGCGATCCAGATCGAGAATGGCGAAATCACCCTGCGGGCCATACGCCGCCACCATGCGCGGACGCAGATTGCCCTCTCCGTTCAGCAACGGCGCAGGGAAATGCGCCGCCCGCGTCCCATCCGTGGTCGCCGTGCCGAGGATTTCGTTGTTCTGCGCCAGAAGCTGAAGCTTCACATTGCCGACCTGCGTAGCTGATTGCAGAGAACGCACAACGACGTCCAGCCCTGTCTCACCCTGATAGCTGGTGAGCGCGAGGTCTGTCAGAATAATCCAGCGCTGCGCCTGTGCCGGTGGGCCTTCCCGGCCCAGATTTTCACGCGCGTCCGAGATGCTGACAAAATATGCACCAGGCTCAAGCTTGCCGATGGCTTCGCTCAGCGGGAAGACGGAAACGACCGCTGCATTCTGTTTCGTGTCGACGTCCATCTTGCCGGACCAGACCGGCACCGATACGTCGTCCGGGCTTTCATCGCCATAGAGATAGCCATACCCGCCCTGCGAGCGCGTTACCCCTTCTGTCACCCGCTTGAAGGCAAGCGCACGATCTGTGATCCGGGACACTTCGATCTTGAGTTCATCAACATTGACGGTTTCGATCGGCAGACCGTCAGCGTCCAGACGCGGCAGGATCACGCCGCCACCCTTGAAACCGACATAAGGTGGGCGGTCCGTGAAATCGATGGTCACCTGCTCATCGGCAGACAATTCCCGGCCATCAGCCGACGGCAGCCCTTCCTTTAGGGTCAGAGTGCGACTGTCATCGAAGCTCATACCCCCTACGCAAAGTTCCTGACCAGTGGCGCTGAAGGACAGCGCTTTGCGCGGCGAAACGTCGATATAGGGGCTGAAATTGGCTTCTGAATCAAGTGGAGCTGAAAAGACAAGGCAGGCTAGCGGGGAGGCGCCGCTCATGTCCGTTCGGTAGCGAAGGAAGCCGAAATCTTCGGTGTTCTCATCAGCGGCCTGCTGGCGCAGACGATCACGCTCATCAATGCGTCGCTGGGTCGCCTCATCGCGCGAATTGGTCTGTGCGGGGATTTCGCTCGCACCGGTATTCGACTGATCAACCAGTGTTTTCGGCTCATCGTCAGACCCGGAACAGGCCGTCACCAGACCTAGCGTCAACGACAGGCCAGCAGCTGCAAGAATTGCTTTAAATTTTGCCATGTGTCCCTACCTCCACCTGCCGTCTTTTTGCGGTATTCCATGATGAAAGTCACGAGAAACCTGATACGTGTCCTAAATGAGATCGAATTTCGGCGAAACTTTACCGATGCCAGTTGACGTAGATGTAATTGTGATTGGCGCGGGAGCCGCAGGGCTGTTTGCAGCCATTGAAACCGCTCGCCGGGGCCGACATACGCTTGTGCTCGACCATGCTGCAAAGCCAGCGGAGAAAATCCGCATTTCCGGCGGTGGACGATGCAATTTCACCAATCTCGAAACCAGGGCGAACCGCTTCATTTCGCAGAACCCGCATTTCGCCAAGTCTGCGCTCGCCCGGTTTGGCCCGTGGGATTTCATTGAGCGCCTTTCGCAACATGATCTGACCTGGCACGAGAAAACGCTCGGCCAGCTATTCTGCGATCAGAAGTCAGGCGCAATCATCCGTATGCTGCTGGACGATCTGGAAGCGGCTGGCGGACGTTTGCAGCTGGGGACAACCGTGACCTCCATCTCCAAGCCGGATGACCGGTTTCGGCTGGAGACCAGCCAGGGCGAACTTACATGTTCAGCGCTGATCATGGCGACCGGCGGGCTTTCCATTCCCAAGATTGGCGCGTCCGGTTTTGGCTATGACATTGCGCGCCAGTTCGGACACGATATTGTGGACACGCGGCCCGGGCTGGTGCCGTTCACATTTTCCGGCGACCTGCAGGACCGATTTGCGTCACTGTCTGGCGTTGCGACGACGGTAGACGTCAAAGCCGAAACCGGGCCCGTTTTTCATGAAGCCATGCTGTTCACCCATCGCGGGCTTTCCGGTCCGTCCATGTTGCAGGCGTCAAGTTACTGGCATCCGGGTGAGATGATTGACATCAACTACACTCCCTCCCAGCCGCTTGAACCCGAATTGCGCGCAGCGCGGGATGAAACGCCGCGGAAAAGCGTGGCAGACTGGCTTCGCCCGCATCTGCCCGCCCGACTGGTTGAGGACATTCTTACAGAGCTTCAGCTTTCAAAACGGCTGGCAGACCTTTCCAATAAGGACATCACACGCCTGACCGACCGGCTGACCCGGCATCAGATCGCGCCTACCGCCACCGAAGGCTATCGAACCGCAGAGGTCACTGTTGGCGGGGTGAACACGGACGGCTTGTCTTCACAAACAATGGAGAGCCGGCATTGTCCGGGGCTCTATTTTATCGGCGAGCTTGTCGATGTGACTGGCTGGCTGGGCGGCTATAATTTTCAGTGGGCCTGGGCCAGCGGCTGGGCCGCCGGTCAGGTCGCCTGAGCGCTATTTCTTGCCGAATCCGGAAATCCGTTTCATGGCGTCGGGCGCAATGCCTGGCGAATTGGCAATTTCATAAGCAAGGCCTGCCTCAAGTGACATGCCTTCGCTGCCATCGATCAACGCCTTGTTCCCGCGCAGAGAATACCAGGAATTTTCCAGAACCTTGCGGCAGAAGGCCTCGACTTCCGCGTCAAATACGTCATCCGGATAACAGGCTATGGCGAGGCCCATCTCGGCGGCCTGCGCGCCAGAATAGGTCTGACAGGTCATCATCATTTCCAACGCTTTGTCGCGTCCGATCCGGGCCGGAAGGCGCTGGGACAATCCCCAGACAGGCGACAGCCCCCACTTCGCGTGCGTGTCGGCGATTTTCGCATTTTCGCTGGCGATAATGACGTCACCAGCCAGCGCCAGTTCCAGCGCGCCAGTATAGCAATGGCCGTGCACGGCGGTGATCACCAGCTGAGGCAGGCCCGACAACGCCTTGATGATATTGGCTTGAAAGTTCGGCTCTGGCAGTTTCTCACCTTCAGCGATATCGCCAAGATCATGACCGGCGGAGAAACACCGCCCGGCACCGCGCAGCACTACACACCCGATTTCTTCGGTCTGGCTCTGAAGCGCATCAACATGCGCCTTCAGCTCGGCAAACAATGGCACGTTAAGCGAATTGAGTTTCTCTGGTCGGTTCAGCGTCAGGTAACAGATCCCGTCTCTGTCTTCCCGCAACACCAATGCTTCGCTCATTTTATCCTCCCGATATGTCTTTTCGGGAGGGTGCAACAAGTTCGCTCGGCTGACCAGTGTGTCTCTAGGTCAGGCGGTTGCCCTTGATGCGATTGCAGCTGGCGTGGGCGAGCTGGAGGTTATCTGGCGTGTCCGGGCCTCCCCTGGATCGCGGAATGATGTGATCGAAGGTCGGGCGGTGTTTGGCCCAAAGCGTTGCATGAGCGGTTTCAAATCTGTGGGCAGGCATCGGCTCGCCGCACAGGGCACACAAGCCGCTCTGCCTGGTCCACAAGGTTTCAAACAGCGCACTATTGCGAGGTTTATGAGGTTGCGCCATGGCGTATCATATCGGGGCGAGCGCCCCAACGCTCAGGACCGATCAGGCCAGACCGCGACGCATCTTGGCCGCCTGAATGGTATTTACCAGCAGGCCAGCAATCGTCATCGGGCCAACACTGCCCGGTACAGGGGTGATATGCGCCGCGACTTCCGCGCAGGCCGCAAAATCCACATCGCCAACGACCCGTGTTTTTCCTTCGCCCTTTTCAGGGGCTGGAATACGGTTGATGCCAACATCAATCACACAGGCACCCGGCTTCACCCAGTCGGCTTGAACCATTTGCGGACGGCCAACAGCTGCCACCAGAATATCAGCTTCGCGGCACATTGCAGGCAGATCCTTCGTCCGGGAATGCGCAATTGTAACCGTACAATTCTGTTCCAGGAACAACAGAGCTGCAGGCTTACCGACAAGAATGGAGCGGCCGATAACGACGCAATGTTTGCCAGAGAGATCATCTCCAAGCGCAGATTTGGCGAGTACGACACAGCCAGACGGTGTGCAGGGCCGAATGCCCGCCTTGCCGAGCACCAGTCGCCCAGCCGAGGCTTCCGTCAGGCCATCAACATCTTTATCCGGAGAGATGCGTTCGATGGCGCTGGCTTCATCAAGATGTTTTGGCAGGGGAAGCTGAAGCAGAATGCCGTCAACGCTGTCATCTGCGTTCAGCTGGGCCAGAAGCTCTTCCACTTCGTCCTGAGTTGCCGTTTCCGGCAGGCGGTGAGTGAAAGAGTTCATGCCCGCTTCTTCAGTCATCTTGCCTTTGTTGCGGACATAGATCTGGCTTGCCGGATCCTCGCCCACCAGCACGACCGCAAGCCCGGGCGTAACGCCATGATCAGCCTTCAGCGCCGCAACATCACGGGCAACCTGCGTGCGAAGGTCGGCGGCAATGGCCTTGCCGTCAATACGTTCTCCAGCCATGTACGCTATACTCCGGCGGGCAGTTCGATCAGCAGCCAGAAGGCCAGACGATCAATAAATCCAAGTCCGAGGATCAGGACGATGGGCGACAGATCAATCCCGCTGATAAGCGGAATGAAACGACGGATAGGGGCCAGAGCCGGCTCCACGAGACCGCCACCAAACTGCAAAATGAACTGAACCACCTGATTATAACTGTTCACCACGCCAAACTGGATCAGGATGCGCGTAATCAGGTAAATGAAAATGACAATCTGGTAGAGCCAGATGACATTGTGGATCAGCCAATAGATTGCACCGCCCATAGGGTCGTTTCCTTCATGTTTCGCATTTCACCTAGCGTGATGTGCCATAAGAATGCAAGAAGCATAAAATAACTACGAACGCTGCTATTTCGCCCCAAGCTGAACAGGGTGTTTAAGTCAGGTTCATGTAACATTCGCTTTGATGCGCCTGCCCACTCTTGGCCGACCGGCAGGCGCAAACCTGGATTGCGCCCTCACACACTCACTTGCCGGTCGGTCCTTTTTGCGAGAAGGAACCGTCTGCAACCAAAGAGAACTCCATTGGATCAGACCGTCACCACCGAACCGAAATTCAAAACGCTCCGCTCCGCGTCTGCACAGCTCGACGTTGAGGCCAGCTTTCGCGCGGCTTTCGCAAAGGCCCCCGATGGCGTGACGTTCAAGAAAACCCGCAAACGACTGGTGCGCGAAGCATTGGAAGTGATCCAGACCTACGGGCTTGATACCTCGCCCGATAGTTCAAGACCTGCAAAATGGCTGGTGTGCCTGTCCGGCGGCAAGGACAGTTATGCCCTGCTATCCATCCTTCTGGAGCTAAAATATCTTGGCGCGCTGAAAGCTGAGCTGCTGGCCTGCAATCTGGATCAGGGCCAGCCGGGCTTTCCTGTCCAGACGCTGCCCGATTATCTTGATGGGCTGGAAATGCCTTATCGGATCGAAACCGAAGATACCTACTCCATCGTGACCGACAAAGTGCCTGCACAAAAGACATATTGTGCCCTGTGTTCACGTTTGCGACGCGGTATTCTCTACCGGATTGCGCGCGAAGAGGGCTGTGACGCCATCGTTCTGGGCCACCATCTGGATGATGCGCTGGAGACTTTTTTCATGAACCTGTTCCATGGCGGGCGTCTGGCTGCCATGCCGCCCAAGCTGGTGAATGATGAAGGTGATCTGATGGTGCTACGCCCACTGATCCGGTCAATGGAATCCGACATCGAGAAATTCTCCGTCGGCATGCAATTTCCGATTATTCCCTGCACGCTGTGTGGATCACAGGATGGTCTGCAACGCGCTCTGACAAAACAGATGCTGGCCGACTGGGAGAATCGCAATCCGGGACGCAAGGCGAAAATGGCCAATGCGCTGGCACATGTTCGCCCATCCCACCTGCATGACGGGCAGGTATTTGCGTTTAACGAATTGCTACCTGACGATCTGAAATTACCCGAATAGCGTTCGGCCATCGCTTAACCGGTTTCGGCTAATGTGGACGGTATGAAACCCGTTCTGAAACACGCACTTTTTGCCGCGCTCGTCGCCTTGCCTTCGCTGTCCCTGACAGCAGAAGCTGCCGGCGGCGGATCGACCATGCAAGAAGACAAGGCCGTTGCAAGGATCACCGGATCGCAGATTTATCTCGCGGTAACCGGGCTGAATGTGCCGATTGCAGACTGGGATGGCTATTCCGGTCTGATGGCTGTCGATGCGGGTCTTGAGATTGCCGACAAGGACCAACGGAATCGCGCGCATGCTCTAATGCCGCGGGTCCGCGACTCACTGCGCCAGTCCATCCATGTCTATATGAACGGGTTTTACGAGGTGGGCACCACGCCAAACCTTGAAACCCTGTGCCAGCGAATGCAACGCGCCGCTGACAAGGCGCTGGGGGATGGTGTGGCGAAAGTCACGATCGCTTCCGCCATCATCCACCCTTATGGCTGAGCGATCAGTGGTCGCATGACCCTGCCGCCGCCTTGGCTGCCAGCTTAGCATAATGATCATCCACCGGCGAGAAGGTGTCGGTTGCCTGATCATAGGCGTCCACAGCGCCGGTCTTGATGTCATAGACCCAGCCATGCAGCGTCAGCTCGTTTTTCGCCATGCGGCGAAGCACGCTTGGATGGGTTTTCAGATGCTGGATCTGTAGAACAACGTTCTGCTGGATCAGCATTTTCATCTTTTCTTCGTCTGAACAGCCCTTGCCCAGTTCTTCGACCATTTCTGCCGCGCCGCGCGAATAGCCGATCCACTCGCGGACATGGGGCAGATGTTTGACGCTGTCAGGGTTCATGGCCCCTTTCATCGCACCGCACTCTGAGTGACCGCACACGACGATGTGGGGAACTTGCAGAACGGACATAGCGAATTCCAGTGTCGCCGTCATCGCCCCGGTTTGAGAGGTATGCGGCGGCACAATATTGCCGGCGTTACGAAGAATGAACAACTCGCCTGGATCGGTCTGAGTGATCATGGCTGTTTCGACGCGCGCATCGGAGCAGGCGATAAAAACAGCCTCGGGCGATTGCCCTTTGGCCAGGCGCTCGAAGAGGTCTTTCTTCTCGGGATAAACCTCGTTCTGAAACTTTACGACACCATCCGTGAAACGCGGCACGCCTGACCTCCTTCTGTGAAATTCAAAACCTCATTGAAAGGTCAGTTAGGGAGGTTCGCCACTTTTGGAAGGGAAAATCGACGTTTACATCGCCGAAATGCCGCCATCCACCTTAAGTTCAATGCCTGTGACCAGCTTGCTCTCATCAGATGCCAGATAAAGCACCGCATAGGCGATATCGTCCGGCTCTCCCACTTTTCCAAGCGGGATTTGCCGTCCCAGCTTGGCCAGCGCTGCTTCTTCGCCGAACATTTCCTTGGTGTTGTCCAGAATGGGCGTATTGATGAAAACCGGATGCACGGAGTTACTGCGAATCTGACCACCCGTCTTGGCGCAATGGAGCGCGACGGACTTGGAAAGATGGCGAACGGCCGCCTTTGCCGTGTTGTATGAAACGTAATTGCCGCTGGCGATGATGCCTGCAATCGATGAAATGTTCACGATCGACCCAAGCCCGTGCGCCCGCATCAATGGAATGGCATACTTACAGCCCAGGAAGATTGAATCGACATCAATGGCCTGCACCTTCTTGAAGGTCTCGTAATCTTCATCTTCGACCGAGCCGAGCGAGCCAATACCGGCATTGTTTACCAGAATGTTCAGACCGCCCATGGCGTCATGTGCGCTTTGCAGAACCTCCTGCCAGCGGGCGGCATCCGTGACATCGTGCTGGTAGGCAAAGGCTGTGCCCTCACCCTGCGCTTCATTGATGGAGGCAGCGACAGCTTCAGCGCCTGCGCCATTGATATCGGTGACGGTGACTTTCGCACCTTCGCGCGCCAGCATTCTGGCCGTGGCTTCGCCCAGTCCCTGCGCGCCGCCGGTGATGAATGCCATTTTGCCCGAAACTCGTCCCATACGCTCACTCCCTGATTTTGACGTCGCAGGGAAAGTGTACCGGACTATTGCGAAAGGCAATGGTCAAGATGGAAGCAATGCTTCGCTAAGGTCAGCCCGCACGCGCATCCATGAATTTTGCAAGCTCGACATCCTTGTCGGTCACATCGCCTGCGTCGTGCGTGGTGAGGGTCACCTCTACCTTGTTATAGACATTGGACCATTCGGGATGGTGGTCCATCTGATCAGCTTTCATGGCGCAGACCGTCATAAAGGCCCAGGCCGATTTGAAGTCCTCAAACTTGAAGCTGCGTTGAATGGATTTTCCATCATCGCCAACGCTCCAGTCCTCAAGCTCAGCAATAGCCGTCGCGGCGCAATTGGTTGTCATGGCGTTCTCTCCTCTTTGTCGGCCTTCGCAGCCCTGATATCATAGCGGTCGACAGCAAAAGCGCTGACACCCGCCGGTCAATCGACGCGAAGGTTTCGTTCAATTATCCTGCAGCAGATACGCCCAGCTGCCATCCTCACGAATGGCCAGACGAAAGCCAGGATAGGGCTCACCACCCTTCACCCGCTCAATGCCTGCTTCACTGACAAGTTCCAGAAGTGCCGCGCGCTCCTGGAAGGTCAGCCGGCTATAGACGAGGTCTTCGGGCGGACGAGCGGCCAGCTCTGGCCAGATATAGTATTTCTCGGCCCCGAAATCCTTCACGCCGTAGGGCTGATTGAGGACCTGCTCGGTCTTTTCAATGACATCGAGCCCCATGCGCTTGAGGATATACCAATGATCATAATGGTTGAGATTGCCGAAATTGGACCGGAAATCCGGCTCCTGATTGGCCAGCCGAACGAGCGATCGAATGGAGCCTGTTTTCAGTGTCTCGCGGATCAGATCGAGCTTGGCCTGAACCGCGGGTGGCAGGGTTTCGACAGCCGCGTCAGGCGGGCTAGCCTCAGGCACAGAAACCTCCGGGCCAGGGCCTTCAGCGCTCGGTGCGCTGTCTTCGAGTTTACCCGAAAGGTCACATCCGGCGAGCGTGATCGCCAAGATGGCTGCAAGCAGCAAAACAAACCTTTCGGGTCTCAAAATCATTCGAATGTCAGTCCGGTCACCTTTTCAAGGTCTGTGAGAAGCTGATCTTCACTGAGTACCTTGATCGTTGTCATACCCATGGCGCGCGC
Organism: uncultured Hyphomonadaceae bacterium; assembly: GCA_964342455.1. GTDB lineage: Bacteria > Pseudomonadota > Alphaproteobacteria > Caulobacterales > Hyphomonadaceae > Ponticaulis. The sequence goes on from CAYFGB010000002.1 coordinate 103,286, forward strand.
TGGCTTCAGATTGATGCCGAGGTCATCCAGATACACGGCATCATCCGGAGAAATCTCCAGCGCTTCGCACATCATCTTATATATGGTCGGATCAGGCTTTCGAACACCCGCCTTAGAACTTTCGATAACATGATCGAATGTTGCAAAAACCTCTTCGATAATGCGCGCCTTTTGATCATCGCTGGTCATGCTGGCACCCTTGCCAACCGGCGCATTGTTGGTGATGCAACCAACCTTGAAATGTTGCTTGCAGGTTTTCAGCGCCTCGACGACACGTGGACGCAGCCGCCCGGAAAGAAGCGCCAGGATATCCTTGCCCGGAATGTCATGACCCAAAGCCTTTGCTTCGGCCGCAAACACGCTGTCAAACGCATCGGCCGTCAGTTCCGACCGCTCCAGCTGCGCCCAGGCATTGGTATCGGGATTGTTTGAGTTGATCGTGCGGATGATGCCGGCTGGCAGGCCACGCTCAGCCTCATAGGCATTGAATGCCTCGAACGGCGAAGAGGTGAACACCCCGCCAAAATCCCAGATGACCGCCTTGATGGCTGAATTGACCATGGTTTTCTCCCCAATCGCCTGATGTATGATTCTTCGCCTAGCTTAAAGGCGATGACGCGCAGCAAGGCAATGACTAGTCCTCGGGAAGATGGGTCAGGGCCAGGTCCAGAGCGGGGGCAAATGTATCGAAATCCTCGATATGCGGCAGGTGTCCAAGACCTTCGAGCTCAACGATCTTGGCATTGGATACAAGGCCCGCCGCCCGCTCCCCAAGCGTATCATACTGGCCGAGCTCATACTCTACGTCTGGCTTCTTATTGGCGCGGTTTGGGCCTGTCCGGTCACGCGTGCCGATGATGAAGCTTGTTGGGACGGTCAGATTTTCAAAGTCATCAATGACCGGCTGGGTCAGGATCATGTCGTATGTCAGCGCCGACACCTTCGCGATCTGCGACTTGTCCGGCCCGTTCTGCCAGCCAATCAATGGAACGGTCAGCGCGGCATAGGCATCATTCCACGCGCCGTCATAATAATTGGCTTTCTGATAGCTGATGATGTCGTCACCGGTCTTGGCCAGTTCACGCTCATAGGCTGAACTGATGTCTGGATAGTCCGTATAGTCGAGGTAATCTTCCAGGCCGATCGGATTGAGCAGGATCAGCGATTTCGTGGTGTCCGGATAGCTGAGTGCAAACCTGCTGGCCAGCATACCGCCCATGGAATGGCCCAGAACAATCACCTGTTCGAGGCCAAGTTCGTCCAGCAGAGTATGCGAATTCAGAGCCAGCTGGTTGAAGCTATACTGATAGTCCGTGGGTTTGGACGATTTCCCGAAGCCGATCTGATCGGGCATCAGAACGCCATACCCCCGATTGGAAAGGTAGCGTGCCGTGGTTTTCCAGTATGCCCCGTTAAAATTTTTTCCGTGCAGCAGAAGGATAGTCGGCATGTCCTCCCGTGCAGGTAAATGCATGTAGGCCATATCCAGCGCCTGGCCCTGACTTTCAAATTCGAACCGCTTCACCTCAAAGGGATAGGCATAGTCCGAGAGATCAGCAGACAGCGCCGGTATCGCAGCTTTCTCCTCGATCTCGGCCAGCGCCGGAGCCGCCTGAAGCCCGAAAAGCGCCATAGCCCCGGCAAAGTGTTTCAGGAAACCGATCATGTGTGTTCTCCGGACGAAATGGCCTGTTTCACCACAGCTAGGTATGGCCCTCGCACAAAAAAGCCCCGGTCATTTCAAACCGGGGCTTCTTGCAGAGATTTAATCCAGTTCGCCTGTTAATTGGGCGGATCAGTTTTCCTTGTCTGAACCACTGGGTGCAGGCATTGGCGTATCGCCTTCATCAAGCTTGTGATCGCCATCATCCCCTGGCCGCGCACCATGTTTCTTCGCGATGGCGAAAACGGTTCCCGACAACAGAAGTAAGGCGATCAGGTTTGGTGCCGCCATCATGCCATTGCCAATAGATGCCACCGTCCAGGCAAGGTCATTTGTCCAAACCGCGCCGATGAAGACCACAACGCACCACATGACCCGGTACGCGAAGATCGGCTTCGTACCCGCCATGAATTCCATGGCGCGTTCGCCATAGAGCGCCCATCCAAGAATGGTGGTGAAGGCAAACACCATAAGGCCAAGCGTCACAATCCATTCACCACCCGGCAAAGCCGCACCAAAGGATTGCGCCGTGACGTCCGCTGCCGAGGCAATGCCTGACTGCCAGACACGCTGTGTTTCACCGAGAACGTCAGCATCCACTGCCGCTTCAAAGGCGAGCGGTTCGATCTCGACGCCCGCAGCCTGACAGGCCTGCAAGGCCGCAAGCACCTGATCACCACCATTCGCAATGGCTTCAGCGCGGTTTGGCAGGTCCGATTGCGGAGCAGCGAGGAATAGGCTGGTTGAGCTGGTGCCTTCCGGCAAGGTCAACTGCCCGGCTGCCTGACACTGGCCAAGGGCTGCACGGGCCGGATTATATTGGAAATTGCCCACAGCTGTGAGGATGACCAGCGCCGTCATTGTGCACACGACAATTGTGTCGATGAACGGGCTGAGCATAGCAATAGAGCCCTGACGGTGTGGATTTCGTGTCTGCGCGCTGGCGTGCGCGATCGCAGCAGAGCCCAGACCCGCCTCGTTCGAGAAACTGCCCCGGTTGGCCCCTTCACGGATGGCAGCCGCCAGTGCCGCCCCGATAAAGCCGCCCGCCGCGGCTGTGCTCGAGAAAGCCCCGGTGAAGATGGAACCAAGCGCCGCAGGTACAGCCTCCGCATTAGCGATCAGCACCACCAGAGAGCCTGCAAAATAGGCCAGCGCCATGAATGGCACGAGCACAGAAGCCACACTCGCGATTGATCTGACGCCGCCAACAATGACGAAGAAAACCAGAAGCGCGAGCAGAAGGCCGATTAAGTTCTTGGTTGTTGAATATTCTTCACCAAAAAGGGTGAAGGTCTCCGGCAGGCCCAGCCCCGACAGGTTCAGGTTCGAATCAAAAAGAGCCGCCACAGAGTTGGACTGGACGAGGTTACCGGTGCCGAACGCCGCGAGCGCCGTACAGATGGCAAACACCCAGGCCAGCCAGACCCAGTTTTTCCCAAGGCCGTTCTTGATGTAATACATCGGGCCGCCGACATGCTCGCCCCGGTCATCCACTTCCCGATAGGTAACAGCCAGCACCGCTTCAGAATATTTGGTCGCCGAACCGACCAGTGCAGTCATCCACATCCAGAAAACAGCGCCCGGTCCACCGAGTGTGATGGCCGTTGCCACGCCCGCGATATTGCCGGTACCGATCGTGGCCGACAGGGCCGTGAACAGAGCCGCCAGAGGGCTGATTTCACCTTCGGTTTCGTCTTCCTTCTTGCGCTTGGAAAAAATCATCGCGAAAGCCGCTGGCAAGCGGTAAATCGGCATAAGTTTCAAGCCGATGGTCAGGTAAAGACCTGTCCCGAACAATAGCGCGACCAGGACTGGACTCCAGATCCAGCCATCAATGGTCACCAGTACGGATTGCAACGCTTCCATGTATCTGCCCTTATCCCTTACACGGTGCAGATGCGCGAATGCGAGCTCTGCTCCCCAAGTTGGTTTGCGCGTAGCCTAAGCTGAGATTTCAATCTGTCCAGCATCATCGGAGGGGCATTTTATGCCGGGCATATCAGAATTCTTGAAATTGCTCGCCGGGAATGCACGCTGAGCGGAGTTGAGCAATTCTGATGCAAGCCGGATCGGCGAATCATTCGTGCAATTCCTGCATTCAGATTGACGCAGGCGTCATGAACGCGAAAATGGCACATCACCCTGGGCGGAAACAGTCTGTCAAAATAAGTGTCGGGTGCGGGAGGCATGCATGATCAGAACCATTTTCCTTGCCATACTGGCCGTCATTATCGGCCTGGCTGGCGTCGTGCTCTGTCGCACCATGACGTTCGGCGATCAGAGTGCCAGCGAATCAGCAACACTTCCAGACGTGCCAGAGTTCGACGACGCAGAACTGGCCAGTCATTTGTCGGATGTTCTGCAAATCCGGACGATCACACTTCAGGCTGGTGATCCTCGTCCCGGGCTTGAAGGGCCTTGGCGCGAACTTGAAACCTATCTTGAAACGACCTACCCGGCGTTTCACGCAGTCGCCGAAAAAACGCCCATCGCGCCCCAGGGGCTGACCCTGCTTTACGAATGGAAGGGAACCGACCCGCTGCTCGACCCTATCCTTCTTATGGCCCATCAGGATGTGGTGCCCGTGAATATCGGCACAGAAGATGACTGGACGGGCCCTCCCTTCGCCGGAAAAATCATTGATGGCCATATCTATGGACGCGGCACGCTGGACAATAAGGCCTCGCTGGTCGCCATCATGGAAGCCGCTGACGCGCTGGCAGAAACAGGTTTTCAGCCTGAACGCACCATCTACATCATGCTGGGCCATGACGAGGAAGTCTCCGGCAGTGGCGCGCGGGCAGGCGTCGCCCATCTGAAGGAAAAAGGCGTCCGGATGGAAATGGTGCTGGATGAAGGGTTTGTCGTGGTCGACCCGTTTCCCCTTACCGGCAAGCCAACCGGCGTGATCGGCATTGCCGAGAAGGGCTATATCACCATCCGGCTGACGTCGGTCGCGACGGGCGGGCATTCATCCACGCCGCCCAGAAACTCCGCAAATGTCCAGCTTTCCCGCGCCATTGTCGCTCTTGATGAAAACCAGATGCCGGCAGATTTTTCGAAACCGCCACTCTCAGAAATGGTGAAGGCCACGGCCGCGGACATGCCGTTCATGCAGAAAATGGCGTTTGCGAACACCTGGCTGTTCCGTGGCGTTCTGGAAGGCGAGTTTGCAAAGGATGGCGCGGCGAACGCCATGATCCGGACCACCACAGCCCCCACCATGATGTCAGGCTCAATCAAGGAAAACGTGCTGCCCCAGAAAGCCTCGGCGCTGGTGAATTTCCGCGTGCACCCCAATGATACGCCCAACAGCGTACTGGCGCATGTGAAGGATGTCGTTTCCGAATTTGATGGCGTTACCGCAGAATTCGACGAATCGGGTGGCATTGGCTCGTCTGCGTCACCAGTTTCACCGACCGATAACCGTGCCTATAAAGTGCTGGCGGCGGTTGCGACAGAAACCGGGAATGGCGCTCCGGCTGCACCAGGGCTGGTGCTTGGTGCGACTGATGCGCGCTGGACCACAGAAATATCAGACAATGTCTACCGATTTGCACCGAGTGTGATACCTCTCAGCGACCTGGCCGGTTTCCATGGCACGAATGAGCGGATATCGGTCGAGAATATGGAACGCCTCGCGACCGGCTATGCACAGATCATGACAGCCATGGCGAGCGAATGATCTGAGAGACCGCAATGGCAGACCTCGCCGAAGCAAAACCGGGACAAACCCCAGAAGGCTGGCTGACTGACAGCTGGTATTTTGCGGCGACCAGCAAATCGCTGAAAAAAGGTGAGCAGCGCCGCATCATCATGCTGAACCAGCCGGTTCTTGTGGGCCGGACGGCGGCAGGTGAAGCCTTTGCCTTGCGGGATATCTGCCCGCATCGGCTAGTGCCGCTGTCTGCCGGTCGTCAGGTCGAAACCGATGGCCAGCCAACCGTTGAATGCCCTTATCATGGCTGGCGCTTCGGAACGGATGGCGTTTGCAAGCACATGCCGTCTCTGGTCGATGGCGATCCTTACGACACCAGCCGGGTGAAGGTGCGCCGCTATCCGGTGCATGAGGCCCACGGCATGGTGTTCGTCTACATCGCTGACAATCCGCGCTCCACCGAGCCGCCAATCGTTCCACCACCCGAATTCGGCACTTTGCCCGATAAACCAAAATTCGTGGTGTCAGAGGTCTTCAACGCTCATATGGATGATGCCGTGGTCGGCCTGATGGACCCTGCCCATGTGCCCTTTGTGCATAATCAATGGTGGTGGCGCCCGCCATCGGCCGGGTTCAAGATCAAGGAAAAGCTGTTCGAGCCCCGAACACGCGGCTGGGCGATTGCGAGGCATCAGCCAAGCAGCAATTCAGCCATGTACAAGCTGCTGTTCGGCGGCAAGGTGACCACGGAGATCCTGTTTCAGATTCCGGGCTTCCGATGGGAAATCGTCGAAAACGAAAAAGCGCGTCTTCTGACCCTCACCTGCCTTACCCCGCAGGAAGAAAAAAAGACCATGATCACGCAGGTCACATACTGGCTGAATGCGCCTCTGCTGAACTTCATCGCCCCCATAGCCAAACCGGCCGCGCGGGTCTTCCTTAATCAGGATGGCGACATGGTAAACCTTCAGAATGAGGGCATGAAATACCAGAAAGCCATGATGTGGATTGATGACATCGATGTGCAGGCAAAATGGTATCAGACGCTGAAACGCAGCTGGGTAAAGGCGCGAACAGAGGGCGCTGAATTTCAGAACCCGATTGAAGCCAAAACGCTGCGCTGGCGTAGCTGATCGGCCTTTCTAATACGCCGTCAAAGCTGGTCCCAGCGCCTCTTTCAGAGGACCGAGATGCGCCTCATAAGGACGCCATTGTTCAAAGCCTGACCGGTTCAGCGGCTGGCGCACCTGTTCTGAACTGGCCGTTCGGACCGGCCTGTCTGTCTGATGGAAATCGACGCAAGCCGTTTCAAATGGCAGGCCGCAATGATCGAGCATGCGCCGGACCTGACCTTCCAGATCTTCAAGCACGTCCTCATGCTGCACTTTCAGAATGCGCCCTTCCGGCAACACGTCATGCCAATGATCCATCAGATCAACATAGCCGCGATAATAATGGCCAATCTCTTCGAGACCGTAGGTGAATTCCTGGCCTTCAGCGAACAACTGCTTGAAGCCCGACCAACAACAATCGAGCGGGTTGCGCCGCGCGTCGATAATTTTGGCATTCGGCAGGATCATGTGGATCAGACCCAAATGCCTGAAATTGTTCGGCATTTTATCGGTAAAGAATGGCGCGTCCTGTCGGTGGACGCGTGTATTCTCGATATAATCCTCACCAAGCGCCTTGAGCTTATCCGCCTCAAGCTCGTGAAGAATACGCGGATAGCGCTCCCGGTCGGACAGCATGTTTCGCCCGCGCAGGCGATGCGCGATGGACAGAATATTTGGTAACTCGAGCGTACCATCGACCATGGAGTGTGACGCCAGAATCTGCTCAAGCAAGGTCGAACCAGCCCGCGGCAGACCAACGATGAAGATCGGGTCCGGCGCTGGATGGCCGGTTCCGGACCGCTCCTCAAACAGGGCGCGTGTGCAGTGCGTCTTCTGCGCGTCGAACTCTGCCTGCATCTGCTCGGTCGTATATCGCGTCTGGCGGGTCTTCAGCGCATTGCCCTCTTTATACGCCGCGAAAGCCTCGTCGTAGTTTTTGGCATCCTCCTCCGCTTTGCCGAGCGCAAAGCAAATGTGAATGCGCGACATGAAGGAAAGATTTGGATCGTTCAGGCTCGTGCGCATACGCCGAATATCATCTGCCGTGAAACGATAGGTCTTAAGATTGGCAAGGCCGTACCAGCCATCGCCATGCAGCGGGTTGATTTCAATCGCCCTGTGATAGGACGCGATGGCATCGTCTGTTCGACCAAAGGTTTTCAGCGCATGCCCGCGAGACGTCAGGGCGGCCAGATCGTCCGGCAGTCGCATGAGCACTTTGTCGAACAGCTCAAGCGAACGATTAATGTCACCCGAATGCATACTTTCAATCGCCAGGAGGGACTGGAAGAGCGGACTATCAGGGTCTTTTGCAAACAGGAATTCAGCCTGCTTTTGTGCCGCCTCATATTTCTGGCGCTTTCGAAGGACCTGAATGTGGTCAATTCGAAGCTGGAGGTTGTCCGGTTCAAGTTCAATCGCCGTTTCCAGCAGGAAATCAGCGTCTGTCAGTACACTCAGCCGGGATCCGATATCAGCCAGCAGACGCATGCCTTCTGTGTCTCGTGGATTCTTCTGAAGGTATGCGCGAACAATCTCTTCAGCCCGGAGAATGCGCCTTTCATGAATGTGGTTGATGACGGCGAGAAGCTCTCGCGGCAGAGATTGCAGACGCGCCAGCTGAGCCTGTGCATCTCTGGCTGTGGCGTGCTCTCCTGCGCGCACAGAAAGCTCTGCAAGCTTCTGCCAGCTCGCCAGCAGTGCCGGATTGTGTCGCGTTGCGAGCATGAAGGCGTTTCGCGCCTGCGGCTCGTCGCCCAGTGTGTGATGCAGATGCCCCTCTTCCTGAAATGCGCGACCAAAATCCGGAGCCACTTTCTTCAAATGATTCAGGTGAGCTTTCGCAGCATTAAACGCGTTCAGGTAACGCGCACAGACCGCTGCCATATACAGCGCATCCTGATGATCAGGATCCCGGATCAGAATGTCGCTCAGTTTTTGTTGCGCCGCTGGAAATTGCCCGGACCGGATCAAGGATTGAATGCTACGTACGTCGTCAGCCGTTTTCTCTGCTGTGGTCATGGGCAATCGTTACTTTCAAAATGGAACGGCGCCCTGATCACATCAGGACGCCGTCATTAATTCAAGTTTTAAAGGCAAATAGCCTAGTTGAGATCGTAGGAAACGCGGATACCAACTGTGCGCGGACGCATTGGCGTGATGCGTTCCACATCATTCACAAAGTTTCCTGACACTTCAGCGTGCTCATTGGTCAGGTTCGTTGCAAACAATTCTGCAGACCATTGATCAGCCGTCACGCCAAGTGTCGCATTAACTGCAGCATAGGCATCAAGCGTCATCGCGTTAATCTCAATGATGTCCGTACGGCTCTCATCAGAGAATACAACCTGCGGCATGAAGTGCGCCGTAAGCTGTGATCCTGCGACCTCAGTTTCCAACGGCCATTCATACCGCGCCCGTACATTGCCCTGATATCCAGGCGCAAAAGCAAGCTCACCGCCGACAAGCACGTCCTGGGTTGGGATTTCACCGTCACTTGCGCGGAGCAGAACGTCAGTAATTTCAGAGTCCAGGAAAGAGAAAGCACCGGCAATTGTAAGACCGTCGATTTCCATCGGAGCCCAGGTGAAATCACCTTCCACACCCATCAGTTCGGCATTTGCAGCATTGGCCGAGAAGAATAGATTCACAATGTTCGGATCGAAAATCGTTGTCTGAAGCCCTTCAACCTCGACGAAGAAGGCAGAGCCGTTCAGACGAAGCGAATTGTCGAAAAGCTCGGTTTTCCAGCCGATCTCATAGTTGGTGATTTCGTCAGTTGTGACCTCGGAAGGCACGGTAAACGTGCTGCCATCCTCGTATTCTTTCACTGTACCGCCAGGTCGGTTCAACAAGCCAGGACGGAAGCCTTCAGAATACGTCGCGTAGAACAGCAGATCAGCAGTCGGTGTCCATTCACCAGTCAACTTGACGATTGTGCCGTCAGTTGCCGCTTTGTCAGGATTGCCATCCGGATTGTCCGGACCAAATTTCGCGGACAGGTTCGTACCGAACACCTGCTGATCGGATTCAGTGAACAGGTTGTAGAATGACGAGTTCGCGGATCCGACCAGGTCAACTTCGACATCGTACCAGCGTGCACCGACGGTCAACGCAAACTGATCATTCAGATCAAATGTTGCTTCGCCAAAGATGCCCATCTGTTTATCGGTACGCAGGACGTCGTTACGGAAGATGACTCCGTCAGGAAACGGACCCGGATCAGAGAAATAGCCCTGAGTTTCGTCGCCCACCTGCCCTGGCGTCGCTTCACCATTGGTAAGTGGGTAGTTTGGCGCAAACCCGACAGTGCCGTCGGTATAAACCACCTGCGTAGAGCCCGGATAGACGAAGTCATTGCGCTCCGCCAGCTCAAGGTCGGAATAAAAACCACCGAAGGTTGCCCGCAGACGGTGCTCTTCCGGCGTATTGAAGCGAAGCTCGTGAGTCTGCACCGTCGTTTCGGTGTATGAATCCACATAAAGGTCGGGCGCGTAGCACGTGCCGGATGGCGCAGACGAAGACGGATAAGTCACCGAGTAGTCGCAGATGTAGTAAGGCAGATACTGCCCGACGAATGTATAGTCGGAATAATCTACAACCTGATCTGTCGTTCTTTCAGTGTAGGCACCCGTGTAGACCGCCTCAAGAGCGCCGAGGCGTCCTTCAAGGGTCCATGCCGTGTTCTCGAACTCATCATTGATGTGCTCTTCAGTGAATCGGGTGATTTCATAATCGCCTAGTTCAGGATCATCTGAAAAGACACCCTCGGCATCGATCTGCTGACGCGCATGAGCGACCAGAAGACTCCAGTCACTATTAAACTCATACAAGCCAGAGACCCGGAAACCGTTATAGGTCGAGTCGTTGATATCGTCCTCGGCAATAAGCGAATTGTCGGCTTCGATAAAATTGATGTTCGAGAAGTCTTCAATGTCGGTTGCTGTTGACGGGCTTCCGTCAGCTTGCTTACCGGCCCGGGAAGGCGCAACCGGCACGCCATTCACTCGCTCAGTACCGGCAGGACGAAAACGCGCTGATTCACGCACGCTCAATGTGCCCGGAACGTTGTCGATATAACCACCTGCGTGATCGGAATAGACGACACCGCGAACGGCGAAATTGTCAGCCAGCGGCACGTTGATCATGGCTTCGGCGCTGTTCGACATTTCACCACCATCGGTGAATGACGTCGATGCCTTGAAGCCCGCATCAAATCCTGTCGGATCTGGCTTGTTTGTGATCAGACGAACTGTACCGGCCTGCGAGCTGGCACCAAATAGCGTGCCTTGCGGGCCGGACAGCACCTCTACACGCTCCATATCAGCGGCATAAACATCAAGGTTTCGGCCTGGCTGAGCCAGCGGCTGTTCGTCAAGATAGAAGGCAACGTTTGGTGCAAGACCGGCGACACCCGCCGTCGTCAGGTTTGGCGTCGTAGAAGCCAGACCACGAATGTAAATGGTGTTCTGGCCCGGGCCCGATCCGCCGGCGGTCACGCCAGGAAGTTGCACCAGATAATCGTTGAAGTTCTTAACACCAAGCTGCTCAAGCTCTTGCTGGCCGAGCGCTGTGACGGTTACCGGAATGGACTGCGCAGACTCTGTCCGCTTGGTTGCTGTGACGCTGACGGCTTTAAGACGACGCTCCTTAGCCCCCGGCGCATCCTGTGCGACAGCTGTTGTCGACATGGCCGCAAGACCTGCCAGTGCCACAACTGATGCGCCCTGTAATAGCTTTTTCATATTTTCCCCTCGGAATTTTATTCGTGGACCAAACAATTTCCACTCGAACGAATAATGCGTTGCCGAAGTATGGCAGGCATATACATGGGGATTAGGTAACGAAAAATACGGTCCAGCGAAACCGAAGCGCCGGGATTAGACGCCAACTGTGACCAAAATGACACAATTTTAACATCACCCTTTTCGTGTGAGTTCAAAAGGCCTAGGGTCCGGACCAACATTCGAAAGTACACATAATTATTTCGAGGACGACATATCCAGCATGACTTCAACGGGCGATGAAAACGAAGAACTCGAAACAACTGTTCCTCAGGAAGTACTGGAATACGATACCGATTACGAAACCGGACAGGACAATGTCGATTTTCTCGGCCTGGACATCCATAACCCGGTCTTCTTCCTCTCTGCGGGCATCGTATTGCTCTTCTGCATTGTCACACTGGTTTTCCCGGGCACAGCCGGAGAAGTCCTCTCCTCGGCAAAATCAGGCACGCTGGAAACGTTCGACTGGCTGTTTGCGGCAACCCCGCTCCTCATACTCGTCTTCTGTCTCTTTCTGGTCGTCTCCCCGCTAGGGCGTATCCGATTGGGAGGACAGGATGCCACCCCCGAATTCGGCATAGGGTCCTGGGTGGCTATGTTGTTTGCCGCCGGTGTTGGCGTCGGCTTCATGTTCTGGGGCGCGGCCGAACCACTGGCTTATTATTCTGACTGGTCAGGCACGCCGCTGAACGTGGAAGGCGAAAGTGACCAGGCGCAACGTCTTGCCTTCTCGGCCACGCTCTTCCATTGGGGATTATCACCCTGGGCGATCTACGCCGTTGCCGGTCTGGCGCTTGGCTTTTTTGCCCACAACAAAGGCCTGCCACTCACCATACGGTCGGCCTTCTATCCGCTCCTGGGGGAACGCGTCTGGGGCTGGCCAGGGCATATTATTGACCTGTTTGCCGTCGTCTCCACGGTTTTTGGCCTGGCCACGACCATCGGACTTGGCGGCTCACAGGCCGCCGCCGGTATTGCCTATCTGATTGGCTGGGAGCCAGCCGTCTGGATGCAGACCGCGCTTATTCTCATCATGACGGGCCTTGCCGTGATCTCGGTTTTCCGCGGCATGGACGGGGGCGTAAAACTGCTGTCCGACATCAATATGGGTGTCGCTTTCGTCCTCTTGCTTTTTGTCGTCATCGCTGGCCCATCCATCATGATTTTCACGGGGCTTGGGGAAAACCTCTGGGCCTATATCACCGATACTCCGGCGCTGACCGACTGGCGCAACCGGGAGGAAGATCTCGCCTGGTTTCACGACTGGACCATTTTTTACTGGGCGTGGTGGATTTCCTGGTCGCCATTCGTCGGCATGTTCATTGCCCGGATTTCAAAGGGCCGGACGGTAAGACAATACTTCGCCGTCGTCCTGCTGGCGCCGTTCACAATCTGCGTTCTGTGGTTCACCGCTTTCGGCGAAACCGCGATCAGCCAGTATGACGCCGGAGTTGGCGAGATTGCCGAGGGCATATCCAGCTCGTCTATTGTGCTGTTCCAGATGCTTTCGGAAATGCCATTCGCGGCCATCACTTCCTTTGCGGCGATTTCACTGCTGATCGTGTTTATTGTGACGTCGGCTGATTCCGGCGCTCTGGTGGTGGACACCATCACTTCGGGCGGCAAAACCGACGCGCCGCTGGCCCAGCGCGTCTTCTGGGCGTGTTCTCTGGGCATGACGGCCTCGGCCTTGCTCTATGGCGGCGGCGAGGATGTGCTTACCTCCTTGCAGGCTGGCACCATCACGGCCGCCCTGCCCTTCACCATGATCCTTCTGGTGTGCTGTGTCAGCCTGCTGATCGGCATGATTGACGAGCATCGCAAGATCAAGGCCTATAACGAAGAGTAACAAGCCACAGGACAGGGGCCGGACTTGGGAAACTCACTCACCGGTCCTGCTCACTGCCTCTGCTCGTCCTCAAAATACGTCTTGAGCAGAATTTCTGCGGTCACAGCCCCGAAGGTTTCAGCCTCGGCGCGGGAAGCATTGTCACCCAGCTCAATCGTCATACCCGGCGTTCTGAACGTTTCCAGCGCCCAGTTCTTCGATGTCCCCTTCCCGTCATTATGGCTGGAGATCCAGTCCGGCGGCGGATCATAACGGGCGTCGAGCGCGGCTTTCAGCGCCATCGGAAAACGCGCATCCGTCTCGGGCGTGTCAAAGGGGTGAAAATAGATCAGAGTCCGCCAGGTGGAGTGAAAATCGAGGAAAGCCAGAACCTCCCGGTTTTCAGCCTCCGCCCTGATGAGAGCCTGCGCGCCGGAAACTTCGGGCTGCGAAACCGCAAACCAGTCACGGTTCAGATCGATCGCACGGGCATTGTGGCGCCAGTGCCCATGCTCCACGCCATCCGGATTGATCATCGGGAAAAACACGAAGCGCGTGTTCGCCCCATCCCGGTCGGCATTCGCTTCCAGCATGGAGCGCACGAATGCCTTGAAGGCAATTGACCCACCGAGTTCCGGTGGATGCTGCCGTGTGAGCGCAATGACCAGACGATCAGCGCTTTCCGGACCGGTAACCAACGCCGTCAGCGGACGACCTTCCGCTGAATGGCCATAGGGCACTTCTTCCAGTTCAAATTCGGCGGATATTTCCGACGTCCAGTCAATTACATCTGCGACGGTTTCGATCGGCAGCCCCGCCACAATATAGCGCCCCGCAGCCGGCGGCAGCTGGAGCACCACTTTGTGCCTATCCTCCGATTTGGTCAGTTTCTCGTCAGCGAGGCGCGACCAGTCTTCTCCATCTTCGGACAGCCATGGCGCATAACGATGCGTGTGATCCCCATAGTCAAGCATCACCCGGACGTCGGACGACGCCTCTCCCTCAACCGCAAAGGCATACCAGGGACTGGGATTAATGCGGCCATGGAAAGAGGGTTCTGGCTGGACGGTCAGAACAAATTCAGACGTCCGGGGCGCACAAGCATGTTGCCCGGCGGAAGAGAAATCTGTCCGGATACGAACACCATCGCGTTCACATAAAATCTGATCCGCAGATGACTCAGGCGATGGGGTGGACGTGGTCGAACACGCCGACAACAGAAAAAAAACCGCAGCACAGAACACTCTGCGCTGCGGCACTACAGTTGGGGAGGAATTCATCAGAATGTTTTCCGGACACTCGCATAAACAAACCGGCCACTGGATGAGTGGAGACCGCCCATATAGCCATAGGATTCATCTGCCAGCGGCGGTTCTTCATTGAACACGTTCCGCATGCCGAGGCGAACCCGCGTCGGCGTCTCTGATTCATCATCCAGCGTGTATTGAATATAGGCGTTGTGACGCATGGCCGAGTCGACAACCCAGAACTCACCAGTCTCGTCATTGGTGGCGCTGGTGTCGAAAACATCATCGACAAAACTGGTGTACCAGCCCGCACCAAACGGACCCTTGCGCCAGCTTGCGGACGCCGACCAGCGCCATTCAGGCAAACCATCCTGACGGATCAGATCACCCACGCCCTCAAGTGTTGCCACGTCGCTGATCTGACCGGCTTCCTGAGCATCCAGAATGGTCTGCTCAATTGAGGAAATATCCTGATAGAAGGTCAGAAGCTGGGCGACATTCACACGGAATGAGAAGTCACCCCAGGCGGTGTCGTCGATGGAATAATAGACGCCGAAATCCAGTCCTTCTGCTTCCCGCGGCAGGAAGTTGAAATAGTTGTCGTTGACCTGAAGAATTTCACCGGCAGGTACGAGGCCGACATCTTCATATGCGGCCTGTTCTTCAGGCGAAAGCGTCTCTCGGATCACGGCCGGGTTGGTCGTGCCCATGGTACGCAGGAGATAGTCGTAAAGAAGGTGATTGTCGTCACCGAAGATACCAACAACATCTTCCTGTTCGATGGACCAGTAATCGAGGGTCAGCTGGAGGTTGCCGTATTCCGGCGGAATGAACAGCGCATCAAATACAACGCCGGCGGAGAAGTTCTCAGACTCTTCCGGGCCAAGGTCTGTCGAACCCTGACGTTCACTAACGACCGATTCAGAATTGTCACAATCGGAGAAATTCGCAATCACACCTGTGCGGAGATCGAACTCACACTGGACGTAATCAGTCCGGGAGTTCGTGCGGCGCAACGCCCGATCAAACTGCTGTTGCAGGTTTGGTGCCTTGAAGCCTTCAGACCAGGCAGCCCGAACCAGAAGCGGATCGAACGGACGCCAGGCAAGTGCCACTTTCGGCTTCGTTACGCTACCAAAGAGGTCATAATCCTCATACCGGACAGCCAGTTGCGCATCTAGGCTCTGGAACAGAGGAATGTTCATCTCGTCAGAGATCAGCGGAACGGCGAATTCGGCATAGGCCGAGAAGACATCCCGATCACCTTCGGAGTCCAGCGTAGGGCTGGAGCCCATCACATCGCTTGTGGCTTCGCCGGTGAAGGGCGAGACAAACTCAATCGTGCCGTCAAGACGGGGATCACGATCATCTTCATACGTCTCGTGGCGCGCTTCAACGCCCAAAGCAACGCCCAAACCGCCTGCAGGCAGGTCAAAGAGGTCAGGACGACTCAATTTGAAATCCCAGAGAGTCAGGCCAGTCGTGCTGATCCGGGAAACCGGGACGATGAAGCTGGCGATTGTGTCCGGGTCGCTCGGCGTGCCATCGCCTGACGCCGACAGAGGCAAACCGCCGCCATTGAACGGGTTGTAGGCGGCCGGCGTGGTCAATGCCAGAGCTTCAGTGAACAGCGTGTTGGAGATACGTGTTGTGGTATCGTCGGTTTCAGCTTCCGAATGGAGCAGCGCCGTCTCCCAATCCCAATCCTTGTAATAGCCCTTGAGACCGCCAAGCAGACGCCAGTTGATGTTTTCCACTTCGATTTCACGAGGACCGGCATCAACCACGCGATACCGGCGGAGCTCGACATCATAGCCACCTTCTGGTGTTCCGATGCCGTCGATACGGCCCGGTGAATCAACGGAACCAAACGGGTTATAATAGCTGTCAGCCGGAATGATCGTCCGGTCGGCGGTAAGGTTGGCGGATCCTTCTCGCTGTGCCTTGGACACAGCCCGATAGAATCCGGCCTCGGAGAAGAACTCAACGCCGCTTTCGAATTCATGATTGAACGTACCGAACAAGTTCAGTCGATCGACAGCCGACGAAATTGTGCGGTCGGAATTCCGGTTATAGCGTTCTGGAATGTTGGATGAGGCGTCATTGTCATCGATACAGATGCCGTCGCCCAGATCGATCCGGCATCCCGCAAAATCATCCGGCTGGATGTGAAAATCCTCACGTCCCAGGGCCGGCGAGTCAACCTCCTCGCCTGTCTCAGGGTCATACAGAATAAAGGCACCCCATGGCGTGTTGGTGGATGTGTTGCGGAAGTTTGTGTCATCCGCCCAGTCTTCCGGCAGCTGGTCCCGCAGGTCTTCATTGGCCGCAAAATCCCGCTCTGACGCCATGATTTCGTCGCGCGTCGTGTATGAACCAAAAAGCGAGATATTACTACGACTATTATTAAAGTTCTTACCGGCCTGGAAGCTGAGGTTGAATTCCTCACCGCCGCTGATGTCAGGCTCGAGGCCATAGCGGATGGCCGCTTCAAAACCGTCAAAGTTATCCTCAAGGACAGTATTCACAACGCCTGCGACCGCGTCCGAGCCATAAAGCGCCGCCGCGCCATCGAGCAGGACCTCAATCCGGTCCACACCCATGACAGGGATGGTGTTTGCGTTCACGGTCGTCACCGGCACCAGATTTTCTGATTGCGTGCCCGGGTGGTTCACCATCCGGCGGCCATTCAGAAGGACAAGCGTATTCCCCGTACCAATGGCGCGCAGGTTGATGCTGGCCACGTCGCCGCGGGCCGAGTTCACACCACCGACAAGACTGGAGGCCATGTTAAAGTTCACATCACCCATTTGCGGGATCGACCGAAGCAGGTCATCGCCGTCGAGAGACCCGACCCCATCAATCTGGTCGCTTCCCAGAACAGTGACGGGCAGAGCGCCATCGACCTGCGCACCGATAATGTTCGTGCCAACAACCCGCACTCGATCAAGCTTACGCGGGCTGTCTTCAATCTCCTCTGAGGTGACCACGCTCACCGGTGCGGAGGTTTCCAGCTGGGCCATCTGAACGGGTTGTGGCGCAGATCGACGCACAGGCGATGTCTCCTGCGTCCTGGCCTGCGCAAAAACCAGAATGGCACCAGAACTGTCTGAACGTGTTTTGAGGTTTGAGCCTGTCAGAAGCTGGCTGAGCGCTTCTTCATTGGGTGCCGCGCCATCAAACCCGGAAACTTCCACGCCTGAAACCTGGTCAGACCGGTAAATCAAATCCTGACCCGATTGCATGCTCCAGGCGTCAAGCGCTTCAGCCAGAGGACCGGCCGGAATGTTGAATGCCGTGTCGTCCTGAGCGCTGGCGTTAAAGCCGCCCAGCAAGCCGGTGGCTGCAATCAGTGCGGCGCTCGAAAATAAACCCGTCTTGTAGTGTGCCATGGAAATTCCCCGTCTCTGGCCGGATCCCCGGTTCTGACCCGTTGCTCTTCCTGTGCTGACGGAGCAGGCTGGAAAATCCATCAGGGGATGGACAAATTTATTTTGCGGCGATTTCGATCCGCTGCCCCGCCCGTCTCACTTTCAGCCCGAGACCGGACTCAGCGAGGCGAACAAATCCTTCAACATTATCAACGGCAAAGGTGCCGCCAATCCGCAAATCAGCAGCACTTTCATCCTCGATTACAAGACGATACCGGCTGTAACGATTAAATTCCGCTGCGACCTCAGACAATGGCATATTCTTGAAACGAATTCGCCCGGTCCGCCATAAAAGCCGGTCTTCAACCTCTTCAAGGCCGACCGCCTCGGTCATCACATCGCGGTCATTGGCATGACCGATCATGCCGGCTGTCATTTTCTGGACCTGATCTGCCATTCCGGTTTCAGGGGCGAGCGTCACCACCCCTTCAAGAACGGCAACTTCGAGCGATTGTTCGCGCAATTCTGCAGCAAAAACCGTACCGAGCACCTGTATGTCGCCCGAGGGCGTATCAATCTCGAAAGGGCGGTTCTCATCACGCGCCACATCAAAGACGGCCTCGCCCCGCACCAGTTTCACGTGCCGCGTGCCCTTCGTAAAGTCCACGTCGATCCGGGAGTTCGTGTTCAGCGTCACCTGAGTTCCGTCTTCAAGCGCGACCGTTCGCGTCTCACCAAGCTGGCTGTAATAGATGCGCGGTTCCTGCGTCTGATATCCTGGAAACCAGCCCATGAGGGGAGTCAGCACACCTGCACACAAGCCCGCAGCCAAAGCCGCGCCGACACCTGCCAGCATGGCACGGTTCGGACGGGATGACCGCCGGGGCCTCGAGACAGCATCATCTTCGGTTTGCAGCGCCGCCATGCGTTCGGTTCTCTGCCAGGCAGAAAGCATCTGCAAAAACGCAATCCGATGAGAAAAGTCAGCATTCAGCCATTGCCCGAAGGCAGGCTCGGCTTCAGCGAGGTTTTCGGCTTCGCTGTCAGCAGACAATTTTCCTGAACGGTCCAGGCTCGCCAGCCAGTCCGCTGCCATCGCCTCCACGTCAGCGACAGCCTCTTTATTTTCAGGCTGAATCATCGCGGCGAGCCTCAGACAGTTTTCCGTTCAAAACTGTCCTTACCACACCTTTTTCCCGAAAATAATCAGCCAATTGACGTGTTCCGCGACTAATGTGCCGCTCGACGGTCGGCTCGGAAACCCGAAGCCTTCTGGCCGTTTCTCGCTGAGACAAGCCCTGGATACGCCGCAGGTAAATGACGTCCCGTGTGCGTTCCGGCAAATGTTCGAGCGCGTCCTGTAACAATTTCAATTCCTGTCGGGCTGATGTGGTTTCGAATGGGTCAGCTTCATCAGAGGAGACGTTCAGCGACTCGAAATCCATCACTGTTTCCATCGAAATTACCCGTTGTTGTCTGATTTTATCGATCATCAGGTTTCGGGCAGTGCGATAGAGAAAGGCACGGGGGTTATCCGGACGCGTTGTCAGGGCAAAGCGGTAGACCTTGACCAGAACCTCTTGTCTAAGATCCGGAATTTCCTGTGTGGCGCGCCAATGGCGACGCAAAAAGCGCTCCAATTCCGCCTCCAGAGGCAGAATTTCATCCATGAACCAGCGATCCGTGATCGCCTGCTGGCTGGGATGATCAGATTGGTTCATCGCGCTTTTTGGTTTTGGGTTGGTGACAGGCATTAAACAGGCGCAGGCCATGACTTCAATGGCAAACATTTTCTACCTGAGTGGGGCAAACTGATTAAGGCTCGGTCGTCTGTGCCGCTTATTCTCTCATAAAGGCCTTCGATCCGGGCGAGTGGCGCATGCCGCGAGCCTGACGTGGAAACGTATTCCAGGGCCTGGCGACTTGACCGAAGCGTTCATAACACGACAGACTTCCGTTGAAACCGGAGGTGAGTTGCCATGAGAAAATCAGTCTTGTTTGCGTCGCTGGGGCTTCTGGCCCTGCCCTTTACCGCCCAGGCACAGACCGATTTGCAAGGTGCGATCGCTGCGGATTATGAGGCCAATCTTGAACCTCTGTTTTTACACTTTCACCAAAACCCCGAACTTTCTTTCCGTGAGTTCGAAACCGCCAGCCGACTTGCAAACGAGCTGCGCGGTCTTGGCCTTGAAGTTACAGAAGAGGTTGGCCAGACCGGCATTGTAGGTGTTCTGAAGAATGGAGAAGGCCCAACACTTCTGATCCGTGCGGATATGGATGGCCTGCCGGTGAAAGAGGATACCGGATTGGAGTACGCCTCCACAGCGACTCAGATCGATCTGGATGGCGTTGAAAAACCCGTCATGCATGCCTGTGGCCACGACACCCATGTCACGGCGCTGATCGGCGCGGCGCGGCAGCTTATCCGTCTGAAGGACGAATGGAGCGGCACGCTGGTTTTCATTGGACAGCCTGCCGAAGAACGAATTTCCGGCGCGCGAGCCATGATTGAAGATGGCCTTTATGAGCGTTTTCCAAAACCTGACTATGCCCTGGCATTTCATGCCGCGGCTCAGATCGAGGAAGGCAAGCTGAGCCTCTCTCCCGGTGCTGTCTATTCAGGGTCAGACAGTGTGGACATTATCGTTCATGGCGTTGGCGCGCATGGCGCGGCCCCGCATCGCGGCATCGACCCCGTGTTGATCGCTTCTCAGATCGTCGTGTCCCTGCAAAGCATCATCACACGAAATCTGGAGCCACACCAACCAGCCGTGATCACTGTCGGCTCGATTCATGGCGGCTTCAAACACAACATCATTCCAGACCGTGTTGAGCTGCAACTCACTGTTCGATCCGAGTCTCCGGAAACGCGCGAGATCCTGATGGAGCGCATTCGGGAAGTGGCCGAGGGTACGGCGCTGGCGCTTGATGTGCCCGAAGACAAATTGCCGGAGGTGTCTCTTCACAATGGCGAATCCACACCGCCTACGATCAATGATGCAGAAACCACCGAGCGCGTGATTTCCGCCTTTAACGAGGCGTTTGGTGACGACATTTTCTGGCAGTCAGATCGCGAAGGCATGGGGGCAGAAGATTTTGCCGAATTCGTTGCCCCCGAACATGGCGTTAAGGGCGTCTATTTTGCGGTTGGCGGCACCCCGGAAGACGAACTGGCTGATGCGGCTTCGCACCATTCGCCATTCTTCAAGGTGAAACCCGAACCGGTGATCACCACGGGTGTAGAAGCGATGACAATTGCCGTTCTGGAGCTGGCCGGTAAGGACTAAGCCAACCATACGAACGACAAAAGCCTGCCGGTGCGACCGGCAGGCTTTTCATTGAACGGAGTTTCAGGCTTTCTAGCCCGCGAATACGGGAAAGACGCTGGCATCGCCATAATCCTTGAGCGGACCAAAGGCTTTGAGCGTGTCCATATCAGCATCCGAAATTTCAAAATCGACGCCGGCATTGGATTTCATATGCTCTGGATTGCCTGTCTTCGGCAGTGGCAGCAGACCAAGCTGAAGAATATATCGGATGCAAAGCTGAGGAACACTGACGCCATATTTATCGGCCATGGCAGCAATATCGGCATTATCAAGGATTTTGCCGTGGCCGATTGGTGAATATGCCTCAACAACAATGTCCTTGCTTTGGGTATAGTCGATGAGATCGAACGGTGTATTGCCGACATGGGCAAGGATTTGATTGATCATCGGCGCAACGCTTGCGTTCTCGAGAAGGTTGTCGAGATCCTCTTTCTGGAAGTTCGAGACACCAATGGCCCGGAGCTTGCCAGCTTCCAACGCTTCTTCAAGCGCTTTCCATGCGGCCAGGTTGCCCTCGAAATGTCGATCCTCACTGCCGAAATCGGGCCAGGGCTGAGGGCTGTGAATGATCATCAGGTCAAGATAATCGAGCGCCATGGTTTCGAGCGAGGCGTCAATTGCGGCTTTGGCCTCGTCATAGGTTTTGAGGCCGGCATCCAGCTTTGTGGTGACGAACAATTCGCTACGGTCGAGGCCGCAATTGCGTACACCATCACCAACACCGCGTTCGTTTTCATAAGCCTGCGCGGTATCGATATGTCGATAACCCAATTTCACCGCTTCAGTGATCGCCTCGGCGACCTTGTTGTCATCAATCATCCATGTGCCGAGACCAAGCCTGGGAATTTCGACGCCATTGGCAAGCGTATAGGTTTCTGAGAGCATCATGTGCATGTCCTTTCGTCTGCGGCTCGTTGAGCCGGATATCTGTGCGAGAGGGTTCGGCATGGATTCTTCGGTGCCTGAACGCTTTCGCCTTGTGACTCTCCATGTGAGCGGGACATGACGTGAAACAATGAGCGCAAGATTCACCGCACTTATGAACGTGGCTCAACAATCCGACATATTGACGGGCGGAAAAGTATCGTCGGGGGTAGGTCTTCGATGCGAGGAGAACGCGCGTAATCGAGTGATGAACGGTTCCGAGAAAAGCGCGCGAGCTAGCCGAGATAGCCCTGCAATTTTGGGGACAAAACAGGTTCGCTCGTCTCGGACTGAAAGAGGGCAGCGATTTCGTGTTGATCGGCACAGGCAGGGCCGTCGCGGCCCAGGGCATAAAGCGCGGTAGCCCAGGCATCCGCCATCATTGCCGTGTCGGCGAACACCGACACGCTTCGCCGGTTTTGCGATTCAGGATTGCGGGTTTCCCGAATGTGGGAATGACCTGCTTTCCGCTTATAGGTGTTGCCGCTGGTCGCGAGCGCGAGATTGCAGGCCGCCACTCTGAAGTGTGGCTGGTCAGGCGTGATCGGCTCAATATCGAGCCACCAGGGTTGACGATCTTCTCGCACGCCGCGCCCGACAAACTCCCCGCCAATCTCGCAAAGACATGCCTCGATCCCCAGCCCGGCAAGCGCCCGGCTCATGCCATCAATGGCATAGCCTTTCGCAATGGCCGAAAGGTCCAGCTCAATCTGGCCCGGCTGCATGATTGTGCCATCGTCGCGGCAAATAGGATCACCCTGCCAGACGTGCTCATGGAGATTAGCAGATCGGACGGCATGAGACGGCCCGAAACCATGAAGGCGGGTGATATTCCCAAGGCATGGATTGAAGGCGCCACCGGTCGCCGCGGCAATTTCGATGGCGGCGTTCCACACCGTTTCGAAATCGTCGGGCGGTTGGAATACGGTGCCTTTATCAGCCGCATTGAAACGGCTGATAAAGGATGTGGTCTCCCAGGTGCTGAAGATCTCAATGCAGCGCCTGTGCACCGCGCTGATCGCAAATTGCGCTGCGGCCTCAGTCTGGTCTTCAGGAAGATACCCCCGGACCTGCCAGTTCGTGCCCATCGTGTCGCCGGAAAGGCTGAAGGACCGGCAACCGACAGGGCTTCGAAGATCTTCCGGTGAAAGATCGGGGGGTATCAGGACGTCCGTCATGGCTCTGATCAGAGCGGCAGAACCTCAAGCGTGACGTAAATGGAATTGCTCATTTCGCCCGGCTTGCCGGCAATGGTCGTCTCGCCACGGATGGAGGTTGCCATCCAGTAACGGCCCGCCTCTTCGATAGTGAATGTGATCATGCCCTCTTCGTCGGCTGTCAGCTCGAGAAGACCCGGCGTGTCGCGATACCGGTCATCGCCCTTGACGATGTCGACTTCGAGGCCAGCGGCCGGTTCGCCATCGAGCAGGAAGCTGAACGTGATCTCGTCACCCGTGTAGAGATCGTTCGGGTGGGTGACAGGCACGAACTCCAGCCCCTCTCCCGTTGGCGCGAAGACGGTGTCAGTTGGCGCGCCCAGCGTGACATAGGTGGCCGCATTGCGGGCGGATTTCGTCAGGCTGACATCATCTTTGGCGAGAATGCCGTCAGCTTCAAAGCTTTCGAGCGAGCCGCGACTGCGCTTGTCCTCGCCATCTTCCGTCCAGCGCGCGAAGTAAGTAGCGCCGCCCTGGCCAATCTTCCATGTGCCCTGCTGATCAAGGGTGACATCAAAGGTAGAGCGGATATCGCCCGTCCAGCCATCTTCGACAGCCGTCACCGTACCATCCGGCGCGGTGATGGCGACATTGTCGAGCGACATGGCCACATGGTTCGGGAAAAACAGATCGTTAGAGATCGCGCCATCAACGGTGATCAGCTGTTCGTCGCCCGAAAGCGTGAATGAGGACGGCAGAATCCACATGCGATGCGCTTGTGCAGGCGCTGCAGCGGCCAGTGTGATCGCCGCACCCAGGGCGAGATTTCGGATCAGTGTCATTTGAGTCTCCAGTCGTCGGTCAATCAGGGAAGAATGGTCAGCGAAACGGTGCCGAGCTCAGTTTCGCCTTCCAGCGTCACTGTCTCGGAGGGTTCGCCATTCCAGTTGAAGGGCAGTTTCAAGAGTTCGCGGCCACCCACCTCGCGGGAGGCTTCGACGTGCAGCACGTATTCGCCGACTGGCAGGTCTGCGAGCGGGCTCTCATTGCCGCTGAAGAAGAGAAGGTGCTCTCCTGGTGCGCGGGTCGGGCTTGAGACGCCATCCACCGGCATATCGAGCTCACGCCCCGTCCGGCGCCACCATTGGCGGATATCCTTCAGCCAGGTTTCGCCCTCGCCTTCCGGACCGCTTTCCTGCTGATACCAGACAGCAAGATTGGCCGCGACGCTGTGATCAGGCCGGGCAATCCAGATGGCGACATAGGGTCTGTGATACTCGGCAACGTTCAGGCTCGGCAGCTCAACCGATACCGACATCTCTTCAGCATTGGCCGCCGAGATCAGCGTACCGGCCAAAGCGCCAAGACCACAGAGTTTCAGAACAGCTTGCATACGCACCTCTCATTGAATGAAAAACAGGATAACCAGGACCGGCACGGCCAGCCCGGCAAGGGTAAGCGGCCAGGTGATAGCGCGCTTGCCGGAATGGATCTGAAGCAGCCAGAGCCCGGTCAGACAGAAAAAGATTGTGGCGAGCGAAAACACATCGAGGAAAACCGCCCAGGCGAGGCCCGTATTCCGCCCCTTGTGGAGATCGTTCAAATAGGAAATTGCGCCCCGGCTGGTGGTTTCGTACTCGACCAGACCAGTCTCCCGGTCGATGGCAAGCCAGGCATCACCGCCCGGGCGCGGCAACGCGATATAGGCGTCGATATCCGTCCACTCGACCGTCTGGCCCGAGACATTCACACTTAGATCAGAGCGCAGCTGGCGCACAATATCCCGCGGCAGACTGCCCGTGGTGCCATCTTCCGGCTCAGCGCTCAGCGCCCGCATGGCAGCTGGCGAGAGCGTGGTCTCGAACGAACGCGTGACAGGGCTGGCCGGAATATCAGCGGCATGGTTTAGCGTGATGCCCGTGACGGCAAACAGCAACATGCCGATCAGACAGATTGCGCCTGAAATCCAGTGCCAGATCCGCGCCTGCTTTTTCCAGAAATTGCCCTGCCGCTTTCGGGCGGGCCGGGGCCGGGCGGCGGTCATGTCTTTCGTCTGCGTTCCGTCAGGGCTCATGGGCAGGCATTGTTCCGGATAAATGGCTCGGGGATGACTTTCGCAGGCTTGCTAGCACGCACGCTTGTGAATGCAAACTATTCTCAAGAAGAAAATCGCAGTTTCGGTCGTGCGACCTTGGTGGGAGGTCGCGGGAATTTCAGGGAAATTGATGTGTGCTTCTACCAGGCGTGCAGAGTCAGCCTGCGTGCCGTGTGGCAATCGTTCGGGCTGCGTGGAGATCTTCTGGGGTGTTGATGTTGCGGAAGGCATCGGGTGGCGCGTCAGTTGACACGATTTCGGCGCTCATATGTGAGAGAAGCGCATGCAGCGCTCGCATACCGTCATCAATGGCAACGCGCAGATCAGATGCCTGATCAGCCCGAATGGCGGCAAATGTTGGCTGAAGCCGCCCCTCGGTTTCAAGCACCGCCGCCTGTGTGTCGCCCCTGATCGCCTGAACGAGCCGGAGCAGCACCGCTTCGGGAAAGAAGGGAACGTCGATGGGACAGGTAACAACCACGCTATCCGGCCCAGAGGCGCCAAAAGCAAACTCCAGCGCGGCGAGCAAGCCGCCCGCCGGCCCGATATCTGCACCGTCTGGCAACTGATCCGGAACGTGGCGGGCATTCGGATAGTCCGACATCCAGTCACGCGGCTCGGGTGCGAGGAAGATTGTTTGCTGAGCGGCCCCGGTGAGCTTTGGCAGGGCGTAATCAATGAGCCGCCGCCTCCCAATGACGATCTGCGCCTTGTCCTGACCGCCCAACCGCCGCCCCTGCCCCCCAGCATAGAGCGCACCGAGAACCGGCACACCGGTCGCGAATGTATCAGGAGCAGGCATCAGGCGTGATTCACTTCTCGGGACGATTTAAGATCTAAGAGAATAGCACGGTTATCAGACCACTCCATGGTGCGCCAAAAGTTGGCGTGAAACCTGACGGATACTGGTGTGGTCCTGACGGCAAAGCCCCTTCCTCGCACAGCGACTAAACCCGGATAAGAGGCTTTGAAATGGCCGCTTCCACATTCAAGTTGTGCTACTCAGGGTAAGGACCATCGCCGATGATGCCGAGTTTGCACACTTTGACAGAACCAAAACCCGCGGATGGACAGACATACGCAACGCCTCGACGCAGGGCGAAGGCGGGACGTACGGTTCGGTCTGGTCTTTTCTTCGGCAGTTTTACTGCTCTGGCTATGGTTCTGACTGCCTGTGAGAACGCCCCGGACGCATCGCCCGCACCGGCAGAAACAGATGTCAGTCTGGTACAGACGGCTTCCGGCCCTATCCGCGGCGAAGTCTCGGACACCGGCCGTTATGTAAGCTTCCGCAGTGTACCATTCGCGGCTCCGCCTGTCGGCGATCTGCGGTTCGCACCGCCTCAGAAACCGGCTTCATGGACAGAGCCTCTGGACGCTATGGATATCGCACCGGCCTGTCCGCAGACACTGCCGGAACCGGGCGCATGGAATTATGCCGCTGACCTCAGCTATAGCGAAGACTGCCTTTATCTGAATGTCTTCGCGCCCGCCGACGCCATCGCGGCCGACGATGCCGACCTGCCTGTCATGTTCTGGATTCACGGCGGAAGTTTCTCGCAGGGCACGGCGTCACAGCCGGTGTTTCGCGATCCCGCGCCCTATATCGAACGGGATGCCATTCTGGTGACCGTCAATTACCGCCTCAGCGCGCTGGGCTATCTGGCCCATCCCGATTTTTCAGCCAAGGCCGAGACCGGAACATCCGGCAATTACGCCGTGCTCGATCAGATTGCGGCGCTCGAATGGGTGAAAGACAATATCGCTGCGTTCGGCGGCGATGCGGACAATGTCACCGTGTTTGGCGAATCGGCAGGCGCGCTCAGCATCAACGCTCTGATGGCGGCACCGCCGGCGCAGGACCTTTTCGACAAGGTCATCGTTCAGAGCGGAGGAGCCTGGGGCTTTTCTCCCTACACAAAGTCGCTTGAAGATGCCGAAGCGTGGGGCGAAACCTTCCTGGCAGAACGTGGCGCTCAAACGCTTGAAGATGCACAGGCGCTCGACACTGAGGCGTTTATAAATCTGCCGATCAATTATTCATTTGAGCTTCAGCCCCTGGCCGATGGCGTTGTCCTGAATGACCCGTCGGCTGACGAGTTTCTGCGCGGCAACCAGTCCGGCCAGGATATGCTAATCGGCTGGACGCGCGAAGAAACCGGCAATTTCCCGAACGAGGTCGCATCACGCGAAGCGGCAGAGGATATCTTTGTGTCCATGTTTGGCGAAGAATACGGCCCGGCGCTGCTCAGCGACTGGATCGCTGCCAGCGACGGCGATCTGAATTATGCAATGATCGCGTCTTCGACCGGCTCGATTGCGCAAGGCTCTCTCTATCAAGCAAAGCTTCAGCTTGAAAAAACTGATAATGTTTTCGTCTATCGGTTCGATCTTGCGCCACCTTCAAAAAACGGCGAAGCGACTTATGCCGTACACGGCGCAGATGTTCCCTTCACATTCGGCCATGAACCGGACGGCACGTCATGGCGAGAAATGGATTTTTCTGTCAGCGATGCCCTGATCGATTACTGGGTCAATTTCGCACGCACGGGAAATCCGAATGGCGAAGACTTACCGGACTGGCCGACGTTTGATCCGCAATCCCCGGACATCATGTCTTTCGGTGCCGAGACGGGCGCAATGCCGCTTTCTGAATACCCATTGATCATGCGCACGGTGACTGAGTTCAATCGCGATCTTATTGAAAGCTATACCGGTGAAACCGACTAATCAGTACGCGTAGAAACCCGGCGCAGGCCTGCCCGGGGGCATATAGGCACGACCGGGCAGATGAAGGTCTGATGGTCAGGGTATGTGCGGTATTCCCAGCGTCGCTTCAGATGTGCCCCGCGCTAGCCGCACGTATTTGAAATTGAATACTTTTCTAATACTCTTCACCAGATGCGGCCCACAACCAAAGACAAATCATAAGCTATTTTCAACTTATCGGGCACGACACAAAATTCAAAAAAATAATCTGCCGATTAATTGATCAGCAGCCTGATCATTATTTTGTCTTCAAATGCTTTGATAACAACCTATCCGGACCTGCTCAGTCCAACTGTATTCGCCCGGCGAGTAAATGAAACAAACGAGCATTCAATACTCCCATTTCTGACAACCTTTTCCTCAGATCAACAGATCTCTCCTGCTGTTCAGATGTACGGCACGGGCACTGGGACAACGAATACAGGATTGAATCCCATGACAGTAAAAATGAAATTATCTCCATTTCGCACGGCGATGCTTTCTGCCGTTGCGTTCAGCGCTTTTACAGGTTTGTCACAAAGCGCACATGCACAGACAGAGGAAGCTGAAGCTGAGTCCTCCCGGACACTTGATACCGTTACCGTAACCGCGCGGAACCGGGCAGAGAGCCTGCAAGATGTCCCTATGTCTATCACTGCACTCGATGAAGAAGCCATGGCGGCCAAGAATATCGCAAGTCTTGATGACCTTGCGAAATTCACCTCGGGTTTCAGCTTTGAGTCCTTCTCTGGCGGCTTTGCTATGCCGACCATTCGCGGTCAGTCTCAAACCCGCGTAACAGCGTTGGAAGTGAACGTTTCTACCTTCTTCGATGAAGTTTACATGCCGCGCTCATGGGCCATTGATATCGGCACATCGACGCTCTCCCGTATTGAGGTTGTCAAAGGCCCGCAATCGGCACGTTACGGCCGGAACGCATTTGCTGGTGCGATCAACTATATCCCGTTCAAGGCATCAGGTGGCCTGGACGGCCCGACCGGTTCTGTCGTTGGTACAGTCGGCAGTGATGAACGCCTTGATTATGGCTTTAACGGCGCCATTCCACTGGGTGACCGTTTCGCCGTCGGCGCGACTTACATGTCTTCTGAATATGACGGCAGCTGGGGCAACTCCCACCCTTATGCAGGCGTTGATATTGGCCCGGGCACAAGCGGAAATTCAGGCGGTTGGGACAACTCGTCCTACTCTCTGACCGCATTTGCTGAACCTGTTGATGGCTGGACGATCGAAGCTGGCTTCTACAATTTCGATGTCAGCCGGGAAATCGGTGCCAACCAGCAATTCTCCGAAGCAAATGGCGACTTTAACTGCGGCTCCGTCCGTAACTTCGGCACGAACAGCCTTTTCTGCGGTGAAGTCCCTGGCCCAGTGGAAGATATCGCAATTGACCCTCGCGCCTATGGCGTTCAGTCCGACACCGATATTACGCGGATCCAGACATCTTATGACCTCACCGATGAGATCGAACTGAGCTATCTCTTCGGCCGGGTTAAGGGTGAAGTCGACATTGCCAATATGACGGTTCCGGATGCCGTAAACTGCGGACCGGTCTGTGAATTCCAGAATGCGCCTATTGGTGCGATCGACTATGACTCACACGAGTTTGGCCTTGATTATGAAGGTGATTCATGGCGCGGTGGCATCGGTGCGTTCATTTCCGAAGGTCAGGACGATTACGAGTTCGAATATGTAATCGCAAACGGCATTTCCAGCGATAACTTCCCGAGCCTGCCGGATGATACCACTGCGCAACGCTTTCCGCTCACCAACAGCACGACGCTGACGGATATCGAGTCCATCTTCGCAGAACTTCAGTATTCCTTGCCGAATGATAAAACGCGTGTTGGTGTTGAAGCACGGTATTCTGAAACCAAGATCACATCGATCAACAATGTTTCAGGCAATGTGATCGGTGAAAAATTCATCGCCGTAACGCCGCGTTTCACATTGGAGCATGACCTCACCGAGGATGCACTGCTTTACGCTTCTGTCGCCAAAGGCGCCAAAGCGGGCGGCTTTAACCCAACGGCTGTCGCCGAAGAATATCGCGTCTTCGATGAGGAAGTGAACTGGACGACCGAAGTCGGTGCCAAGACGACCTGGCTCGGCGGCAATCTGATCGTGAACGGTGCGGTATTCTACACAGACTGGTCGGACATGCAGGTGACCTCTCCTGATCCGAGCTCGTCTGACCCGCAGGCTGTTACGATCACGCTCAACCTCGGTAATGCGACCGTTTATGGTGGCGAGCTCGACTTCAACTACCTGGCGACCGATAATCTGAGCTTTGACGGTACGTTCTCATACTCAAAGGGTGAATTCAGCGACGGGACAACCGACGCCAGCTTCACCCGGACACCGGGCTCTTGCGACGGAATGGCTTGCCCGCTGAGCGGCGACATCTCCGGAAACGCGATCAGCCGGACACCTGGCGAGCAGGCCTCTCTGGGCGTGAAATGGGAAGATCAGCTCAGCATCTGGAATGACCCGACATGGTCGATCCGTGGAGACCTCTCCTGGCAGAGTGAGCAGTATGTGACGTCCATGAATCTGGCGACGATCCCATCCCGCACGCTGCTGGGTGCAAATGCCAGCATGGTCTGGGACAATTTCGATGTCAGCCTCTGGGTCAAGAACCTGACAGACGAGTCCTATGTCTCGAACTCCTACGTCGTCATCCTACCGTTCGGTAACACGTATCAGACCTTCTACGGTCCTCGTCGCTCCTTCGGCATGACCGCGAAGTATCACTTCTAGTCGTTTTCCCCAGACGATTAGTACCCCGGAAAAGCCCGCCAGTGACCTGGCGGGCTTTTTTGATGTCCAAATACGTCACATTAAAAAAGCGCCGATGTTTCCATCGGCGCTTTTGCATGGGTTACCGTGTCAGGCCTGGAGCCTTTGATCAGTCCTGCAAATCTCTCAGAACAAGGTTCGTCAGATAGGCATTATCCCAGCCCGGCTCTTCCGGTGGCCAGCTTCCCGTCCGAAGAATGACCAGATCTTCTGACGGCACCATGTAGGCGACCTGGTTGGAATTGCCGTCAAAAAAGAACACGTCGTCAGAGAGATAGGGCTCGGAGTGGGGTGTACCATAATCCTCATCTCCCGGATTGGGACCACCCGGGCTCAGGCGCTCTGTGTATGGCGTACCGAGATAAACGCCCATGCCGGCATTCGGGAAATCCGGGCCAGGCTGTTTGATTTCAGTCACAAAAGCCTCAGACAATAATTGCTCACCCTGCCAGCTGCCATCCTGCATCAGCAGAACAGCGAGGCGCAGATAGGTCTCGGCCGGAAGCATGGCACAGCAGCCCGAATGCGGTACGCCACCATCCCGATTGAACCAGATTTCACCGCCTGCAGCACCGAGCGGAGCAAATACTTCACTGCTTAACCATTCTGCGTATCCCTGCCCTGTGGCGCGCTCAATGATCGGGGCGACCAGGTCTCCGCTCGCGTTTGAGTACGCATAGGTTTTGCCCGGCTCCGTAACCATCGGGTATTCCTCAATGATCACACGCTCATGGTAGGGGTGAAGATAAGCGCGATTGAGCACATTGTCGGCTTCAAAAGCGGCGGCCTGAGGCAACAGCCCTGAATGCATGCCCAGCACATCGCTCAGCAGGATTGCTTCCTTCGGCGTGCCCTTCCATTCGGTGATGAAATCAGCGACGGGCTGGTCGAGCGAGTCGATGTAGCCTTCTTCAAGCGCCCGACCGACAGCGATCACGCTGAGCGGTTTCGCAAGTGATTTCGAGACCAGCAGTGTATCTGGCGCGGCGTCACCGAAATAGGTTTCGGATACGATCTGGCCATCTTTCCAGATGATCAGCGATGAGGAATTGTTTGCCGCAGCATAGGCTTTGGCGGCTTCGAGCGTTTCGGAGGAAATCTGAGCCTCGGCGGCGTCGCCTCTCGGAAGCTCGCTCACCATGGCAGCCCCCGGCATGGGCTTCAGATTGTCATAGGCAGGCAGGCCGCTGGTGCCCGTTCTGTCTTTCAGGGCCTCAAAGCGTTGCATATAGAGCGCTTCAGCCGCTTCAGTTGAGAGATCAGGCTCCTGTTGCGGAACCGTGGCGCAAGCAGCTGTTATCAGGCAGCTCGCAGTGAGAAGTCGTTTCAGTGACATGAGGCCTCCATCTGGGTGTCTTCACTGCCGAAAACTAAAGCAATTTGGAGATTCAGGCCCGCAGACAGCCAAAGGAGTTCGTCAGGCGAATAGTCAGGAAAACCGCATTCGTTCGGAGGAAACAAATGCGAAGCTCCCTTTCAAAGAACAGGGTGCAAAAGTGGCTTTAAATCGTGTCAGTTCCGATACCGCAAAAGTGAACCGCTCGTCCGGTCTTATCCTGACTGGCGTTCTGGCAGCTTGCATCGGTCTGGGCGCGTGTTCAACCACTTCTTCAGCGTCCATGAAGGGCGGTGACCTGGATACGCTCTATTCCTTCCGCGACCTGAAACTTACGGCGAGTTCCGGACGCGAAGTCCCGGTGCGCATGTTTCGCCCGGCCGCGGACTGCTCTCCCTGTGACCTGATTATTTTCTCTCATGGCGCATTCGCGACGTATGACCGGTACGACGTACTGCTCGCGAACTGGGCCGCGCTCGGGTATGTGGTCGTTGCCCCCCAACATATCGACTCAGAAGAACATCCCGAGCGCACACTTTACGCCGATGTCGACCCACTCCCCACGCGGATGGAAGATTATGTCGTCGTGTCCGACCATTTCGGCGTTGACGATGTCACGGCAGATGGGCTGAGCTTTTCCGGACAACAGTTCGCGACGGGGCATTCTCTTGGCGGGTTGATTGCACTGCTGCAAGGCGGTGCTGCGCTGGGAAAAGACGATGCGGACTATATGCGGACGGAGGAACCACCAGTGGCCGTGGTTGCCGTCTCACCGCCCGGCGAAATTCCCGAGCTGATCTCCGCTGGCGGTTATTCTTCCGTCTCAGAGCCTCTGCTGGTTGTGACCGGCACCACCGACATTCTACCCGGCTTTATTGACGAATGGCAAACCCATCTCGACAGCTATGACGCCAACCAGACCGACAACGCCTATGCGCTCATATTCGAGGGCATGAACCATTACTTCAACGGCGCTTTCGGCCGGATCACCCCGGAAGGCAAAGACGCCCGTCCGGCGGTCGAAACACTCAACACACAAATCGACGCTTTTCTGCACGCAGCAGGCAGTGATGAAGCACCGTCAGGTCCGGACTGGGATCAGCGGGACAACTCAATTGTAAGGATTCTCCAAAAATGACTTCTGTTTCGGAACCCACAATTGTGACGCCCCCGAACATGGCGCCACCAACAGACATCACCCGGAACATCAAGGTCGGCTGGGCCAGTGGTGCGCTGGGCGTAGCGATTCTAATGAACTCCATCGGGGGGCTGGCACTTTTCTACATGATCAGCGTCCTTCACATTAATCCCGCTCTGGCTGGCCTGCTGATCTTCGTCACGAAAATCTTCGACGTTGTTTCAGATCCAATTGTCGGCCGCTGGAGTGACTCGCTGCGTACCGGCAAGAGCCGTCGCCGACCGTTCCTGTTCTGGGGGGCACTGGCCTCTGCGGCGTCATTTGCGATGATCTTTACCACCCCGCTCTTCCCCGCCGAATGGATGCGCGCGGTCTACGTCTTTCTCGCGATGATGATTTACACGCTCGGCTATACGATCTTCAACGTGCCTTACATGTCCATGCCATCGGAGATGACAGAGGATTATCACGAGCGCTCCTCCATCCACAGCTACCGGATGATCTTCATCTCGATTGCGGGCCTGGTTGCAGGCGCTCTGACGCCATGGATTCTGGAACAGATGGGTCGCCAGCTTTGGTCGTCTTATGCCGTGATCGGCTGTGGCGGTGCTGTGATCATTCTCTTCAGCATGCTGAATGCCTGGCGGACGACGAAAGAAGCGCGTTTTACAGAAGCCGGCGATCACATGCCGCGTCTGCTGGATGAAGTTGGCCACGTCTTTAAGAACCGTCACTTTATCCGCCTTCTGGGCGTAAAGGCTGCTCAGCTTATCGGTATTGCAGCTTCTTCCGCCGCTGGCATGTTCTTCCTGCTGAACGTTCTCCAGAAAGACCTCAACCTGATGGCGCTGACCGGCCTTGTTGTCGGCCCGATGTCTCTGCTCTTCGCCCCGCTTGTCGTGAAGATTTCCAAAATCATCGGCAAAAGCCGGACCTATATGCTGGCGGGCGGCGTTTATGTGATCATCTGCATGACCTGGATCTTTGCAGACGCGGATGAGCCTTCCTGGGCCTATCTGCTGCGCATGGGCATTGTGTCCTTCTCTGCCAGCGGCAACATCATCATGGCCATGTCCATGCTGACCGATATCATCAACTTCGACGCCAAGAAAACCGGCGTTCGTCGTGAGGGCGTCTACACGGCCTTCTACAGTTTCACCGAAAAGTTCACCTTCGCGTTTGGTCCATTGATTGTGGGTCTGGCGCTGGGTGCAGCTGGCTTCGATCAGAACCTGCCTCCGGAAACAATGCAAACACCGGAGATCCGTCAGGCCCTTCTGCTGGGTATGTGCTACATTCCAGCCATCATGGGACTGATCGCTGTCTTCCTACTGTCAGGATACAAACTCAAAGAAGAGGATCTGAAGTAATGAGTGAAGAACTGCATGCCAAACTGCGGCAGCGTGGACGCGCGTCTGTAGATTTTCTCGCAAATTTCGGCTTTGGCATGGCCGATATCCAGAAAAACGTTGAAGAGGACATCAAGCGCATTGTCCCCGATCCGAATGCATTGCCTGATGACCTGGATCAGCGCGATGCCCGGATGCAACAAAGCCTGGGTGCGAGCCCGGCCTATCGCGCCTCACAAGCTGTCGGCGAGTGGATGGGTGTGCATCACGGCCTGATCGCCAAGCACGCTTTCGAAGAAGTCCGCGAGGAGATGGAGCCTGTACTCAAAAAGTTTGAGGAAGGCGGATCAACCGTCGAGGCAAGCCCGGACATGGAAGCGCCCTTCTACTGGGATGGCGTGGACTTCCACCGCACCGCAGGTGGCTGGGAAGAGCATGACTATCAAGGCTATATCCACGCGGATATCGTGCATACGCGCCTGGTGGCAAAGACCTTCCCGGGCGGCATTTTCAAGCAACGCAAAATGGTTGCCGGACTCGCGCCGAAGGATCATTACGACAAGATTCTCGACATGGGTTGCTCGACCGGGCACTTCACCCGCGCGCTGCAGGAAACCTATCCGGATGCGGAAATCTGGGGCGTGGACCTTTCCCTGAAAACCATTCAACAGGCTCAGCGCCTTGGCAACGCCAATGGCTGGAGCTGGAAGCTGTTCCAGCGGCCTGCGGAAGACACGGGTTTTGAGGCAGAATCATTCGATCTTGCAGGGTCTTACATCCTGCTTCACGAAATCCCTGCCGACACCATCAAGGCTCTGTTCCAGGAGGCCTTCCGCGTGCTGAAACCCGGCGGCGACATGATCATGAGTGACGTGACGCGCTATGCCGATCTCGACAAGCTTGCGGTCTGGCGTGCGGACGCCGGTGCAAAATATGGCGGCGAGCCACACTGGCGTGACTCTGCCAGCCTCGATCTCGCAAAAGTCGCTGAAGACGCCGGATTCGTCGACGTCTCAGTTCGCTCCTTCGAGCCATTCAAATATCCATATGTCGTACAAGGACGGAAACCAGCATGAGCATGACTGCTGACCCCAAAACCTATAACAAGCCCGACCGGAAAATGATGCTGGAGACGGATGTCGACAATCTGGCGCAAGCCGTTGTCACCCTGACCCAGGAAGTCTGGATCCTTTCCGACCGCCAGCTCGTCACTGAGGCAGTTCTCGCCAAGCACGGCCTCGATATCGCCGAGGAAGTGGATACTTTCCAGCCTGACGAGGCACTTCAGGCCAAGCTTGATGAAAAAAGCCGGGCCGTCATGAAACGGGTGTTTAACTCACTGGCTGGAATTTCGTCAGACGAGTAGTCGCCAAAACATCCAATCCGAGGGCCGCCATTTTCTGCAAAGAGAATGGCGGCCTTTTTGTGGTTCGCCCGACTTCGACATGGCACTGGGGAATTCATGACATCCAATACCAAAGCTCTGATCGCCATCATCGCGGTAAATTTCGTGACCATCGCAGGATTTGGGCTCTTGTTCCCGATTTTTGCGGTTTACGGAAAAGCGATAAACGCGAATGCGACAGAGATTGCACTTTCGATTGCTTCATTTTCGCTGGGCAATCTGATTGCAAACCCGATCTGGGGTAAAGCATCAGATCAATTCGGCCGCAAACGACTCCTCGTGGCCAGCCTCTTTCTGGGTGCCATCATCACGGCACTCAACGTGTTTGCTGTTACCCCCTGGGCATTGATTTTCGCACGGTTTATTGCCGGGCTCGCCGCGGGAAGCTTTTCTATCGCTTTCGCTGTGGCAGCTGATATTTCAACCGCGGAAAACCGGACCCGTGTCATGGGCACGGTTGGCGCAGGCTTCTCGCTCGGCTTTATCATGGGGCCCGCCATTGGCGGTTTCGTTGCCGGTGGCGACCCCGGCCCTGAAGCTTTTGCCCGCGTCTGTTATTCCGGTGCGATCCTGATGCTGATCGGCGCCGTCATGACGCAGATCTTCCTGCCGGAAACGCGACCTGAACCAGAAGAATTCGATGACACCAGTGAAGCTCCAAAACAAATGAGCCGATGGGCTGTCCTGAAGGACCCCGTACTGGGCATCATCATTCTGCTGTCGCTTGTCTCGTCAATCGCCATGGCAAAAATGGAAGCCACCTTCGCGATCTTTGCCGATGACGTACTCAGCCTGTCACCATTCGGCATTGGCCTCTTCTTCGCAGCCATGGGCGGTATCGGGGTGATCGGACAGGCGGGTGCCGCAGGCTTTCTGTCGAGGAAGATCGGTGAACGCGGTATGCTGTTTGCCTCCCTCGCCTTTCTCGCCACGGGCATGATGATCCTCGCCACATCGCATGAAGTGGTTCAGGCTTTCATCGGCATGTGTACGATTGCGGTCGGGTTTTCGATGATCACACCAGCCATGTCTGGCCTGACGTCGCTGTCCGCTCCACCAAGGGCGCAAGGCGTGTCACTGGGTCTGGTTCAGTCGTCGGGAAGTCTTGGCCGTGTGATCGGTCCTGCGTTTGCGGGCATCATCTACGATCTGGCTGGCCCGCCAGCACCATTTTATGCTGGTAGCGTCATCCTGTTCATCTGTCTGATTGCCATGGGCATCTGGATGCGGGTGGTGCCGCCGCTCGCCAAACCAACCTGATGACGAGCGATATTGAATAATCAGCTCACTGACTTCTGGCGGGCTGATCTGATCAGACACAAACATAAAAAAAGCGCGCTGACTTATATATAAATCAGCGCGCTTTTTTATGGTGCTTAAAGAGAGATAGCTCGCGAGCGCTGCGCCTAGTGAGCGCCGATATCTCCACTGCCCTGAAGCGCCTTGATATCCGCATCTGTTAGTCCAAGCTCTTCGAGGACGCTAACGGTATGCTCGCCCACCTTTGGCGGATTGAGGCGAAGCCCGGGACGCGCGCCGGACATCTCGACCGGCAGAGCCGGCAGCTTCACCGGCGTCCCGTCCGGCAGTTCCAGCTCAAGCAACCCGCCTTCTGCATTAAGATGCGGATCGTCGAAGAGGTCTTCGGGTTTAGAGATCGGCGCGAACGGCAAACCAACTTCTTCGAGAATTACCATCAGGTCTTCCTTGGCGTATTCCGCAAAGAGCGTTTTCAGAACCGGAATGATTTCATCACGGCGGGCGACACGCGCATTGTTGGCCTTGAGGCTTTCGTCTGCTGCCCAGTCTGCCAGACCAAAGGCTTCACAGAACTTCGTCCACTGACCGTCAGAGACCACGCCGACAAAGACCTTTTCATCATCTTTGACGTCGAAGACATCATAAACTGCCCAGGCTGAAATCCGTGCTGGCATGGGTGCAGCCGGGCTGCCTGTAACGCCGTATTGCGCCATGTGCTGTCCGACCAGGAAGGCGGTGGTTTCAAAGAGCGACGCCTGAACGCGCTGGCCCTTGCCGGTCACATCCCGCTCGCGCAAGGCCGCGAGAACGGCAATCGCGCCGAACATGCCGCCCGTGACATCAATCACAGACGCGCCTGCGCGAAGCGGACGTCCCGGAGGACCAGTCATATAGGCCAGCCCGCCCATCATCTGCGCCACTTCATCCAGCGCCGTGCGATTCTCATACGGGCCTGCGAGGAAGCCTTTTTCTGAACAATAGACCAGACGCGGGTTCAATTCGCTTAGCGCGTCATACCCAAAACCAATTTTGTCGAGAGAGCCCGGACGGAAATTCTCAACGAACACATCAGCCTCTGAGATCAGTTTTCGAGCCAGCTCCGCCCCGCTGTCTGATTTCAGATTCAGGCAGATGCTCTTCTTGTTGCGGTTATACATTGCAAAATAGCCCGCGCCCGACCCTTTAAGCTTACGGGTCTTGTCGCCGCCAATTGGCTCCACCTTGATCACTTCCGCGCCCAGATCAGCCAGCATGAGACCGACAGTCGGTCCCATGACCATATGCGCAAACTCTACAACTTTCAGTCCTGAAAGGGGGCCATTCTTAATCACGCGACTGCCTCTTCGGTTACTCTTTTAATCTCAGTGGAGGCTCCATGTATTCAGGGTGTATTTCATGCCGGGAATTCCGGCTGGTCGACTGACGAGCATCA
The DNA here is from genome assembly GCA_964342455.1 of uncultured Hyphomonadaceae bacterium. Taxonomy (GTDB): domain Bacteria; phylum Pseudomonadota; class Alphaproteobacteria; order Caulobacterales; family Hyphomonadaceae; genus Ponticaulis. The sequence goes on from CAYFGB010000002.1 coordinate 141,945, forward strand.
TATGCAGGCGCCGCGTCAGGATGATCGTTCCTCGAACAGGTTTGAGATGCGCAATGCGGCGGCATTCACACCCATGTTGTTCTTCACCGAGGACGGGTCTGACCCGCGGATCAGTAGAGTGAACGTGTATGGGCAAAACTGCATTCGAGAAAATCTGGGACGCGCATCGCGTTGTCTCGTTGGGCGATGACAATGATCTGATCCTGATTGACCGTATCCTGCTTCACGAGCGGACGGGCGGTGTCGCCCTGAAAAGCCTCGAAGAGTCCGGGCGTCCTGTGAATGACCCGAACCAGGTGTTTGCCACCATGGATCATATCGTCGACACACGGCCCGGTCGCACAGATCATACGCTGATGCCGACCGGGCGGGATTTCATCCTCGCAACCCGAAGCGCATCCCGGACAGCGGGCATCTCTCTGTTCGACCTGACCGATCCGCGCCAGGGAATCGTGCATGTGATTTCGCCCGAACTGGGTATCATCCTGCCTGGCGCTACCCTCGTCTGTCCTGACAGCCACACCTGTTCGCAAGGGGCGCTTGGAGGTCTTGCCTGGGGCATTGGTTCGTCGGAAGCCGAACACGCGCTGGCGACCTCCACTTTGCGCGTCACCAAGCCGAAAACCATGCGGATCACCATTGAGGGCGAGCTGGTGCCGGGTGTCACGGCCAAGGACCTTGCTCTTTACATTGTGTCGAAGATCGGTTCCTCCGGAGCTGTCGGATATCTGGTTGAATATGCTGGTAGCGCCGTGTCGAATCTGGACGTCGAAGGCCGGCTGACGCTTTGCAATATGGCCACCGAGCTGGGTGCGTTCTCGGCCTTCATTGCGCCCGATGACAAAATCTATGCCTATCTGAAGGGGCGTGAGTACGCCCCGAAAGGCACGGACTGGGAGGAAGCCCTGAGCCAGTGGCGTACCATCCGCACCGATGATGATGCCGTGTTCGACAAGGAAGTCAGCTTCGCCGGGGCGGACATTCCCCCGATGATCAGCTGGGGCACAAGCCCGCAACAATCGGTCCCGATCTCTGCAAACATTCCGGCGTTTGAAGACGTCTCAGGCCGCGATTCCCGAGACAGCTATGATCGTGCCATGCGGTATATGGGGCTGAATGCTGGCGACCCGATGGCATCTGTGCCGATCGACGCGGCTTTTATCGGGTCTTGTACGAACAGTCGTTTATCCGACCTCAGACGCGCCGCAGCGATTTTGCGCGGGCGTAAAGTATCCCCTCATGTGAAAGCGATTTGCGTGCCCGGATCGACCGCAGTCAAACACCGCGCTGAGGCTGAAGGGCTCGACAAGGTGTTCCTCGAGGCCGGATTTGAATGGCGAGAATCGGGGTGTTCCATGTGTTTTTTCGCGGGCGGCGAGAGCTTTGGCGCAGAAGAGCGCGTCGTGACCTCGACCAATCGGAATTTTGAAAGCCGACAAGGCCCGAAAACCCGCTCACATCTCGCCTCGCCTGAGACGGTGGCGATGTCAGCCATTATGGGCCACATCGCTGACCCGCGAGTTGTTCTGGCCGATGAGGTGACGTCATGAAGCCCCTGAAAACGGTTACATCGCTTGGGATCCCGCTTTTGGTGGACAATATCGACACCGACATCATCATTCCTTCGCGGGAGATGAAATCGGTGTCGAAATCAGGCCTGTCTGACGGTTTGTTTGCAGGCTGGCGCTACACGCAAGTGGGTGGACGGGAGCTCAACCCGGACTTCATCCTCAACCAGGACAGATATCAGAACGCCTCCATCCTGATCACAGGTGACAATATGGGGTGTGGATCGTCTCGCGAGCACGCCGCCTGGGCGCTTGAGGAATATGGCATTCGCGTCATCATTGCGCGCAGCTTTAACCCGATCTTCCGCGGAAACTGCATTCGCAATGGCATTCTTCCCATTCGTCTCGAGCCGGAAGGCATCGCCTCAGAAACAGGCATGTTGACCGTTGATCTGACAAATTTGTCAATAACGGCCGAAAGCGGAAACATCTGGAAATTTGAGCTGGAATCAGAAGCCCGCGAAATGCTTCTGGAGGGGCTCGACCCCATCGACCTGACGCTGAAACGCGCGGCAGAAATTGCGGCCTTCCGCGCGGCTGATCGCAAGAACAGACCCTGGATATACAATCTGAAAGCTGGATGACATGAGCGAAACTCTCCATTTTCCCGTCATTGTAATTGGTGCGGGTGGCGCCGGACTGACCGCAGCCCTTGCCGCCGCAGACGCAGGCGTCGAAGTGCTCGTACTTGAGCGCGATTCCGTGCCAATGGGCTCTACGGCCATGTCGACGGGCCTGATTCCTGCAGCCGGCACACCGGAACAGGCAGAGCTCGGCATTGAGGACAGCCCTGAACGGTTTGCCGCCGATGTGATGGCAAAAACCAAGGGCAAAACCGACGAAAAGATTGCGCTGAAGCTGGGTGAAGAATCGGCAGAAACGATTTCATGGCTGCGCGACAAGCATGCCATTCCTCTGGCCCTGATCGGCGGCTTTCTCTATCCGGGCCACACCGCCATGCGCATGTATGGCACACCGCACCGGACGGGCGGCGAATTGATGGCCTCGCTACAGGCCGCATGTGATGCCGCTGAGATCCCGATCCTCACCGACGCGTTGGTGACGCAATTAAAATCGGAGAACGGCAAGATTAACGCCGTCGAGTATACGCGCCCGGATGGCATTTCCGAAACGGTCACCTGCGATGCTGTCATTCTGGCTTGCTGCGGCTTTGGCGGAAATGCCGAAATGGTTCGCGAATGGATCCCGGAAATGGCGGATGGATTTTACCACGGCCACCCCGGCAATAAGGGCGACGCTATTCGCTGGGGCCAGGAACTGGGTGCAAAGCTCGCCGACATGGCGTCGTATCAGGGGCATGGCGGGCTGGCGGCCGGTCATGGCATTCCAATTCTCTGGCCACTGATTATGGAAGGCGGATTTCAGGTCAACAAGGACGGCAAGCGGTTCTCGAATGAAGCGGCCGGATATTCCGAACAGGCTGCAAAAATCAACGCCCAGCCCGGTCAAGTGGCCTGGTCTATCTATGACGAGCGCCTGCACACCCTGATGCTGGACTTTGATGACTATCAGGACGCGCTCAAAGCCGGTGCCGTTCAATCAGCGGACAGCGTGGAAGCGCTGGCCGAACAAGCCAATCTGCCACCAGATGCGGTGCGGGCGACCTTTGACGAGGTGCTTGCGCTGAATGCAGGCGAAAAAGACGATGCCTTCGGGCGGGATTTCACCGGCAAGCCACCTCTCAGCGGCAAGATGTATTCCGCCAAAGTCGTTGGCGCGTTGTTCCATACTCAGGGCGGACTTGCCGTGGATGAGCATGCACAAGTCATCTCAGACGATGGCTCGCTATTGCCAAATCTTTTTGCCGCTGGCGGCGCGGCACGCGGCATTTCGGGTGATGGCGCAGACGGCTATATGGCCGGAAACGGTCTGCTGACGGCGACCAGCCTGGGTAAGCTCGCCGGACGTGCCGCTGCCCGGCAAATCCTTGAAAACGACTAGACCGAATTCCTGCCGGAGAGCGCGATGAAAAATTTTCTGATCCTGGGTGTCGCATTGTCATGCGTGATGGCCTGCACCTCGAATGAGGCCGCCCCCCCGGCAAAAATGGGAACAGAGGTCGAGACGGCAGCGCCCGCCATTCCGTCGAATGCCACCGCCCTGGAGCGCTATGAGCCACTTGGTCTGGTAAAGGGCGGTGAACGTGCCCTGGAGAGCGATGCAGGCGCCAGACTTTCCAATCCTGAGGAGCTGTTCGAAGACGCGATTTCATATGCTGAGGCGACGCAAAGCTATGCCTTGCTGATCTGGCATGATGGCGCGCTACAACTGGAAAAATACTTCGACCCGCACACATCAGACATTCGTGCAGAATCCGCCAGCATGCACAAATCCGTGCTCGGCCTTGTGACAACGAAAGCGCTGGCGGACGGCAAAATCGAGAGCGTCGACACGCCAATCTCGAAATGGATCACGGAATGGGAATCAGACCCGCGCGGCGACATCACTTTGCGCCAGCTACTGACCATGAGCGCCGGCCTGACACCGCTTTCCTATGAGGGCGGCGTTGACTCGCCCGCCGTGCGGTTTGCAAATGGCGATGTTGACCCGGTCGAGACGCTGCTGAACCTGCCGGATGAAGGCTTTCATGGCGATCATTTCCACTATCAGAATACGGTCAGCCAGCTTCTGATGCTGGTGGTCGAGCGTGCGCTTGGCGAGCCTTACGCTGACTATCTGTCACGTGAAATCTGGCAGCCGCTTGGTGCCGCCGACGCCTTTACCCATGACTATTCAGAGCTGGGCTTTTCGCGCGGTTATGCGGCTTTTCTGGCGCGCCCGCTCGACTGGTTACGCCTTGGACTTCTTGTGAAGGATGGCGGCACCTTCGAACGCAAAGAGATCATCCCTTCCGAGTTTGTCGAGAGAATGATCGCGCCCTCTGCCCTGAACCCGAATTATGGCTGGCAGATCTGGCGCGGCGCGACCTTCGAGGCTGAACGATATTACAATGAAGAAAAGGCCGGCTTTGCTGCTCTGGCGAGCGAGCCCTTCCTAACTGATGACATGCTCTATTTCGACGGCTTTGGCGGCCAGCGCGTGTATATCAGCCGGTCAGAGGATCTGGTGATCGTGCATCTGGGCGACACCCAGTTTGACTGGGACGACGCCCGCTTGCCGAACGCTGTGATCAGGGCGCTTCACGCCGAATAGACGTTCCCGTTTTCGCTGTGCGGACAGTCCCGCAGACGCGGATGCGAGGGGGCTTCATGCGTTTTATGCAGGAGTTTCCACGGATCCAGAATTGGGAACAGTATATTGACCAGCGTACTTATCAGCGAAGTCGGCCCGCGCGACGGATTGCAGAACTGCAAAGCCACAATGCCGACGGCCCAGAAGCAATTATGGATCAAGTCGCTTTATGATTCTGGTATCACCGAGATTGAGGTTGGCAGCTTCGTATCCCCCAAACTGCTGCCTCAGATGGCCGATACCGGCGAGATCGTTAGATATGCGAAAACACTGCCGGGCCTGACGGTGGCTGTGCTTGTGCCGAACATGAAGGGCGCGCAGCTGGCAATCGACGCGGGTGCAGACAAGCTCACCATTCCGCTGTCTGTCAGCGAAACCCATTCCATCAAGAATATTCGCCGGACGCATGACCAGGTGGTTGAAGAGGCGTCGAACATTGCGGCGCTGATTGCGGAACAGCCGAAGGGCCAACGCCCCCATCTGGAAGGCTCGCTCTCTACCGCGTTTGGCTGCACAATCGAAGGCGCGATACCGGAAGCAACCATTCTGAAACTTGCGACCCGCCTGATGGGTGCGGGCTGTGATGAAGTTGGCCTATCGGATACCACCGGTTATGCAGACCCAACGTCCATGCGAACATTGATCCGATCGGTACGTGCGGAAGTTGGCGCTGAAAACCTCACCGGCGTGCATCTGCACAACACACGCGGACTTGGCCTTGCGAATGCTCTGGCCGCCTTTGAAGAGGGTATCTCCACATTTGATGCCTCACAGGCCGGTCTTGGCGGATGTCCAACATCGCCTGGTGCCAGCGGAAACATCGTCACCGAAGATCTGGTGTTCATGTTCGAGGCGATGGGCGTTTCGACCGGGATAGATCTGGAAAAACTGATGGAAGGCCGGGCGATTCTGGCGGAATCCCTGCCGGATGAAGAACTCTACGGTTTCACCCCCCGCGCTGGACTTCCGCTGAACTTCAAACAATAACCGCCGCGGGGCGGGACACTGGCAACTTTTGACTGCTTCGGGACTTACATGGCCAATCTGGATGCACTCGTAACGCTGATCATTTACTCTGCCGGACTTGTCGGCATTGGCATCTGGACATCCAGAAACGCAAAGTCGGAAGACTCCTTCATTCTGGCGGATCGGAACCTTGGCTCCATTGTTGCCGGGCTCGCCTATGCGGCCTCTACATCATCGGCCTGGGTGTTACTTGGCTTTTCCGGTTTCGTTTACTCGATCGGGCCCTCTGCCATGTGGATGGTGCCGGGCATTATCGCCGGTTATGCTGTTGTTTGGTTCTGGGCCGGACGAAAGCTTCAGGATGATTCCGCGAAGCACGACCATCTGACGCTGACAGATTTTGTCACGCAGCACACGACTTCCCCTGTCTTTGGCAAATGGATCCGCATCGCAGCTTCTCTGATGATCGCGTTTTGCTTTTCCTGGTATATCGCAGCTCAGCTTCAGGGCGCGGGCCAGGCCTTTAATGACCTTTTTGACAGCGGGCTAGCGACCGGTGTGGTGATCGGCGCGGTGTTGATTCTGATTTATACCTTTCTGGGCGGCTTTCTGGCCGTCTCCATCGTCGATACCATTCAGGGCATATTGATCGGCATTGTCGCGATCATTCTGCCAGCCGCCGCCTTCATGCATGTGGGCGGCCTGCCCGCCTTTTCCGACATGCTGGCCTCTGCACCAGCAAGCTATTCCGGCATTGTGGGCGACCGGGCAGGCCTCGCCGCGCTCGGCTTTATCGTGGGGCTTTCTGCCACCGGATTTGGCGCGCTGGGGCAACCTCACCTTCTGGCCTGGATCATGGCCGCCAAGGATAGCAAAGCGCGGTTCGAGGGCGGATTGATCGCCTGCTCATGGGGCGCTGTGGTTTATATCGGGATGGGAATTCTGGGCCTGGCGGCAAGAATCATGTTCGGCGAAAGCGGCGTGAATGAAGGCGTGTTCTTCGGATCGGCGGCGGAACTTCTGCCGGGCGTTTTCGCTGGCATTGTTGCTGCGGCAACGCTGTCTGCGATCATGTCGACGGTAGATAGCCAGCTTCTTGTCGCAGGTGCGGCGCTCAGTCACGATCTGGGGCTCGCCAGGATCGCGCCAAAGCGAACGCTTCTGATCTCCCGATTGTCCATTGGGCTGGTGTGTGTGGCAGCTGTAGGCGTGACCCTGTTCCTGCCTTCATCGATCTTTGAGCGCGTGCTGTTTGCCTGGGTGGCGCTCGGCGCAACCTTTGGGCCGGTGGTGGTTGCGCGCGCGATCGGCTGGACCCCTGCGAATGGCTATCTGCTTGCCGCGATGCTGACCGGTTTCTTCCTCAGCCTCGCGCTGACGTTCCTGTTAGCCAGTGGCCCCGGCGGTGTCTGGACGACGCTTGCGCCATGGGCCGGCGCGTTTGCCATTCTTACACTGGAGAAGTTCGCTGGACCGAAGTCCAGCTGACACTCCGATGGCAGGCTCAGGCGACGACGCTGAGATAGTCTTTGCGCTGTTTGGCGGGCTGATCATGAGCTGACAGCGCCTGAGTGATCTTTTGCTGGGTCGCCTGAAGCCCTGGCAGGAGCGTGTTCTGAGCTTCTTTCTGATCCATAGTGGACGCGAAGAAGGCGATGGTGACCACGCCAGCAACCCGGCCATTCTGGTAAATCGGCATGGACATGCAGGACGTCTTTCCGGGCGTCACGGTGTGCGGCACACGCTCAACAATCGCATAGCCGCGCCGGCGCACCTCTTCGAGGTCATCCAGGGGATCTAGCACACAGTTCGGGTCGCCCGGAATTGGAATGCGAGGCCCGAGATTGTTTCGGATGAACTCCAGCTCCTCTTCCGGCAGAGCCGCCAGATATGCCTTGCCATCCGCACAATAGGCAATCGGAAGGCTGTATCCCGGATAGTAGCGCGCGAGGGTGAGCGACGTCATCGCATGTGTGGAATCCCGAAGGACCATCTGATTGCCGATGCGCGTGACGACAGACACCGGCCAGCCGACTTCGCGCGTCAGACCCTCAATAAATGGCCGGGCAATGCGCACCAGTTCGTCGTCATCCTGATATCCGTAGGACAGCGAACGAACGTTCTGCGCAGGCCGGTAATATTTACGGCAGGTTTCCCGCTCAATCATGCCCTCATGGACCAGGGTTTGCACGATGCGGCAGGCGCTGGGGTATGGCAGCCCGGATTGCTTGGCGATGTCCATCAGACAGATCGAGCCTGCGCGATTGATGATTTGCAGAATATTCAGCGCGCGGCTGATTGACCGAATCGGAATGCCTTTCTGGGATTCCTCTGGATTCGCTCCATCCGCTGATGGTGTGGGCGAATTCGCATTCTCGCCGAAAACTGCAACATCTGACATGACCCGCTCCTATGATATAATGATATACCAATTCGGGCTCAGACTTGTCGCAAGGTCAACAATCTCTGACTAATCTTGCTGATCACCGACAGAGTGAGTGGTTGTCAGGCGAGCATATCCCCGACAACGCTTAAAATATGTGCAGATAAATTGAGCGCACGGATAAACCCGGTCACAAGACCAGCCACGAGACATCGTCAGTCAGATCCGGACTGGGCGCTCATATCGTTGATGACCATGTGATACTGGTACCGGTCGGCTCTGTAATTTGAAATGGTGAACTGCACCGACTTGCCGGTCGCATCTTTTAGAACGCGCCGGATGGTAAGTACGGCGGCACCATCAGCCAGCATGAGCGCTTGTGCAATCGACCCGCGGACGGATCGGGCCTGGATTGTCTGTTCAGCGCTGACCACTTCGTGTCCTGCTTCGGCAAGCAAGGTTGTGAAGGGTTTGAACGCGATGTCCGATTCTCGAATTTTCCCGGCCACATCCATCGGTGTATAGTTCCGGATATGAGAAAATGGCGCGTTATCCAGATGCCGGACGCGCTCAACATGTTGAACCAGACTGCCCTGCCGAATGGACAGTTCAGCCGCGATATCAACGTCTGCCGGGGTTTCATCGATGAATTTCAGCTCGATCTCGGTTTCGAAGCCGAGGCGCCTCAAATGCTCCATCGACGTTGAAAAATTGCCAAGCACGGGCGGCATTCGGCAATTATAGGAGACAATGGTCCCGCGACCGCGATATCGGGTGACGAATCCCGAGGCGGCAAGTTCATTCATCGCGCGTTTGACGGTGATCCGGGATACACCGAGCTCAAATGCGAGTGTCTCTTCGGCCGGAAGCTTTGTATTGAACGCGAAGACACCCTTCTCAATGCGGGATTTTAGCAGATTGTAGATCTGCTGATAGAGCGGCGACGCATCGTCGGAGCTCAGTTCACTCACGTGCAGCTGAGAATTCACTGTTGATTGCCCCACACCCGTATTATCCCGCAATCAGCCCTTACCGGGCCCATACGCTTACAACCACGCACTTCTGATTGCAGTTGGAAGCGAGACGTTAACCTTGTCCATTTCGTTGAAGGCGGCAAGTACTTTGCGAATACCATGAATACGGAAAGGAAGACCTGCAATATAAGGCGTCAGGGTAAAGCCCATCACGCGTGAGCCCGTTCGAGTGGCCTCGTCTGCCAGAAAGGCCGCGCTTTCAATCAGCTGCTCCGCCCATTCATCTTCACTCTGGCGCTTGGTGAAGAGCAGATTGAAGTCATTCAGCTCAAAATGATTGGGCAGGCAGGTAAGCGCGCCGTTTTCTGTGTTCATCTGAACTGGCACCTGATCCATTTCCCAGTCCAGACAGATGTCAAACTCCATGCGGGTCAGCAAATCCGGCGTCCGGTAGGATTCATTGCGCGCCGGGCTCATCCAGGTGCGCGGCGTGAGCCCGCGCTTTGAGAACAGATCAAGTGTCTGTTCGATATAGCTGAGTTCCTCGGCTTCGCTCAGCCCATCATGATGGATATGGTCGGTCGAGACGCCGTGAGCCGCGATCTCATGACCCTGAGTCTCGATCAGTTCAATCAGCGGCGCACAGCGTTCCAATAAACAGGCATTAACAGGGAAAACCGCCTTCACATCAGCACTTTTGAGCGTTTCAAGGATGCGGAACACGCCCACGCGATTGCCATAGTCACGCGTGGAGAAATGACGAAGGTCGGGATATGGGGTGACCATAGCGCCGGGATGTTTAAACGGCTTTCCGGAAGGCGTCAGCGGGAAGTATTCCAGCGGAACAACGATGAAAACATCGACCCGTTCACCGGCGGCTTTCGGACGAAGCGCACTGTACGACCAGTTATAGCGATCATGGTCATTGCCATACCGACGGTGAGGGTATTCTTGAATAACGCTGTTCATGAGATGCTCTGATTTGAAAAGCCCGTACCGCCGGTGTTCAGACCTCGGCGCTCAATGTCGGCAAGGCTTTCGTTCCAGTAATTGTCGCGAAAATAGCCAGCAATTTCAGCGCCCGTGGCGAACCAGACATCATCGCTGTGTGCCGTAATGTGCTGAAGCGCCTCTTCAAACGGGCGGATGCGATGGGGCTGGGCAACGAGATAGGCGTGAAGCGGAATGCACATCACTGTGCCACTCTGCTCGCCCTCTTCCAGCAACTGGTCGAAATGACGCTTGAGAACATCCGTATATCGCGAGGGCGACTGAGACAGCGCCCCATAAGTGATGACATCATTCACTTCGAGGGAGTATGGAAGCGACACCAGCTTGCCGGATTTTGTCTTCAGCGGCTGGGGCTGGTCATCCTGAAACAGATCGCATGAATACCAGAAATCATACTCGGCAATCAGATCGATGGTCTTTTCCGTGTGCGTCAGTGCCGGAGCAAGATAACCTCTGATGCGCTGACCGGTCTGCGTTTCGACACTCTTGATGCAGTCTTCAAGAACAGCCCGTTCCTGAGCCTCATCCATGCCGTAGGAATAGCGCGTGTTGTAAATCCCGTGAGAGAAGAACTCCCAGTTCCGTTTCACGCAATCCTCAATGATCTCCGGATGGTGATCGAGCAGCGCAATGTTCAGCGAAACAGAGCCGCGCAGACCGTATTTGTCGAGCAATTCCATGAGCCGCAAATGGCCAACGCGGTTGCCATAATCACGCTGTGAAAAGCCGGTAATATCAGGATTTCCGCGCGGCCAGGGCTGACGCTGAGCGTTCGCCGGCGGTTGGAATTCATAATATTCGATGTTCGGCGCGATCCAGAAGGCGAGCTTCTTGCCATCTGGCCAGACGATTTTTGGCCGCTCATGATAGGGCCAGTAGTCGTAGAGATTCGGGTCAGCGTAAGGCATCAGGCATCCCCGGAGTATGCGTCGAGCCATGCGATCACATCAGCGACCTTGACCACATCTGCATATTTCAGGTGCAGGTCCGTCAGGTTCGCGAAATGGTAGCTTTCATGTTTGTCGGCCACGCACTCCATCGGCACAATTGTCCGATAGCCGCGAGACAGGCTGTCGACTGCGGTCGCACGGATGCAGCCTGAGGTCGATCCGCCTGTAATCACCAGCGTGTCAATCTTGTGCCAGACGAGAAAGCTCTGCAGCGGTGTTTCAAAGAAGGCCGACGGCATACGCTTTGTGTAAACCGCATCAACTCCCGGATCGATCGTCAGACGATCATCAAATTCCGTTCGCTCTGATCCGTATTTGATATTCTGAAGACTGTCCGGTGTATCCGTCCTGGTGCCCCAGATGCCAGCATCAGCTGCATTGTCCATATAGGCGACATGCGTCCAGACGACGGGCAACCCCTTCGCCCGCGCCAGACCGGAGATCTGATTTATGTAATCCATCTGCAGCGGATCGGTGATGTATGACGTCTTCGGATAGAGGTCTGGCCGGGTGTATGACTTCTGGGGGTCAACATTCACAATCGCCAGTCGTTCGCCAAATCCGAATGCCTTGCGCGCCGGATTGGCCATGACATCCTCGAAGATCTCACGCGCCGTTTTGTCCGATAACGTCATCGTTGAACCTTCAGGCGGTGATGCTGATGTCATTTAGCTTGTCCTTAGCAGAGCCGAGCTTGCGACCATCGCCGCCTCTGCTGCATTGACGACCGCATAGCTGTATTTGTTTTTATGATTTTGACCGTACTCAACGCGTCCGCGTGGTCCCGCAGCAATTCGAGTTTGTTCGAAGAACGAACAGGTGGCACTGGTCAGAACAGGCCATTTAAGGCTGGATCATGGTCTGCGGCGGCTCCCGCAGAAACATGGCAGAGCGCATTGAAAGTCCTCGCAAAAGCGGCGCAGACGCACGCCATTGCGGAACAGGTCGAGATTACGGTTTTCAGGCGATATCTGGCGGAGAGACAGGGATTCGAACCCTGGGTACTCGCAAAAGTACAACGGTTTTCGAGACCGCCCCGTTCGACCACTCCGGCACCTCTCCACGGGAAGGGCGGGTGATTACAGAAGCCGTTAGAGAAAAGCAAGCGCTGTGTGCCGGAGTTTGAAAGATGCGGAAGCCAAAACCATTTCTCACGCAGCAGCCCCATCCTGACTTCCATGACGGGTTCCGGAACATTTCGTCCATCTGAATCAGATCATGCGTGACGGGCAGATCGTCTTCATCCACAGCAATGACTATCCATAGGTCTCCAAAGAGCTGAACGCCCCCTGGACAGACAATCCGGCTCTGTTAACTGTGGCAGGTCTCTGATAAGTCTCAATAAAAATCTGTGCCCGATGGCTCTGAATACTATCGCGTAGTCACTATTGATGTAACATTGTGATCCCACGCCCGGCGGGTTTGAGAGACAAAACGTTGCCCGTCACTGAAGACGCCAATTGAGCACCAGATCACTTCGACGTGTTGCGTTCCGCCGAACCTCCGTGTACTGAATGCCGGAATCGCAAAGTTCCGATTGACTCTTTGCCCGCGGTATGTAATTTGCCGCGCTTTCCGTCTGACATTTAGTTAGAGCAAACCCAGTTTCTGAGAGGATCTGCGCGATGTACGCAGTCATCAAGACCGGCGGCAAGCAATATAAAGTTGCCGCGAACGACGAAATCATCGTCGAGAAGATCGACGCTAACGAAGGCGATGAGCACGCCTTCGAAGAAGTTCTGATGCTTGGCGAAGGCGACGACGTCACTGTTGGCGCGCCAATCATCGAAGGCGCTGCTGTTGTTGGTGAAGTTGTTGGACAAGGCAAAGGTGATAAGGTCATCATCTTCAAGAAGCGCCAGCGTTCAACCTATCGCCGCAAGAATGGCCATCGCCAGCTGCAGACGACGATCAAGATCACGGCCATTCTGCCGGAAGGCGTTGATGTCAAGAAGCTGAAGAAAGCGGACAAGAAAACGAAGTCTGAAGAGACTGTCGTAATCAAGGAAGACGCACCGAAAGCGACAAAGGCTGCGCCGAAAAAGGCTGAAGCAACCCCGGCTGCTGATGAAGCGCCAAAGGCTGAAAAGAAAGCCGCTCCGAAAAAGGCTGCACCGAAAGCCGAAGCCCCTGCTGGAAATGACGACCTCACCCAACTCAAAGGTGTTGGCCCGGCTTACGCGAATAAGCTGAACGAAGCGGGTATCACAACCTTCGCCCAGATCGCTGCTCTGACGCCGGAAGGCATCACCGAGCTGGAAGAAAAACTGAATGCATCTGGCCGTGTCGAGCGCGACGGCTGGATCGAACAGGCAAAAGACCTTGCGAAATAAGCCCCTTTCGGGCATTTTTGCAGACAGAGTTTGAAGGAGCAGCCTTATGGCTCATAAAAAATCAGGCGGTTCATCGCGTAACGGTCGCGATTCAGAGTCCAAACGCCTTGGCGTGAAGAAGTTCGGTGGCGAGCAGGTCGTACCGGGCAACATCATCATTCGCCAGCGTGGCACGAAATATTATCCTGGCAATAATGTTGGCATGGGTAAGGACCACACGCTGTTCGCGAAGGTTGAAGGTAAGGTCGAGTTTCGCAAGAAGCGCGACAACCGCCAGTATGTGAACGTGGCACCGATTGCAGACGCAGCCGAATAGGCAGCTCTCAAGCGGGCTGCTTCAGGGTAGCCCTCAGCTCAGATGAGCATGGTGATCGAAGATCAGGGAGGCTGCCAGCCTCCCTTCTTTTGTTTCTGGAACCCAAACCGTATTCAGGGTTTAGAGGTGCACCATGCAGAAAACACTGACAACGTCGCGACTGACCCTCCGTCCGCTTGCCCTGGTCGATGCCAACTGGATGAAATCCTTCTGGCAGGCCCCCGAGATCCATCGCAACACAGCGACCATTCCGGCCAGCGTCGATACTGATTTCTGCCATGAACGGATCCGCCAGGCCAATGATGGCGAAGAAGCGCAAACCCATGCGACCCGGCTCATCGAACTGAACGAAGAACGCGTTGGCATGATAAACATCAGCCGCGCGAACACCACCGACGCCTACACGCTCGGCTATGCCATTCATCCCGACTTCTGGGCGCAGGGGATTGCGACCGAAGCTGCGGACTGCTTTCTGAAATGGGCAGATGGGTTTGTGTTGCCGCGCTATTATGTTTCCGGCCATTTTGCCGACAATCCGGCCTCCGGTACGGTTCTGCGAAAAATCGGTTTTCTGCCCTGTTGGCGCGGACCGGTTTTTTCACGGAGCCGAAACGAAAAGGTCGACCATATTTATATGTCGCGCATTGCGGATTAGAGTGTTCGAATGAAGTTTCTTGATCAGTGTAAAATCTATATCCGATCCGGGCATGGCGGAGATGGTTGCGTCTCCTTCCGCCGCGAAGCCTATGTCGAGTTCGGCGGTCCCGATGGCGGCGATGGCGGCCGGGGCGGCGATGTCTGGATCGAGGCGGTGGAAGGCCTCAACACGCTGATCGACTATCGGTACAAACAGCATTTCCGTGCGCCACGTGGCGGCCATGGCATGGGCAAAAACCGAACCGGTGCCGATGCAGAGGAGATCGTGCTGCAGGTGCCGGCCGGAACGCAGGTGTTCGAGGATGATCAGGAAACGCTGATTGCTGACCTTGATGAGGTTGGCAAGCGCGTCTTGCTGGCCGAAGGCGGCTCTGGCGGCTGGGGCAATACACGGTTCAAAACGTCCATCAATCAGGCTCCAAGGCGTTTCAATCCGGGCCTGCCGGGCGAAGAACGCTGGATCTGGCTCCGGCTAAAGCTGATTGCAGATGTTGGGATTGTTGGTCTGCCAAATGCTGGCAAATCAACCTTTCTGAGCGTCGTGTCAGCGGCCAAGCCGAAAATTGCCGATTACCCGTTCACAACGCTGGTGCCCAATCTTGGCGTGGTTGATCTCGGACCTGGCACACGGTTCGTTATCGCTGATATTCCAGGCCTGATCGAAGGTGCATCTGAAGGCGCCGGGCTGGGTCATCGATTCCTGGGCCATGTGGAGCGATGCAAGGTTTTGCTGCACCTTGTTGATGCGACACAGGACAATCCGGCAGACGCCTACCGCAAAATCCGCCAAGAAATCGAAGCCTATCAGGACATGCTGGCCAACACGCCTGAAATCATCGCCCTGACGAAGGCTGACTCCCTGCTCGATGAGCAATTGGAAGAAGCCAAGGCTGAACTCGAAAAAGAGTGCGGTCAGGCAGTGCATGTGATTTCATCCATTGCCGGTCGGAACGTGACGCCGGTTCTGAGACAACTTGCCTATCATGTTGGTTTTACCGACCAGCTGGAAGCAAGCGATGACCCATCCGAGGACGAAGTGGACGAACCCACAGGTTGGACGCCATAAGATGGGTACGCCGCTGGAAGAGGCCAGACGGGTTGTCATCAAGCTTGGCTCGGCTCTGATTGTCGACACAGAAACGCGCAAGCCGCGCCAGTACTGGATGGCCACGCTGGCAGCCGACATTGCCGCAATGCGTGCCGCTGGCAAACAGATTGTTCTGGTCTCGTCAGGTGCCGCTGCGCTTGGCCGCCCGTTTCTGCCCGATGCCCTGAAAGACCGGACGCGCGCCTCCAGCCTGGAACAGAAACAGGCCGCCGCCGCAATTGGCCAACCCCGTCTGATGGCTGCGCTGGAATCGGCTTTTGCCTTGCAGGATGTTGTTCTGGCACAGGCGCTTCTGACCATTGATGACACGGAGACCCGCCGTCGCTGGTTGAATGCGCGCGCCACGTTGTTCACCTTGCTGGATAACGGCATCGTTCCCGTCATCAATGAGAATGACACCGTGGCGACCAGCGAAATCCGCTATGGTGATAATGACAGGCTAGCGGCGCGCGTTGCACAGATGGTCGGCGCTGACGTTCTGATCCTGCTGTCTGATATTGATGGTCTGTACACGGCAGACCCGCGCCACGACCCAGCAGCAAAGCATATTGGCGAACTACCCGCCATTACGAATGAGGTCAGAGGTTTTGCCGGAGATGCGAACGCCAGCGCAGGTGTTGGCACAGGCGGAATGAGCACAAAACTGGATGCCGCAGAAATCGCCTGGCATGCCGGATGTTCGACCGCCATAACGCTGGGCAAAACCGAACATCCGCTCAAACGGCTCCTCGATGGTGGACGGGCCACCTGGATACGATCCGGTGTGACGCCGCAGGCTGCACGGAAAGCCTGGCTTACAGGGCATTTGACCCCAGAAGGCTCGATCACGGTGGATCAGGGGGCGGAAGCCGCGCTTCTGAACGGCGCCAGTCTTCTGGCGGTTGGTATCAGCGATGTAAGCGGCGACTTTCCACGTGGCGCAGCGATCGCGGTTTTCAATCGAGGCCAGAAGCTCATCGCCAAAGGCGTGACCACCTACAGCGCCGCAGAGATCGAACAGATCAAGGGGTTGCAATCGACAGATGTCAGCGCCCGTCTTGGCTATCCGGCCCGCGCGGCTGTCATACATCGTGATGACATGGTGTTGCTGGATGCGGAAATGGCCGGACTATGAGTCTGAAACTGCCAGGACCCTATAAGGGTCTGAGAATCGGTCTTTTTGGCGGCACGTTCAATCCGGCCCATAATGGGCACCGGCATGTCGCCATGACCGCGCTTCAACGCCTGCGGCTTGACTGGATCTGGTGGATTCCGGCAGCTGGAAATCCTCTTAAAAGCGAGCAAAATGCCTTCGATGCTCGGTTTGCCAGCGCCTGCCGAATGGCCCAGCATCCCCGGATGCGGGTGACGGATATCGAAGTCCAGCTCGGCACGCGATACAGCTATGACACACTTCGCGCGCTTCTGCCTCGAGTAGATGGCGGCTCGTTCGTCTGGCTGATGGGGGCTGACAATCTGCGCCATTTTCACAAATGGGGCCATTGGGACGAGATTGCTGGCCTCCTGCCGATTGCCGTGATCGCCCGGCCAGGTGATGCGCGATATGCGCGTCTTTCAAAATTTGCACAGCGCTTTTCGGATGCGCGACTGCCACCAGACCGGGCTGCGGCTTTTCACCGGTATGACCCGCCCGTCTGGAGCTACCTCCCCACTCCGCTTCACACAGCATCATCGACAGAATTGCGAAACCGCTCTGCGGCCAGAAACCCCTTCGTGAGAGCGAAGCGCTAGTTCACACTTTTCTCTGGAACCACCACCTTGCTGCAAGGCGTAATTTCCCTCCTTACCAGAGGCATGGCTGGTTTGACTGTGCTTTGAGCAAATTCACTTTTTCAATGCGAACGGGACTTGTTGTTTGATTGACCCGGTTGAGAAAATGTAGAATTGAAGCAGCAGAGCTGGGGAGGTCCGACATGAAAGAATTCCGGAACGAAATTGATGGCCTTCGCGCCATCGCTGTTTCCGTTGTCATCCTGTTCCATGCTGGATTTTCGTGGGCGCAAGGCGGTTATGTCGGCGTCGATGTGTTTTTCGTCATTTCCGGCTTTCTCATCACGCTGGGCCTGATGAAGACAGGGAAAGATACGTCGCTGTCTTCCTTCTATTCCCGGCGTATTCGTCGATTGTTTCCAGCCCTGCTCGCCACCGTGCTTATAACCGGTATCGCGTCTTTCCTGGTGATGGCGCCATCGGATTTTGCCAATGTCGCAAAATCCTGCATTTACGCGGTCATCTCGGTTTCAAATATCGGCTTCTGGCTGGAGTCTGGCTATTGGGACTCAGCTTCACATTATAAGCCACTGCTGCACACCTGGTCGCTGAGTGTTGAGGAACAATTCTATCTGGTCTGGCCGGTGCTGGTTCTACTGCTCAGTCGAATTGGCAAGCCCGTCGTATTGTTGTTCATGCTGGTGCTGACAGTGATTGGCGCTATAGTTGCTCAGTATTTCAGCCAGTCTATTCCATCTTCTGTCTTTTACCTGACACCGTTTCGAGCCTATCAGTTTGCGATTGGCGGTCTTTATGCTGCATATCTGGCCGTTTCCGGACGCAGCCATCTTACTGACAATCCGTTCCTGCGAGAGCTTATGATCGTAGCCGGGCTTGGCCTGATTTTCTGGCCAACTTTTCAATATGATGGCACCGAGAGCTTCTATCTTGGCGCCATGGCTGGACTGCCATGTGTTGGTGCACTGCTGATTATCGCCGCAGGTCCCGGGCCTGTCTTTGGTCGACTTCTCGTGAACCCTGTCGCCGGTTTTCTCGGCCGGACCTCCTACAGCCTCTATCTTGTACATTGGCCCATCATGGCGTTGTACCGCTATTATATCGTCCGAGATTTCAACCTGATTGAGCAGATCAGCATGATCGCAGCGACCGTCATACTCGCATGGTTGCTCTACAAACTCGTGGAAACCCGTTTCAGACATCCCATCGTCCGTGGAACGCGTCAGCCTCTCTCGGCGGCCGGTTTCGGATTTGCCTCAACCGGTATCGCGCTCTTGTTTATTGTTGTGTCGGCACACGGATGGGCCCTTCGCAGCACGTCGACCGTGGAAAGCATGCCGGCGGCTGCGCAAGCTGACGGAATGACGCCGTCTCTTCAGGTACTTGCTGCTACAGATCAGGCAACTATTCGCGAAAGACGTACGTCTATTGTACAGTCATTTGAGTGCTCAGGCGGCATTGAGTGTGTCAAACTGAACACAGAAGCGAACAACATTGCGTTGATTGGCGACAGTCAGGGACCGGATGCCACCAATGTTCTGTTTCAGGTATTCCCAGACGTTTCGTATATTCCCGCAAACCGGCACATCTTCGGTAAAGGTTGTATTACCTTGTTTGCCCCAAACCAGCCCGCTGTGAAAAAGCACGCAGACTGCGCCGAACTTCAAGAACGGCTTTACGGCGACTCATCGTTATTGTCCGATGTCGATGCTGTTGTGCTCGCTTTCAGATTCGATGACGACAAGCTGGATGCCTTCCCACAGACGTTAGAACGGATACGAGACATTACGAGTGCACCGATTATTATTTTCGGTGAGGCCTTCACGTTCAACGATGACATTACAGCGATACTGCGCAGCATGAGATTCCCCGAAGGTGATGTCCGCATTCCAGCAAAATACCTCAGAAGCAATTTCTATGACCGGAATGAACAGGTCCGCAACTGGGCGAAGGAATATGGTGCGATATTCCTGGATCGGCATGCGTATTTCTGCCCTGACGGTGAGTGCCGGGCAAAATCCAAAGATGGCATCGAGCTTACGACCTACGACACAAACCATCTTAGCCTCGCAGCGGCCGTCGAGTATGGCCAGTACCTGAAGGAAGAAGGCATTCTGGAGGAGTTGGAACAGTCTCTGGATCAGTAACAGCAGAACACTCAGGACAAATCGTCTCTCGCTTCACCTCATATATTTGGCGGAGCCGCGAACTGTGGTATGAACTCTTTTAGGTCAAATTCTGAAAGGAAGCCTCTTGGACGTGAGTACGACATCTGCATCGGTTCAATCTGGTGCTGGGACAACAACACAGCCGCTCGAATCTCTCATCATCAATACACTTGAGGACGACAAGGCGGAAAACATCGTGGTTATCGATCTTGGGGGAAAATCCTCCATCGCAGACACCATGGTGGTGGCATCCGGTCGCTCCGCCCGACACGTTTCTGCCCTTGCCGATCATGTGATCCGCAAGCTCAAGGAAGAAGGGTTTGGCCGGGCACAGATCGAAGGCAAGGAAAGCGCCGATTGGGTGCTGATCGACGCGGGTGACGTCGTTGTGCACCTCTTCCGTCCTGAAGTCCGTGATTTTTATCAGCTGGAACGCATCTGGACTGGCGATTCCGCCCATATTGCCGGCGCGCAGGTTTAATTCCGCCTCTTAGACCTGGAATGAGACTTCACCTCATCGCCGTCAGCCGCATCAAACGCGGCCCGGAACGTGATCTGATCAATGACTATCTCAAACGTGCAAAGCAGCTGGGTAAAGGCCTTGGTGTTCGCGATGTTTCTGAAGTTGAGGTTGAGGCTGGTCCGGCGCAGGCCGAAGAGTGTGCTCGGCTGATCGCCAAAATCCCAGAGAGCGCTCATGTCATTCTGCTTGATGAAACAGGCAAGACCGAAACCTCCATCGGTTTTTCCAGAAAGCTGGAAAAGCTGAAAGATCAGGGGTGTCCCGATCTGTGTTTTCTGATTGGCGGTGCTGACGGCTTCACTGAAGACGCCAAAGCGGTCTATCGGGACAAGATTTGCTTTGGCACGCTGACCTGGCCGCACAAACTGGTGCGGGTGCTGGCGGCTGAACAGATTTACCGCGCGCTGAGCCTCATGGCAGGAACCCCCTATCACCGGGAATAAGCATGTCTTTCTATATCTACACATGCCCGTGTTGCGGCCTGCCATCACTGGAAGAGCCACCGGGCTGCTTTGATGTCTGCATGGTCTGTTTCTGGGAAGATGACGGTCAGACAGATGCAAATGCGGATCGACCCAATAATGGGGTAAATGGCGAGTACTCGCTGAGCCGTGCCCGCGAGAACTTCCGATCGCACGGACATATGTATGATCAGGGGCGAGGCATTCCGATCGTCGAGTCGCCATCCAGGGCCCGACAAGCGCTGGTGACCTACGCGCTGGATGTAGCGCGCGGCGAGCGTGAACTCAGCCCGACTGTCCTGCATAAACTGATCGAAGCAGCCTCAGCGCTGGATGCCTGATATTTTGTCCCGGCCTGCCGCACGTGTTAATGACGTGTTGTGAAAGCCGCGCTAAATTGCGGCTATGATTCTCCTCATGCGTGCATTCTCTGTGTCTGTCGTGCTGCCCCTCGCCCTGTTGTCGGGGATGGCTGGCGCACAGGAGATCGGCATCACGCAGGATGACCTGAAAACCTATGAGGAGCGGCTGGAGCAGGAACGCCAGGCCCTGGCAGCACTCAATGCCGCAAAGGACGCCGCACGGACAGATATGAACGCGGTGAACCGGCAACTGATTTCTGCCGCGCAGGAAAGCCTCAGACGCGAAGAACAGGCCGCCAAGATCGAGCGACGCCTGGTGGATCTCGAAATCCGCGAACGCGCAGCACGTGATCAGTTAATGGTCGACCGGGCCGGACTGCAGCAAATCCTCACCGCGCTGATTTCATCGTCACGCAAACGCCCGCCGGCCCTCGTCACGCATCCGGACAAGGCAACCGACGCGATCCAGGCTGCCATTGTGATGCGCGATGTCGCGGATCAGCTTGAAGACCGGTCAAAAGAGCTGGCTGAGAAAGTCCGCACGTATGCCGACCTAAGCGTGGAAGTTCAGAAAGAAAAAGATGAACTGGGCAGCGCCGAAGCTCGCCTTGCTGAAAAGGAACAGGAAATCCGCAAGCTTGCGGCCATCAAGCGCGCGCGATTTGAAGACATTTCCGGTGAGACTGAAAAGCTGGAAATGCGGATCGAATTGCTGGCCGAAAAGGCCGAGAGCATCAAGACCTTGCTCGCTGACCTGCAGGCCAATGCGCCCCCTGCCCCATCTCGCAAGCCATCCATTCTGACCGAGCCCGGCGTACAAGGCGCAGATTCGCCAATCGCTGTGGCGGTTCTCAAAAGGCTTGGCCTGCCAGCGGTCGGTCAGATTGTGAGCGGGTTTGGCGATGACCTGCCGTCCGGACAAAGCGCTGAAGGGATTACCGTCCGCACTCGGGCTGCTGCACAAGTTGTGGCTCCCGCCGATGGAGAAATTGTCTTCTCTGGCCCATTCCGGAGTTATGGACAGATGTTGATATTGCGTACAGGCGATGGCTACCATATCGTATTGTCTGGACTTGCAAGCATTTATGGTGCGCGCGGGCAGTCCGTTCTGGCAGGTGAACCGGTTGGTCAGATGTCAGATCAGGAAGATGTGCCCGTGGAGCTCTATATGGAATTGCGCAAGGACGGCACGCCGGAAGATCCGGCGAAATGGATGTCCCGGTCAGCTGGCTGACCTGGAATGATAAGGAGAGAGCCCATGCGCTCAATGTTGTTGGGGACGACTGTAGGTGCCGCGCTTGGCATGATGGCGATCGGCGTAACGTCGCTGGCCTGGTCTGCCAACAGTGCGCAGGACACTTCAACCACTGACGTATTCCAGCAGCTGGATCTTTTTGCCGAAGTGCTGGGCCGGGTCGATTCCGAATATGTGGTCGATGTCGATGAGGCAACCGCCATGGAAGCCGCCATAAACGGCATGCTGGCCTCGCTCGATCCGCACTCTTCCTATCTGGCCCCGGAAGACTATGAAGCCATGCAGGTTCAGACCAGCGGTGAGTATGGTGGTCTCGGGATCGAAGTCACCATGGATGATGGCTATGTGAAAATCGTCACGCCGATTGATGATTCACCGGCCAGCGAAGCCGATCTGCGCGCTGGTGACCTGATCTCTTCCATTAATGGCAAAACGATCGTCGGCCTCCCGCTTAATGACGCCGTCAAGGAAATGCGCGGCGAAGTCGGTACAGACATCGATCTGACCATTCTGCGCGCCGATGAAGAACCCTTCGATGTCACGCTGACCCGCGAAGTCATTCGCCCGAAATCAGTCGTTCACCGCATTGAAGATGAAGATATTGGCTATCTTCGCATTTCAGCCTTCAATGAGCGGACAACCGAACTGCTCGAAGATTCTCTCAATGAGATCGAGAAAGAACTCGGCGCGACCCCGGCTGGCCTGATTGTCGACCTGCGCAACAATCCAGGCGGACTACTGGAACAGGCTATTTCGGTATCCAGCATGTTCATGGATTCAGGTGAAGTCGTTTCGACACGCGGCCGATCCCCGACCGATATTGAGCGCTATTTCGCCGAAAAGGGCCAGCGCTTCCCGGAAACCCCAATCATTGTGCTGATCAATGGTGGCTCGGCCTCAGCGGCAGAAATTGTTGCCGGTGCCTTGCAGGATATGAAACGCGCCAAGGTTCTGGGCATGACATCATTCGGCAAGGGATCAGTGCAAACTGTCTTTCCGCTGAATGCACAGCGCGGCGGATTGCGCCTCACAACAGCCCGTTACTACACGCCATCTGGCCGATCCATCCAGGCAACCGGTATTGAGCCTGACTATGAGGTGTCACAGCGCCGCTATAGCGAAGAAGACATCGAAAATCTGCGTCGTTTCTCCGAAGCGGATCTGCCGAATGCGCTGGACAATGACTCCGGTATTGAGCGCCGTCAGCCGCACATGCCTGAGGACCAGCCACCCGAAACGTATGAGGGTGAGGACTATCAGCTGGAAAAAGCGATTGAAAAGCTGCGGTCGATCACATTGTCAGAACTTCAGTCCGCTTCGAACGGTTAACCGGATCGGGCCAATTACATAGCGGATGTTTGGCCCACACCCGGCAATTTCTGCCTGTTTTCGTAAAACGTTAACGCTTCGCGGTCACACTTGATCTGATCGATCAACTTTCAGGTAACCGCATGGCTGCGAAACGCAAGCTTCCCCCATCGCCGCTCAAGGCCGGGCTAACGCATATTGGCCTGAGCCTAGTCACCTTCACGGCTATCACTGGCGCATTTGCCCTGTTCGTGCAGATGAATGGTGATGCCAGCAAGGCGGGGCCGACCGAGATTGTGGGCCTCTTTACCGACACACCTGCCACGCCGCCTGCGCTAAAGAACCGTTTGCCGGCCCATGATGATGCCCATGCAGTGGACCGTATGCTGGCCGAGGCTGAGCAAGATGAATCCGAGCCAAGCCTGGGCGTTGATGACCCTGGTGCGTATTCGGAAACACAGGACGATGCCGAGAATGATACGCCCGCAGATCCACCCAGAATGGCTGACGCGAGCACAGATCATTCGGCAAGTATGGGCCTTGTGAAAGCGCCCGTGGATGGCGTGTGGGAATGGGGCACCAATGGCCGCCTGCCGATGATTGCCTCCGATGGGCGCAAACCTTCTGACGTGTACAAACGTCACTTTTCCAATCCGGCGG
The DNA here is from genome assembly GCA_964342455.1 of uncultured Hyphomonadaceae bacterium. Lineage (GTDB taxonomy): Bacteria > Pseudomonadota > Alphaproteobacteria > Caulobacterales > Hyphomonadaceae > Ponticaulis. The sequence continues at coordinate 165,889 of CAYFGB010000002.1, forward strand.
GCCGTCCCGCAATCTCCATTGTCATGGGTGGACTGGGGCTGAACAGCCGGGTTACCCAGCAGGCGATTGACGAGTTGCCGCCAGAAGTCACGCTGTCTTTTGTGCCGTATTCGCGGGGGCTACAGACGTGGATCGACAAGGCCCGCGCCGCTGGACATGAAGTTGTGCTGGAGCTCCCCATGGAGCCCTATGATTACCCGAATAATGACACCGGTCCCTATACACTGCTGACAACCGCCAGCGCGACCGAGAATACGCGTCGTCTGGAATGGCTGTTAAGTCAGGCCAGCGGCTATTTCGGCGTCACCAATTATCAGGGCGCGAAGTACGCCACCGATGCCCGGGCGATCAGCCCTGTGTTCGAACTGCTAAACAATCGAGGCCTCGGCTTCATTCATGATGGGTCTGCACCGCGATCCATGTTTGAAACCGGCGCGAAATCCGAAGGGCTGCCATTCGCCGAAGCTGCCCGTGTGATCGATTCCGAACCTTCAGGCAGCGCGATTGACGAACAGCTTCTTCATCTTGAAGCTATCGCCCTGCAACGCGGGTATGCGCTTGGTACCGGCTTTGCGTTCCCTGTGACGCTGGATCAGCTCCGTGACTGGACAGAAACGCTCGATTCAAAGGGCTATGTGCTGGCACCGGCATCCGCTCAGCTTCGCGCCGCTCCGGTTTATAATGCTGGTGCGGAAGACACCCACCAAAGCGCCGAGAATCATGCTTCTGTGGAAGAACACACACAGGAAACGCACTGATGGATGGACCGCTCCAGGGCTCACGTGACCCTGAACGCTATCGCCCGAATGTCGGCATCGCACTGTTTTCCAAGCGCGGCCACGTTTTTCTGGGTCGGCGCATAAACGCGCACGGACCATTTCAATGGCAGATGCCCCAGGGCGGAATCGACAAGGGCGAAACGCCGGAACACGCCGCCTTGCGTGAGATGGAAGAAGAGATTGGCGTCAGTCATAAGCTGGTCTCCATTCTCGAAGAAACCGAAGACTGGCTCTATTATGATTTCCCATCGGATCTGAAATCTCGATTGCCCGGACCTTATATCGGGCAACGCCAGAAATGGTTCGCACTTCGCTTTGAAGGGTCGGATTCAGATGTACGACTGGACATCGCCACGCCAGAGTTCGACGCGTGGCGGTGGGCGACACTGGAAGAAGTGACGCCCCTGATTATTCACTTCAAACGCCCCGTTTACGAGGCTGTTGTTCAGCACTTCAAGAAGTGGACAGAGGTCGAGTAATCAGTCGTTCGCCGCGGCTGTTTCCAGTGCACATTGCTGCATGGCCGCCGTGAAAAACACGGCCACATCCTCAGGCTCGCCGCTATAGCCATTATAATTGAAGTCGAGACTGCCGCCGTTCACATTAGAAAAAATGGTTGCCCGATAATAGGTATCGAGGCTTTCGGCGGCTGGGTGTTTCTTGTCTTCACCAAAGCGTACGATATCAGCCGGGGTGGGCTCAAACCCCTCCAGCCAGCTCAGAACAGACCCGAGCGAAGGGCATTCGGCCAATGTGTACTCGCGCGAAACCATGGCGTCGTCTGACAGGTCGCGCAGATCGACCACAGGCGACCAGTCGATGACCTCCCGATAATAGGAATCTTCTGGCAAACCACCAATATCATCAAGAAATGCTTCCACCTCACGGGCATTGAGCGACGGCAGGAAGTCCGCCTCAAAAGCCGGGCGTGCATTGTCGATCACATGTTCCCACAGCACCCAGTCACAATTTTCGGCGATCTCCTCATCAGAGAGGCTGGTATAGAGACCGGAGCTGAGCGGGTCTGACGGCAGGTCAGCGCATTCAAAGGTGAGCCCGCCTTCCGTCGCTGACAGGGTTTCACGGTTAATGAGCGAGTATCTCGCAGCGCGGGCTTCTCCACTCATGCGGCCGAAACTGGCCAGAAACATGCGCTCATCGGCCAGGCTGGCCGGTATCTCGAGGAGCTCGCTTTCGCTCCAGCTTTTCAAAGCGTCATGGACGGCCTGTTCAGGGTACGCGCCGTATCTGGAGGCCGCCCCCTCATCATCTGTCTGTTGAGCATGGGCGAACTGACCACCCATAAAAAGAGCCAGACCGGAAAGGCTGAGAACCAGATTGCGCATGATGACACCCCAAATAGAAATCGCCGCCCCAGTATCTGGCGCGGCGATCAGGTTGTCATCCCTCTTAAGGGTGAAATGACAGTCTAGTGATGTGCTTCGTCGAGCGCTTCGAGTTGTGCGCGGAAACGACGGACATCACCTTCGGCCTTGAAGCGGGCTGCCTGGTCCTTGGCTGCATCCGCAGCGCGTTCAGCTTCGGCGATTGAGTGGCGGATGCCTTCTTCGTTCAGATCTTCAAGACGGATCGCTTCTTCCGCCAGAACCGTCAGGCCTTCCGGCGTTACATCAGCGAAGCCACCGTGAACAAAAAAGCGGTGAACAACGTCACCATCGATGATGCGCAGGCGACCGGATCGCAGAGTGGACATAAATGGCGCGTGTTCTGGCAGAACACCAAACTCGCCCTCAGAGCCCGGGGCAATCACATGATCCACCTGGCCGGAAAACATCTCACGTGCCGGGGATACGAGGGAAAAATTCAGCTTGTCAGTCATTGTGATCTCGCGTGTTTTGAGGACTGTTTAGCGAAGTCTGGCGCGATGTCCAGTAGAAGCTCGTGCACTAAACTTACGCAAATACCGGAAGCGAGATTTGTGCCAGGGTCCGGAGCAGTTTCTGGGCTGTTTTCTATCCTCCCTTACCGCGTTGAAGGTATCCTCTCACCAGTCGACGACCGCCACATATTGGTCGGAATGCTATGCTTTGGTATTCTGATTTGCAGGCAGGGGGGACGAGATGAGCGACGACACGGAATTCTTCAAAGTCGGAAAACTATCCAGCCTGAATCTGGATCTTATAGTTCGCCAGCTGCCCGGCTCACCTTTCTGGGCGAATATTCGCGGTTCGAACCAGGGGCGATACGTTCAGGCGTTTCTGGAGAGCGAAGACGTGCTGGAACAGCACGGCCTGAACACCGCGTTACGACTGGCCCATTTTCTCGGCCAGGGACTGATCGAGACGGGGTTTCTTCGCTACACATCTGAAAACCTGAACTATTCAGCCTCAGCCTTGCGCAATGTATTTGGCAAATACTTCCCGACCGATGCTGACGCCGAAGCCTATGCCCGGCAACCTGAAAAAATCGCCAACAAGGTGTATGGAAACCGGATGGGCAATGGCGATGAGGCCTCAGGTGATGGCTGGAAGTATCGCGGACGCGGCTTCATTCAGCTAACAGGCAGGAACAACTACACCCGATTTGCCGGCCTGACTGGCTTGCCGATCGACACTGATCCCGAGCTTCTCTCGCGCGACCTCAAGGCCAGCATCCAGGTGGCCGCAAAATTCTTTGAAGTGAATAATCTTCTCCCGCTTGCAGATGCCAATGATGCCGCCAGGGTTTCCCGGGGGATCAACTTCGGTGACCCGAATGTCTCCAAACCTGCCCATGGCGAAGCGGAACGCATCTGGTGGACAGAAAAGGCATTGGACCTGTTTCGCAAAGACGAGGCTGATGTGGTCGGCCCTCGCGCAGGCGGCCTTCTGAAAATGGGTATGAAGGGCGAGAAGGTAGAGGAGTTTCAACGTATTCTGGCCGGGCTCGACTTTGCCGTAGGCGGAATAGATGGCGACTACGGCCCGGGCACGAAACGCGCTGTCATCGCCTTTCAGCAGCAAGCCGGGCTGCCGACGACAGGCGAAATTGACCAGGCGACCGCCCTCGCCATGGATGCAGCAACAGACGCACCCCCAGCCGGTGCCAACCGGACGAATGCAACGGCCGAAGACCTCACAGCGCGCGGCGATGAGACGCCAGATGACACGAACAAGATAGGCGCGGCTGGCGTTCTGGTGGGCGGCGCAGCGGCGGCTGGTGCTGCGGCGGAAATCCTTGGAGGTAGCGATGACGATGCGCCACCTACTGATCTTCCTGACGAGGCCCCGGGCACATCTACGTCGACAGAGGCGCCAACGCCGCCACCGGGCGTGCCGACCCACTCCAGCGGGGATGGCCCAAACTGGGTTCTAGTCGGGTTACTCGTCGTTATCGCCCTCGGCGCTCTCTTTGTTTTCCTGCGAGCAGGAAAAATCAAGAAAGATCGCGTTCAGGATTATCGAGACGGGAAAATTGTTTAAAGTACACAGCAAAGACACAGGCCAAGCGTCCCCGAAACGTTTCTATTCCTGTGATGTGCATTGTGGCGCATTAGCGGGCAGCTCCATGGCCATATAAACGTCAAGCGTGTCGCCTTCAGGGCCGATGGGCTTGTTGAAGCTCATTTTCAGTTCAGTAGATGTCGGGTCTGACGAACAACGGGTCAGATGTGCCCGACCGAAGCGATCAATAAACAGACTATCACCATCCGACAAGTTTCGGGTCATCCGGGCAAAGGTCTCCATCGTCTTTTCATGCTCGGGTTTGGCTTTTCCCTGCTTCACCTTCTTCTGAGCAGTGACGAACGATTTACAGGCCGAAGTCGTTTCAAATACGATTTCAGCGGGTAGAAGATCGGATTTCAGCTCGCCGCGATTGCAGTTCAACCCGTCCGCCCAAGCGCTCATGGACAGAACCGCACCGACACAAACCAGTGTTGTAACGCCGAGCATGTGCTTAAGTTTTCTAACCATAGAGACAACCTTCCAAAACAAAACGACCGCACCCTGAGGATGCGGTCGCTTCATTTTTAAATCAATGACAGAGTGAAGCTTAAGCCGCTTCAGCTGCCATTTTCTGAGCTTTTTGCAGAACTTCATCCATGTTGCCGCACATGTAGAAGGCTTGCTCAGGAATATGGTCATACTCACCAGCGATGAGGCCTTTGAACCCTTTGACGGTGTCTTCGAGTTTAACCTGAACACCTGGAGAGCCGGTGAAGACCTCAGCAACGTCGAACGGTTGAGACAGGAAGCGCTCGACCTTACGGGCACGGGCAACAACCAGTTTGTCGTCTTCTGAAAGCTCGTCCATGCCGAGGATGGCGATGATGTCCTGAAGCTCTTTGTACTTTTGCAGGATTTCCTGAACGCCACGCG
>CAYFGB010000003.1:0-152921 GCA_964342455.1 uncultured Hyphomonadaceae bacterium
ACCAGGCCAATGCGCCGATCTATTCGAAGATCTGCCGCATTCTGGGTGAACGCCCGCCAGAGCAATATGTCTATGAGCTGTTCCTCGACGAGAAGGGCGAGAAAATCTCCAAGTCGAAAGGCAATGGCATTTCGGTGGAGCAATGGCTGAAATATGCCCCGCAGGAGAGCCTGGCGCTCTTCATGTGGCAAAAGCCGCGCGCGGCGAAGAAGCTCTATTTTGACGTCATTCCGAAAGCTGTGGATGAATATCTGACCTTCATTGAGAAGTATCATGAAGAGCCGGCTGAAAAACAGCTCGAGAATGCGGTCTGGCATATTCATGGCGGGGATGTGCCGAAGCTGAACGTGCCGGTCAGCTTTGCGCTGCTTCTGAATCTGGTGTCAGCTGCGAATGCGAATTCGAAAGCGCTGATCTGGGGTTTCATCACAAAATACGCGCCAGAAGCGACGCCGGAGAACGCACCTTTCCTCGACCATCTGGTGGGCTATGCGCTCAGCTATTACGAGGATTTCGTGAAGCCTGCGAAAACCTATCGTGCGCCAACCGATCAGGAGCGTGCGGCCCTCGAAGAGCTGGTCTCGCTGCTGCGCCGCTATGATGGCCCGGTCAATGGTGAAGACCTTCAGACGCTGACCTTCACGGCTGGAAAGTCTCAGGACTTCGAAAATCTCCGTGACTGGTTCAAGGCGATCTACGAAGTGTGTCTGGGGCAATCTCAGGGGCCGCGCTTTGGCGGTTTCATTGCGATTTACGGCGTTCTCGAGACGGCTGATCTTATTGAAGGTGCGCTGAAAGGCGAGTTTGTCTGATCCGCGGCGTTAGGCCTGCAGGACCTGATCAAGAGCGGATGTGTTAACAAAGTGTAGCTGTGGATTAAATGATGTTTAATTCCGCTTTACCGGAACGGTGAAAATTGCAGCATCGTTGAAAGTATCGCTTTAAAAGCAACGCGTCATACTACCTTCAAAAGAGTTAGTATGGGCAACAAGATGCACGCTAAAGTTCAGCGTACTGACAAATCTGACCGCTTCCTGGCAGCATTTATCGAAGAAAAATCCGGCAATACGATTATCGTGTTTGCGGTGATGTTGCCGCTGATGATTGCCGGTCTCGCCATGGTCGCTGATTTTGGTTTGTGGCGGCATCAGGCACGCCAGACGCAGATGTATGCAGACGTGGCCGCCGTTGCCGCTGCTCACGAAATCCTGCTCCTTGAAGATGACGCCAGTGTCGACTGGGCCGCGAAGGGGTTGCTGCTCGAAAACGGTGTGGACCTGAGCAAGGCCCAGATCACCGTCAATTACCCGCCGCTCACCGGGGCGCAAGTTGGTCAGGACGCTGTAGAAGTGATCGTGCAGGAACGTCAGACACGGTTCTTCTCGGGCATGTTTGTTGAGCAGGACCCCGTACTGACCCGAACATCCACTGCGGTTTTGCGCACAGGCACAGACTCACTCTGCATTCTGGCCCTGGATCGCGCGGCGCCAGGCGCAATCGATCTCAACGGGTCTGCGATTGTGAATGTTGCAGGCTGTGCGGTCCAGGCCAATTCTCTCGATATCCAGGCGATGGAAGTGAGTGGCACGTCATCTCTGACGGCGGGGTGTGTCTACTCCTCCGGCGGGGTGTATGGCGAGCTCAAAATGCGTGTCACCGAGTGTGACAAGATCAATACGGACTGGCGCGCCATGCCGGACCCTTATGCCGACGTGACGGCGCCTGCCAGCGTTGCGGCGATGCCGTGCAAAACGCCAACCAAAACCGGCAAACAGTCGCTGTTTCTTGAAGCGGGTCGCTACTGCAAGACGTTTTCCGCCATGGATTATGCGGAGCTTGAGGAAGGCGGCGTATTCATCTTTGACGGCGCATCAATTGATCTCAAATCGGCATCGTCATTTCTTTACGGTCGAAACGTCACGCTGATTTTCATGAATGGCGGCATGATCGGAATGCCCACAGGCGGCATGATGGATCTGACCGCAGGTACGTCTGGCGATTACGCTGGCATACTAATGTATTCGGACCCGCTGACCTCGCCGTCCGATCTGAACATCAAGATTACCGGTCATGCAGACAGCAGGCTTGAGGGCGTGCTCTATTTCCCAAACCAGCCCGTTGAATATGCAGGCGGCAGCTCAAGCGCCAGTACCTGCACACATCTGATTGCCCGTACGATCAGCCTGACGGGCAATTCCGGGTTCACCAATCAGAATTGCGAAGCCATTGGCGCGCGGCAAATGTCGCTGAGCCCCGGTGTCGTCCTGTCGTCGAGTTAAGGTGGTTCCATGCGTCTGTGTTTGCCGTTTTCCTCTGTGTTGTCCCGCCTGTCTGGCAGCAATTCCGGTGTGTCCGCTGTCGAGTTTGCGCTGATCGCGCCATTCGTCATTGGCGCAGGCCTGTTTGCGACCTCCGTCTCCTTCAAGATCCTGGAGCGCCAGAAGCTCGACTCGGCGGTCATCTCAACGGCCTACTACCTCGAAGACAGAGTGCTCTCCGGCGACTGGGAGGCGTTTCAGTCTGACGGCAGTTCGGGTAGTAGCAGCGACGTGATCAGCACGGCAAATCTCATTCTGAGCGATGCCTATAAATCGTCGGCCCGCCTGACAGTACGCAAGCTGGGTGTTTATTGCGGGTGTCCGCAATCGACCGGCGTTGACGGTGAACTCTATGATGACACCAAACCCTTTTTCACCCGCTATGAAGTCGAAACGGCGGGTTCGCGTGAAATCTGTTCAACACCTTGTTCAGATAATAGTGGGGCTCGCATCCTCGCAGAAATTGAGGTTCTTGCCTCGAACACTGACATGTTCGGAGAACCTTACGTCCTTGAAAAACGACTTGTGACGAGACTGCGATGAGGAAGCCATATGCATTCGACCCCTAAGGCTCTGTTTCGGCAATTTACCAGTCAGACATCCGGTGTATCGGCAATTGGATTTGCCCTGGTATTTCCGGCGCTCGTGACGGTGGTGCTTGGTCTTTTCCATGTTGGTATTGGCTTTTTTGGGATTCAGCAGGCTCAGGCGACGACCGAGCTGGTGGCCCGCCAGGCCTTCACCATGGATGATCCGTCGGCAGAAGACATCACGGCTCTGATCAATGAAAACCTGGGCATCACGCTTGGCGGTGAGTTCACACCGAATGTTCAGATGACGGAAAAATATGGCGCGACCTATGCCGAGGTGCAGATCGCCTTCAAATACGAGCCCGTCATTCCGTTTCTGCCGCGGCTGAACTTCCAGACGACAACGAGTGCCGAGGTGCTGGTTCGTGATCTGGACTGACGGAATTCCGCAGAGCTGACGCAAAGGCAGCTCCAACATTGTCTTTGACCTCCCGCCTGCCTCTCCCTTAACTGCGGTCAAACAAAACGCTTAAGGGAGGCGAATAATGGATCTGGGACTGAACGGAAAAGTCGTGTTTGTGGCTGGCGGCAGCCGCGGCATTGGACTTGGCATTGTCGAAACGCTTCTGGCCGAAGGCGCACGCGTTGCCATGGCTGCGCGTGGTGAAGGCGCGCTGATGGAGCAAAAGGAAAGGCTGGCCGGAATTTATGGCGCCGACAAGCTCTGGGCGAAGGCTGGCGATCTGCGCGACAGCGCCACCATCGACCAGATGATTGACGAGGTTGAAGCAGATTTCGGTCCGCTCTGGGGCGCTGTGGCGAATGTCGGGCTTCATCCATGTCCTCCAGGCTTTGACGTGGACGATGCGACCTGGAGTGCCGGCATCCAGCAAAATCTGGACAGTGCTTACCGGCTGGCGCGGGCGAGCCTTGCAAAAATGGCGCCGCGACGTGAAGGGTCGATCCTGATGATCAGCTCTATCGCCGGTCTCGGCGCGCTTGGTACGCCGCTGACATACGGAACCTCCAAGGCCGCGATGAACCATATGGCCAGAGAACTTGCCCGCATTGTTGGAGCGGACGGCGTACGTGTGAACGTCATTGCACCGGGGAATATCATCTTCCCGGGCGGAGATTGGGAAGCCCGCACGCAAGGCGAACGCAGCGATGCCTGGTGGCGCTGGATCAAGCGGGAAGTGCCGATGCAGCGCTTTGGTACCCCAGATGAGATCGGAACCGCAGCAGCTTATCTGGTCAGCCCGTTGTCGAGCTTCATCACCGGGGCTGTGCTGCCCGTGGATGGCGGTCAGACGCGATAGGACTATTTTTCCGGCAAAACTGCAAAGCGGGCAGCCATAATACGCTGCCTGCATGGCCTGATGTGCGACATTCTGTCCACAGGGCCGGTTTTGTGGTACGAAACAGGCATGATCCCGGTTCGCCCTGTCATGCTTTTCCTCGCTGCGCAGCTGCTTTGGCTGCCATTGGCGCGTGCCGATGAAGACACCGTATTGCCGGACGCCGAGCCTGTCAGCGAACAGACCGTTCAACGACCGGCGGATATCCTGGCAGCCGAGTCCCGGGTCTTGCTGAGTGCCTGCATTCTTCAGGGCAGCTGCCCGGATGAGCAGACGCCTATTGAAGCCGCGAAACTGGCGAGCCGGGCGCTGGGGCTTGAGGATGGTCATGTTGAGGCCCGTCTTCAGCTGGCCATTGCGCTTTCCATGCAGGCGCGCGACATGCCGCTGTCAGAGGCGCGTGAAGGGCGTTATGCCGAACGTATGCGAGCTTTGGCTGAAGGTGTGCTCGAAGATGATCCGGATAATGCCTGGGCACATGGGTTTATGGCTGTCTGGCATGTGGAGGTACGCCGCCGGGGCGGGGTGTTCGGCGCCGCTTTCATGGGGGCCAGCCTCAACGCTGCTGAGAAGCACTTTGAAGCCATCACCAGGACTGCGCCCGACAATCTGATCCTGAAATGGCAATATGCCCGGGCTCTGGCGGGGTTGGACGCAGAACGTTTTGACGACGAGATCAAACTGATCCTGACCGACATACTGGACCGTACACCGAAGGATGATCTCGAAATCTGTGCGCAGGAGCGGGCAACACTTGTATTACAGAATCTCGGTCGGAAGGATTATGCGAGCGTTGAGCAGCTCGCATCACGGCTCATGTAGCGGACAGGCCAAGGAGCCTTGCTCTGCCTTAAGCCTTACACATTTGTAACCGCAAAATTGACCAGATCTTGGGAACTTATGCAGAAAAGGGGTGTTGGTTCCCCGTCTCTGTCACTATGCGTACGCGTGGTGATGAGTATGCGTACAAGGTGTTTGGTGAAGAAGAAAACGGCGCAGGCGTTTCGGCTGAGGTCCGGTCAGGCATTGACCGGTCTTTTCGTATGTCTGTGGTTGATGATCGCCGCGCCGGGGCTGGCCTTTGCCGACAAGGTATCCCTGCGCCTGGCAGACAATGTGTGGTCCAGCGAGCTGATCGACGAGCTCCGCGGCACGCTGCCGGATGAAAGCAAGCCGCAAACCGGATTTGAAGCGCAAAGACAGGCCAAGCGGGCTGCCGAAAGTCTCCGGACCGAGCTGAATACGCGGGGGTATTATGACCCGTCCATCAAGACCCTTGTGGATACAGAAGACGGCTTTCAGCCTATTGTCACGATTGATCCGGGTCGAAAATTTACTCTTGAGAGTCTGACCGTGGATTTTCTGGGGGATGCGCCGCTTGATAATGATGCGCAGGCCGCTCGGGACGCCGTGAAGCTGAACCCCGGTGACGCAGCCATTCCGGCTGAAGTGATCAATCAGGAAACACTGATCACCACGCTGTTGCAGACCGAAGGCTATCCGTTTGCCAGAGCAGAGGAACGCCAGATCATTGGTGACCGCGAGGCCGGTACACTGGCCATCACTTACCAGATCGATTCCGGGCCGCGGGTGCGGTTTGGCGACGTGGAGTATTCCGGCGAGTTCCGCACAAAGACCAGTTATCTGAACAAACTGATCCCGTTTGAGCGTGGCGAGCTTTATGATCCTGCGGCGCTGGCCCTTTATCGTGGCTGGATAGACGAAACCAGATTGTTCTCCGTTTCCACAGCAAGGCTGGCGGAAGAGCCGGTCGCCGTCGATGAGGATGGTACGCAAACCCGCAATGTTGTGGTGACCCTCGTTGAGAAAAAGCGCCACACACTTGAGGCCGGTATCAGCCTTTCCACCGACAAGGGCGTGGGTGTCACGTCCGAACTCACGCGCCGGAATTTTACACGCCGAGGCGATTTACTGGTCGGCTCGTTCGACATCTCCGAACCCGAGCAGACTCTGGATCTGGAATGGCGTCGTCCCAACGAATTTGGTTATGGCCGCGGTCTCGTGTTCGGTGCTGAGCTGACCAACGAAGACACGGACGCCTATGAGCGCCAGGCCTTCACCCTTCGCGCTGGCTATGATGTTCGCGAAGACCATCGTTTCACCTATGGCTATGGCGTCCAGGCCGGACTGGTCCGCGAACAGGATGAATTCGGCGAACGCGATCTTCAGCTGATTGGCGCTTATGGACAGGCGAGCCTTGATCGTGCCGATTCCGTCCTCAATGCCACAAAGGGATGGAAGCTCGACGGACGGATCGAGCCAAGCGCATCCTTCGGAGGCGACGAGACCCAGTTTGTCAGAAGCGTTGCTCAGATCCGAGGGTATTATCCGGTCACTGAAGACCGACGGCTGGTGCTGGCAGGGCGCCTGAAAGTAGGTACGGTATTTGGCGGCGATCTTGAGAGCCTGCCGTCGGCCAGTCGCTTCTTTGCGGGCGGCGGGGGCAGTGTGCGCGGCTATGCCTATCAGGCGATTGGTCCAAGGTCCGCTGATGCGACACCAACAGGTGGTCGGTCACTGGTGGAAACGGCCTTTGAGGCCCGCTGGCAGGTCCGTCCGAAAATTGGCGTTGTCGGGTTTATCGATGCCGGTAGTGTCGGCACGCGCGAAGGGCCGGGATTCTCTGACCTTCGGACCGGTGCCGGTTTTGGCGTTCGCTATGACACGGTTGCCGGCCCCCTTCGGGTGGATGTCGGTATCCCGCTCGACAAGCAGGAATATGACGAGGATTTCCAGATTTACATTTCATTGGGGCAGGCGTTCTGATGACGGAAACTGACACCTCAAAACCTACCCGTCGTCGCTGGCGGTTCTGGACGGCGCTGGCTGTCGGTCTGGTCGTGCTTGTTCTGGCTGCGCTTTTACTGGTGCGCGTTCTGGCGGCGACACCATTTGGCCGCGGCATGGTTGAAAACGAGGTTGAAGGTCAGACCGTTTCCGGGCAATCAATTGAACTGGAAGGCCTCAAGGGGGACCTGTTCTCCGACTTTTCGATCGATACGATCTATCTGAGCGATGAAGATGGGCGCTGGGGCGAACTTTCTGATGTCGAGCTGAATTGGAAGCCGGGTGCATTGATCGGCCGGAAGCTGACGATCCGGGCGCTGGATGTTGGCACCATCCATATCCTGCGCCGCCCTGAACTCGTTCGCAGCGAAACGTCAGACTCGGGCGGCGACTTCCCGCTGAAAGGCATAAGGCTTGACCGCATCGGCTTAGACCGGATTGATCTTGAAGAAGGCGTGGTGCCCAACAAGGTGACGGCATCGGCAGATGGTGCCGTGCGATGGACGCCGGATGCGGCTGACATCGACTTCGAGCTGCGTCCCGGTGATGATGAGGGCGATCGTCTGATCGCTGATATTGGCTGGTCTGATGATCTGCCTCTCAATGGCCGCTTCGATCTGAACGGCCCTGCCGGTGGCCTGTTCGCGAGCCTTTTGCGGCTGGAGCCAGATCAGGCCGTTTCGGCACAATTCGAAACGGAACAGTTTGAAGACGGGCTGGGCGGAAATGGCGAGGCCCGGATCGCTGGCGAGGAATGGCTGGCGCTTTCCATTGAACCGAAAGATGTGATCCACGAAGTACACGCGGACATAAGGCTTTCAGCTCATCCGATGAGCCGGGAATTTGCTGACCGGCTGGGTGACCAGATTGCCGTTGATTTCGGGCTCGACCTGAAAGCGGATGAAGAGCTTGTCTTTGCCAGCGTCAGTGCGGAAACGCTTCAGGCCGATCTTCAGGACATCCGGCTGTCCGATGAAAATCGCAGCATGGAAATCGTGCTGCTGCTGAAGCAGCCAGATGCCCTCATCCCGGGAGATGCCGTGTCGATGGCAAATGCCCGCTTTTCCGGTGAGCTTTCGGAAGCGGGCGATGGCTATCGTTTTGAGGGCAATCTGCTGGCCAGCGATCTGCGTTCAGAACAGGCCAGTGTTGCGGAACTTTCCGGGCCGTTGCAGGCCAGATTTGAAGACAATGTGCTCAGTCTGGATTTTACGCAGACAGGTTCAGCCTTGTCATTGCAGCTTCGCGACCCGGTTCGGTTGTCGTCCGCGCAACTCAACGCCCAGCTCGACTATAATCTTGATGAGAGCGCGCTGACGCTCCGGTCTGCACGTCTCAAAACGCCGAGATCAACTCTGACGGCGCGTGGTACGCTCACGACAGGCGATCGGCTGACCTTCGACCTGCAGGGCGACACGCAGGCCCATCTGGCCGAACTTGGTCTTTATGATGCGGGCATTGTCCGGGGCAACTGGCAGGTCAGTCAGGCCTCGAACACCCGCCGCGATTTTCGACTTGATCTGAACGGCCAGCAATTTGCCAGCGCGGAAGATGCGCTGAATGACTGGATCGGTTCAGGGGCCAATCTGAAGGCCCGCGGCTCGCAAACACCGGACGGCATGTTGCTATTTGATGCGATCACGTTGAACACAGACGCTGTAAAACTTATTGCGAATGGTGATGCTGTCCCCGGCGATGCGTTCAATCTTTCAGGAACGCTTGAGACGTCTGAAACCTATCCTCTGGCCGAGGTGTTGCCGGGGCTTGGTGGGGAGTTCACGCTCGGTGGGCGTGCCGACGACATGACGATTTCGGCCCAGCTGGCCGCCAGCCAGGCAGGCACAGGACGCAACAGTCTAAACGCGCCTGCTCTGGCGTTTGACGGCAATTGGGCCGAGGGGCGTCTTCAGGGCAAGGCTCGCCTTCAGGGGCAGCTGGAAGGCTCTGCGCTCACAGTTTCAACAAATACGGCCTATGCCGATGGCCGCTGGTCCGCGCAGGATCTGACAGGCAATTGGCAGGATCTGTCCCTTACCGGTGAACTATCGGGAGAGGGCGGTGCGCTGGAAACGATTGTCGGTCAGTTGCGCCTCGAAGGCGACTTGCCGGACTCTCTGCCCGCCGAGGCTGTGGCGTTTGATATTTCGGTGTCTGATGCCCGGGTAAGGGCTGATGGGGACATTGCCGACGTATCACTCTCGTCCTTTCCATCAGGCGATGTGGCATTGTCGGCATCGGGCACGCGTGAGTTACTGGACTTCAGCATTGCCTATGATGGCGTCTCGACGCTCGGCGTACTGAATCAACCCGCAAGTTTCACCCTGGAAGGCCAGGCACAGACCCCCCTCGAACCCGGTCGTCACATTACCGGATCCTTTGTTGGTGAAATTGGCGCGGAACGTATCGAAACCGTAGAACCATTCTCTGTGAAAACAGGGCCTGACGGGCTGGAAGCCATGCTTGAACTGGCCGCGCTTGAGGGCCGGCTTTCGGTCGAGGCTGTCGATGGCCGCGAAACACCGCTCACAGTGTCCGCATCTGACATCAGCCTGCGACCAACCATGTTGTTGCTGGGCCGTGCGCCCATGGATGGGCGGGCCGATCTTGACCTCATTGTTCGTCAGCAGGACGAAGGGGCCATGGCTGATCTCTCGGGTCAAATCAGACAATTGGCTGTCCCCGGACGCGATATTGACCCGGTCGATTTCAACATTCGGGGCCAGTTTGACGAGCAGGCCGGGCGTATCGAGGTTCGCACGCCTGACGGCCAGTTGTTGCAGAGCGAGGTCGATCTTGACCTGCCGCTCGGCGCGCAATTGTCTGCGCCTTACCTTTCATGGCAGGGCGAGCAGACAGGGGCATTTGCCGCGCGCCTGAATGGTCCGATCGATAATATGAGCGCTATTCTGCTGCCTGGTGATCTGATCCTGGAAGGTAAGCTGAACGCAGATATGGCAGGTGAAATTCCGTTCACGCCTGCCAGTTTTTCCGGAAACATGACCTTCCGCGAGGGCGTGTTTCAACACCAGTCGCTTGGCGCTGATCTTCAGAACATCACATTCGACCTGACCGCCGAAGCCAGCCAGCTAAATCTTGCAGATTTCTCTGCCGAGGGGCGGACAGGCGGCACGCTGGCCGGGCGCGGCTCTCTTGATCTGGCTAATGGTGTAGAGAGTTCGGTGTCTCTCAAGGCGGATCGGCTGAGCGTCATCAATCGTAAGGAATTTCAGGCCGTCGCGTCAGGTACGCTTGGGCTGGATGTTGTTGAAGAGCGCTTTGAAATCATCGGCGATCTTGTCCTCGATGAGGGCAGAGTGCGGATTGACGCTCTGCCATCGGGCACGGGCCCGACACTTGATGTGCGATTTGAGGAAGAGCCTGAGGAGCAGACACCCGAGCGTAAGGTTACACTGGATATCGCGGTAACAGCGCCGCACAGCCTGAAAATTACCGGCCAGGGCATGGATGCAGAATTTGCGCTCGACACGCGGATTACGGGCACGAGCGCGGAACCCGTCATTAACGGGTCGGCGCGGATTGTTCGTGGCCGATTTGACCTGCTCGGTAAGCGCTTCTCATTCGGCGACAGCTCGATCAGTTTTACAGGCGATCCAATGGATGCCCAGTTAGACATTCTGGCGGTTCGGGACACGGACGATTTCCAGGCACGCGTCGAGATTACGGGAACGCCTGAGCGTCCCTCCGTATCGCTCAGCGCTGATCCGGAATTGCCAGAAGATGAAGTGTTATCGCGTGTCCTCTTCGGCAGGTCCCCCTCCCAGCTTTCAGGCCTGGAAGCGGCGCGCCTTGCCGCGGCACTCGCCAGTCTTTCGGGCGGTGGTGGCTTTGACCTGATGGGCGGTATCGAGAATATCACCGGCCTCGACAGCGTTGATGTCAGCCAGAGCGAGAGCGGTGATTTCCGCGTAGCGACGGGCCGGTATCTGACCGATGATATCTATCTCGAGCTCAGCTCAGGTGGAGCCGGCCAGCCTGGCGTCAGCGTCGAATGGGAAGCGCGCGACAACATCTCGGTAGAGGCCGAATCCGCGCCAGACGAAGGCCAGACACTGTCTGTGCAGTGGAAGCGCGACTTCGACTAGATGTCAGAGGTCCACGATGAGCTCGAACCCGCCATACATCATACGGCTGCCATCGAACGGCACCTGGTCGGGCGGTTTCATGTCCGGATCCTGAAACATGGTTTCATACCCCTTGTCCCGAGCGTCTTTCGAGGGCCAACCAACCCATGAGAACAGAACGTCCTCGTCCGGCGTCTTTTGCGTTGCGATGGCTGGGCTGGTGACTTTGCCATCCGGTACATCATCACCCCAGCATTCAAACATTGAAACAGCGCCGTATTTTTCAAAAAATCCCCAGGCCTCTTCTGCCATTTGCCGATAGGTCTCTTGATTGGTCCGGGGTACGGCAAGTAGAAACCCATCGATATAGTTCGCTGAACCAGATGGTTTGCCATGACTGACAATAGGCTTGAAACCTCCAAAGAACATGCGTCGACCGTCCATGCCGGGATCAAAATCCTTGCTGAACAGCGAATTCGAGAAAACGGACGGCATGCCTTCATCACGAACCGATTTTGACGGCCAGATAACGTAGCTAAAAAGGGTTGTCTCGCCAGGTTCGAGTTTCACGGCTGTTTTCATGTCATTGATTTCGCCGTCCGGAAGATCGTCTCCCCAGCACTCGACAACGGATAGTGCGCCGTGCTGCTTGAAGACTTGGGCAGCCTTGGCGGCAAACTCAGCGTAATGTGCTTTCTTTTCGATGGCGATGGGAGCCATCATTCCCTGCACATAGATCATTTCAACCCTCCCATAGATGAAAATGCAGCTGCTTCCATGGCATCTATATCAATCTTGTTCATCGTAAGCATGGCTTCTCGAGCCCGACCGGAGGCCTCGCGATCGGGTAGAGACATAAGTTCTGTGAGGCGCATAGGGACCACCTGCCAGGACATGCCGAACCGGTCGATGCACCAGCCACACCGGCTTTCCCTGCCACCGTTTGACGTAAGGGCGTGCCAGTAAAAATCGGTCTCTGCCTGATCCTTGCAGGATACATACATCGAGAAGGCAGGGGTCAGTGCGTAAGTCGACCCACCATTCATGGCTGTGTACGGACGTCCCATGATGGTGAAGTCAACAATGAAGGCAGCACCATCCGGACCGGGAATGATGTTTTCAATTTCGCTGTCGGGAAACAGGCTGGTGTAGAATCTCGCAGCCTGATCGGCTGTGTTTCTAAACCAGAGGAAGGGTGTGACCTTGTCCATGCCTGCGCCTTTCGTGTCAGAGTGATTTGGCGAGCGATTCGAGTTGCGCGGCGGCTACGCGCCAGCCTTGCTCCCATCCCATATTGCGATGCTGTTCGGCTTTCTCGAAGGTTGGATGACGCGCACCCCAATTCATCTCTGTCGTTCCCTCGTCGGAATCCCGGAGAGAGAAGTATCCCGTCATGAAATGATCCGGGGCCGGGACGAAGTCTTCAGTATAGGCGTCGGTAAACACACAGGATACGCCTCTTTCAACGTAGAGATACATCCCTTTATTCTCCATTCGTTCACCCGCCGGGCTCTCCATGACATTGTTCATCCGTCCTCCAGGACGAAGATCAAGTTGGGCGGAGGTCATTCTCCAGGGTTTGGGGCAAAACCATTCACAAAAAAGTTCAGGCTCGCTCCAGCACCGCCAAAGGACGCCCCTGGGCGCGCTGAGCATAAGTTTGAGTTCAAGCAGAAAGCCGTCCTCTGTGTTGATGGTCGCACTCATTCCGGTGTTCCTTTGAACAACAGTGAAATGTATCGCCTCAGATGAGTGATCGCATCTTTGGCGGCGTCTGTACCGCCTCCAGCCTTGGCCAGAATGAAGCCGCCCTGAATGGCAGCCTGTGTGTGACGGGCAAGACTTTCTGCCGTCCAATCGGAGGTGACGTTGTAAATATCCATGGCATCTGAAATGTCGGAAACCAACGTTTCGGCATGTCCGAAAATGCTGTCGCCACAGGCCTTGGCTATGTCGGGGGCGGTGGTGTGCGCTTCCTGCGCCATTGTGCCCACCAGACAGGTGAACTCGCTGATGTCACCGGAGATGATGTCTCTGCGGAAATCTATATAGGCAAGGACACGATCCAGAGGGTCTGCAAGCGTATGAAAAGGTGCAGCTTCAAACAGCGCGCCGGTTGTTTCAGACCAATACTTTGCTGCTGAAATGCCAAGTTCGTCCTTGCTCGCAAAGTGATGAAAGAACGCGCCTTTCGTAACACCTGCATGCCTGCATAAATCATCAACGCTAGTGGCGGTGAAACCTTTCTGCCGAACCAGCGCCACCGCTGCCTCCAGAAGTTTCTCCTTCGCGTTTCTGCGTGAAATTTGTGGTTTGGTTGTCATACTTTTTAAACATACCAACCGGTTGGTACTTTCGTCAAGCTTCTATCTTTCTGAAATGCATGACGAATGCGTCACTTTTTCTGCACACTCTGCTGTTATGCAGGCTGACAAAGTATTAGAAACACGTCATAGTTTCTGAGAATGGCTTTCAATAATTGAGTGTTTTACTACATCTTTCGGAAGCCATCCGGTTCAAGACAAACAGGTGTGAGACGAACAATATGGACAATGAGCGACAGATTCTGCCGCGTTCCCTGGCTATCCCGAAATCATTCAAGACGCTTGATTATGGAAGCCTTTTTTCTGCGATTCTCTATCCGGCACTGGGGTTGATCGGCATGATCGCCGCCATCATTGCCGGCCTTGTGCTCGAAAGCGTTGAGCTGCACTGGTATTATGCGCCGATCGTGCTGGCTGTCATGGCCGTCACGGTTGTGGTCTGCAATATCGGCATTGGCGGTCTCCACCGCGTCTGGCAGCACCGTGCAGGTGAGCTCAAAGCGCCTGCTCAACTGATTGTGATGATCAATTGCCTGATTGCCATGCAGGGGTCGATCAAGGACTGGATCAATTACCACTCGCAGCACCACCGGTTTTCAGACCGTCCGGGCGACCCGCACAACCCATTTGAAGGCAAGGCCTGGGCCTGGGTTGGCTGGATTCTGTTCCGTGATGACAATGATCTGAGCCGTCCTATGCCGATGTGGATCAAGAACAGCGCCATCATTCGTGTGTGCGACCGGAATTATAATTTCCTGTCAGTGCTGATCCATCTGGTGTTGCCAGCCCTGATTTATGGCCTGGTCTGGCTTTTGGGCGGTGATCTGATCATCACCCTTCTGATCCATGCTGCGATTGTTCTGGGGCGTGCCATCCAGTTCCACGCGACCGTGCTTGGCATCAACGTTTTCGGTCATTTGAAAACGCCGACCTGGTTCACCTATGTTCTGGCGCTGCTGACGGGCGGAGAGGCCTTCCACTCGCACCATCATGACGAGCCGGTGTCCATTCTGCACCTGCCGCGCAAGGGCTTCTGGAACCGTTTCTTCGACTATAATGGCAGCTTCATTCTGTTGTTTGAGAAGTTGAAGCTGGCGAAAAATCTGAAATACCCGGCTCAGTTCAACTGACCCATCGGTAAATTCAGTTATGGAGAGCCCTGCTAATATCCGAGCAGGGCTTTTCTTTTGTCTGAAATGCCGTCCAGTTTGGCGTGGAACAGGCTCCAGTCATCCTCATCAGCAATTGCATCCCATAAGTGCTCGATCTCATCGATCAGCAGCGTTTCCGGCGTGGTGCGCCTGAAATAGGGGTGGCTCAGCCGCTCGGGTCCAGCCGGCGACCGGGATGTCAGCTCTGATTTTACGGGTTCGAAATCGGGGCGTTGATAGAGAGCCGCGCTGGGCGATTTCGAGGCTCGGTTTTGACTCTCTGCGCCGCAGAACCAGTCAAAGAAGAACTGATGCCAGGGGATCTGGGTTTCGGTCATCCAGCTGAACAGCATTTGGAGGAAGGTCAGATCGGCTTCCAGATCGCCTGGCTGAAGCCCGAGCTGAAACAAAACCGCATCTCGCAGGGCGGATTGGTAGACTTTTTCAAAGGTCACCAGGGCTTCGCTGAGACGCTCGACCTCGGAAATCAGACTGAAAGCACTGGCCAGTTGCTGAAGGTTCCAGATTGCAGCCTCGGGCTGACGGCCAAAGGCATAAAGCCCGTTCTGATCGAAATAGGCCGCCGTAAAGCCTGGCTGACTGGTTGGAATGAAACGGTAGGGGCCGAAATCAAAGGTCTCCCCCGTCACATTCATATTGTCGGTGTTCATCACGCCGTGGACAAACCCCGCGGCCATCCAGCCAGCCACCATGCGGGCGGTCTCACGGGTGATGCGCTCGAGAATAGCGGGTGCCAGCTCACCGATAGCGCCGTCTTCAATATCCGGATGATAATAAGTGCGTACATGCCTGATCAGGCGTTCGAGGTTCTCCGTCTGCTGAAAATAGGCGAGCCTCTGGAAGGCGCCAAAACGGATATGGCTATGTGACAGACGAACGAGGACCGCCGATCGGGTCGGGCTCGGCTCATCGTTTCGCTGCAGCTGCTCACCAGTTTCTACCAGGCTGAGTGTCTTCGAGGTGTTCACACCGCTTGCTTCAAGCATTTCGGTGGCGAGTACTTCACGAACCCCGCCTTTTAGTGTCAAACGGCCATCACCGAACCGTGAATACGCGGTTTGACCAGAGCCTTTTGTTCCAAGGTCGAGTAAACGATCCGTTGAATCGCGTAGCTGTGCGAAGAGGAAACCGCGTCCGTCACCGATCTCCGGGTTGTATTGGCGGAATTGGTGTCCGTGATAGCGAATCGCGAGCGGGGTCTGCATATTTTCCGGCAGCGGGACGAATTCTGCGAAGTGTTTCAGCCAGTCTTCGTCAGAAAGATCATCAATCCCAACCGATTTTGCCGCCCTTACGTTGCGAAAACGCAACATACGTTGGGGAAAGTTCGCGGGCGTTGCTGCGTCTGCGAAGTCTGGGCCAAGTTCTTCGAAAGGTAGTTTAGAAGGTAAATTATTTGTCATAATACTGTTTTCACTCAATCGTTTTGCTTTCCCTAGCGTCACCAAAACAAGTCTGTGCTCCCTTGCGGAACCCAGTAATATAGGTGGGTATCTTTATATGGTGCGGCGCAATGTATTTTGTGGGTTTTCTGTCTAATACGCCCATCCTAGTCTCCCGTTTCCATCGTCAAAAGGGCGAGGAATAAAAAAATAAATCGGGAGGAATAACATGCGACAGACAGCAAAGCTGGTTCTGGGTGCATCTACATTGGTGCTGGCGTCAGCCGGTTCAATGGCGATGGCACAAGAGGACACGACGCTACGACAGTCCACTGTTACCGTTACAGGTTCTTTCATTGCAGGTACGCCTGAAGATGCCGCACTTCCTGTGGATGTGCTTTCGGCAGACGATTTGCAATTGGAAGGATCACCCAGGATCGATGAGCTGATCCGAAATCTGGGCGTCTCTTCGGGCGTCGATGGGCAGACGAACCAGTTCTCGTCCAACGGCCTGGAAGGCACATCCAATATCAACCTTCGCGGGCTGGGGCCTGCACGTACGCTGGTGCTGATCAATGGCAAGCGCCAGACCTTTGCGCCATATGGTATTGGTGAGCAGGCACAATTGTTCGTCGATACGAACATGATCCCAAGTGCTGCGATCAAACGGGTAGAGCTTCTGAAAGATGGCGCGGCGGCGCTTTACGGTTCGGATGCGATTGCCGGCGTTGTGAACTTTATCACAAACGATGATCTTGATGGCATTGAAATCGCGGGCGATTTCCAGTCTTTCGACGGATCGGACGGCGATTACAATCTGTCTGCCGCGTTCGGCTGGCAGGGCGAGAATACGGGCTGGGTGACCACGGTTGGCTATACCTTCCGGTCTGAGGCCAGCTTCCGGGATACGCTCGGCACGCCAACCCTGATCGAAAACGAAGTTGCCGGCTGGTCCGGCCTGTCCAATCCGGGGCGCTTTGTGACGATTGGGTTCCTGCCAGATGGCTCCATTGGCGCGAACGGCAATGTGGTAGATGCCGGGTGTGAAGATGTGGGCGGCCAGCTGCATCCTAATGTAGGCGATTGCCGCTTTCAGTTCCTGCAATATGACAATTTGGTTGAGGAAGAAGAGCGGATCAACATCTTCTCTGAGTTCAACCATGAATTTGGCAATGGCACGGAACTGCATCTTGAGGCCATGTATGGCATGACAGATGTTCCGACATGGAAATCATCCCCGTCCTATCCGCCTCAGGTGCTGACCAATCAGGTATTGTTCCCATCGCATCCAGGCTGGCAGGCTTACACGGCAGCTAACCCTGGCACGCAACTCGATACAGCGTTTCAGGCGCTCTATATCGGGCGAACCTATGGCTGGGGCGGCTATCCCGTTACGGGCGGCGCGGGCGAAGGCTATCGAACCTATGACGCTTATCGGGCGGCCGGTGATCTTTCGGGTACTTTCGAAAACGGCATCAACTGGGATGTCGGCGTTGGATATTCCATCACGAAGGGCGAGCGGGTCACCAATGACACCTACATTGTCGGCCTGACGGCAGCGCTTCGCGGTTTCGGTGTCTGTACAGACCCTGTCACCGGTTTTGACCCGGCAACCGGCACCCAGCCCTGGGCGGTCGATTATTCGGGATCATTGTCCGCTGGCGGCGGCGCGTGCGAATACTACAACCCGTTTTCCAACTCTATTCCGCAAAGCGGTGTGACAGGTGAACCGAACCCGAACTATGTTCCGGGACTCGAGAACACCGTTACACTGGCGGACTGGATGCAGGATGGCAGCGGCACCGAAGTTGAATCCAGCCTTCTGACCTTTGATGCCGTGATCAACGGATCCAGCGGTGTCCAGGCGGCCGGTGGTGAGATCGGCTGGGCGGCAGGTGCGCAGGTTCGGAAGGAAACATATGACGTCAACGCCTTCCCGGTCTCAGATTGTGACGTGACCCCGGGCCCGAATGGCGATGGTCCATTCTCCTTCCTCGGCTGTACGAATTCCGGCGATTCTGACCAGTCAATCTATGCTATCTTCGGCGAGCTTCAGATCCCGCTTTATGAGGATCTCGATATCCAGGTGGCCATGCGCTATGAGGATTATGGCGGCGAAATCGGATCGACGTTCGACCCGAAAATTGCTGCGAAATGGCAGGTCAATGACATGTTCGCCATCCGCGGTTCGGCACAGACCTCCTTCCGGGGGCCAACGCTGAACCAGACACAGGGCCGGTTCACAACGCTTCAGTTCATTGCACCGACCTCTGCCTTCAAGGCGGTCGATACATTTGCTGATCCGGGCCTGAGCCCTGAATCTGCCTTCAGCTACAATATTGGCGCACTCTTCCAGAAAGACAGCTTCTCTGCGTCGCTCGATTTCTACAGCTTCGATTTCTCGGATCCGATTCTGGTGGAAGATCACAACCCGATTGTGAATGCAGCGATTGCAGCACTGGGTACGGCAACGACCGATGATGATGCAATCCTGAACCGGATCACCTTTAATGATCCGACAGCACCATCTGCTGCCTCAATTTCCCGTATCGAGACCAACATCTTTAACGGTCCGAACATCAAGACGTCAGGTCTGGATGCCCGGCTGGAAAAGGACTGGGCATTCTCGAATGGTAGCCTGTTCACTGTCGGTCTCGATGCGACCTACGTCCTCGAATATGATGTTGCAGACTTCATGATTGAGGACCGTACAATCGAAGGCGGTGATTATGCCGGCCAGTTCAACCGCTCAAACTTCACCCGGTCCATGCCGCAGTGGAAAGGCAATTTCTTTGCCAACTACAATTGGGATGCACCATGGGGGAACAACAATGTCCGCGCTGTCCTGCGCCACATTGATTCCTATAAGGATGAGCGTGGCGAAATCACGCCTCTGAATGGGACGGACGATTCCACGATCGATTCTCAAACGACGCTGGATCTCTATTTCCTGACCGAGCTGCCATATGATTTCGATCTCGGCCTGTCTGTGGTGAATGTCTTCGACGAAGATCCGCCATTCGTTCAGTTCGACCCGAACTATGACCCATACACACACAATCCGTTCGGACGGACTGTGAAGATCAGCGCGTCGAAGAAATTCGGCTTCCCCGGCTGATTTCTGGTTCTTACCAACATCGGAAAGGCGGCCTTCGGGTCGCCTTTTCTTT
Source organism: uncultured Hyphomonadaceae bacterium (assembly GCA_964342455.1). Lineage (GTDB taxonomy): Bacteria > Pseudomonadota > Alphaproteobacteria > Caulobacterales > Hyphomonadaceae > Ponticaulis. Next base: position 19,145 of record CAYFGB010000003.1, read on the forward strand.
TGGAGGTCGGTTCACGCTCCGTCACGCCTTGTTGACTGGACTTGAGCGCTATCCGCGCCACATGTTTAGGTATGAAACATCGAACACGCTCTTGCATGTCCCGCCGCGGATTCCTGATCGCCCTGCCTGCCGGTATTGGCATCGCAGCCTGCTCGGGCGGCTCCACGTCCGCTCTTGAAGCCGACGAGCAGGGCGCTTCGTCTAATAGCACGCCTGTCAATAAATGGCGCGCGATGAGCGAGGATGACTGGCGGGAAAGATTATCTGACGAAGCGTTTCGGGTGCTTCGAAAGGAAGGCACGGAACGGGCCTTTACATCGCCACTGAATGAGGAAAAGCGCGAAGGCCTGTATCACTGCGCGGGCTGTGACCTGCCGCTATTCTCAAGTGAAACGAAATATGAATCCGGGACAGGCTGGCCGAGTTTCTGGAAACCTTTGAAAGATGCGGTCGACACAAAACCGGACCACAAACTGTTTGTCACCCGAACCGAGTATCATTGCCGCCGGTGTGGTGGCCATCAGGGCCATGTGTTTGACGATGGCCCCAAACCAACGGGCCAGCGCTGGTGTAATAATGGCGTGGCGCTGACCTTCCGGCCTGCCAAAAGCTGACAGGCCAGCCATGCGGGCAGGGGAGCTGATCAGACGCGTCGGACGAGGAAACCGGCGCGTGGGAAGTGAATGTGCAGATTAGGTTCTGCGTTTTGCACTTTCTGAAGTGAGATCCTGTTTGGCATGGCGGAGACGAGTTCGCCGACCACCCAGTCCTGGCCATAATCATCGGGCGCTACAGCGACGATTTCGCCCGGTCGCAGACCCTGAGGCTCTGTCCCGGCGGTGGCGGCCAGAAGACGCGGCGAAGATGATCTGGCCATTTCGAGTGCCGCCTCACCGGAAATTTCCTCAGCTGGCTGGCCCTTGATTTCGCTGATCCGGTCAAACCAGTCCTGTGTCAGCGGGGCGTCGCGCAGGCATTCCTTCGCAAAATCAGGCACAGCGCCAACCATCCACCAGATATTCATATGGATGTGAACATCAGCCATTCCGGGCTTGGATCCCATGAACCAGTTGCCGGTTCCAGCGTTCTGAGAGGCGGCGAGACGCTCTTCCACCCATGAAACATGGGCGCGCCACTGATCGCGCATCATGGGCGCTGCGGCCTTCATCGCTTCAATGTTGAAAGGGCGACCCGAAAGCTTCTCACGGTCCTTGATGAAGTCTTCGGGAACAGAATCGCCCATCTGGCCAAATACAACTGCAACGGTTGTGTTGAACCAGGTGCGGTCGACCCAGGCACCAATCATGGAATGAACGCCGTCATGGCTGGCCGGGACGAGAGAGGGGTCGGGGAAGCGGCGCTCGATTTCGCGCAGAATGAGAGAGGAATCGCAGAAGATATCCGCACCAATCTGCATGACAGGGGTGCGTCTGTATCCACCTGTCAGCGGCATCAGATCCGGCTTCGGCATGATGGTGGGAATTTCCACCTTTTTCCAGGCCAGATTCTTCAGCCGCAGCGCAAGCCGGACCTTTTCAGAAAAAGGTGACGTCGCATACTGATGCAAGACGATGGTTTGCGCATTCGGCATTGATTGTCCTCCCAAACATTCTCTCAGCCCCTATCAAACCACGTTTCAGGCGTGTGGAAAGAGATTTTTCGATCAATTTTTCTGTGAAAATAACAGTTGATTTTCAGGGCGTGACCCATTGGCCGTGACATTCGCCGTCTTCCCAGCTGAGCCGGGCACGCTTGTGACCACCTGCCGAAAGTTTAAGCCAGTCAACAGTGGAGACCCGGATTTCCAGCACTGTGAAATTGTCTGAGCCGAACTGATCTTCATTGCGCCAGCCATCTTCCGGCTGGACGATATCGGCACCGGGCGGCAGGCGGCTCAGATAGTCGCCACGGCCGAATTCGGGCAGATCCTTCCAATACGCTTCTGTGACGTCATTCTGGTGATGGGTAACGGCGCTGCCACTAACGCGGAAGTGCAGTTTCTGGCCCTGATCATAGAAAACGAACTGCACCTGTGGGTTGAGCGTAATCTGAGACATTTTCGGAGACCGGGCATCGGTGAAGACGCGCAAAACCATGGTGTCAGGATCGAACTCTCTGAGGATGACCACACGGGCCTGAGGCAACCCATCGGCATCCACACTTGCGAGGATCGGGTATCGAAGCGGGCTGGATTTGTCGCTCACGGCGTTGCGAAGTGCCGCCACGAAATCCAGCCGGACCGGTTCCAGTCCCTGTTGCGTTTCAAACGCGTCCAATGCAACGCTCCCTTCGTTTGTTCGGTTTCCGCAACTGTACAATGTCGGAAATCGTTTGGAATTGTCGTCTCTAAAGGCTTAATTGCCCGCGGAGTGCATAACAAGATGCGTAGGGAAATCGGGAGGAAACCATGTCCGACGTGCGACTGTTTGATCATTTTGCAGATATTCCGCGGGTTCGCGCCAGAAAACATCCCGAAGCGGTCGCGTATTGGTTTGAGGATCGTGAAACCAGCTTCCGCCAGCTCGATGATCGCTCATCGCAGATCGCCAACGGGCTGATTGAACTGGGTGTGCCGCCCGGCGAACGCGTAGCGTTTCTCGGAAAGAACATGGATCTTTATTACGAAATCCTGTTCGGCGTGGTGAAGGCGCGGGGATGCATGACCGGTGTCAACAATCGGCTGGCCCCGCCGGAAATCGCGTATGTCCTGAATGATTGCGAAGCCAGCGTTCTGTTTGTGGCTTCAGACTTTTTCGGCGCGATTGATGCGATCAGGTCCGACTGTCCAAAGCTGAAGCACATCATTGCCATTGAGGGCAGTCATGCTGACTGGCCTGACTATACGATCTGGCGTGACGCGCAGAGCAAGGAAGACCCGGGCCTGGCCAATGCGGGCGATGATGATGTCATCCAGCTTTACACCTCAGGCACGACAGGCTTCCCGAAGGGTGTTCAGCTATCGAACGACAATTTCATGGCCTTCTTTGATCAGGCCTTTCTTCAGGGCTGGGCGAAATACGAAGAAGGCGATGTGGCGCTGAACTGTATGCCGCTTTTCCATGTGGCCGGCGTGAATTTCGGCATTCTCACCGCAGCGCAGGGCGCGAAGGCCGTTATTTTGCGCGAGATCGACCCGCAGGCCATTCTGAAGCTGACCGAGGAACACAAGGTTCGTCACACTTTCTGGGTTCCGGCGGTTATTCTGATGCTGACCCAGCAGCCGAATATTCGCGACATTGATTTCTCAAATCTTGAAAACGTTTCCTATGGGGCGTCGCCGATTGCAGAAGAGCTTCTGAAAACAGCGGTCGATATCATGGGCTGCAAATTCCATCAGCTTTACGGGCTTTCTGAAACCATCGGTGCCGGAGCCTGCCTGCCACCGGAAGCGCATGATCCGGCATGGGGTAAACTGCGCGCATGCGGTGTGCCATGGCCTGGCGCACTGGTGCGAACGGTTGATGGCGACGGTAAGCCGACCCAGGCGGGTGAGGTCGGCGAAATCGTCATCAAGGCACCTTTTGTCATGAAGGGATACTGGAACCGGCCAGAGGCAACGGCTGAAGCAATCAAGGATGGCTGGTTCCACACCGGCGACGCCGGGTATTTTGACGAGGAAGGGTTCCTCTACATTCATGACCGCGTGAAGGACATGATCGTATCGGGCGGGGAGAATGTGTATCCGGCCGAAGTCGAAAACGCCATTTTCTCTCACCCGGATGTGGCAGACGTCGCCGTCATCGGTGTGCCATCGGAGAAATGGGGTGAAGAGGTCAAGGCCATTGTCGTCCGCAATCCGGGCGCCGATCCAACGCCGGAGGACATCATCGCCTTCGCGCGAGAACGCATTGCCGCCTACAAGGCCCCGAAAAGCGTTGATTTCATTGATGAGCTGCCAAGAAACCCATCGGGTAAAATCCTTCGGAAAGATCTGCGTGAGCCGTACTGGAAAGGGATTGAACGCCGGGTTGGCTAAAGTCTGGACTTCCCGGAAATTCCACTACATTTGAAACATCTGAAGCTCTAAAAATCCGGATATTTCAATCATGTCGACACGGGATTTCCTGAAGCCGGCCATGCAGGCCATCAATATTGATGATGACGGCCGGGCCTGCGAAGACATTCCGGAGAGCGCGTGCCAGCAGGAAGCGGGCAATGCGTTCCGGCACATCGTTTCCCTGGGGCTTTCGAAAAGCGCCGACGGGCTGATTGATCCAAAGCTCGTGCTCAGCTGGCTGATGAACGCACTGGGCGCGCCGCAATGGATGATCGGCCTTCTGGTGCCGATCCGCGAATCCGGCGCGCTTCTGCCTCAGCTTCTGACAGCCGGGTACCTGCGGTCCTTGCCACAGCGCAAATGGGTCTGGGCCATTGGCGCGGCGTTTCAGGGGCTTGGCGCTATTTCGATTGGTCTGGCGGGCTTGTATCTCGATGGTGTGGTCAGCGGCGCGGTCATCCTGATTGCGCTGGCCGTGCTGGCCCTGGCGCGCAGCGTCTGTTCGGTCAGTTATAAGGACGTTCTGGGGAAGACGGTGGATAAGGAAAGCCGTGGATCCGTGACCGGGCTGGCCGGGTCGGCATCGGCTATCATCGTCATCATTTATGCGCTGACCTTGTCGACCGGACTTGTTGATCGGATGCCGCTTGTTCTGACAGGGCTGTTCCTCGCAGGGGCGGCATGGCTGTCGGGCAGCGCATTATTCACCACCTTGCGGGAAGAAAAGGGTGCAACGGAGGGGGGGAAGAACGCCATCGACGCCGCCATTGAGAATATAAGGTACCTGAAAACCGAGCCTCAGCTTCGCCGTTTCATTCTCACTCGAGGGCTGTTGACCGCCACCGCGCTTGCACCGCCTTTCATGGTGACGGCAGCGTCCGGTGAAGGGCAGCAGGCATTTGAAGGCCTGGGCTTTCTGGTCCTGGCGTCGGCCACATCCAGCCTGGTCAGCAGTTTTGTCTGGGGATGGCTGTCAGACCGGTCGAGCCGAAAGGTTCTGATTCTGTCTGCCATGCTGGCTGCGGTCGCGCTCGGTGTGACGGTTCTGCTTCAGGCGTTTGGAGTCTTGTCTGCGCCGTTCGTTCTGCCCGTCATGTTGTTTGCGCTGATGATTGCCTATCAGGGTGTCCGGCTCGGGCGTTCCACGCATTTGGTCGATATGGCGAATGAGGAAACGCGCGCCGCGTTTACCGCTCTGTCCAACACCATCATCGGCATTCTGCTTCTGGCAGGCGGGCTGTTTGGCCTTGTGGCGAGTGTTTTTGGGGTATTTGCCGTTCTCACCATTATGGCCATCATGTGCGTTCTGGCGATCATTCCGGCGTTGGGGCTGGAGGAAGTTCAGTCTGCCGAATAATGGCGACTTTGACTCATGAAAATTGCCGTATATCCCCACAATACCTTTAAGGTCTTTGAGAATTAAATCAATAAATTTAGTTGCTTAAGCGACAGCTTGTCGCGCGTCAAAACACGCACTTTTGGTGCGGGTAAAAAGGGCGCAAACACGCTTCATCGAACATTTGCAGATGGAGAACGTCGCATGTCTAAGTCTAAATATTTCCTCGCCGCCCTTGCTGCTACCGCCATGGGCACCGTTGCTGTCGCTCAGGATGCCAACCCATGGCAGATCCGGGGCCGTATCCTCAGCGTGATGCCAGATGAAAGCGGCGATCTGTCACTTGGCGGTGCTGCGCTGGCTGGCGATGTTGATATCGAAACCGGCTATGTGCCTGAACTCGACATCACTTACTTCTTCACGGAAAACCTCGCAGCGGAACTGATCCTCGGCGTGACACCGCACGATGTAGAAGCCACCGGTGTTGTCGTACCTGGCGTTGTCGACGAGCCAACCAATGTTGATCTCGGCGATGTCACACTTCTGCCGCCAACCCTGACCCTGCAATACCACTTCAAGAATGAGTCTCAGTTCACGCCTTACATCGGTGCGGGTCTGAACTACACACTGTTCTTCAACGAAGATTCCGGTTCCGCTGACTCCATCGACTATGATGAAAGCTTTGGCGGCGCGCTTCAGGTTGGCTTTGACTATGATATGGACGGCGTCCCAGGCGGATGGCTGCTCAATGTCGACGTCAAGAAGATCTGGATCAACACTGATGTAGACGTTCAGGTTCAGGAAATGCTCGCCCTTGAAGGTCCGACAACTGTGAACGCTGACGTCGATATCAACCCGCTCGTTGTCGGTGTCGGCTTCGGTTACAAATACTGATCCGGTTTCCTCCCGAACGATCCTTTCAACCGCGCTGAGTGTGGTTGTCGTCACCATCAGGCATCCCGCTGGTTCGGGATGCTGGCGACAGACAGTCATACGGAACCTCTGACATTCTCCCAGCAGCGCGGGAACTTGTCCGGTATCGCTGAAGCGATCACATTCCGGACCCGAAAAGGGGCGGCCTTGTCCGCCCCTCTTTTTTTGTTTGCCCAACTGCCGCTACGGCACGACTTGGGATTCTCTCTGTTTTCGATAAACTCCCGGCAAACAGCTTCAGGGAGAAAATTATGGCCGATGGACAATCATTGCCGCCATTTCGTCCGCTCGCGCAAAAAGAGCCGGATATTGAAATGCGCACCACCGACGATGGCGTGATCTATCTGACTGCCCGTCAGGATATGGGCGACCGTCCGAAAACGATCCCGCATTGTCTTGATGAGCGCGCCGCCGAACATCCGGATCGGCCCTTCATCAATGAACGCGACCCGGCAACCGATGACTGGGTTGGCCTGACCTATGGCGAAGCCAAAAAGATCACCGATGGTCTGGCCCAGGCTTTCCTCAATATGGGGGCTGGTCCGGACGCGCCGGTCATGATCCTCTCAGGCAACTCGGTTCGGTCTGCCATGGTCATTCTGGCGGGTCAGAAAATGGGGGCACCGGTTGCGCCGATCTCTGTGCCTTACTCCCTGATGTCGACCGATTTCGAAAAGCTGAAGCATTGCTTTGACTCCGTGAAACCGAAGGCGATTTTCGTTGAACAGCTCGAACCTTTCAAACGTGCGCTTGACGCGCTCGATCTGGACGGCGTCACAGTCTTTACCGCCGCCACGCCTGAAGCAGGTGTTCTGAGTTATGACGATCTGGCCGCGACACCGGTAACCGAAGACGTTGCCAAGGCCATGTCTGGTCTCACGGACGATACGGTCGCCAAATACCTGTTCACATCAGGCTCCACCGGCATGCCAAAACCTGTGCCGCAGACCCAGGGGGCCATGTGCTGCATGATTGCAGGCGTGGAAGGCCTTCGCGACAATGACCGCGACCCTGAATACGATCCTGACGAGATTGGTCAGGTGCTGGACTGGCTACCATGGAACCATATTTCCGGATCAAACGTGAACTTTAACAGCGCTGTCTGGAATGGTGCGACGTTCTGGATTGATGATGGCAAGCCGACACCGGCTTTGTTTGAGAAATCCATTCGCAATATCCGGGATGTGTCACCGCAGGTGATCGGCACGGCGCCTATCGCGCTATCCATGCTGGCCGAAGAAATGGAAGATGATGAAACGCTGTTGAAGGCGGTGTTCAAGCGTCTGAAATCCATTGGCTATGGCGGCGCGACATTGTCTGATGACCTTTATGACCGTCTGCAAAATCTGGCCATTAAGGCGACCGGCAAGCGGATCCCGATCACGACCATGTATGGCGCAACCGAAACCCAGGGCATTACCATTGTCCACTGGGAAGTTGAGCGCGTAGGTCTGATTGGTCTGCCGCTGCCAGGCATGACGCTGAAACTTGTGCCGGTTGGCGACAAGATGGAAGTGCGGGCGAAAGGCCCAACGGTCATGTCAGGCTATCACAATATGCCGGAAAAGAACGCTGAAGTCTTTGATGAAGAAGGCTTTTACTGTCTCGGTGATGCAGCCAAAATGGCTGATGAGAATGATCCGAACAAAGGTATCATTTTTGACGGACGCGTTGGCGAGGATTTCAAACTCTCATCCGGCACATGGGTCAGTGTCGGCACGCTGCGACCCGACTTTGTAGCTGGTGTGTCTCCGCTTGCTTTCGATGCCGTGATCTGTGGTCAGGACGAAAACCAGATCGGTGCCCTGATCTGGCCATCCCCGGTGGCGATGGAAAATCTCGGCGAAAAGCACAAGGGTGACATGGCCGCAGCCATGGCAGAGTTTGTTCAGCAGCTGACAGACAAGGCCCGCGCGTTCAATGCCGGGGAGCCGGGCTCGTCACGCCGCATCAAGCGGATCAAGGTGCTCACCGATCCGCCATCTGTTGATGCGGGCGAGATCACCGACAAGGGATATGTGAACCAGCGTCTGACGCAAAAACTGCGGGCTGACGATGTAAAGGCGCTGTTCTCAGAGCCTCCGGGTGCGGGTGTGATCGCACTCTGATCACGGCCCACAACACAATCTTCGAAGTCCGGCTCCGATGGGGCCGGACTTTCTGTTTTCAGATCCCCGGTATAAGCTGAAGAAAAACAAGACATATCCCGGGAGGAAAACACATGACCATCAACGTCGATCCGGCGAAGTTCACCTATTTTGATGTTTCACCCATCTCGCCCACAATTGGCGCTGAACTGAGCGGCATTACGCTATCAGGTGATTTGCCAGACAAGGCGATTGAAGAGGTCCGGAACGCGCTGCTCAATTATAAAGTGGTGTTCTTCCGTGATCAGAATGAACTGACAGCAGAAGAACATATCGCTTTCGCGCGCCGGTTCGGTGATCTGGAAATTCACCCCGCAACGCCGAAACATCAGGCCAATCCGGAAATCCTGCGTATCACCCATGATGAAAATTCAAAGGGCAGCGAGAATGCCTGGCACTCGGACGTGACCTGGCGGCGTGAGCCTTCGCTTGGCTCAATCCTGCGGGCGCATGAGGTGCCGTCCACCGGTGGCGATACGCTGTTTTCCTGTATGTATTCGGCCTATGACGCTCTCTCGCCGTCGATGAAGGACTGGGTGTGCACCTTAAAGGCCCGGCACGACATTTCGCGTGTCTTTGCGGGTCGTCTGAACAAAAGTGTTCAGGAGTTGCGAGAGCTTTATCCTGTTCAGGAACATCCCGTGGTTCGGACACACCCGGAAACGGGCCGAAGAGCGCTTTATGTGAACACCGCTTTCACCGACTCCATTATCGGGCTGTCACGTCGCGAAAGCGAATGGCTGTTGGATCATCTTTATAGTTTCGCGGCCATTCCCGAGCATCAATGCCGGTTCCGCTGGCAACCCGGCAGCATCGCCTTCTGGGATAATCGCGCCTGCCAGCATTATGCGGCATCAGATTATTTCCCGCAGCGGCGGGTTATGGAGCGGGTCACCGTGGCGGGGGATCGCCCATATTTCGATCCGAACCATTGAGGATGTCACTTCGGACAAAAAAAGCCCGGCATAACCGCCGGGCTTTTTCTGTCTGATTGAGACTGTCTTCTAATGGTTCCAGCTTAGCTGCACACCGATAATGCGCGGCTCGTTGACGAAGCCGAGCAGATTGTTGAAGTCGATGCCGCCTTCCAGCACTTCTTCATCCAGAATGTTTCGCGCAAAAACGGCTGCTTCATAGCCGCGCTCTGATTTGTAGCCCAGGCGCAGACCGCCTTCCCAATAGCCTTCCTGTCCGAACTCGACGGACTCATAGAGGAAGAAATTCGTGTCGCCTTTATAGGCCCAGTCGGTGAAGGCAAACAGTTCGCCGCCTTCAATCGGGTAGGCATAGCGTGCTGTGATGTTGGCGATCCATTCCGGCGCATTCGGGAAGGAATTGCCGGAAATATTATAGCCGAGGAAATTGTCGTCCTCATCATAAACGGCCGGATCAAGTATCGTGCACAAAGGCTCAGACACGCCGTCGCCGTCCGGGTCGATCAGGCCGCAACCCGGCGCAACGATCACATCGTCCTTGAACTCTGTATGGTTGTAGGAAAGGCCCGTCGTGACGACAAAGTTTTCCGTCAGAAGCGCTTCGAGGTCGACCTCAAAACCATAACCCTCACTCTTGTCTGCATTGAACAGCGAAACAGAGTTATCGAGGCCGCCGACGATGGTCAGCTGCTGGCCTTCGAATTCATACATGTAGGCCGAAGTGTTCAGACGAACCCGGTTGTCGAGGAATTCAGATTTGAAACCCGCTTCGTAAGACAGAACGGTCTCGCTGTCGGCCTGGGATGGCGCGCCGAAGCGCTGCTGAACGGTTGGGCCGCGGAAACCTTTTGCAATGCGAGCATAGATGTTTGACGTATCCGAAAGGCTGTAAACCGCTGAAACGTCCCAGCTGACCTGCTCATCGCCCAGAGTCCGGTCGTCGCTGCCTGAAACGAAGTTCTTCTCGTCATCCGTCCATCGTGCGCCACCGGACAGGGTCAGATCTTCAGAGACGTCATAGCTCAGTGAGGCGAAGATACCGGTCGAGTCGGTGTCCAGCGAGCGTTGCGCCGTGGCGCCATCCTGCGGATTGCCGGGCGCGAGAGACGAGAAGTTCTTTGAACTGATGTCTACTTTCTCGTCGAACAGGAACACGCCGAAGGTTGCGCTCAGAGGGCCACCATTGTCCCAGCTGGCCAGAATCTCGTTTGTGTACTGGTCAAGATAGTCCACAGCGCCTGATGTTTCAGACGGGAAGGGGATGAAACCTGGTCCGAATGGAGGGGCGAAGACCGCACCGAAACCGCCATCAATGTCCCCGCGGCTTTCGATTTCCGCGTTTTCAAAGCCGAAAATGTATTTCAGCGTCCAGTCGGTGCCGATCCCTTTTTCCATGGTCAGCGTGACGCCATGGGTGTCCTGAGTGAGATAGTTCAGGCCGTCCAGGGCAACGCTGTCACGATCAAAATTCTCGTTCAGCCCGGCCTCGCCCTTGGTCATGATGTTGGCCCGGAACAGACGCGCTGTCCCGTCATTTGAGCGTGCGTGCAGGTTCAGTAAGGCTGAAAAGTCGCTACCCTCAGGCGCGACCAGCAATTGTGCGCGTCCGGCGAATTCTTCAAAGCCTTCATAGGCGTCTTCAATGCCCTGATTGGTGTCGTCGACATAATCATCGCGCGTTTGATAAAATCCGGAGATTCGTCCGGACACGCCGTTTGCCAGTGGGCCACCAACAGCGCCCTGGAGCTCAACCGTATTGTAGCTGGCGTATGAACCGCTCGCATAAGCGTCGAGTTCGTCGGTGGGTTTCTTCGAATCAAACCGGATAATGCCGCCTGGTGTGTTGCGGCCAAACAGTGTGCCTTGCGGGCCGCGCAGAACTTCAATGCCTTCCAGGTCAAATACCGGGAAGCCTTTCAGGATTGGGCTTTCATAAGGGACATCGTCGTAAACCAGCGAGACGGGCTGAGATGCGTTCAGGTCGAAATCCGTGTTGCCGATACCGCGAATGTAAAAGCGCGGGAAGGCCCGACCGAAGGAGCTTTCCGCGATCACAGATGGTACGCGCGCAGAGAGGAACCGGATATCGGGGCCACCGGAAGACAGAACCGCGAGTTTTTCGTCGGCGAGCTTGGTGATGGAAACCGGCACGTCCTGAAGGTCTTCCTCCAGACGCTGTGCGCTGACCGTCACCGTGGACAGCCGGGCTTCTTTTTCTTCAGTCACCTGAGCGGTCGCAGGCATGATGAAGGCGGAGGCCAGAACAGCGCCAATAGCGGTTCGGGCAAGCAGAGATTTCACGTTGGTCATTCGGGATATTCCATTGCATCGAGTTGCTGTCAGACACGCATCTGGCTGGCTTCAAACATCACATGCCGGCTCTTTTCGCGGTTTCGGCGCTCCCCCGCCGTGCGGCCAGCTTTTTTATGAACAATGCGTGACTTGCAAGGAAGAATTGCGAAGTTGAAGCTGGCGGTGGCTGGTTGAAACAGGATGTGGCGAAACTGTCACATTATTGCGCCACAATTCACCATCTTTCAGACGCAACCTTTCCCGCATTGGGCGATTTCTTTCATGGCAATATACGCGAATTGGTCATTCCGGCCAGGCGCGGCAGTGTGCTATGAGCAGACTGATTTCAGGAGGGCTGAATTGTGTCTTATCGAAGCTTGGCATTTGGTTCAGCCATCGGGGCCGCCATTTTGACGACTGCCTGTGGCAGTGGGGCGGGAACAAACGAGGATATCCCTGAAGTCGAGGATGTGGGCGTTGAGAAACTGATTGTGCAGTCCTCGCCACCCGTCGAAACAGCCGGAACCGATTTTGATATCAGTGATGAACAGGCGGTGGCACCCGCAGGCTATGCGCCGCCCACCATACTTGGCCAGGCTACACCGCTGTTTGCGACCGGCAGTGAGCCTTACTGGACCGCGCAGTTTGCGGATGGATGGCTGATGTTTGAGCGTCCGGGATTGCCGCTTGTGGAGGTCCCCATTCCCGAATTCAGCGAGACGGATGGTCAGGCGTCATTCTCCGCGGAAAATGTCGAGGTTTCGCTCGTGTCTGGCGCATGTGAGAATGCGGCCGGGCCCTTGCAGGTGACGATCACCTTCGAAGAGGTGGAGTATTTCGGCTGCGCAGGCGAAGCGAACGGAGCTGAAAACCCAGGTCTGGAAGACATTAGCTGGAAAGACATGATCGCCCCGTCTGTGAAAGCACTGGATGCCTGTCTTGATGAAGCGTCCGGCCAAAGACGGGTAATGGCACTTTACCCCCGTGAGCCCGGCACTGTCGGTATGATCCTTGGCGATCAGTTCGGTGGATATGAAGAATGTGGCGCTGATGTTGAAACGGGCGATGTTCTGTTCATGGACCCGATGAGCGCCGATCAGGCGGAAGCCTGGATGACGGGTGCTGTGTTTGTACGGGAAGGCAAGGGTGCTGCATGCAAAACGGATAGCGAAGAGGTCGGGAACGGTCTGGGCGCCTTCCATCCGAAAGGCTGCCGTTAGCACCGGTCGGGTCAGGGCGTTTGCATGGCTCGTCTTGCGCTGATGGCGCTCAGAAATGCGAGCCCGATAGAAATCAGCACATTATAGCCAGCCATCGAAATACCGAACATGCGCCAGGCCGCTTCGGTGCAGGAGGCAATGGCAAAGCGTTGATCGAGATCAATCTCCGCAGCGCTGGCTGGCAGGTTCGACGCGCCTGCCGCGCATCCCTCAGGACCCTTCCAGAGATGCCATTCCACACCGGCGTGATAGCCTGCAATGACCGCACTGGTGATGAAGACCAGACAGAGAATTGTGTTCAGTGTCATCGTCATGCGTGGATGACGCATAAATCGGATGACAATCAGCCCGATGGCAGCAATGGCGATGGCAGCCCAATAGACTTCCCGTTGGCGGAGACACAGCGGACAAGCGGCCAGTCTTCCGAATGTTTCAAACGCATGCGCACCCGCCAGTATGGCGGCCGAGAACATCATGGCCCAGAATGGCCACAGCCGGGGATCAAGCAGACGAGACGACATTCGGGCTAGCATATAGTGGAAGGAGGTTTGGACACTGCGACCAGTTCGCACATATGGCAAATGAAAACTGTTTAACTGCGTCCGATTGACCCAAACCAGTCGAGCAATGGCCGGATAACGTCGCCTGTGCCTTCTGCGCCTGTGAAAATGGTCGCGCCAAACAAAAATACGACGGAGAGGAGCATGGCGATCCAGAGGGTTCCTACTACTATTCCTACGATCATCATCAGCCCGTCGCGCGCCATGAGGCCAAAGGCAATCAGCGCCACCGCAAACCCGGGCACGGTATTCGTGGCAGGCAGCGGCACGAGTATGGAACAGCAGAACAGCACCAGAAGCACGCCGACAATGCGCTCGGCCGCCGGGCTGGACAGGAAAGTCAGGCGTGGCCTGGCGATGGTTTCGGCCCAGCCAAAATATTTGCGACCGCCCTTCGAGATGCGCTCAAGGCCCTGACGGTTCACCATGCGCCGGGCGAACTTTTCCGGTAGCCATGGCTCGTGACGTCCCATAACCATCTGAATGGCAATGGCGGTCATGGGCAGCGAGACGATTTGCGGGACGCCGTAAAGAAACGGCACGCAGCAGGGAATGGCGAGAATGAACAACAGCGCGCCAAATGCCCGCTCGTCCAGTGCATCGAAGATCTGAGAGAGTGACAAACCCGCCTCTGGCGCATCGGCCGTCATGCGGTCGAGCGCCGTCAGGATGGAGCCTTCAGGCTCGTCAATGCGGGCGTCATTTGTCATGCGACCTCATTAGTTTGAATTGACCGGAATGAAAACGAAAAACAGGCGTTCCCGGCGCACAGATGCAGCTTTGCTTGCCATCGTCACGCCTGGCGGATACGCACGAAGACGAGGCCGCGCGTTGCGAGCGGATTGCAGCGGCAAAGCAAAAAGGATGCGCCATGGATTGGCCAATGATGATCGGCAAGGCGATCGTATTTGCGGTCGTAACCCTGTTGCTGACCGAGCTTGCCAAGCGAAACGCCTTCGCCTCAGCCGTGATCATCGCCTTCCCGCTGGTCACGGTGCTGACCATGGCGACGCTGTATTTCGATACCGGCGATGCCGCCCGGTCATACAAGCTGGGGTTCACAACCTTCTGGCTGATCCTCGCCAGCACCAGCTTTTTCGCGTTTCTCTACATAACGCAGAAAATCGGGCTGGGGTTCTGGATGTCCTTTGTCGGGTCCATCATTTGCGCGGTGCTGGCGATTATCGGGCTCACGCTTTTGCTGAGGCGATTTGGCATTGATCTGCTCAGCAATGTTTGAATGTGGCGGCTGATGACCTTAAGTCAGGGTCTGCTGATAAGGAGACGCTGAATGGGTGAGCTGAGTTCGGGATATGTCAAAGCCGGTTTCGAGCCGGTTCGCGAAGCGTTCGAAGCGAATTTCGCTGATGGCAATGAACTCGGTGCAGGTTTTGCAGCGTTTGAGGATGGCGAGATTATCGTCAATCTGGTTGGGGGATATCGCGACCGGCGCAAACAGCATGCCTGGACAGACGAAACGCTCGTGCCGGTGTTTTCGACAACCAAAGGGATTTCGGCGCTCGTTCTGGCCCATGTCATTTCAGGCCTGCCCGATATCACTTATGATACGCTTGTGACCGATTTCTGGCCCGAATTCGGGGCGCATGGCAAAGGCGAGCTTACGATTGCGCAACTGGCCTCGCATCAAAGCGGGCTTTCTGGGTTCAAGGATGAAATCGATCCTGATCTCTGGTTCGATCAGACCGCACTTGCGGCGAAGCTAGCAGATACTCCGCCGCTCTGGTCACCCGTGCCGGATGGCACCAGCGGATACCATCCGCTGACATGGGGCTATCTGATGCAGGAAGTTGTGACCCGGCTTTCAGGCAGAAGCGTGGGCACGATCCTCGCTGAAGACTTCACCGGTACAGGCACCGACCTTGCCGAAATTGATTTCTGGCTGGGCACGCCTGACAGCGAGCATGACCGGTGCGCCGACATGAAGCGCCCGACATCCCTAGCTGATCTTGGCGAGATTGATGACATCCGCACCGCAGCCTTTCTGACGAAATGGTCGTCCCCAGTCCGGGGCGGGGCAGAATGGAAACGCATGGAAATTCCATCGGCCAATGGACACGGTACGGCGCTGTCAACGGCCCGGCTCTATGGGATTTATGCGCATGGCGGCAAGCTTGGCGATGAGCAATTGATAGACCCGGAAACGTTTGCGGCGCTGACCTGCCAACGCACACTCGGGCCAGACCGTGTCCTGCCGTTCGAAATCGAATTTGCGGCAGGCGTGATGCGGAACAATGCCGGTTTCTATGGGCCAAACACAAACAGCTTCGGGCATTCTGGCTGGGGCGGGTCTGCCGCGCTGGCCGATCCGGATCTGGGGGTCTCGGCGGCGTATGTCATGAACCGTCAGTCGAACGCGCTTCAGGGCGATCCGCGCGGTCAAAAACTGTTCAAGGCGCTTTATAGCTGTCTCTGATCCGGGTTGAGGCGGGCTTTACTATCTGAAATTTCATTCGAAGTCGGCATTGGGATTGGGTAAAAAGGTGTCGATTGTCCTTTTCCCTTGCCGGAGACTTTGACCGTGTTTCGATCTCTTTTCCTTGGTGTATCCGCGCTCTTGTTGACGGGAACCGCCACTGCTGACCCTGCCTGGCCCGAGATGTTCCGCAAGGCCGTTTCCGTGCCTGACGGGTTCGAAGCGCCCGTTCTGGCGTATGACTATGTCTTCGCAACACCGGCGGGGAAGGAGCTGGCACGTATTGCCTATGACGGCTCGGCGGCGCCCGATGAGCAGTTCAAATTCCTGTTCGTGGATAAGAGCATGGCGGGCCGGCGCGGAGAAATGCTGTCAAACGCCTCAACCGCACCTGAAGAGATCTGGTGTGACGACATTGCCGACACCGTAAAGGGCGGCGTGAAGACATTGGCTGATGAAAATGGCATGAGCGTTTTTACATACACGCCGACCGATGATGAGATCGGCACTTATGAGAGAAAGGCGCTGGAACGGACGGAAGCCAGAATGCTGGTCGACAAGGTAAGCGGGAAACCGGCCGCCATCTCCTATAAGCTGGAAAAGCCCTACAGCCCCATTCTTTTCCTGGCGAAGGTGAACGACTTCTTCGTGTCAGCCGAATGCAAGGCGACGCCTGTTGGACGGCCTTATCGGTCTCGTGTCGAGATGATGTTTGACGTGACCATTATGGGGGACAATGAGCGTGAACACACGGTTGAACGCATTGAAAACCTGCGCTTCCCGGGACTGGAGCTGCCCTGATCAGGCCGCACCGGTCATGTGGCTGTAAAATATCCAGAGCCCAAGCAGGATGAGGATAACACCGCCTGCGATTTCCGCGCGCTTGCCAAGACGTTCGCCAACCATCGGGCCAATCATGAAGCCTATGGTCGAGGCGGTGAAGCTGAACAGGCCAATCACCAGCGCCGACCAGAGCGAAACACCGGAAAGCGCGAGGGCAATGCCGACGGCTGCTGAATCAATGCTGGTGCCAATGGCGGTTATGATGGTTCCGGCAAGATTGCTATTCCGGACGGTATCAGCGTCGGCAGGGTCGTCCGTTTCTGTCTCCAACCCCTCGCGGATCATCTTCCCGCCGATAATGACCAGTAGGGCGAGCGCGATCCAGTGATCAACGGCCTGAATGAGATCGGCAAAGACAAAGGCCGCCGACCAGCCAATTGCACACATCAGGCCTTCAGTGGTGCCGAATATCGCCCCGGAAGAGACAGCCTTGCCAATATGGAGACGGCGCTCCCGTCCGCCGCGCGCGATGGACGCTGCAAACGCATCTGTCGAAAGGCCCAGCGCAACCGGGATCAGGGTAAAGAGACTTGCCATGGTGTTCCTGTGATGATTGCCGGGCTTAGACCAAATGCCCCGGAATGCAAATCTCTTACGTGCCGGATGATCGGATGGCGGAGCAAGGGAAACCTTTGGCTGGCACAGTTCGGTCGCGAAAATGTGGTTTGCAAACCTCCGCAGCACGTTACAGTTGTTCCAAAGAACAAGTTTGGGAGGACTTCATGCAACATAAACGACTTGGCTCGAGCGCCATTGTCGTATCCGACATCTGTATGGGTACGATGACATTCGGCACGCAAACGGACGAGGCAACGACCCATCGCATTCTCGACAAATGTCTGGAAATGGGGATCAATTTTTATGACACAGCGGAGAACTATCCTGTGCCGCCGCGCGCCGAATATGCGGGCCGGACGGAGGAGATTTTCGGGCGTTGGATGAAGACCCAGGATCGGGACCGGATCATCCTGGCCACCAAAGTATGTGGGCCATCACATGGCTGGGTTGTCGGATCTCAACGCGCAGGCATGACCGCACTGGACCGTCACAACATTACCAGCGCTGTTGAAGCGAGCCTGAAGCGTCTCCAGACCGACTATATCGACCTCTATCAAACCCATTGGCCAGATCATGGCACGGCCTATGACGAGACGATGGAAACGCTGGACGATCTGGTGCGGGCCGGAAAGGTGCGGGTGATTGGCTGTTCGAATGAGAATACATGGGGGCTGATGAAGTCGCTCGAAACATCCCGGAAACTGGGCGTGGCGCGCTATGAGACGATCCAGAACAATTTCTCCATTCTGAACACGCGTTTCATGGATGAGCTGGGCTTTGCCTGCAAACAGGAAGGCGTCAGCCTGATCCCGTATTCGCCTCTGGCGGGCGGTGTTGTGTCCGGCAAATATCTTGGCGGAGCGACCCCGGACGGTGCCCGGTTCTCGCAATTGATCAATGCGGGCGGGCGATTTGTGGAAATGACCCGACGCTTTGTGAATGAAAGCTCGTTGTCAGCCACCGAGAAAGTGATGGCCATTGCTGAGGCGGCGGGCATGTCAGCCGTCACGCTGGCGACGGCCTGGTCGAAACAGCATGACTTTGTGGCCTCCACCATTGTGGGCGTCACGCGAGAGGATCAGCTGGACGATATATTCGCGGCAATCGACATGACCTTGCCTGACGATGTGATGGCCGCCGTGCGACAGATGCATGGCGATAAGAATCTGCGCTATACACAGACCTGATCGGATGGGAACCGCCACGTGCCCTCCGCATTGAGATAATGAGCGGAGGGCTGTGGATTGACGATTTTCAGACGGTTGATTTGGGCGCTGGCTTTCTGGGCTTGCGCCATCGGCTTTGCGGCCCATGCCCAACTGCCCGCAGAAACCGAGCCGGTTGACCCTGAACCCGTTATCGAAACGAGCGATGCGCGCCCAGGCGATGAACGCATAAAAGAACGTTTAAGCGGGATATTTGCCGAAATTGAGGGCCTGAGCGACATTGAAGTGAATGTTCGCGAAGGCGTTGTGATCCTTTCGGGTGAGGTGGCGAACGACGCGGTCGCGCAACGGGCCGAGGCGCTGGCGATCCGGATTGAGGGCGTGGTGACAACGGTCGACGACATGGCCCGCTCACGCGAGATTGCCACCAACGTCTCGCCCATCGTCAAAAGCCTGCAAAGCCTGACCACGGAGACGCTGCGCAGCCTGCCTCTGATCGGGCTTTCCATACTTGTGTTCCTGTTTCTGGCTATTTTGTTCCATTTGCTGGCCAGCTGGAACGGGTTCTGGCGGCGGGTGCTGCCCAATCCGTTCCTGGCAGAGCTGGTGTCGCAGGCCATTCGTATTGCCGGGGTGTTCATCGCGCTGGTGGTGGGGCTGAACCTGATGGGCGCAACGGCGCTGATCGGGGCCATACTGGGCGGTGCGGGCGTTCTGGGTATCGCGATTGGCTTTGCCGTTCGGGACGGGCTGGAGAACTATATTTCCTCGGTCATGCTGTCTATTCGCCAGCCCTTTCGGGCCAATGAGCACGTCGTGATTGACGGGCATGAGGGCAAGGTGATCCGGCTGACGTCTCGCGCGACTGTTCTGATGACACTGGACGGCAACCATCTGCGCATTCCGAATGCGACCGTCTTCAAGGCGGTGATCCTGAATTACACGCGCAATCCGGAGCGCCGGTTTGACTTTGAGCTGGGTGTGGACGCGGAAGATGATCCGCTGGCTGCGATCAGCCTCGGTGTGGAGGTGATGTCGTCGCTGGAGTTCATTCTTAATGAGCCCAAGCCGTTTGGCCTGATCAAAATGGTGGGCGATTCCAATATCGTGATCAGCTTTTATGGCTGGGTGGATCAGTCGAGCACGGATTTTGGCAAGGCGCGCGGGATCGCGATTGCCCGAACGAAGGCGGCGCTGGAAACAGGCGGGTTCAGTCTGCCAGAGCCGATTTACCGGCTTCGCGTAGATACCGGTATTCCAACTGTGCCAACCGAGCCCGTCGGTGGAGATGCCGCGTCGCCGCCCGCGTTCGACGCCGGGGCTCTGCCTGACAGCCCGGTGACAGAGAGTGATGTGGCGCCAGACCGGCATCTGGACGAGAAGGTGTCTGAGGAAAGGGCCGAGCAGAATGAGCCGGATCTGCTGGACCAGAACCGGCCTGTTGAATAAGGCTGACGAACGAATTGAGTGACGGGAGTGCGGTATGGTTCGTGTGTGGTTTGGCAATGAGAGCGATGGTCTGAAACGCGACCGTCAGGACTATACGCTGACCATTATCCGCAAGGCTGCCGATCTGGACGAAGTGAAACGCTTCTATTGCGAAGGTCTGGGGTTTTACGTCACCGGCGTTACGACCAATCAGGAAGGCCGGACACTCTACTGCGCCAATGAAAGACTGGCCTCAATTGCGTTCGGCTTTCGCAAGACCGATGAGCCGGTTGAAGGCAGTCATGACGGGCTGCATTTCGAGATCGGGATCTGGCGGGAAGACAACTGGCAGGAGATTATTGATCGTATGGCTGAGCTGGGGTTTACGCCTGCGGCGCAGAAGCTCTCCAATCCGCATCAGAAATGGCTGGAATATTCCGATGAAACCGGCATCGTTATTCGGGTGACCTATACGCGTCCGCCTGTGACGACGACGCGGATGGACCCGAATACGCGCAGCTTTGATGATTGACAGTGGGGGAGGCGCGCTCGCGCTTGCCAGGGCGTTGTGAAATCATGCTAGCGTGCAGCTGCGTTCAGGACCCAGCCAGATGATCATATCCGACCGGTACCGGTTTCTCTTCATTCATATTCCCAAAACGGGCGGAACGTCGCTGAATCTGGCCCTCTCGCCCTATGGCCGCATGTGTGAGCGACTGGCCTATCAGGGGAGCGCGACGCCCGGTGTGCGGCGATTGCTGATGATGGCGACGGGGGGTGATGTTGTCCGGAAGCTGACCGGCTTTCAGGCGCATGCGAGCTATCATCATGCCTGTGAGGGGCTTGGCGCTGAGCGCGTGAAGGGGCTGTTTTCCTTTGCCGTGACGCGCAACCCGTTCACGCGGGCGGTGAGCTATTACCGGCATTGCCAGCGCGTGGCTGATCATGACGAGCATGATCTGGCGATGCGGGCCGGATTTTCCGATTTTGTGCTGGAGCTTCTGGAGCGGCACAGGGAGGCATTTCCGCCTGCCAAGCGGTTCACCCAGAGCCAGTATGTCTGGAACCCGGAGACGCGTGAGATTGTTGTGGACGCGCTGTTATCCTTCGAGCGGTTTTCCGAAGATGTGCGCGAAGTGGAAACGCGGCTCGGCCTGCCAAAACCCTTAAAACTACAGACGCTCAATCAGGCTCCGAGGGCGGCGGAGGACATTGCCGCGCTGTTTGGTGAGGCGCTGGACCCGTTTGTGGAAAGCCTGTCAGATGATTTTGAGCGGCTCGGCTATTCCACTGACATTTCGAAACTGTCAGAACCACCAGGCAGGTCCTCGATTTATTGCCAGAAGGTGCCACTTCCGGAAGCCTGAGGCCGGTCGGGACCAAAAAGTGAAACCTTTCAGTGTTTTTCCCCTCTGGCGCGAGAATTGCGACGTCAGCCTTGAAATCAGCACTCTGTTTCAAGGTGGCACGAAATGTCTGTTGCAGGAAAATTTGCTTCGAACACATCCGGTAATGTCGCGATCATTTTCGCGCTTGCGGCGACAGCAATCTTCTCGGTTGTCGGTCTGGGGGTCGATTTCCAGCGGGCGGTTTCGGCCGAGACCGACATTCAGAATGCGCTGGACGCGACAACGCTGGCTGCGGCGAAGGCTTTGCACGATCCAAAGAACAGCAATGCAGATATCCAGAAAGAGGCCAAAGCTGTGTTCCGGGCCAATATCGGGATGGCGAACGTCAATCTGGTTTGTCCTGATCCGACGCTGAGTGTGGACCGCCAGTCAGGCCGGATCGCGGCCAACATCACCTGCGCGCTGCCCACCACGATTGCAGGGCTGTTCTCACTGGAGAAAATGGATGTGTCCCGGTCATCAACCTCCGCCATCCGGATTTCGAACCTTGATCTGGCGATGATGCTGGACGTTTCCGGTTCGATGAGTGGTTCGAAGATCCGGGATCTGAAAACCGCCTCCAAGGACGCCATTGATATCCTGATTACACCCTATAGCGGGGATCGTGTCCGGATCGGATTCAACACCTACTCAACCGCCGTCAACATTGGTGACTATGCGAAAGAGGTGAAGGGATCAGCTTACGACAAGAAAAGCCCTTTACGGCATTGTGTGACCGAGCGCGATGGCATTGCGAAGTTTGACGATGACGCGCCAGGCACCGGCAAATATCTTCAGGAAACGATGATCAGCACGGATGGCAAAGTGATGTCATGCCCGAAAAGCTCAATCGAGCCGCTGACCAGCAACGCAACGAAGCTGAAGAATGAAATCAGCAAGCTGAATGCCAATGGCTGGACCGCCGGGCACCTGGGGGTGGCCTGGGCCTGGTATCTGATTTCACCCGACTGGGAGAAGATCTGGCCCGCTGCCTCCAAACCGCTTGGTTATGATGAAGTCGACACCATCAAGGCTGTGATCCTGATGACGGATGGCGAGTTCAACACCTACTACGAAAGCGGGCAGGGCGATTCAGACCGGCAGGCGGAAAAGCTTTGCGACAATATGAAAAGAGAAGGCGTAATCGTCTATTCGGTAGCCTTCCAGGCACCAAAGGCGGGCAAGAAAATCCTTCAGACCTGCGCGACCGATAAGGATCATTTCTATGAGGCCAGGAACGGTCAGCAACTGCGCGACGCTTATGCCGAGATCGCTAGCCAGCTGACCAATCTGCGTATTGCAAGCTAAGGCAGACTTGCCTGAGGGCGGGCTGCGCGCCACATCAAAGGCATGATCCAGCCCGAACAGCTTCTTCATCCAACGCCAGCCGGACTTTATTGCCCGGTTGGCGATTTTTATATCGACCCGGTGCGGGCGGTTGATCGGGCCGTTGTCACCCATGGACATGCAGACCATGCCCGCGCGGGTCATGGCGCTGTGCTGGCAACCCCGGAAACCCTGAACATCATGGCTTCGCGCTATGGCGAAGCGTTTACCCCATCGCGTCAGCCATCTGAGTTGGGCGAAGTGACCGATATCAATGGCTTGAAGGTCTGGCTGGCACCTGCCGGACATGTGCTGGGGTCGGCTCAGGCCGTTGTGGAGTATCAAGGGCTGCGCATGGTGTGCACGGGCGATTATAAACGCCGCCATGACCCGACATGTACCGGATTTGAAGTGGTGCCGTGCCATGTCTTTATTTCTGAAGCGACCTTCGCCTTGCCTGTGTTCCGACATCCCGATGACCGGAGCGAGATCAGAAAGCTGCTGGATAGCCTGACGCAGTTTCCAGACCGGGCGCACCTTGTTGGTGTCTACGCTCTGGGTAAGGCGCAGCGCGTGATCCGGTTGATCAGGGAGGCAGGCTATCAGGAGACGATTTACATTCACGGCGCGCTGAAAGCCCTGTGCGATCTCTATGAGGATCACGGCATTTGGCTGGGTCCTCTGGAACCCGCGACGCTGGAAAAAGGGCAGGCGAAGGAACATCAGGCCAAGTTTGCCGGTAAGCTTGTTCTGGGCCCGCCATCCGCATTTGCGGACAAATGGGCAAGGCGTTTTCCAGATCCTGTTCCGGTGTTCTGTTCAGGCTGGATGCGAGTTCGCCAGCGGGCGAAACAGCGCGGTGTCGAACTGCCGATCATTCTGTCGGACCATGCAGACTGGGATGAGCTGACCCGAACGGTTCGCGATGTGAACCCTGAGCAGTTATGGGTAACGCATGGCCGGGAGGATGCGCTGGTCCGTTGGGCAGAGCTGGAAGGTTACGCTGCCAAGCCTTTAAGGCTGGTGGGGTATGAGGATGAGGAATCCTGAAACCGGCCCATAACATTACAGGAAAGTAAGAAACCCCCTTTAATTGATCTTCCTGGCTCCTTATATATTGAATAACGATAATTATAGAAGGAGAAAACGTTTGAGCGGGCCCTTATTGTTCCTGATCATTGTAACGCTGACCATTGCGACCCTGGTATTTGATATGTGGCTTCGGTCCGCCAACCGCAGCGCCAAGCCTGAAGACCAGACTGATGATGGTATGCAGAGCGAAGTGGAAACCCTCAGACGACGCATTCGCGACCTTGAGCGGATACTGACCGATCCGGATGAAAAACTCCGCCGGGACATCGACCGTCTCCAGGGCTGATCAGCCACCGATTTCGTGAAATGCCGGAATCTTTCGTGTCCGGCTCTTCACAAACGGTGATTTCTGTATATATTGAAAAACGATAAATATGAGGACGCAATGTTTGACATCGATTCCCCCTTCACCATGGTTGTTGCCATCGTCGCGATTGGCGTATTTGGCGGCATTATAAGCAACTATCTGAAGAACAAACAGAATATGCGCGCGCCGGAAACGGACGCCGAACTGGACGCAATGCGCCGCGAAATTCAGACCCTGCGGGACCGGGTCCATACGCTGGAAAAGCTTGTCACCGACCCTGAAGAAAAGCTGAAGCGCGAGTTTGAGCGCCTCTGAGACCGTTACCAGGCCTGGCGCTTACTCGGCGGTCAGGCCTTCAGCCGTGGCGCAGGTTTCACAGATGACATTTTCGACCGGTTCCAGGGCAGCAAATCGCGCCAGCCAGTCGCTGAGCGCGTGTCCATTGGCACTTAGCTCGTAAAAACCGGGTCTCTGGATGACAACGTGATTGTCACTTCCGGCAATGAAGGCCCGGAAACGTGGGACCGCCTCAGCAATATCGGCATTGTTCGCCAGAATGTTTTCCATGAGGGTTTCATGCTGGCTGTTCGTGCCCAGAAACCATGATTGAGCCGCATCCATGGCAAAATCAAACCGCCCGAGCGCCATTTCAGGAAAGGCTGTCCCGGCCTCGATATAGAGTTGTTCGAAACTCCAGGTTTCAGGCGTCAGATCTTCAAAGCCGGGGGCCAGATTCACATGGTTGAAAATGCCCCAGCGCGTGAGTTGAGACTCGACCGGGCTGGCATAACGATATCCGCCCGCACCATCGCCCAGCGCCGCGATATCCGCCTCTGAGTAATGGTCAGCCAGATAGCTGGCATAGAATGGCGTTGGGATTGCGCCTGCCGACGCACCTGTCACGAAGATGGTCCGGGCGTCGGGAAAGGTTTCATAGGTGTGCTCAAGACTGGCCATGACATTCGCCGCGCCGCGATGACGGATGGTGAAGACGGTCCCATTCTCGCGTTTGTATTCTGTGTCGTTCAGGCCGAGATGCACATCGCCCGTACAATAGGGTACATACACCATGCTGTAGTCAGAGAATGGATTGTCCGGCTGGTCGAGATCGAAAATTCCGGTGTCGGGATCAGACTGGCCGTGCAGGGTGATCTTATAGGTCGGCTCGCCGAGCGGATCGCAGGACTGGCTCTCCGAACATCCGCCGCCACCTTCGAGGAAGAATAGCAGTTTTTCCGGGTCGCCCTTATGCGTCATCAGGAAGAAGTCGGACCCGTCAGAGCAGCTGGTCTCGCCGCCCGGATTGACTTTGGTCCACAGGGGCAGGCCAGCATCGTCTCCGCTGGTCTGCGTCGCGGACTGTGACGCGTCGTCAGAGGTGGGCGCTGAACATGCCGTGATCAGCGCCAGGCTGGAAATGACCAGCAAAGTTTCTCGATACATTTCCAACCCTCACTTTTTGTTTCTGAGATCAGGACTTGTTGTCGTCCTGTTCGCCAGCTTCTTCGTACTCAATGCCAGCCAGATCTTCAGCGTAGCCTTTCTTCTTCTCGACTTCCATGCCCCGAAGAATCTGAATGCGCTGGGCCTGTGGCGACCCGGCGCCATGCAGGCTTTCCGTCAGATAGCCAACCGCGTTCCGGCCAAGCGTCATGTTCTCGATCAGGCGCAGCATGCGCTGGCGATGCTGAACAGGCAGGTTGGATTTGCCCTTGAGGTATTTTTCCAGCAGCGGGCCTGTCTTCTCGTGCTTGAAGTCGGCTTCCGATGGCAGGGTGACCATCAGACCGCCTGCAAGATCCTGAGCCAGGCGGGAGATTTCATATGGGAAGCGCGTGACGTTATGCTTGCACACATTCGCCAGCATGGAATCGTTCATATAGATGCCCGATGGCAATTCCTTAGCTTCATGGCTCGAGGCAATGGCGGAGGAATAGATCGTCTCATTGAGATGGGTCATCTCAACCAGCTTGTCCTTGACGTGACTGGCTTTTTCCGCACCGTTCATGTCTGCGATGGCCGCTGCTGCGCCAACCATGACATCACCCAGGCCCGTTTTGCAGACATAGGATGCCCGGTGATAGGAGGTGAAACGTGCCACCATTTCCTGAGCGAATTCATGCTCGCCATCCATCAGAACATGCTCATAAGGGATGAACACGTCTTCGAAGACAACAAGCGTTTCCTGACCGCCATATTGCGCGTTACCAGCATCAATGTTGCCTTCTTCCATGGCGCGCGTGTCACAGGACTGGCGGCCATAGATATAGGTCATGCCCGGTGCATCGCCCGGCACCATGCCGACGACGGCATAGTCCTTGTCATGTTCGGTCATGTTCATGGTTGGCATGACACAGATCCAGTGGCTGTTCAGGCCGCCCGTCATGTGCGCCTTTGCGCCGCGAACATAAATGCCGTGCTCGTCGCGCTTGACGATCCGCATGAACAGATCGGGGTCGACCTGTTCGGACGGACGCTTGGAGCGATCACCCTTCGGATCGGTCATGCCCGCGCCGATGATGATGTTGTTGCGCTGGGCGTGCTTCATAAATTCCAGGTAGCGCTGGTGGTAGGGCGTGCCGTGCTTCTGGTCGATCTCATAGGTGATGGAGTGAAGGACAGAGATGGTGTCGAGGCCGGCGCAGCGCTGGAAGCAGGTGCCGGTCAGCTGGCCCATGCGGCGCTGCATCCGGTTCTTCATCACCAGATCATCGGGGGAGCCGACGATATGCAGGAAGCGGTTAACCGGCGCATCGATCAGATCGGAATGAGCGGTTGCCAGCTCCGGGTCTTCCACGGCGAGGTCGTAGGTCCGCTTCAGAGCATTGATGGAGGGACGGATGATCGGATGGTCGACGGGCTCGTCCACCTTGTCGCCAAACAGATAGACGTCCACATCCCGGCCACGCAGGCTTTCCACATAGTCATCACCTGTCACGATCGGGCTGAATCGCGCCCAGCGTGTTTCTGCGCAGTTTTCCAGCGTCTCTCCGAGATGTTCTGCCATGTGTTCCGTCTCCATCAATGTGTTCTCTCACAGTCCGTTTTGCGAGAGCTGCGCTCAGCTTTCAAGTACCGCGCGACCAGTAATCTTGCCTTCACGCAGGGCTTCGAGTGTTTCGTTCGCCGTGTCGAGGCTACATGTCGATACGGTAATGGCCGGCACTTTGCCCGCGCGGCCCAACTCTGCCAGCTCTTTCAGCTCTTCCAGCGAGCCGACATAGGAGCCGGACAGCGTGATGGAACGCATGGGAATTGTGGCGAGGGGAAGGTCCACAGAGCCGCCAAACAGGCCGACAATGATCTGCTTGCCGCCCTTGCGCAGCATGGACATGCCGAACTCGGCCGTTGCGGACGCACCGACAAAGTCGATCACAGTAGCAAAGCCGCCACCGGTTGCCTTGAGGAGGGCTTTGCGTGTGGCCTTGTCTGATGGGTCAACGGCATCGGCTGCGCCAAGCTTGAGCGCGTCGGCGCGCTTGTCTTCGCTGATATCGGCCACGATGGGTGCAACGCCGTAAAGCGCGTTGCACAGCGCAATGGCCGACTGGCCGACACCGCCTGCGCCGATGATCAGAACCGGGTCCTGTTCTGTTACGCGCTGGGCCTTTTTCAATGCGCTGAAGGCGGTCAGGCCAGAGCAGGCATAGGTGCAGGCGATCTGGTCTGGCACATCGCCATAGTCGACCAGGTATTGCGGGTCGGGCACCATGACGTGATCAGCAAAGCCGCCAGCTGTCGAAAGGCCGATCACCTTGCCGGTCGGGCAGAGATGTTCCTCGCCGTTTGTGCACAGGCTGCATTCGCCGCAGCCAATCCAGGGATAGACGAGCCATTTTGTGCCCGGCTCAATGCCGGTGACATCCGGGCCGACGGAGACCACTTCGCCGACAATCTCATGGCCAAGCGTGTGCGGACGTTTGGTGGTGGCATCCAGCGGCAGTTTGCGGCCGCCGCCAAGGTCGAAATAGCCATCATGAATGTGAATATCGCTATGGCAGACGCCGCAAGCCGCCATGCGGATCAGAACCTGGGTGCCTGTTGGTTCAGGCGTCGGTTCATCAACGCGCAGAAGCGGTGCGCCGAATTCTTCGAACTTGTAGCTTTTCATCAAAGACCTCTTTTGTGGTTCTGTGCAGTGCGTTCACAAACGCAGAAATCAGTGAGCATCGGGGCTGGTGATTATCAGCCCGAAACGTTGAGCAGGGTTTTGGAAACGCCTTTGCCGGACAGGGCAAATTGCAGCGCCTCCTTGAAATCGGTGAAGTCAAAGACACGGCCAGTCGGCACGTTCAGCCGTCCTTCCGCGCACCAGCCGAGCAGTTCCTCGAGCATGCGGTTGGCAGGTTCCTTTTCGAAGACCTGCGA
This sequence comes from uncultured Hyphomonadaceae bacterium, assembly GCA_964342455.1. Classification (GTDB taxonomy): domain Bacteria; phylum Pseudomonadota; class Alphaproteobacteria; order Caulobacterales; family Hyphomonadaceae; genus Ponticaulis. Next base: position 47,475 of record CAYFGB010000003.1, read on the forward strand.
GAACTGGCGATAGTCGACACCGATCAGGCTCGCGCCTTTCATCAGCGGCAGATTCACGCGCAGGGATGGAATGTCGCCGCCGACAAAGCCGACGATTAGATAGCGGCCACGCCAGCTGAGGCTGCGAAAGCCCGGGTTCATGAGATTGCCGCAGGCCGGGTCGAACACGACATCCAGCCCGTCGGGTGCAATGGCTTTCAGGCGATCACGCCAGCCCTCTTCGTCGCGGTCGATCACAAGATCAGCACCGGCGTCCAGGACGAGCTGGCGCTTTTCTTCGCTGGATGCGACGCCAATGACTTTTGCGCCAAGTGCCTTGCCAACCTCGACCGCAGCAAGACCGACACCGCCCGCGGCGCCGAAGATCAGCAGCGTTTCACCGGCTTTCAGTGCGCCGCGATCTCTCAGCCCGTGCAGAGCAGTGACATAGTTGACCTCAAAGCCAGCGGCCTGAGCAAAGCTCATCCCATCGGGAATGCGTCTGGTATCGCGAGCCTTGCTGATGGCGTATTCAGAAAAGCCGCCATTGACTTTGGCCAGGACCCGATCGCCAACGGCCAGCCCGTCAATATCGGGGGACACCGCATCCACAATGCCGGACACTTCACCGCCCGGCGTGTGGGGCACGGGCGGTTTGACCTGATACAGCCCAAGCGCCACGAGCGAGTCGACATAACCAATGCCGCACATGCTGATCTTCACGCGCACTTCGCCCGGGCCGGGCTCAGGCATGGGAAGGTCGACGGCTTCATAATTGTCGATGGACTCAAGGCTGTTGGACTGAATGGCTTTCATGGGTGACTACTCCACTAATTCTTTTTCAAGCGGCCGGGCCGCAATCCAATAGCAGAGCGCAGAAATGGCACTGACGCCAGAGACGAAGACCATGGCCCAGCGCAGACCATCGGCAGAACCGAGGCTGGTAGAGAGGAAGTCACTGACAATACCAACCGAAAGCGGGCCAAGTCCGAGACCAATTGCGTTGAGCAGGAAGAGGAAAATGGCAATCGCCGTTGCCCGCGAACGCGGATGAGCGAGCCCCTGAATGCTGGCATAAACCGGGCCATACCACATGCTGGAGAGGATGGACGGGATGATGAGGAACAGCATGGCCAGGCCTGCATTCGGGATGAGGAATGTCAGAGCGTAGGTCGGCGCTGCAAGCAGGGCTCCAATGCCGGGTGTGTAGGCATAGACTTTCTTCGATTTCCAGTAATCGCCGGCATGGCCGCCGATCAGTGTGCCAAGCGCGCCGCCGACACCCAGGCCAATGCCGAGACCGAGACCGACCAGAGATGTCGGGCCCGGAAGGCCCATGCTGGCCGCAAGCTCTGCAAGACCGGTCGCATGAACACGCAGAAAGAACGGCGCCAGGAAAGCATGCATGCTATAGCCCACGAAGACAGTGAGGCAGGTGCCCAACGTCATCCAGATAAAGGCCTGCTTGGACGCCAGCGTTTTGGCGACTTCAGACATTTTCGGCACATGATCATCAGGCTCGAGCGCTGCAGCAGGATCGGTAACCGGATTGACGGTCTGCTTTTTGGCGCGCGGATCCTTGATGAACACGAAGATGAATAGCGCGAGCAGAATACCGGGGGGGCCGACAATGAAGAATACGGCGCGCCAGCCGACAATATCGACCAGATAACCACCAAGCACCATGCCCAGAAGTGCACCGACCGGGACGCCCAGATTGTAGATGGAGAGCGCCTTTGCGCGCTGTTCGGGCTTTGTAACATCCGCGATCAGCGACATGGCAGGTGGGGTACAGCCTGACTCCCCAAAGCCAACACCGAAGCGGGCAAGAGCGAGCTGCCAGAAATTCTGCGCAAATCCGATGACTGTGGTGCATGCGCTCCAGACGATCAGGGCGATCGAGATCAGGGCGCTACGGTTGGTGCGTTCCGCGATCCGCGCCACGGGAATGCCGAGCGTGGCGTAGAGCAACGCAAAGGCGAGGCCGGAAATTGCACCAAGCTGCCAGTCTGCCAGCTGAAGATCATACTTGATATGCTCAGCAACGATATTGACGACCTGACGGTCGAGATAGCTGAGCGTATAAGCTGTGCCCATGGTCAGAACGACGCCAAGCGGAAATGCCGCGCCTGAGCCCTTCTTCTTTGGTGTTTCATGTTCAATTGTCTGGTCAGTCATGAGGGCTTCCCCGCCATTGTGGTTATTTGTCTGTGGTCAGGGCTGTGTTGGATTTGCCCTGGTGTGCGTGTGATCAGGGCTCGACGATGTTGAACCAGAATTCCGGTCCATCGAGGGTTTCGAGATAAGCGTCGAAGGCAGCCTGGTTTCCTGAAATTTCAGCGTCTCCGACCTCGATCAGATCTGGTACTGTGGCCGCGCCTGAGAATAGCGTTGCAAAGGCTGCCTTGGTGGTGGTCATGGTGGCGGCTGCCTGATCGGACAACACTCCGAGCCTTGGAAACGCGGTTGATTTTCCGATTTGCAAGCTGGCTTGTTCCCCGGAGTCCGTGAAAACCAGATTCAGATCATAAGGCTCGAGGGACATACGTTCCGGAGCGTATTGCACGGCAAGCAAATCGAGCAGGCGCGAGGTGGGCAGGCTGGCAAAATAGGATGCGTTCCGGCTGATCGAGCCCTGACCCGGTGGGCCATTCAGAACTTCACGGGACGCCGTCAGAAAATAGCTGCGCCATGTGCCGCTCTCCGCCTGAAAGCCCAGCTGTTCGAAAGTCGATGACAGCCATTTGCGGGCAAGCTCGCTGTCGGGTTCCGCAAATACCGCATGATTGAGCACCTCAGCGGCCCAGCGGTAATCACCTGCATCATAAGCGTGGATACCTTCTTCGATAACCGCATTTAGCCCGCCCATGGCTTTGACAAACCGTTGCGCCTTCTGCACCGGAGGATGCTGATAGTAATTGGCCGGATTGCCATCCCACCAGCCATAATAGAACTGGTAGACGGCTTTGGTGTTGTGATTATTGGTGCCGTAATAGCCGCGAATGTCGAAGTTCTGTGTCTGGATTTCCGGCTCGGGAATATCCTCAGCAATCTCAATCATGGTCTGCCCCTGATTGGCGCGGCGAAGCACCTGATCATGGGTGTAACGATACATGTCTCGCTGACGGCGCAGATAACTCTGAATGTTGTCCTGTTCCCAGACCGGCCAATGGTGAGAGGCGAACGACACGTTCACCTTGTCGCCATAGGTCAGAAGCATGTGATCGAGCACTTCACTCCAGCGCAGGAAGTCGCGGACTTTCGCGCCGCGCGGTGTCAGCGCGTTATGAAGGGTGCGTGTGGCGACCTCTGCCGTGCAGATCGCATCAAATTGCGGCAGGTAGAACATGAATTCTGCGGGGGCTTCGGTGCCTGCCGCATCTACAAATTCGAAAACAACGCCATCAATCGTCCGCTGGGCGGCGATGCCATCAACTTCCTCGGTTGGCGCGATCATACCGATCTTGCCATTCGGAAAGCGGGGGCCAAGCCCGGAGGAGACGTGACCTGTTTCAGACACTTCAAGTGCGGTGCCCAGCATTGGCACAGCCCGGCGTGACATGTGAATGCCAGCGACAGCGCTTTCCGCCGAAATCGAGTCGGTGAAACCGGCCGGAGCGATGATAGGCACGTTGCGGTCTTGCGCTTCGGCCTTGTCTATAACGCCTGCTGCGCCGCCATAATGGTCGGCATGGCCGTGTGTGTAGATAAGTCCCGTGACAGGGCGTTCACCGAGCGTCTTGTTGACCAGTTCCATCGCCGCCGCAGCGGTTTCGCGGGTGGAGAGCGGATCGACGATAATCCAGCCTGTCTCACCGCGAATAATGGTCATGACCGAAATGTCATAGCCTCGAACCTGCCAGATGCCGTCTTTCACCTCGAATAGGCCGTGCATGGCTGAGAGTTTAGCCTGACGCCAGAGCGATGGATTTACGGTGTCTGGTGCCTCGCCGGTGAAGGATGCGAGCTTTGCCATCGGCCAGACCACTTTGCCATCCACATCGTAAATGGCTTCAAGGTCTGGCTCGCTGGCGAGCAATCCTCTTGCCGCGTCTTCAAAATCCCGCTGGTCGTCAATCGGCAGACGCGCAGCCACGCCTGCGTTTGCATTGGCTGTGGCTGAGGTCGCCTGTCCCATCATGGTGGGGGCGGGAAGGGCGGTTTTGGCCTCTGCCTTCGATGCTTCCTGAGCGAGAGCCAGCTGGAAACAACTCGCGAGGATCGCAGCCGATGTGGCTGTTTTCAGGCGATGTTTCATGACGTGCTCTCCCGATTTTTGAGATGCGGCTTTTGCCTGCTTTTCTCGGTTTTTATGTGTTGTGCGCCCAAGGCATCAGATCAGCTCTCATTGAGCTGAAACCGGCCTTTCATTGTGATGTCGTCTGGTCCGCGTTCGATGTGCGCGGTGTTTTCATTCCCGGTTTTGATCTGAAGTCTGGCATTCTGCCCCGCAAACAGCGGCGCTGTGCCGCGATAGAAAAAAGTGAATCCGCTATGCCCGAGCTTGCTGGCGATCAGGTTCATCAGAAGCGTGGCCTGTAGAGGCCCGTGTACGACCAGCCCGGGATAGCCTTCTTCGCTGATGGCATAATTGCGATCATAGTGGATGCGGTGGGTGTTGAAGGTCAGCGCCGAGTATCGAAACAGAAGTCGGCTGTCCGCATTGAGCGTGCCTGGCTCGGGCGTTTCCGGCGCGAGCGGGGTGAAGGCCACCGGTTTGGTCGGGTTTCGATAGACGATGGACTGGGTTTCGCTGATGACGGTCTTGTCGCCGCGTTGATACTCATGGCCGATTTCAATGAACAGAAGAGCGCCTGAAGAGCCCTCTTTCAGATCGATTGACCTGACTGTTGAGGTCCGGGTGAGCGGATCGCCAATGTTCAGCGTGTCGAGGAAAGTGACACTGCCGCCAGCCCACATGCGCGATGCGAAGGGCAGCTCCGGGATCAGGCTCAGGCGTACCGGGTGGCCGTCATTGCGTAGTTCGTCATAAGGCGTCTCGGGCTGGAACATCGTCCAGTGAAAGCCAGGTGGGACCGGGCATATGGAAGAGGAGGCAAGGAAAGGTGCCAGCGTGCCCTGAAATTGCGCGTACCGGCTTTCCTGAACAGTGTCATGGCTGACATCGGAGGTGCCGATGGTTTGCTTGAGGGCTTCGAGGTTCAGCTCGGTCATGTCAGGCGCTCCTGACGTTCCAGAATGCCCTTTGCCTTTTCCAGCACCGGTGCATCAATCATTTCACCATCGACCGCGACGGCAGTACCATCCGTTACATTTGCAACAATCCGCTGCGCCCATTCGATCTGTGAAGGTGAGGGGACGAAAGCGGAACGGGCCGGGGTGATCTGTTTCGGATGGATCAGAAGCTTGCCGCCGAAGCCGAGCTCAAGCGCATGGGCTGCATCGTCTGCGACGAGGGTCGCGTCATCGGTCTTCGTTGTGACGCCATCAATCGGTGCAGGCTGGCCGGCAATCCGCGCAGCGAGCGCCAGAGTTGAGCGGGCCATCAGGAAGGCATCGCGCGTGGAGGCGATGTTCATATCGAGGGCATAATCGACCGATCCAAACGCCATCCGGTCGGAGGCGGCTGCGATCTCGTGTGCTGCGTGGATGCCCCTGGCGGTTTCGACCAGAGCGATCAGACCTGTGTTTTCGGGCAGGCCGTCGCGGACCGACTGGAGCTGGCTGGCGCTTTCGGCTTTTGGCAGCATGACGGCGTGAACCGGCAGATCGCTCAGCGCCTTCAGATCGGCTTCATGCCAGGGCGTGGAGACAGCGTTGATGCGGACCCAGATACTGACGCCCGCAAGTCCATCAAGGCCTGTGCCAAGCCCGGTTCGGGCCTTGTCTTTTTCTGAGGCGCTCACGGCGTCTTCAAGGTCGATGATAATCGTGTCCGTGCCGGAGCCTGCCGCTTTGGCAAAGCGCTCCGGACGGTTTGCCGGGACAAACAGCGGGAAGGAATACCGGCTCAGACCGGCTCCGGATGTTGCCCCGCCTGACATCAGAACGACCGCGGCATGCCGAGAATGTGTTCGGCCACATAAGAGAGGATGAGATTGGTGGAAATCGGCGCCACCTGATAGAGGCGTGTTTCGCGGAATTTCCGCTCGACATCATATTCCTGCGCGAAGCCAAACCCGCCATGAACCTGGAGGCACTCATTGGCAGCTTTCCAGCTGGCATCCGCGGCCAGAAGCTTGGCCATATTAGCCTGTGCGCCACAGTCTTCGCTGGCGTCATAGCGGCGGCAGGCTTCAAAGCGCATCAGGTTTGCGGCTTCAATGTCCACAAAGGCGCGGGCGACCGGGAACTGAACGCCCTGGTTCTGGCCAATCGGCCGGTTGAACACCACACGGTCGGTGGCATAGCCGACGGCGCGGTCAATGAACCAATAGCCATCGCCAATACATTCTGCGGCGATCAGCGTGCGCTCGGCGTTCAGGCCATCAAGAATGTATCGAAAGCCCTTGCCCTCTTCACCGATCAGGTTTTCTTCCGGAATTTCCAGATTGTCGAAGAAGACTTCATTCGTTTCATGGCCGACCATATTGTCGATCGGCTTGATTTCCATGCCTTTGCCCAGCGCGTCTTTGAGCTCGACAATGAAGACAGACAGGCCCTCGGACTTGCGTTTGACCTCGCTCAGCGGCGTTGTCCGCGCGAGCAGGATCATCAGGTCTGAGTGCTGAATACGGCTGATCCAGACCTTCTGGCCGTTCACGACATAGCGATCGCCCTGTTTGACGGCTGTGGTCTTGAGTTTGGTGGTGTCTGTGCCTGTGGTTGGCTCGGTAACGGCCATGGATTGAAGGCGCAGCTCACCGGTGGCAATTTTCGGAAGGTAGAGCTCTTTCTGCTTCGCTGAACCATGGCGCAGCAGCGTGCCCATATTATACATCTGGCCATGGCAATGACCTGCATTACCGCCATTCCGGTTGATCTCTTCCATAACGATGGAAGCTTCTGTCAGCCCGAGGCCCGATCCGCCGAATTCCTCCGGGATCATGGCCGCCAGCCAGCCGGCATGGGTCAGAGCATCGATGAATTCTTCAGGATAAGTCTCAGCCGCACCGTGCTTGCGATGATAGTCAGCGGGAAACTCGGCGCAAAGCGCGCGCAGGGCTTCACGTAGTTCGCTGTGTGTATCAGGTGCACTGGTTTTCAACTTGGCTTCTCCTGTCAGTTGGAATCTGCCCGAAGGTGACGAAACCGACATGAGCGACGTGTTTCGCCAGTCTCCGGGTGATCTTCTTTGCGTTGCGCCCTGGCTGAGAAAAAAGGGGCAGAGAGTCTGTCAGCGAACCGAAGACTCTCTGCGCAGTCAGGGAGGAACTTGTTACTTCATCATTTCAGATGGACGGATGGTCAGGCGGATCATGATGTCCCGAGGTGGGTTCGGAGACACAGCATACGCCCGGCGACCACCGAGAGGCGCTGTCTGCCCCCAGTTATAGATCCGCTCATCGGTCAGGTTGCGGCCGATCAGATCGAGCGCCCAGCTGTCATCATCTGCGTAGATGCCGACACCTGCGTTCAGCTTCCAGTGAGCATCATTGTCCATCAGCGGGTCGCCGATCGGGTCGGAATTGTGCTCGTCGGTCCAGACCGCTGCACCATTGGCACGAATTCGGAGGTTATCGGTCAGGCGTTCGTCAAAGACAGCCGCCAGCTGAACCGTCCAGTCCGGTGCGTTACGGAGTTCATCGCCATTCCGGTCCTGAGCTTCAAAGCCGGTGCCAGCGAGAAGGCCGCCAACGTCTGTTGCCGGATTGTTGTCGACATCGACATTACAGCCGGTCGCATCAACATCGATCTGATAGGCAGTACAGTCGGCATCCCACTCTTCATAATAAGCGTCGAGATAGGCGATGTTGGCCGTCAGTGTCAGAGCGTCGAATGTCTCCGGGATGTACATGGATTCAAACTCGATACCGCGGGTTTTCGCAGCACCGGCGTTGAAGACCCGTGTGCTCTGGATCTCGGAATCGAACGCAGACAGCTGGAGGTTGGAGTAGTCATAATCGAACCAGACGAGGTTCAGACGCAGACGGTTGTCCAGCCATTCAGTTTTCGCACCGATTTCGTAGCCTTCCACTTCCTCTGGCGCAAAATCAGTCTCAGCCTGACGCACTGAGAGGAAACGGGAGGCCGTTTGCGACATGGAGTAGCTGCCGGATTTGAAGCCCTCTTTGTATGACGCGAAAATATTGACGTTGTTTGTAGGTCTGTAGCTGACCGTGAGTTCCGGGGAGAAGTCGTCTGCGTCAATTTCCGGGTTTTCAATGAGGAATTCATCACCGGCCTCTACAGTTACGCCGTCAACGACGTAGCCATTGCCCTGTGTCATGACACCGCGATACGCCTTGGTTTCCTCGGTGTAACGACCACCAACGGAAACGGAGAGCTCATCTGTCAGATCATACTCGATCTGAGCAAAGGCCGACATGGAATCCGCCGTGATTTCCTGTGTGTTGAACGGGGTCAGACCACCCGCCAGAACAACCGCAGAATCCTGCGTGATCGTCCGGTCGTCGACAAAACCGCCCAGCATGAAGTTGAACCGGTCATAAGTACCCGTCAGACGGATTTCCTGAGACAGGGTTTCCTGCTTCTGAGCTTCACCGAGAATGATCAGAGGGATTGTGCCGCCGACAATGATGTTGTCGAAGCGCTGATTGTCGAGATCGCTGTAGCCGGTGACACTGGTGAGGGTCAGCTCATCGTTGATGTCGTAATTGGCTTCCAGGCTGAAGATCGTCGTGTTGTATTCCGAGTAAGGCTCATCACGCCAGAGCGGAGACAGTGAAGGGTCAAAGCCTGGCAGGAAGTCCGGGTCGACAGATGCGCCTTTGCCGTTCAGCTTACAGTCTGAATACGGAGACCAGGTTTCTACCGCCGGCGTGCACTCGACCAGTTCCTGATAGGCATAGTCGTCGCCGCGATTGCGGTGATAGGTCAGCTTGGCTTTTGCATCGAAATTGTCGGTTGGTTCGAATGTCAGCGTACCACGCGCGATCATTTCGTTGTAATCCGGCGCATCCTTGTTCGCGACGCCCGGAACCTGGTTTTCCCACCAGCCCTTCGCATCAGTATAGGTGACAGCCAGACGGCCACCGACGGTCTCGGAGATTGGTCCAGAGAGCACGCCTTCAGCAAACCAGCGGTCAGCGCCTGTGGCATAGCCGGCCTTAATTTCGGTGTAGAGTTCGTCAGTCGGATCAGCGGTCGTCAGAGCGATGATGCCTGCCGGGCTGTTCTTGCCGAAGTAAAGCGCCTGAGGGCCTTTGAGGACTTCCGCGCGCTCAAGGTCGAACTGACCGACGCGCAGGAATTCGGCATTGCTGAACTGAACGCCGTCAATGTTGATGGAAACCGGCTGGTCGAAGCCGACGCCGATATTGCCGGACTCAATGCCGCGCATGTTGAGAACGTTCTGAACATTGTTGCCCTGAACGTTGGCCGACAGACCAGGTGTCATGAAGGAAATGTCTTCAATCGTGGACACAGCGTTCTGTTCGAGAAGCTCAGCGTCGAACGCCTGAACAACGACCGGAATGTCCTGAACCGATTCCTGACGCTTACGGGCGAAGACCTGAACGCGGTTCAGAACGGCCGTGTCGTCTTCTGCGGTTTCAGCAGCGGGTGTGGTTCCGGGAGTCTGGTCCTGAGCGAGGGCCGGAACCGCAATCAGCATGGCTCCAAGCGCAGTGCAGGCGCGAAGGTATTTCAGGTTCATTTTGATTTTTCCCCTATGACATTCAGTCTTTTTCGAGAGATCCGCATCGAGGCTGATCCGTTATTTTTGTCCGGTAGCACGGTCGTAATAAAACCACAATAACGCAGAGTGAAATTAATGTGCTATTATGTGGTACCATTAATTCAGTTTTATACGTCCGGTTGGAAAGAACGAATGATTGCTCCCGATGTCTGATTGGGCGTCCACCAAAGAGCCGTCATGACTTGGACAGTCCTTGGTGCAGACGCGTTGGTTAAGGGAGGATCTGACCGGAAACGGTCAGACCGGGTCCCAGGAAAAGACGTCTGCAGAGACGTCGAGCGGATAAAATCCTGAGCGCAGAGCCGGAATGGCATGGCTGGCAATGGTTTCGTCCGTCCAACCCTCGGACCGTTGAACGGACCGTGTAGGGCGGATCTGGCTCATCAGGAAAAGTTCATTGTTACGGACGCAAAAGACCTGGCCCGTGACATCTGATCCCGCATCCGAAGCCAGGAAGTTGACGAGCGGAGAAATCTTCTCCGGCTTCATTTCCCTGAGCTTGGCGACCCGTTCGATCTGGTCGGGCGTATCGGCCTTGATGTTGGACGTCATACGGCTCCAGGCGAACGGCGCGATACAATTGGAGCGGACGTTCCAGCGCTGCATGTCGAGCGCGATGGATTTGGACAGCGCCATGATGCCGAGCTTGGCCGCAGAGTAATTGGCCTGTGCCAGATTGCCGATCAGGGCGGATGTCGAGGTCATGTGGATCAGGGATCCGCCATTCTGCTCACGAAACACAGGCGCGGCTGCGCGGGACATATTGAAGGAGCCGTAAAGGTGGACCTTGATCACCGCGTCGAAGTCTTCAAACGACATTTTGTGGAAGAAACCATCGCGGAGAATGCCCGCATTATTCACCACGGCATCCAGACGACCAAATGCGTCAGTTGCGGTCTTCACAATCGCCTCTGCGCCTTCCGTTTCGCTGACGCTGTCTGTGCTGGCGACGGCCTTGCCGCCGAATGCCTCAATCTCTTTGACGACGGCCTGAGCTGCACCGACGTTTTCGGACGTGCCTGACAGGGTTGCGCCGATATCATTGACGACAACAGAGGCGCCCGATTGAGCGGCGCCGATTGCGAGCGCCTTGCCGATGCCGCCACCCGCGCCGGTGACGAGTACGACTTTTCCGTCTAGATTCATTTCTGCTCTCCGTAGGGTACAGCTCTCCCGTCACCGCACGAGGGGTGCGGGGTTGGGGGATGTTTCGGTTTGCGTTAGCGGCTGAAAACCAGCCTTGCTCAGGCGTTGACGGCCTTCAGCATGTTGCGGGCGATGATCATTTGCTGGATCTGGGTTGTGCCCTCATAGATCCGCAGCAGGCGAACATCGCGATAGAGCCGTTCAACCGGATATTCGGCGATGTATCCGGCACCACCATGGATCTGCACGGCGCGGTCAGCGATGCGGCCTGCCGCTTCACTCGAGAAGAGTTTCGCAGAGGACGCCTCCAGCACTGCGCTGCCTTCCGCGTCATACTTTTCAGCGGCGAGCTTTGTGAGACTGCGCATAGCCAGCAATTCTACCTGGCTATCGGCCAGAAGGCCCTGAACCAGCTGGTGCTGGCCAATCGGGACACCGAATTGCTGGCGTTCGGCCGCGTAACGGGCGGACAGGTCGACCATGCGCTGAGACGTGCCGGTGGCGCAGCCAGACAGATGGATGCGTCCACGGTCGAGCACTTTCATCGCAGTGCGGAACCCCTTGTTCAGATTGTCCGGACCGCCAATAATCGCGCTTTCCGGCAGGCGGACATTCTCAAGGATTACGTCGCAGGTCCGGGTGCCGCGCTGGCCCATTTTCTTGTCAGTCTTGCCAAGGATAATGCCTGGTGTGTCAGCTGGCATAAGGAAGGCCGTGACACCGCCTGCGCCTTTATTGTCAGGGTCGGTGCGCGCCAGAAGCGTAAACATGCCAGCCCGTGAGGCGTTGGTGATGTAACGCTTGGTGCCGTTGATGATGAAGTCTGACCCATCGCGTGTAGCGGTCGTCTTGATATGCGCTGCGTCTGAACCATTGTCTGGCTCGGTCAGCGCAAAAGACGAGATGATTTCGCCCGTGGCGAGCTTTGGAAGCATCAGGTTTTTCTGATCTTCCGTGCCGTCCATCACAATGCCCTGAGAGCCAATGCCGACGGTCGTGCCGATGAGAGACCGGAAGGCCAGAGAGGCATAGCAGAGCTTTTCGAGGACCTGGGTTTCCTGAACCATGTTCAGGCCGATACCGCCATATTCCTCGGGAATGGAAATGCCGAACAGGCCAAGTTCGCGGATTTCCTGAACGATCTCCTCAGGGATCTCGTCATTTTCCTCGACTGTCTCTTCCGCCGGGATCAGGCGTTCGCGTGTATAGCGATCAACCGTATCCAACAGCTGTGCGAAAATCTCGTCGTCAATGCCAGGATTGCTCATATCTGCTACCTTCTCACTCCCTTGGCCGGTCTGAGCGGTGTGGGCGCTCTGCCGTCCGTATCGCCTCTGTGGGGCAGACGTCTCCTGTGCTGCTCCCCGATGTGAAGCAGCGAAGCCGGATGGCCTGCCTGATGGTTCGGTGTCTTGACGGGAAAGCCATCGCGTTTGTGCGCGATGTCGGTTTCCGGTCTTCAACTCCCCAATTATTTTTCGCTGTCGTATCCGCGATTTTTTGAGCTTGCAATACCGCAGAGCAAAATTTTTATTTCAGTAATTGCGTAGTTTGGCGCTCTGAGGTCGAATTTTTAGGCAGTGAAACCAGGTTGCCAGACGCGGGGAACGGTTCGCTATGCGGTGGGGCAATGGGAGATAAGGCGCTGGAAATACTGGTTTCTGCCCGTTGAAGCGCGATGACCAGCAGGGGGGCATGGTATCCGAAATTCTGCAAAACAAAATTAGACTTTTGCTATGCGGTCAGACTGGAACGAATTTGCTTGTGAAACGACCCGGTCATTGTCACTATACGGACAGGGGAAGAAACGCGCGAGGGCGAGCAGACCGCTGATTCGTCAATTAAAGTGCTCAATACGACCTGTAAATATTCAGATGTCCGCCCGGATTCGGGCTGAGTTGCGAAGGAATCGAACGAGATGTCAGAGAAGAAGGCGTCAAACGGTCAGGATAAACGCTCGCCAGAGGCGCGCCTATACGAGTCATTTGCCGATCTTGAAGACAAATACGAGAATGACCGGAAGTTTATCTGGTCAGTGGCGCGAACGCTGAAGCTTTTGCAAGCTTTCAGGCCGGGGCATGGCTCGCTCGGAAACAATGAATTGTCTGAACGGTCGGGTATAAGCAAGGCTACGGTGACCCGGATTACTTACACGCTGACGGAACTTGGCTATCTGAAGAAAGATGCGTCGCGCAAATACTATCCAAGCCCGCGGCTTTTGTCGCTGAGCTATTCCGTCGTTGGAAACTTCCAGATACGGCAGCTCGCGCAGGGCCAGATGCAGGAGCTGGCAAACATCTCCCGCGCTGCGGTGGCGCTGGCCTGGCCCGACGAAGACATGATGATCTATGTGGCTGCGAACACGGCGACGGCGTCTGACTCAAACCTGCTCGATATTGGCACGCGGGTCAGCATGGCGAAGACGGCAACAGGCCGCGCAGTTCTGGCAAAGCTTCCGGCAGATCAGCTCGAGGAAAAGTTTGATCGCTGGTCAGTGCTTTATGGCGAGGAATGGCCTGATCTGAAAGCGCGGATTCTGAAGTCGATCGACGAGGTAAACACGCGGGGGTTCTGTCTGGTGGATGGCGAGTGGCGGTCGAATGTCCGCACGGTGGGCGTGCCCGTCTATGATCGTCGCCATGAGACGTATCTCGGCCTGAATTGCGGCGCGCCGATCTACAGCTCAACGGTCGAGCAGATGGAACAGGAATACGGCCCACGACTGGTTCATATCGCGCAGACCCTGCGCTGATGGACTGATCCGGGGCGATACTGGTCGCGGTATATTTTCGCTTAACGCGACAAAGATTTTACTCTGCGGTATTGCGAGGGCTGATGTCACGTGATAGCCAACCTCGAAAAAGAAACTCCGGAAAGGAGGCGGGGAGGATGTCAGGCGCGTGGTTTCCAGTGCCAGACCGTCAGCGAAGGCTGATAATTCAAACACCTGCTCGCGCTTTTCCGGACTGGCAATAACGGCCCTGACCCCAGATGGGGCGGGTCTTATAGTGAGGATGAGCCATGCGCCGAGCCGCGATCGTCAGCCCGAAACGAACCGCCGTGGGCGGATTTGGAAAATCTCTTCGTGATGCCCCTGTCGAATTGCTCGGCTCGACCGTTGTGAAGGCTGTTCTTGAAGACTCGAAAATCGATCCTGCGCTGATTGAAGATGTCGTGTTTGCGCAATCCTACGCTAACAGTGAAACCCCTTGTGTCGGACGCTGGGTGGCGCTTGCCGCTGGCCTGCCGATTGAAGTGCCAGGCATACAGCTCGACCGGCGCTGTGGCGGCGGGCTTCAGTCTATCGTCACGGCTGCGATGATGGTCGAATCCGGTGCGTGTGATGTGGTGCTGGCGGGCGGCGTCGAAAGCATGTCCAATATAGAGTATTATTCCACCAGCCAGCGCTGGGGATCGCGAGCTGGCAATGCCACGCTGTATGATCGCCTGGATCGTGGGCGCGAACGGTCCCAGCCGGTTGAGCGTTTCGGCTATATCTCAGGCATGATTGAGACAGCGGAAAACCTGGCAAGGGATTATGGGATCTCACGCGAAGAGGCGGACGCTTTTGCGTTTCGTAGCCATCAGAACGCCGCGACCGCGCAGGCTGACAACAGATTTTCAAACGAGATCGTGCCGGTTGCCGTGCCTCAGCGAAAGGGCGATCCGATCATCTTCGAGAAGGATGAAGGGGTGCGCGCAGACAGCACGCTGGACGCTATGGCAAAGCTGCGCACAATTGTGAAAGATGGCACAGTCACGGCTGGTAATGCGGCCCAGCAGAATGACGCGGCTGCAGCGTGCCTGATCATGTCTGAAGAGAAGGCGAAGGAGCTGGGCCTTGAGCCTCTGGCCTATCTCGTTGGCTGGTCTGCGGTTGGCTGCGAGCCCTCCCGCATGGGGATTGGCCCGGTGCCGGCAACGCAGAAAGTGATGCAGAAAACCGGGCTTTCGCTCAAGGATATGGGTCTGGTCGAAATCAATGAAGCGTTTGCTGTTCAGGTTCTTTCCTGCCTCAAGGCGCTGGAGTGGGACGAGTATCACGACAAGCTGAACGTCAATGGTTCTGGCATATCGCTTGGTCACCCGGTGGGCGCGACGGGTACGCGCATTATGACGACGTTGCTCCATGAGATGAACCGCCGCGGTGTCCAGTACGGTCTGGAAACCATGTGTATTGGTGGCGGCCAGGGCATGGCCGCGATTTTCGAACGCGCGTAATACCATGCGACCGGGTCGGACCATCGAACTTGCCGATATCGACTGGGCTTCACTGATCGGTGAAGGCGACCAGCTGGTATGGTCACAAGGCACGGCAGAGCCGGTGAGCCTGACGCGAAGCCTGATGAATGCGCGGGCGCAAGTGGGGCACTTCCAGGCTTTTGTGGGCTTTTCTTTCGGAGATTCGGTCAGCCCGGAACACACAGATTGTGTGTCTTTCCAATCCTATTGCGGCACGGCCAATAACAGCAAGCTGGCGGACCGGCTGGATATTCTGCCTATCCATTATACCGAACTCTCGGGCGTACTGGGCGGGCGTAAGCCGGTGGTGCTCATCTCTCTCGCGGAAGGCAGTGACCCGGACCATTTCAGCTTCGGTGCGGCGGGTGATTTCACGGCAGATCTTCTCGATAGCGCCCGACTGGTGATCGCGGAAGTCAGCTCCAAAGCGCCGACGACTGGTAGCGGGAAGGATGTTCGCCGCGATCAGATCGATCTGATCATACGGACGGACGAACCCCTTCTGGCACCCCGTGCGCTCTCGCCAACCGAGGACGAGGCCAGAATTGCCAGCCTGATTGCGGGTATGATCGAGAATGGCTCGACGCTCCAGATTGGTCTGGGATCGCTGCCTGTTGCCATCATGCATGCGCTGAAAGCCCATAAGGATCTTGGGTTTCATTCTGGCGTGTTCGTTCAGGAAGTGGCTGACCTGATGGATGCAGGCGTCATCAACAATACCCGCAAAACGATTGATCAGGGCGTCAGCATTGCCGGTATTCTGACCGGTGATCAGCGACTGCTCGACTGGTGCGATCGCCGGGACGGACTGCAACTTCGCCCGGTGAGCTATACGCATGATGTGAACGTCATTTCGCAGATTGATCGCTTCGTGGCGCTGAATTCAGCAATTGAAGTCGATTTGACCGGTCAGGTGAATGCCGAGTTGGCGGCGGGTCGCTATCTGGGGGCTGTTGGCGGTGCGCCGGCCTTCATGAGGGGCGCGGCACAGTCGAAGGGCGGCCTTGGCATCATCGCTCTGCCGTCAACGGCGAGAACGCGGAGCCGGATCGTCAACACGCTCTCAGGGCCGGTTAGCACAGCGCGCAGCGATGTCGGATTTGTTGTCACTGAAAACGGTATCGCGGATCTGCGCGGCGCATCCGTTGCTGAGCGTCGGGATAGGATCATGGCCATCGCACACCCTGATTTTCAAGCCGAGCTGGAGGCCGGTGGGCTGTGATCACAGGCGTTAGCGACTGACTGAAAAATCAATGAGCAGAAAACTGCGACCAGAACAAACGGATACAAGCCAGGAGGAAACAGATGCACCCTCGTATTTTTGCCGAACAGACCCCAGACAAGCCAGCGGTCGTGATCGCGAATGGCGGACCGACGCTCAGCTTCGGTGAGCTTGAGGCGCGGGCCAATCAGGCAGCGCATCTGTTCCGGTCGCTGGGCGTGAAGCGCGGTGACAAGGTGGCAATGTCGCTTGAGAATTGTCTGGAAGTGTTTGAATTCGCATGGGGTGCGCAGCGGATTGGTGCGCTCTACATTGCTATTTCGTCTCGCCTGACGGCGGATGAAATCTCCTATATTCTGGATGATAGCGGCGCGAAGCTGTTCCTTGGCTCTGACTATATCGGCGAGGCGCTGAACAAGGTGCCTGAAAAGTTGCCGAACGTGGCCTATTTCACAAAGGATAATGCGCGTGGGCCATACAAATCCTGGTCTGAGGCGCTCGACGCGCAAACGACAACGCCGGTCGAGAATGAAAGTATCGGCCTCGATATGCTTTACTCGTCAGGCACGACGGGAAAGCCGAAAGGTGTTTTGCCTGCACTGCCGCCCGAAGACACGCCATTGATGACGGAAGACAAACTTGCACTGCTGATCAAGACCTTCTTTGGCGCTGACGATTCGACCGTTTATCTGTGCCCTGCGCCGCTCTACCACGCAGCCCCGTTGCGCTGGTCGCAATCCATCCACCGTTTGGGCGGCACCGTCATCGTGATGTCGAAATTCGACTCCGAAAATGCGCTGGAACTGATCGAACATCACAGAATCAATGTCGCGCAATTCGTCCCGACTCATTTCAACCGCCTGCTGGCGCTCGATGAAGAGGTGCGGGCGAAATATGATGTGTCGTCGCTGAAAGCGGTAGTCCACGCGGCTGCGCCATGCCCGATCCCGGTGAAGGAAAAGATGATCGACTGGTGGGGCCCGATCCTGTTTGAGTATTACGCCGGATCAGAAGGCAATGGCATGACCTTCATCAACTCTGAAGACTGGCTGGCGCATAAAGGGTCGGTCGGTAAGGCGATCAAGGGCATTATGCATATCTGTGATGAGAATGGTGAGCCTTTGCCACAGGGTGAAGAAGGCCTGATCTATTTCGAAAACGGCGATCAGTTCAGCTATTATAATGATCCGGAAAAGACGGCCGAAGCGACGAACGGTCATGGCTGGACCACGCTAGGCGATGTCGGGCGTCTGGATGAGGATGGCTTCCTTTATCTGACAGACCGCAAGAGCTTCATGATCATTTCCGGCGGCGTGAATATCTATCCGCAGGAAATTGAGAACCATCTGATCACACATCCGAAAGTGGCGGACGCGGCTGTGATTGGCGCCCCGGATGAGGACATGGGTGAGAAAGTGGTGGCTGTGGTCCAGCTACATGATCACGATCTCGATCATGACGAAGTCCGAACCGAGCTGACTAGATACTGCCGGGAAAGCCTTTCGGGCATCAAGACGCCGCGCCAGATCGACTTCCGCAAGGAATTGCCGCGTGCGGAAACCGGCAAGCTCTATAAGCGGCTGCTGCGTGATGAATACTGGAAAGCGGCAAGCGCGTCCTGACACGGGCGCTGAAAAGCGGAAAGAGGTGAGGGCTGGCGGCTGAAAAGGCTGGGCAAGTGGGGCAGGGAGCCCTAACTTTCCAGCATGTCAGATGCGATTGCCCGCACCTTGTTACCCGATCGGTTCGAAGACTGGTTCGCGTCCCGCGGCTGGACCCCGCGTGAGCATCAGCTGGCGCTGGTTGATGCCGCAGAGCGTGATGAGAGCGCGCTGCTGATTGCGCCGACCGGGGCCGGCAAGACGCTGGCTGGTTTTCTGCCCTCGCTTATCGATCTGGCGGGCGGCAAGCGTAATGATCCACGCCCCGCGCTGCATACGCTATACATTTCTCCGCTCAAGGCGCTGGCCGTCGATGTGCAGCGCAATCTCATGACGCCGGTTGACGAAATGGGCCTGTCACTTCGCATCGAGACACGGACGGGTGATACGCCTCAGGCGCGTCGACAGCGGCAAAGAGCCAATCCGCCCGATATCCTTCTGACGACGCCCGAACAATTGGCGCTGTTCATCGCATCAGACCGGGCAAGCGAGTTCTTTTCTGATCTGAAGTGCGTGATTGTTGACGAGATCCATGCTCTGGCACCGACAAAGCGGGGCGACCTGCTGGCGCTTTGCATCGCTACGCTTCGACGCTGGGCACCCAATCTGCGGCTGACAGGGCTTTCGGCGACGGTTCGTGACCCGGAGCATCTGACGAGCTGGATGGGCGGTGCGAATGTGATCCGCGCGAAAGGCGGGGTGAAAGCTGATATCGATCTGCTCGTCTCGCGCGAGCGGATACCGTGGTCGGGGCATTCGGGCCGGTTCGCTGTTGGTGAGATCTACGAAGCCATCAAAGGCGCAAAGATGGCGCTCATCTTCGTGAACACGCGCAGTCAGGCGGAGCTGTTATTTCAGGAGTTATGGCAGGCCAATGAAGACGGTCTCGCCATCGCGCTTCATCATGGGTCGCTCGACGTCGAGCAGCGCCGCAAGGTGGAAGCGGCCATGGCACGCGGTGTTCTGAAAGCTGTTGTATGCACGTCCACGCTGGATCTTGGCATTGACTGGGGGGATGTGGATCTGGTGCTCCAACTGGGTGCGCCGAAGGGATCGTCTCGCCTGATACAGCGTATCGGGCGGGCCAATCACAGGCTTGATGAGGTGTCGCGTGCCATCCTCGTGCCGACCAACCGGTTTGAAGTGCTGGAGTGTCAGGCTGCGAAGGCGGCTGTCGAGGCGATGGAGCTTGACGGTCCGGAACGGCGTCAGGGCGGGCTGGATGTGCTGGCCCAGCATGTGATGGGCCGGGCCTGCGGCGAAGGCTTTGATATGGCGGCGCTTTATGACGAAGTGCGAAGCGTTGCGCCCTATGAGCATATCGACTGGGAGACGTTTGAACGCGTGGTCGATCTGGTGGCGACGGGCGGCTATGCGCTGCGGACCTATGATCGGTTCAAGCGGATCGTGCGGCGCAAGGATGGGCTGTGGCATGCGCGTACACCACGCGATGCGCAGGGCCATCGGATGAATGTGGGCACGATCATCGAGGCCGAAACGCTGAGTGTGCGCGTGCTGGGGCGACCGAAACGCAATGGCGACGGGTCTTTGCGTCTCGTCGGCGCGCAACTGGGCAAGAAGCTTGGGGAGATTGAAGAAGGCTTCATGAACTCGCTTTCGACCGGTGACACGTTTCTGTTTGGCGGGGAGGTGCTGCGTTATGAGGGCATTTTTGAGACGAGCGTGATCACCACCCGGTCGAGCGATCCCGACCCTGCCATCCCCAGCTATGCAGGCGGGAAGTTTCCGCTTTCGACCTTTCTGGCCAGGCGCGTGCGTCAGATCATTTATGATGAGGCCCGCTGGCACGAATTGCCCCAGCAGGTGGCCGACTGGATCCGGATACAGAAGCTGCGGTCGATCATACCACCAGCCGAACAAATGCTGGTGGAGACATTTCCGCGAGCTGACCGGCATTATCTCGTCTGCTATCCGTTTGATGGACGGCTGGTGCATCAGACGCTGGGCATGTTGCTGACCCGTCGCCTCGAACGATGGGGCAAGAAGCCGCTCGGCTTTGTGGCCAGCGAATATGCTCTGGCCATCTGGGGGCTGGAGCCGATGGGCGATCTCGATATGTCGGCGCTGTTTGCGCAGGATATGCTGGGGGATGATCTCGAAGAATGGCTGGATGAGAGCTTCATGATGAAGCGAACCTTCAAGCAATGTGCGCAGATTGCCGGACTGATCCAGAGACGCCAGCCGGGCGGCGAGAAAACCGGTCGACAAGTGACGTTCTCAACCGATCTGATCTATGACGTGCTGCGCAGTCATGAGCCCGACCACATACTGTTGCGTGCCGCGCGGGAAGAGGCGGCGGAAGGCCAGCTCGATATTCTGCGACTGAACGGTCTTCTGGAGCGGGTGAAAGGCAGGATTGCGCCGATTGATCTGCCGCGCATCTCGCCTTTCGCCGTGCCTGTGATGTTGGAAGTTGGACGCGAACCGGTCGCGGGCGTCAGCGCCGCAGAAGCCATCCTTAGGGAAGCCGAAGATGACCTTCTCGCCGAGGCGTTTGGCGAGGATGTGCCAGGCGGGTGAGGCTGGTTCGCGAAGAAATGAAAGCGCCAGGGCGGAAGGAATTTACATAACAGTTTCACTGTGCGAACTGGTTGTTTCGCATTGCGACTTTGCTTCGTGTTGAGTTTAGAAAAATAGGGAGAGTTTCAAATGGAAGAAGAACTGGTCGTAACGGTCGAAAACGGTGTGGGCACGATGAGATTCAATCGCCCGGAATCGATGAACGCCCTGTCACCCTATATTTTCAGAACCGCCGTCGAGACCCTTGAGGCCTGGACCGTTGATGACAGCGTGAAATGCATCGTTGTGACCGGGACGGGGCGCGCATTCTGTGCGGGTGGCGACGTGAAGGCCATGAATTCCGGCCAGAATGTTGGCGGAATGACCACCGAGCAGAAAATCACCCGGCAAAAGGGTCTCCATCGGTTTTCAGGCCTGCTTTACAGCATTCCGAAAGTGACGATTGCAGCCATCAATGGCGTGGCCGCTGGCGCGGGTTTCGCCATCTCGCTGGCATGTGATCTCCGAATTGCCTCGGATAAGGCGCGATTTACGACAGCGTTTTCAAAGGTCGGATTCAGCGGTGATCTTGGCATTGCCTGGCCTCTGACGCGTATTCTCGGTGAGGGCCGGGCCAAGGAGCTGTTGTTGCTTTCAGAGATGGTCTCTGTTGAGGAGGCGCACAGGCTGGGTCTTGTGAACCGCGTTGTGCCGGACGCAGAGTTTCAGGATGCGGTGAACGAGCTGGCCACGCGTCTGGCTGCCGGACCGCAGATCAGCTATCGCCTGATCAAGGAGAATGTCTCCAAAGCCTCCACGCATGATTATGCAGAGCTGCTTGAGCGTGAAGCGTTCACGCAGGTTTATTGCATGGAAACCGAAGACCATAAGGAAGGCGCGCGGGCGTTCGTCGAAAAGCGTCCGCCGGTTTTCAAGGGTCGATAAAAAAAGGGCGCCCGGTGAGACGGGCGCCCAGTTACAGTATGTCGGAGTGCTACGACATCTGTGGTGATTGTTGCTGGCCGCTGGCGAGCCGTTGCGACGTCGATCCTGTTTGCGAGGCGCCGTCCCGGGTGGACAGCATCAACACACCGACGCCGAGAAGTGCGGAGAGGGTTGAACCCGCCAGTACGCCGAGCCGGACTTCATTCATCATGGCCTGAGATGAGAAAGCGAGCGTGCCGATAAACAAGCTCATTGTGAAGCCAATACCGGTGAGCAGTGCCAGGCCATAAAGTTGCGCCCAGCTGATACCTTCCGGCATACGCGCCAGCTTGAACCGAACGGCCAGGAAGCTGAGACCGAAGACGCCAATCTGCTTGCCAAAGAACAGTCCGGCCGCGATGCCAAGCGTCAGCGGTGAGGCCAGCGTTTCAAGGTTCAGACCTCGCAGCGAGACCCCGGCATTGGCAAAGGCAAAGAGCGGCACGATCAGGAAGCTGACCCAGGGATGCAGGCCATGCTCGAGTTTGAGCAGGGGTGAGTGATCCTTCTCGGTGCGGCCCTCAATCGGGATGAACAGCGCGGTGATAACGCCGGCAAGCGTGGCATGAACGCCGGATTTCAGCACGCAGACCCACATGACCAGCCCGATCAGCACATAAGGCGCGATCTTTTTCACTCCGGCCCGGTTAAGTGCGAACAGGCCGGCAAGTGACAGGGCGGCCAGCATGAGCGCGGTGACCGAGAGATCGGACGTGTAGAAGAGGGCGATGATCGCGATCGCGCCGAGATCGTCAATGATGGCAATCGCAAGCAGCAAAACCTTGAGCGCAACCGGAACGCGGCTGCCCATCAGAGCGAGAATACCCAGCGCAAAGGCGATGTCTGTGGCGGCTGGAATGGCCCATCCGGAGAGGTTTTCGGGCGAGCCTGTGTTGAGTGCGTAGAAGATCAGCGCCGGGCCAGCCATGCCACCTATCGCTGCAATGAGCGGCAGGACGACCTTGTCGACCGAGGAGAGTTGTCCCTGAAGAATTTCGCGTTTGATCTCCAGACCAATGACGAAAAAGAACACCGCCATCAGGCCGTCATTGATCCACAGGACCAGTGGCTTGTCGATCACCAGCTCGCCCAACTGAAGGGAAACCGGGGTCTGCAGGAAAGCCATATAGGGGCCGGCAGCCAGAGAATTGTTCGCCAGAATGGCCAGCAGGGCCGCAAAGATCAGCAAGAGTCCTGCTGAGGGCTCCCAGTGGAAAAACTGGCGTGCTCTTTGAAATAGGATCGTCATACCTGTTCCGTTTGTTGACGCGAAAATTCGCGCATTGGGTCTATCGGGCCACCAAATGGTGGTCCTTTGCGGAGAGTGGGTACGAGCGAATTGGCGCCAGGCTCGTGCAAACCGGATGAGGGGACACCCGTTTGCCTGCAGCGAAGCCAGCCGGGCGACTGGGTTGGGGTGAGAGGAGTCGTTTGGATAAGCCGACCTCGCTGCCCTTCCAAACTGGGCGATAATGACCTATCATTCAAATAGAAATAAATTTGGATATTAATCGGAAAAAGTGATCAAATGCGTCCGACCCTCAGACAGCTTCAATATCTGATTGCCATTGCGGAAACCGAGCGGTTCGGGGAGGCAGCCCGACAGCTGAATGTGAGCCAGTCTGCCCTGAGTGCGCAGATTGCCAATATGGAAGACGGGCTGGGCGTGAGCTTGCTGGAACGGGGGAGGCACGGGGCTTTGCTGACCCCTGTGGGCCAGGAAATCCTTGTACGGGCGCGTATCGTGCTTCGGGAGGTCGAAGAACTGCGCGCCGTCGCCCGGCGAGGTACTGAATTGCTGTCAGGCCGGGTGCAATTGGGTGTATTGCCTTCGATTGGCCCATATCTGCTGCCCGTGGCCGCTCGTCGCCTGCATGAGGGCTATCCCGATCTGCGCCTTGTGGTGCGCGAGGAGCGGACTGCGGACCTCAAGGATGGTCTGGAGGGTGGACGGTTTGATACAGTGATCTGCACGGAGGGGGAGTTTGAAGGACACAGCAAAGTCTCCCTGTTCCGGGAGCATTTATGGGTGTGCGCTGCGCCGGATGATCCGCTGAGCCAGTCGGCTGAGCCCCTGAAGATTGATGAGCTGAAGGGGGCGCAGTTTCTAAGCCTTGGTCCGACCAATTACTTCAGTGGTCTCGTGCGCGAGCTGGCCTCGCAGGCGGGGGCCGTTGTGAGCGCGGAATATGAAGGCACCAGCCTCGATGCGGTCCGGCAAATGGCCATTATGGGCGCGGGCATCGCTCTGTTGCCGAGCCTCTATGCGCACTCCGAAGCGCGACGGGACCCTGAACTGGTGATCCGGCGGCTCGACTATCCGGCGGCCATGCGGGATATCGTGTTGTGCTGGCGGACGACGTCACCTCTGGAGGCGGCGTTTCAGGTTCTGGCCAAAGAGCTGACCGATACGGCTGCCGCGCTTCTAGAGACGGATACTGCGATTTAACCGATAAAGGCGGCCAGAAAAGGCGCAGTCAGCTGATCCAGCGCTTCGCCATCATGGCCTGTCATGAGCCCGGACACTGTCAGTCGATAGACATGGCCATCCAGCCGGTCAAACGTCCGATCGGTGTCACTAATGCGGGTCAGCAGCTGTGTGGTCGTGGAACCTGTGAGGGCAAACAGAGCGGTGGCGAGGGCGCGGCTTTCGGGTTTGCGTGAGGCTGTCATCATGATGTCCTCCATGGCAAAGGCCGCAGTCTGTTCGCGTTTCTGTGAGCCGGAAAGACTTGGGAAAATGCGCTCAATGAACTCGGCGCGCGAATATGTTGGCAAGTCTTTCTGGATGTCTTCGGCTCTCTGCCGGGCACCGGAGTAAATACGTGAAAACGCACCAAGCATGATGTCATCCAGCGACTGAAAGTGATGAGTGGTGGATGAAAGCGAGACGCCGGATTGTTTCGCAATGGCGCGATGAGAAAGGGCTGCGCATCCCTGATCCAGAATGATCTCGCTGGCTGAACTCAAAATCCGGCCAGGCGTGGCAGATGTCGGCTCGGCGCCCTCTGAGGGCATGGAGATGGCCAGTTCCGCGCGTTGCCGCCAAGGGCTGTCGCCGGGCCGTGAAACGGGTTGATCAAAGAGCCGCTCAAAAAGCCGCTGAAGCGCATCATCAATCCAGCAGAGCCCGATTTCAGTATTCGGAGAGAGAAGCATGACATGCTGCAGGCTGAGTACCGCGCTGGCCCAGGCCGGAACGAGGGCAGGGGGGAGTTGCATGGCCGTGAAAGCCTTGTTCCAGAAGGTCAGGTCAGCTGTTCGCCATGCTGAAACGACCGGACGAAGCTCCGAGCGTTTCTGAGCCAGCAGATGAAGCTCCCAGAGCAGGCTGGAGAGAGCCGGGGTGAGAAACGTCTGGGTGGAAACAATCGCCATGGAAAGCGTGACCAGATCTTTTGCCGCCAGAATGTCGCCTATCATTTCATCGGAGCGCGCCGACCAGATCTCCCGATCCTGTTCGATCGCCCAGTCAAAAAGAGACTCAAGAAAGGTTTCGCGGCTGGCGTATTTGTAAAGCAGACCCGATGGGCTGAGACCGGCGCGCTTTGCAACCTCGCGGATGGTGACACTGGCAAGGCCGGTTTTCAGGCAAAGATCAACGGCGTGTGCAAACACATAGCCGTCGTCATCGGGGGCAGGGATTCGGTCTGAATAATTTTGGTACATATGTTCAGTATGGTCTAAAAATGAGCTGAATGAGTGGGACAGGCGACGTGGAATTGCAAGCCAAATAATTTGTTAACAGTCCAATATCAT
Source organism: uncultured Hyphomonadaceae bacterium (assembly GCA_964342455.1). GTDB lineage: Bacteria > Pseudomonadota > Alphaproteobacteria > Caulobacterales > Hyphomonadaceae > Ponticaulis. The sequence continues at coordinate 72,769 of CAYFGB010000003.1, forward strand.
CCGCCTTCTGACGAATATACTCGAAAAATATGAAGTATTCCAGTTGTCGCGCGATAGTCTGTTACCATAGTGACACTTATCGTTCGAAAAAGGTTCATTTGGTACATGTGTTCGAAGTTTGTAGAGGCGCGGCATTGCTTCCAATGACAGGGGAAAGTCATGCAGTCGTCAATCAAACTTGGATTAATGTTTACAACAGCTTTGGCCATGGCGCCGGTTGTTGCGGCCCAGGATATCACCGAGGTCGAGTATCGTCAGGACACAATTCTTGTTCAGGCGTCTCCCATTCGGGACAGTCTGGCCGCCGCCATGGAAGCCAAGCAGAATGCTGATAATGTGGTTGATGTTCTGGCTGCTGACACGATTGGCCGTTTTCCGGATCAGAACCTGGCGGACTCGCTGGCGCGTGTGCCTGGGCTGGCCGTTGAGCGAGACCAGGGGCAGGCCCGCTATGTGAATTTCCGCGGTGCGCCTTTCCGTTACACAAAGATTGCCTTTGACGGCATTGATGTGCTGGGCGCTGAAGATGGCCGGACACCGCGCTTTGACGCGTTTCCATCAGTGATCACGTCGCGCATTGAAGTGAACAAGGCGATCACGGCTGACATGCCGGCTGAATCTACGGTCGGGTTTGTAAACATTGAGACCTTCAAACCGTTTGATCGTGAAGGCTTCAGCGCAACCGGAGAGCTTGGCTATGGCAAGCAGCAGCTCGGCGATGTCGACATTGAGAAGTTCAATGGCCGGATGTCTTATTCCAACGACCAGTTTGGCGCTCTGCTGTTCGGTTCGCACAATCTGCGGGGGCGGATCACGGATAACCGCGAATACGGCTATACTGACAGTGACGGCAATGGCGTAGATGACAGCATTGCCAGCCTGGATTTCCGTTCTTATCGCGGTGAGCGCGAAGACAACGCATATGGTGGCCGGATTGAATTCCGCCTGACCCCGCAATCATCCATCTTTGTCTCAAGTCTCTATTCTGAATTTATCGACCTTGAGGAGCGCAACCAGTTCGTTTTTGAGGTGATGGACCCGACAAGCCCGACCGCGCCGACCCCATCTTCCGTGCCGATGGATGCGGAAACCTTTGCGCCGTTCGTTTCAACCTCGCGTGTTCTGGAATACGGAACCTATGACAATTCAACGCTCTCCAACACGCTGGGGTATGATGGCCAGTTTGATGACTGGTATGTCGAAGCGCGGCTGAACCACACGGAAACCGAGAACAACACCTTCCTGCCGATCCCGCGCAGCGTGTATGGCTTTATCGGCGCGAATATTGACGTGACCGATATCTACAATCCGATTGTCGACCCGACCCAGCCTTTCGCGCCGGGCACGGAAACGGATGTTAACACGCTGTCCTACGCGGCAACCGTCGGCATTCTGGTGGCCGGTAAAACCGATACCGAAGCGACCAAGCTGAAGCTTGATGTTGAGCGTGATTTCGAGTTTGGCGGTCTGCCGACGCGTGTGAAGTTTGGTGGGCTCTATGACACGCGTGAGGCGTCTGGTGGGTCTGCGCAACAGGTTGGCGGTTTCCCGGGCGATGTGGATATCGCTGACTTCGTGACAGACAAGCTGTGGAGCGCTGACTTCAACAACTCGATTGGCGGTCGCGACTTTGACAATGTCGGTCTGCGCGAAGCCTGGGCCAATGCGGTTGGCGGGCTGGATGTGCCGTTCGCAGAAGACTCCCTCATCGGCATTGAGGAGGACATCTGGGCATTCTACGCCATGGCGACGACCGAATTCGGCTGGGGTAATCTGGTTTACGGTCTCCGGGTAGAGCAAACTGACTTTACCTCCACCGGCACGATGATTGACCCGATCAGCGGTGATGTCCTGTCAATTGAGGCCTCCAATGACTACACCAATGTTCTGCCAAGTGTGCATGCGAATTTTGACCTGCGTGATGATCTGAAGCTGCGCCTGTCGGCATCATCGGGCATTTCGCGTCCGACCTATAACGAAGCGCGGGCGTCACAATCGGTCGATACCACGGAAACGCCATATGAGATTTCAGGCGGCAACCCGTATCTCGATCCCGAAGAATCCTTTGGGTTCGATGCCGCCCTGGAATGGTATTTCGCACCAGCCAGTCTTCTGTCTGTTGGCGCTTATTACCGTCAGATCGACAATGTCATCTATCCGGGCAGCGAAACAGTGGACGGTTCTCTCTACGCGCCGGACATTATCGAGCCCGGCACCGACACCACCTACTTCTCTTCGTTCAATGGGGATGATGGCGAGCTGTCCGGCTTCGAGATCAATGCGATCTATTCAGCCGCTGACTTCCTGCCTGCGCCGTTTGACGGGCTGGGTGCGAGCGGAAACATCACGTTCATCGACTCGAGTTTCTATGCGCCGAATCTGGGGGCCAGCTATTCGCTGCCAGGCACGTCCGACACGGTCTACAACGCATCTCTTTTCTATGAGAAATTCGGCCTTTCGGCGCGCGTGAACTATCAGTACCGGGATGCATGGCTATCCACGACCGAGAACGACTCTCTGAGTGAGTTCTGGGATGAGGCTGAGCGGGTTGATGCGTCCGTGCGCTATACCATTCCGAACGATTTCTACGGAACGACGGTGACGCTGGCACTCAATGGCAACAACCTGACCGATGAGCGCGACACCCGCTACATCAACTCACCAATGACCCCGAACCAGTATGAGGGCTTTGGTCGTCGCTGGGTGGCCTCTATCCGCATCGACTACTGATCTCCCATCCCCCCCTGACCGCGTCGGCCTGCACAATTGTGTGGGCCGACCTTTTTGAAAGGATTTTCCCATGACACGTATCGCTCTGCTCCTGTCGGCCAGCCTGTTGGTCGTCGCTTGTCAGCCTTCCGTTGAGACGGCCGACAATCATACGGAAACCACAAGCCAGGCTCAGCCCGCGCCTGCCACTATCAGTGATGCAGCCGCGCGGTTCGAAGACGGCGCATACGTCCTGAACTGGTCGTTCGAAGCGGATGCCGCGCCGGTCTCGATTGAAGTGACAACCGACCCGGAAGCGACGCGCGGTGAGCTGATTGCTGAAGCCGTGAAAGACACGCAATTCAGCTGGTCGCCGGATGGCGATGTCGATGAGCGTCACTATTACCTCATCAGGTCCGGTGATGGCAAGCCCGTCATGACAGCGACCCGCCTTCTGCCGCTTGAGGGAGGTCGGAATTTCCGTGACCTTGGCGGTTATGAAACTGCAAATGGACAGACCATAGCCTGGGGGCAGCTCTATCGGTCGGGCGTGATGGAGGGTCTGACGGAAGACGATTATGAATATCTGTCAGAACTCGATATCAAAGTGGTCTGCGATCTGCGCAGCGCCATGGAACGTCAAGCGGAGCCGACCGACTGGAAAGCGGGCGAGGCTGAATATCTCTACTTCCCAGATCCGTCTTCAGACCCGGCATCCGGGTTTGGTCAGGTCTTCCGCGATCCTGATCTGACACCGGAAAAGGTCGCCAAGGCCTTTGGTGATGGGTATTTCAACATCGCGCACGAACAGGCACCGGCCTACACTATGATGTTCGACAAGCTGGCCGCAGGCGAAGCGCCTCTGGCGTTCAATTGTTCCGCTGGCAAGGACCGCACAGGTATTGGCGCGGCTTTGATCCTCACAGCGCTGGGTGTGCCGCGCGACACCATCATCGAGGATTATGCGCTGTCCGATGATTATGTGGACTATATGGCTGAGTTCCTTGATGAAGAGTCGCGTCAGAAAGCCGAGGAAGAGGGATCACCTTACGCCTTCCTGTTCCAGCTGCCGCCGGAAGTGATTTCGCCGATGATGGAGTCCCGTCCTGAGTATCTTCAATCTTTCTTCGCAGATATCGAGGCCGAATACGGCTCTGTTGAAGCGTTTCTGAAGGAGAAGGTGGATGTGACCGAGGGCGAGCTTGTGGCCATGCGCCAGCGCTATCTTCGCAGCTAGCCGATCCGAAAGCCGGCGTTGTCATCTGTTCAGCCTGGCTGGTTTAGGCTTGCGGTCTTCCGGGCCTGAATAGCCTGCCGGTTCCAGGTGGCAGGTTCAGGGCCGGACCCTTGAAAGAACAGAAAGAGTGGGCGTCAGGGGCAGGTCTGAAGAGATCTGCCCCTGATCTTTGTTCTGTGCGTGGGTGAGACTTTGCACGGGAATTGCACCGAACAGGCGAACTGACCCGAAAAAGGACGCCTGTTGTCGTATGTTATCTCGTGCTGATCTGACCGGAATTAGACTGCCTCAGGCGAATTTCCGTCCGAACATTGCGACCATGCCGTCACGCGTGCCGCTTCTGGAGCGGCTCGGGCCGCTCTATGTGATGGTGATCTGCATTCTGCTGTCCCAGTCGCTCGAGGCGTTTACCGCCAGGCAGATCGGCTTCGGCATTATGGGGAAAATGACGCTGGCTCTGACTGGTCTCGCAACCCTGCTCATATTTATTCCGACACTGTTGCTGCGCACCCGGTCGTTTCTTTTTACCGTCTGGGTCAATCTGCCCTTCCTTTGCTATACCGCCATCGCGCTTTGCAGTACGGTCTGGTCAATCACACCATCTGACACGCTGAAGGCAGCCATCACCCTGATGTGTTTCCACGGGGTGGGACTGGCCATGGCGTCTGTGTTTTCCTGGCGGTCCATCTGGGTCGGCATTGCCTGGGCGCTGTTGTTGCTGGGGGCGGGTTCGGTTCTGGTGATCCCCTATGATGGCATTATGAGCGGCGAAAATGCCGGTGCCATGCGTGGGCTCTGGATGGAGAAGAACGCGGCAGGGGAGGCGTGTGCCATTGGCGCGCTGGCCTGCGCGATCGTTGCTATTGCAGACCGCAACCCGCTCTATTTCCTGGGCACGGCCTTCATGCTGTGTTGTATCCTTCTGGCCAAGGCCATGGGGGCGTTTGCCACTTGTTTTGTGGCGCTAAGCTTTCTGATCTTCACCGAAACCATTCGTCGTGGACCTGTCCGGTTCTTCATGGGCGGCTGGTTCGCGGTGTCCGTGGTGGCCGTGCTTGGCCTCATTGTGGCGACCATGGGGCTGGAGGCTGCGGGAATTCTCGGTAAGGATACGACCCTGACAGGTCGGACAGCTATTTGGCCGACCGTGATCGACTTCATCAAGGAGCGTCCTTTGCTTGGCTATGGCTTCCAGTCATTCTGGGAGGAGGGCACGGTCACAAAGACCACCGTCATGGAGCGCGCCAACTTTGAAGCGCACAACGCCCACAACTCCTATTTCGAGATGATGCTCGGTATTGGCGCGGTAGGCAGCTTCTTCGTCTGGTTTGGCATTCTGCGCTGCATTTTCCAGTCATCGACGGCGCTGGTGGGAGGATCGGATGCACGTCGGTTTGCGCTGCCCTTTCTGATTTTCGGGCTGTTATTGTCCCTCTCTGAAAGCATGTTGGGCGATTCTGCCGGGCTGGCGGCTTTCGTTCTGGGCATTCTTGTGCCGAAAGTTGCGCTCAGCCATGCGATTTCCAAGGGACATTTCAAAGGCTGAGGGCGCAGCCTGCGCCTGCGAATTGACGCCTGATGCCGGGTGGCGCAAACTGACCCTCATGCTGACCCCCAAATCTCACGATTCGCAAATGGCGCAGATTCGTCTTGTGCTGTGTGAACACGAGCTTCTGCCGCTGGCCGAAGGTGCATTATGGTGGCCGACGCAAGAGACTTTGGTGGTGTCCGATCTGCACCTTGAAAAAGGTGTCAGTTACGCCCGGTCAGGACAATATCTTCCCCCTTATGACACAGCGGCGACGCTCGCGCGTGTGGCCCGGCTGATCGACCAGCTTGGTGTGGCCCGGGTGATTTCTCTGGGCGACAGCTTCCATACGCCGCGGTCTGCTGATGCGCTTGATCCGGAAAGCTGTGATCTGGTGCGTTCGCTGACATCGCGTTGCGAATGGATCTGGGTGGAGGGCAATCATGACCCGGACCCTCCGGCTCATCTGGGCGGTCAGGCTGCCAAGACCTTCCGCCTCGGACGATTGATATTCCGGCACGAGCCCACCGGTGAGGCGGGTGAGGTGGCAGGCCATCTGCATCCATGTGCGCGGCTGGTTGGCCGCGGCGGCAAGAAAGTCAGACGCCGCTGTTTCCTGACGAATGGGGGATCGTTGATCATGCCCGCCATGGGCGCGTTTACTGGTGGGCTAAACGTGCTCGATCCGGCTTATGCGCCTGTCATGGCGGGAGATCGCCAGGCATTCATGCTGGGTGCAGATCGCGTTTATGCCGTTCCGGCGAGCCGGCTGGTTCCTGACCGTGCTGATCCCGGTTCAGTCTGGCGGCTTTAGGATTACTGACTTGCGGCCTGAAGCTGGCGAAGCAGCGTTGGCGTCACTTCACCGCTTTGCGGCAGACGGTTTGCCGATTGGAAATCCAGAATGGCCTGACGCGTACGGCTGCCGAAATCACCATCCGGTGCACCTGCATTATAGCCCAGCGCATTCAGAAGAATTTGCGCTTCCAGGATCTGCGCTTTGGCACCCAGCGGGGTTGGCGCGGATGTTGCCTGAGGCGAGGGCTGAGGGAAGCGGCCATTTGCGACCGGATCACCTGGCTGCACCTTATAGTCTGCGGCCAGACGTGCCGTCCGATCGACCTCGCCAGGTGAAAGTGTGGCCGAAAGTTCTGCCACTTTCGCCGCTGCGGCGCTGTCGCCAAGTTTATCGGCAACGCGGAACCAGTACAGCGCTTCAGACGGATTGGCTGTGACGCCCAGACCCTGCTCGTAGAGCACGCCGAGATTATACTGGCTGTCGATCAGACCGTGATCCGCCGCTTTCCGGAACCATTGAACAGCGCCGGCATAGCTTTGCTGGCCGCCATCGCCTTCGGCAAAGAAGACGGCCAGATCGTGCATCGCCTTGACGTTGCCAGCCTTGGCGGCCTCCTCTGTCCATTGACGAGACATGTTGAGATCGCGTGGCACGCCCTGGCCCCGCTCGTAGAGCTTGGAGAGGCGGTATTGCGCAATAGGTTCGCCTGCTTCGGCGGCGGCCTTGATCAGTGTGGCACCTTCTGCAATCCGGCCTTCATTGATCGCCGTCATGCCGTCCTGATACTGCTGGATCGTGGTCGGTGTTTCGCTGATGGCGGGCGTCGCAGGCTGGGCAGGTGCGGGCGGTGTTGTGGCAACGGGCTCTGCCACTGGCGGTGAGGCTGGCGCGGGCTCGGGGGCGGCCTCTGCGGGCGCTGGTTTTGACGATGGGGGCTCGACAGCGCTTTCGGCAGGTGCCCGCTCTGGCTTGCTCTCTCGGGTTTCTGCGCGTGCAGGCTGAACGTTCGCCGGTGTGGGCTCATCCGCTTCAGGCGCGGCTATTTCGGCGGTTTCGCTGGCAGTCTCGTCCTCGGCGAGGTCTTCGGTCAGCCCGTCCTCAGCGACCCATGGGTCTTCGACCGAAAGCGTTGTGCCTTCTGCTGTTTCTGTTGGCGTGTCGCTGGCCTGCGGTGTGAAGGTCTCGCTTGGTGTTGCGATATAGCTATCAATGCCCGGGTTCTGCTTGCCGCGCATCATCATGTAGCCAGCTGTGCCAGCCGCGCCAAGCGCGATGACGGAAACCGCAGCAACGAGCGGAATTTTCGAGCTGCCAGAGCGGCCACCGCCAGAGGTTTTGCCAGCACGCGGGCTGTGGAGGTTTGACCGGTTCTGTTCGGCGCCAGCATTGGCAGCGGCGCGGGCGCGAGCGAGATAATCGTCTGGTGCGGCTGGCGTTGACGACGGACCGAACGGATCGTCGAGCGGATCTGAGTCTGCCTCAGCGGCGTCGAGATCTGCTTCATTGTCGTCAGGCTCGGCAGGGTCGTCAAAGCCGAAATCGTCGTGCGTACCGAAGCCATTGTCGGCGTCGTCAAACGCGCCATGCTCGTCTGCCCATGGGTCAGGAGCCTGCTCTGAATTATTGTCTGAAAAATGCTCGGCCTCGTCATCCTCAGGGATGTCCGGGATGTCCGGCAGGCCGATCGGATGGCGCGCAGCCGTTTTCGGCTTTACAGGCTCGTCGTCCCAGAAATCCTCCTCGATGGAGGTGGGTGCGCTCTCTGCTGGCTTTGTCTTTGTCTCGGGCTTGTCCGACACCTTGTTCAGCGTGTCTTCGAAGGAGGCGAAGCTGAGATCGTCTGTCTGAGGGCGTGAAACGCCGGGCGGGTTCGAGAAATCCTCGACCGCTGACAGGCGCTCGGCAAGCGACGCCATCGCTTTCTGGATCGGGCTGACGGCAGATGCGGTGGCTTCTTCAACCTGAGAAATCCGCTCGGTAATGCCGGACATGGCCGTATCAAGTTTCTGGCTCTGGCGCTTCTCTGATTCCTGGATTTCGCCAGAAATCTTCTCGAGTCCTTTTTCCTGCTTGGCGGAGAAGTTGCGCGTCAGTGTCGAGACATGCTCGGTGAAGTCGCGAATGGCCTGTGCGCTTCGTTCTTCAGACGCGTTGACCCGCTTGTCCAGGGCTTCGGCCAGCTCGTTCATGCGCTTGGAAACGGTGTTCAGGCCTTCTGAGCCGTCACGCGTTTCCAGTTCCTCAATGCGTTTCGAGAAGGAGTTCGCCAGATTGTCGATCTGATCGCGCACGGTCGATGTTAGGTCGGAGTCATTGCGGGATTCAATGCCGCGTACACGCTTGTCCAACGCCGTGGTCAGGCGTGCAAACTCTTCGCCAATCGCCTCAATGGCGTCGTTCTGGCGTTTTTCGGCCTGCTTCATGCGCTTGTGCATTTCTGCCACGGCAGAGTTGATCTCGGCAAAGGCTTCGTTCGGGCTGTTTGTCGCCGTTTCGATCTGAGAAGCGAGGTCCTCACGAATGCCCATGATTGTCTGCGCGAGTTCGCCCGCGACGGATTTCAGGCGATCGTCCAGTTCGCTGCGCAGCTCACGAATGCTGCCGCCATCGAGATCAGCGTCGAACTGGTCGAGCCGGTCATCAAGCCGGTTGAAATGGGATTCGAGCTCGCGCAGCGCCGTATCCGTCGTGGATTCGGCACGCGTCAGCCGTTCGGCAAAGTCGGTAACGGCGTCACCCTGGCTGCTTGCCTGTTCGGCTGCCGCTTCGGCCTGCGATTCGGTTGTCGACATGCGCTCGCCCAGACGGTCGATCTGGTTGGTGACGCGGGAGAGTGTGCCGTTGACGCTTGATTCGATACCGGAGAACCGGTCTTCATGGGCGCGCTTCTCCTCGAACAGGTCCGCTTCAAGCTGGGACATGCGGTCTGCAAGGTGACGGTTGGCCCCTTCCGTGCGTAGTTCTGCCTGTTCAACGGCCTTTTCAATGCTGGCCGCCGCCGTGGACAGCGTGGTGTCGACCCGCTGGGTCAGATCTGCGAGCTTCTGATCAACATCAGAATTCAGGCGGTCCATACGTGAGCCGGTCTGGCTGACCTCTGACTGCAGGCGTGTCGCTTCTTCGCGCTGCTGTTCTACGCGTCCGGCAAGTCGTTCGAGCGCGTTTTCGAGAGATTTCAGGGCGCGCAGATTCTGTTCGTCGGAATCATCTGACTCCATACGCTCAATGCGCTTTTCGAGGAGCTTTTGTGTCTGGCGCAATTCGTCGGACGCAAGATCGAGGCGACCTTCCAGGGCTGCGCGTGAGTTCTCGTCATTCTCCAGACGCGACAGCAATCCGACAACGGATTGATCAATGCCTGTGATGGCGAGGGTGGAGCGGGCTTCGACCGCTTCAATGCGTCTGGTCAGCTTGTCGAGTGCGTCCCGGGAGGTTGGCGCAGCGTCGTCGTTGGACGTCTGGTTCTGTTCCAATGCGGCCATTCCCGTGTCCTCGCCTTCAGTTTCCAGGAGCAATCTGTTAAGATAGTCGCCAAGGGTTACGCCTTCGCTCCGCGCGGCCTGCAATGCTGCCTCGCGAGCCTTTGCATCTATCCCTTTCACACTCCATGGTCCGCGCGCTGCCATGGTTGCTCCTCATACATGCGGACATACCGCAATACATTAACCCTGATCTAAAAGCGGGAATTCGTGTTAAGAGGCGGTTAAAAAGGTTAAAGATTGGTCGCCAGGAACCAGAAAAATCTTACCGGTCCGGGTAACCTTAACGGCTGTTAGCTGTAGCCTTACGTTTACGTTCACGAGAAGTTTACGTTGACGTTCACGTAAATGCGTGACATCTTTCTCGAATGACTAAATCATCCGATATCGCGAATAGCGTTAAAAAGCGCGTTTATTCCATCAGCGAACTGGCACGGGAATTTGGCGTGACTCCACGCGCCCTCCGGTTTTATGAAGACAAGGGCCTTCTGTCTCCTGATCGTGAAGGCCTCAATCGTGTGTATTCCAACCGGGATCGAGCGCGTCTCAAGCTCATCCTCTCCGGACGCAAGGTCGGGTTTTCGCTCAATGACATCCGCGAAATTCTTGATCTCTATGATCTCGGAGATGATCAGCGTGCTCAGCTGCGTCAGGCGCACAAGAAGCACCAGCAGCAGGTTGAAGTGCTGAAACAGCAGCGCATTGAAATCGATGAAGCCATCGAAATGCTGCGAGACGGCATTGACTGGATGGAAGAGCGTCTGGCCAAGTTTGGTCCGACCGATGACGAGGCTGACTCAGCTCATGCATATGACGCTGTCGCCCGCGCCCATATGGAAAAAGAAGACATCGCAAACTAAATTGACCGCGAACAGTCATTAGACGATTTCTTAACCGGCAGCGTCCAACGCTGCCGGTCTTTCATTGGAGACCTATGCCATGCCCCGCTATACGGCACCTGTACGCGATATACAGTTCCTGTTCCATGACGTTCTGAACATTGAAAAATATGACAATCTGCCCGGTTTTTCGGATGTATCGGGCGATGTTGTTGATCAGATTCTGGAAGAGGGTGCGAAGTTTGCCGAGGGCGTCCTGTTCCCCCTGAACAAGACGGGCGATGAAGAGGGATGTACCCGCAACGATGATGGCAGCGTAAAGACGCCCACCGGCTTTCCTGACGCGTATGAAAAGCTGGTCGAAAGCCAGTGGCTGTCGCTTTCTGCAGACCCGAAATATGGTGGGCAGGGGCTTCCCTATATTGTAAATGTTGCCATCAACGAGATGCAATCATCAGCGAATATGGCTTTTTCCATGTATCCGGGGCTGACGCACGGTGCCTATCAGGCGCTGCTGGCCGGGGGCAGTGAAGAGCAGAAGCAGACCTACGTCACCAAAATGATTGACGGCAAATGGTCGGGCACGATGAATCTGACAGAACCGCAATGCGGAACCGATCTGGGCCTGATCAAGACCAAAGCCGTGCCGCAGGAGGATGGTTCCTACAAAATTACGGGCCAGAAGATCTGGATTTCCGGTGGTGAGCAGGATCTGTCAGAGAATATCATTCATCTGGTTCTGGCGCGCATTGAAGGCGGACCTGCCGGGATCAAGGGGATTTCGCTGTTCGTCGTCCCGAAATTCATCCCTGATGAAAATGGTGAGCCGGGCGAGCGCAACCTCCTGTCTTGTGGCGGTCTGGAAGAGAAGATGGGCATTCACGGCAACGCCACTTGCGTCATGAACTATGATGGCGCGGCCGGCTGGCTTGTTGGGGAAGAACACAAAGGCATGCGCACCATGTTCGTCATGATGAACGAAGCGCGCCTTGGTGTCGGTCTTCAGGGGCTTTCCCAGTCCGAGATCGCCTATCAGAATGCAGCTGACTTTGCCCGTGATCGCCTTCAGGGTCGGGCGCTGTCCGGCGATGTGGCACCGGATAAACCGGCAGACCCGATTATCGTTCATCCCGATGTGCGGCGCATGCTGATGGATGCGCGCGCCTTCAACGAAGGGGCCCGGGCCTTCCTTTACTGGTCGGCACTGCAAAGCGACCTTCTGCACAAATCCGAGGATGAGAAGGTCCGCGAAAAAGCGGGCGACTATATGGCTCTGATGACGCCGGTTGTGAAAGCCTTTCTGACAGATCGCGGCTTCAAAGCCTGTTCGGACAGTCTCCAGCTGCATGGTGGGTCTGGCTATACGAAGGAATGGGGCATGGAGCAGTTCATGCGCGATTCCCGGATTGCCATGATTTATGAGGGCACGAATGGTGTTCAGGCGCTGGACCTGGTTGGCCGGAAGCTGGCCGCGAATGGCGGACGTGCTGTCTTTGCTTTCTTCGCTGAGATCGAGGATTTCGTTGGCGAATATGGCGATGATGCCGAGCTGAAACCATTTGTGGATGCGCTGGCGCGATCCAAGGGACAGCTGAAAGAAGGTACGGACTGGCTGATGACGAAGGGGCTCGAAAACTTCGACAATGCGGCTGCGGCTTCGACCGATTATCTGCATCTTTTTGGTCTGACGGCGTTCAGCTATATGTGGGCGTTGATGGCCAAAGCTGCGCTTGAAAAATCCGGTGAAGACGATCCGTTCTATGCCACCAAGCTGAAAACAGGCCGTTATTTCATCGAGCGTGTGTTGCCGGAGGCCGGTGCGCATCTCGAAAAACTTAAAGCTGGCGCTGACAGTATGATGGCGCTGGATGCCGACGTTTTCTGATCATTCAGAGATTTCGCGCTCGCAATTAAATTCGAAGGGCTGTCCCATGGGGCGGCCCTTTTCTTATGCGGCTTCTGAACCCTTGTGGCAGTTATTGTTGATGCACACGGTCGATGTATGGGGCAGGTGAATGTTGATTTCGGTCCATTCGCCCACGGCGCTCCGAATGTCCATTGAGCCGCCATGATCTTCTGTGATCTTGCGGGTCAGATAGAGGCCGACGCCTGTTCCGTTGATGCCCTTCGCCGTGCTGGCGCGGAAAAACCGGCTGGAGATGCGGGGCAGCTCATCGGCCGGTATGCCGATGCCGTAATCCTTGATGGAGATGTCGTATCCTGAGCAGGTTTCGCGAGTCCTGATCTCTATGAGTTGGTTCTCCGGCGCGTATTTCATGGCGTTGGAAATCAGGTTGGAGAACACGTGATCGAGCAGGTTTTCATCGCCGCAATATTCATCGGGCAGGGCGGAAAGGTCAGCATCGATCTGATGAAACGGAGACTGATCCTGTTCGCGAGCGACGACCGTTTCAAGGAGCGATTTCAGGCTGAAACGCGTGGACTGGAAGGCGATCGCACCTTCGGCATAGCGGGCAGATTCGAGTGTCCGTTCGACCAGCTGGGTCAATCGCCTGACGCTCTTGCGGATCGTTTCAGCGCGTTCAGAAATGTCAGATGGCGATAGTTTCTCAGGGGCGCGTGTCATTCTGCGGGCATAACCATCAATAATCGCAAGCGGTGTCCGGATCTCATGGCTGACCACTGAAACCAGCGTGTTTTGCAGCATGTTGGCCTCTTTCTGCGCTTCGAGTGCGGTTTCGAGCTTTTCGGCCTGCTCCTTGATTGTGCGGGTCCGCGCCTGAACGAGCAGCTCCAGGCCAAGTTTGTATTCGCTGAGCTCCTTATTGGCGACGTTGAGCCGGGCAACAACCTGTCGCATCATATGCATGAAAAACAGCGCGCAGAATGCCGTCACCGTGCCAACCAGTGTAAAGTCAACGGCCATCTCGATCATGAATTGCTGCTCGCCAATGGCAACGCGAGGCGGCGGTAGCTGATCGTGAAATATGAGCGCGACGACGAAAGTCAGAATGACAAGCACAGAGCAGAAAGCCCCAGCACGAACGCCGATCAACATGCCAGCGAGCATGGGAATGGTGATGAAGAACACCGCGCCCGGGGTGAAGAAACCGGATTCCAGCCGCATCAGGAAGGTGAAGATGTAGGAGGTTGCAATCATGGTGACGCTTGCAAGGTTCAGTCGCCTGTTCCTCGACACTTCATAGGCCAGCCAGAAACAGAGGGCGGGGAGTGTAAAATAACCCAACGTGTAGAATGTTCCGTCACCGACTATTCTGGTTTCGATCAGGGCCCAGCTGGCAAAAAAGGTCATCACCAGAGCGGCGACAAGGCAAAGCAGATGCGCAAGACGTTTGCGGGCGGTGCGGATGAAGTCGCCATCGTCCTCGAAAATGGGCCAGAGATAGGAACGCAGCATATGCATGAGGTCTGCCAGATCAGGTCGTAATCTGCTATTATGTAGGCCGGACCGCTTAAGACCGGCTGAAATAGTCGCGGGAATTTCGGCAAATTTTTCCTGAAACGGTCGGTCGTTTCGCCTTCAGGATGCCCCGAAGCAGAGAAACCCGGACTGTGACAAAAAACCTTGCCTCTTGCCCTTACGTTACGGGGCGACAAGGTGTTATCCTTTCGAATATAACGTTGACGTAAACGTCAATAAGCTCGTGGAGAACCTGACATGCTGCAATCGCCTCTCGATGTACCACCGTCCAAATGGCGCCAGGACGAAGAAATCGGGATCTTTTCGGATTCCGTCGGCCAGTTCTTTGAGAAGGAATGCGCGCCACACGTCCAGGACTGGCGCAAGGCCGGTCTGGTACCGAAAGAGATGTGGAAGAAAGCCGGCGAAATGGGCATTCTGTGTGCGTCCGTTTCTGAAGAATATGGCGGCATGGGCGGTGACTTCCGTCACGAAGCCATCATCGCTGAGCAGATGGGCTGGAAGGGTGTCGATGGCTTCGGCATCACTCTGCATAACGCCATCATCGCACCTTACATCGAGACCTATGGCACCAAGGAACAGAAGGAAAAATACCTTCCGAAAATGGCGTCTGGTGAAATGATCACTGCAATTGCCATGACCGAGCCTGGCACGGGATCTGACCTTCAGAACATCAAGACGACAGCCAAGAAAGACGGCAATGGCTATGTGATCAACGGTTCGAAAACCTTCATCTCGAATGGTCAGAACGCGAACCTGATCCTGGTGTGTGCCAAGACGGACCCGGCCCAAGGCGCGAAAGGTCTTTCCATCATGCTGGTGGAAACCGAAGGTGCGGAAGGTTTTGAGCGTGGTCGTAACCTCGAGAAAATCGGTCAGAAGGCGGCTGATACATCAGAGCTGTTCTTCAATGACGTTCACGTCGGCGCTGACGCCATTCTGGGCGGTGAAGAAGGCAAGGGCTTTGTTCAGCTGATGCAGAAACTGCCACAGGAACGCCATGTGATCGGTGTTCAGGGCATGGCCACGATTGAGCGCGCCATCGACGTGACGGTTGAGTATGTGAAGAACCGCAAAGCGTTCGGCGGCACGATCTGGGACTTCCAGAACACGCAGTTCAAACTGGCCGAGTGCAAAACCGAAGCGACCGTCGCTAAAGTCTTTGTCGACCATTGCACAGAGCAGCTTCTGAAAGGCGAACTCGACTCGGCGACAGCTTCCATGTCGAAGTACTGGGTGTCTGATCTGCAGTGCAAGATCGTGGACGAATGTCTGCAGCTTCATGGCGGTTATGGCTATATGGATGAGTATCCGATTGCCCAGATGTACGCCGACAGCCGCGTTCAGCGGATCTATGGCGGCGCAAACGAAGTCATGAAGATGCTGATCGCCCGGACTCTCTAGTCCATGCTTTCAGATCCGTTTGTCCCGGAACTCTTTTTCGCGGGCGGTACCGAACTGGCACCGCCCGCGTCTAAGCATTTGCAATATGAGTTTCAGGATGCGGATGTGGACCGGGGCTGGATCAGAACGAGATTCACCCCACGACCTGAATTTCTGAACCCGGCCGGTCTGGTGCAGGGCGGATTTCTGGTCGCCATGCTGGACGATACGATGGGGCCAGCTGTCCTTGTGAAATCACGGGGCAAATACATGACAGCGTCGGTGGATATTCACGCCCACTTTCTCCGTCCGGTGAAGCCGGAAGCGGTGTATTGTGAGGCTGAGGTCACTCAAATGGGCCGAACGATTGCCTATATTGAGGGGAAGTTGTTCGATGCGCGACAGCGTTTGTGTGTGCGTTGTGTGTCGAGCGCAATGATCATGAAATTTCCTGAACGACAAAAATAAATACAGGATTCCGAAGAGGAGAACGTAAGAAATGGCAGAAGCTTACATTTATGACGCGGTACGTACGCCGCGCGGGAAGGGTAAGGCCTCGGGCTCCCTTCACGAAATCACTGCACTGAGCCTTGCAACGCAAGCGCTTCAGGCTGTACGCGACCGGAACGATCTGGACACGTCCAAGGTCGATGACGTGGTGCTTGGCTGTGTGTCGCCGGTTGGTGAACAGGGTGCTGACATCGCGCGTATTGCGGTTCTGAACGCAGACTATGCCGAAACAACTGCTGGCGTGCAGGTTGACCGTTTCTGTGCGTCGGGTCTTGAGGCCTGTAACATCGCAGCGGCCAAGGTTATGACCGGCGAAGCTGACATGGCGATTGGCGGCGGCGTCGAAAGCATGTCACGCGTGCCAATGGGCGCGTCTGGCGGGGCCTGGTCTTCCGATCCGAGCATTGCCATCAAATCCTATTTTGCCCCGCAGGGCGTTTCAGCTGACCTGATCGCGACCAAATATGGTTTCTCGCGCGATGACGTCGACGCTTATGCCGTTGAATCTCAACAACGTGCGGCGAAAGCCTGGCAGGAAGGTCGTTTTTCGAAATCCATCGTGCCTGTGAAGGATCAGATGGGTGCGAACATCCTTGAACAGGACGAGCACATGCGTCCGGACGCGACCATGCAATCCATGGCCAGCCTGAATCCGAGCTTTATCGGCATGGGGCA
Source organism: uncultured Hyphomonadaceae bacterium (assembly GCA_964342455.1). Lineage (GTDB taxonomy): Bacteria > Pseudomonadota > Alphaproteobacteria > Caulobacterales > Hyphomonadaceae > Ponticaulis. The sequence goes on from CAYFGB010000003.1 coordinate 89,331, forward strand.
GATGGGCTTTGATGAAGTGGTCAAGCAGCGCTATCCGGAAGTGGAAGCCATTAATCACGTTCACCACCCGGGTAACTCCTCCGGTATCGTTGACGGCGCGTCTGCTGTGCTGTTCGGCACCAAGGAAATGGGTGACGCGCTGGGCCTGAAGCCGCGCGCAAAAATCCGCGGCTTTGCATCTATCGGTTCTGAGCCATCCATCATGCTGACCGGCCCGTCTTTCGTTACGGAAAAAGTGCTGAAAAAGCTCGGCATGGAAGTCAGCGACATTGATCTTTACGAGCTGAACGAAGCTTTTGCATCTGTGGTTTTGCGCTACATGCAGGCGCTCGACATTCCGCATGACAAGATCAATGTGAATGGCGGCGCGATTGCCATGGGCCACCCGCTGGGTGCCACTGGCGGCATGATCCTCGGCACCATGGTTGATGAGTTGGAGCGCTCCGACAAGGAAACCGCTCTGATCACGCTTTGCGTTGGTGCAGGCATGGGTACGGCAACGGTCATCGAGCGGGTCTAGACCCATGAATGAACGCCATATGCGCATCGCAATGTCCCTCTTGCTGGGTGGTGTGACCGGCCTGATCGTCGGTTTCATGCTGAAAGATCCAGCGCAGGGGACGTTGATCGGGCTGGGGCTCGGCGGTGTTCATGGCTTCTTCTTCGATAAACCGGATCAGGGAAAGTAATGAGGGGGGTAACCCCCGAGGAGTAACAAATATGAACCTCGAAACATTTGGATGGGATGTCGATGCGGATGGGATCGCAGTAGCGACATTCGACGTGCCCGGGCGTTCCATGAACACGCTGACAGGCAAGGCTGTCGCCGACATTGTGGCGATTGCCAACGAAGTGGCCAGCAATGACGCCATCAAGGGCCTGGTGCTGACATCAGGCAAGCCAACCGGCTTCTGTGCGGGTGCTGACCTTGGTGAAATGAATGAAGGCGCTGGCGGCGAAAAGAAGGTCGAGCTTGACGAACAAGCGGCTCTGAAAGCCCGTTTTGACGCTGGCTTCACGCTGAACAAGACGCTGCGTCAGCTCGAAACCTGCGGCAAGCCTGTGGCGTGTGCGCTGAATGGTCTGGCACTTGGTGGCGGCCTCGAAGTGGCGCTGGCATGTCACTATCGCGTGGCTGCAAACGACAATCCACGACTTCAGTTCGGTTTGCCGGAAGCCAAAATCGGCCTTCTGCCGGGTGCGGGCGGTACACAGCGCCTGCCGCGTCTGATTGGTCTGGCTGAGGCGTCCCAGTATATTCTTCAGGGCAAGCCGATGAAAGCCGATAAGGCGCATAAGCTCGGCGTTGTGAACGAGCTGGGCGCGACAGACGAGCTGGTCGGTCTCGCGAAAGCCTGGATCAAGGCCAACCCTGAAGCGAAAGCGCCATGGGATGAAAAAGGCTTCAAGGTTCCAGGCGGTGTACCGCACAAACATCCGGGCGCTGGTCAGATTGCCACCATGGGTAATGCCATGCTGGCCGCAAATACCTATGGAAACTATCCGGCTCAGATCAACATCATGAAGTGCCTCTATGAAGGTATTCAGGTGCCAATCGATGCTGGCCTGCGGATTGAAACCCGCTATTTCATCGACACTCAGCAGCGTCCGGAAGCCAAGGGCATGATCCGCTCATTGTTCCTGTCCATGCAGGAGCTGTCCAAAGGCGCCTCTCGTCCGGCGGGCCATGACAAATTCGAGCTCAAGACGGTTGCCGTTCTCGGCGCTGGCCTGATGGGCGCGGGTGTTGCTCACGTTCAGGCGATGGCGGGCATCAAGACCATCCTGCTGGATGTATCTCAAGAAAACGCTGAGAAGGGCAAAGCCTACTCCAAGCGAATTCTGGACAAGGACGTGTCTCGCGGGAAGATGCCTCAGGACAAGGCCGACGCCATTCTGGACCTGATCGTTCCAAGCACGGACTACTCGCTGATCAAGGACGCAGACCTGGTGGTCGAAGCTGTATTTGAGGACACGGAACTCAAAGCCAAAGTCACCGAAATGGCTGAAGAGCATTTGCCAGAAACGTCTGTCATGGGATCGAACACATCGACCCTGCCGATTACGGGCCTCGCAAAAGCATCCAAGCGTCCGGAAAACTTCATTGGCATTCACTTCTTCTCGCCGGTTGAGCGTATGGGTCTCGTTGAGATCATCATGGGCGACAAAACCACGGAAGAAACGCTGGCCAAGACAATCGACTATGTTCTGAAGATCCGTAAAACGCCAATCGTGGTGAATGACCATCGCGGCTTCTACACATCGCGTTGCTTTGGCACCTACACTCAGGAAGGCATGGAAATGCTGGGCGAAGGCATCAAGCCAGCCATTATCGAAAATGTTGGTCGTCAGTCCGGCATGCCGATGGGGCCGCTGGAAGTCACCGATAGCGTTGGCATCGACACGGTTCTGAAAGTGAGCCGTGCCTCAGCGAAAGAGCTTGGCTTCAACTATAATGAAAGCCCGCTTGGCCAGCTGATCGCCTGGATCGTTGAAGACAAGGGCCGGGTTGGTCGCAAGGCCGGCAAAGGCTTTTACGACTATAACGAAAAGGGCAAGCCAGAGCGGATCTGGCCTGATCTCTCCGAGAAAGCTGACACCAAAGTCGATGAGTGCCCACCAGCATTGAAGGAAGAGCTGACCAAACGGTTCCTGTTCCGTCAGTGCATCGAGGTAGCGCGCTGTTTTGACGAGGGTGTGATCACCGATGCCCGCGATGCCGATATCGGCTCAATCCTCGCCTGGGGTTTTGCGCCGTTTACGGGCGGTTGCTGTTCCTACATGGATCTCAAATGGGGTATCCCGGAATTCGTGAAGGAAGCAGATCGTCTGGCTGAAGCTTATGGCGAACGCTTCGCACCGCCAAAACTGCTGCGTGAGATGGCTGAGAAGGGCGAGACATTCTATTCCCGCTTCCCACCAGCGCAGAAAGAGAAAGCCGCTGCGTGAGGCAGAAATCACGTCCCGGGGCTGACCCGGGACGGTCTGGAAAATTGAAAAAGCCGGGGCGCTGCCCCGGCTTTTTTGTGGCCGCCTTTGGCCTGTTTGATGGTGACTGAAAGCGTTTTCGAACTGGACTATTCTGTCGTCGCCGTCTGAGCAGGGCGCGTATTGATATGCGCATCGACGAATTTGATGACCTCCGTCATTGCTTCGATGCGCGCGCTCTGGGTGGACAAGCTGTGATCCTGATCTTTCATAAAGATCAGCTCAACCGGCTTCCCGGCCTTTTTCAGTTCGTCGCGCATGACGTCGCTTTGCCGGTCATCGACGATTGTATCATCCCGACCGTGGATCAGTAGAACAGGCGCCTTGAACTTGTCGGCATGATAAGCGGGTGACACGGCTTCCAGCTCGTCTCTTTGCTCTTTTTCATTGCCGATATAGTCCTGCCAATAGGCGTAGACCGGATGTGAACTGCCGAAGCGGCGTCTTTCATCAAGCAGCATACGCGGCAAGTCACTGACCCCGGCAATTGAGACCACGCAATTGTATTTGTCGGGCGTGAATGCACCACCAGCGAGCGCTGCATAGCCGCCATAGCTCCAGCCTACGATGCAGACACGGTCCGGATCTGCCCAGCCAGATGCAATGACGGCATCTAGGCCATCTGTAACATCGTCCTGCATGGCGCGGCCCCATTCGCCTTTACCTGCTTCCTGAAATTCCCATCCGAAACCGGTTGATCCCCGAAAGTTAGGCTGGAGTACAGCATAGCCGCGATTGGCGAAGAATTGCGCCATCCAGTCGAACCCGACGCTGTCATACGAGGCGGGCCCACCATGCGGTAGAACGATCAAAGGCGGCTTTGCATCGGACATTGCCTTTACGCCGGTCGGCCAGGTGTAGATGGCCGGAATGGTCAATCCGTCGCGCGCTTTGTATTCAATGATCGCGGAGACGCCGAGATGTTCGGCGCGAATGTTCGGGCGGGTTTCTGCAATACCCGTCGATGTTCCGGTTGTTCGATCAAGGACCGAATAGATTCCTGAAGTGTTGGAGTTGGTGGTGTATAGAAGCACTTTGCTCCAGTCATCGCTCCATGAGCTGATCGTGATACTGGTCATGCTCGCGCTGTCGACAAGATCAGCGATATCCGCATCAAGTTTTTCGTCGAAAAAGGCATAGCTTGGCAGCATACCTGAATATTCTACGCCGTAGACGATCCGGTTCTCGTCCGCCAACACCCTGGTAATTTCGTGCCCATCCTTGTGAAACATTGGTTCGCTAATCGCGCCGGTTTCCAGATTCATGAGATAAAGCGCATTGAAATCAGAGTCTTCGACACCTGACACCACCACCAGGTTTTCGTAATCAGCGGTCATTCCAAGGACACTCAGGTCAGGATATTCCGCTTCGTCGCTGTAGATTTCTTCCCAGTCATTACCATGCTTGGCGAGAATTCGATGCAGTCGATCCTTTTCCTTGAACTCTTCTCGCGCTAGCACAGAACCGTTCGGTTTCACAAACCAGTCGATTGTGTGCCGCGTTCCGTCTTCGACAGCTCGACCGCCACCATGATCGGTATCGACTTTCAGCAGGCTGTAAAGCGCGCGATCATTATAGCCCATATAGGCGGGCATGTAGACGTCGTCACCATCCTCGGAAACGGCCAGCACACTCCCCAGGCCCGATTGGGCGGGGTGGAGCCCGTCTGTACGTATCAGCAGTTGTTTTACTCTGCCGGATTTCAGATTGTAGGAAAACGCGGCGGAGAATTCGAATTTGTTGCGATAGCCGATCTGTCGTGTCGTTTTTGACGCAATCATCGTGATATGATTTTCGCCGGCAAATGAAATGTTTCCGGCTTTCACGTCAGTGACGTTTAGCACGCATTTGTTCTCGTCGACCCGCAAATCGTACAGACAAAGCGCCTCGGTTTCACCGATCAGCGCGATGAAGGCGATCATGTCGCCAGAATTCGAGATTTCGGCGCTCCGCACGGAGCGCGCGTTGGCATAATCAGCAAGGCTGGGTTGGGAGGCGGCGGCACAAGGCCAGACAAGGCTGAGCAAAGCCAGCCAGTAGCACGTCATTCGTATCATGTGTTCCCCCCAGTCTGGTAATCAACTTCTGTCTATTTAGAGGAGAAATCTCGAACAAAACAACAGCGAGAAACAAATAGTCTTAAAAATTTTCAGTTGAATGAAGTTGAAAGCAGCTGAGTTGCTAGTATTTTGACTTCAAACAAAAAAGCGGCACCCAAGAGGATGCCGCTTTCTATTCGGATGCGTGATTTGATCAGGCGGTCTCGTCGACAACGGGTGTCAGGATCATTTCAACGCGACGATTGGCTGGCGAGTTACCCGGAATGCCGGGCAGTGGCTGGGATTCGCCATAGCCATAGGATTTGATCCGTACAGAGTTGACGCCCTGTCCCGTAAGATAACTGGACACTGACGCGGCCCGGCGTTCCGAGAGCGACTGGTTGAACGAGGCGTCCCCATCCGTACTGGCGTGGCCAACAATATCGATCGAGGTTTGCGGGAACTGCTTCAGCGTGCTCGCAACGTCGTTCAGCGTTGGGTAAAAGGCAGATTTGATCTGCGCGCTGCTTACGTCGAACGTGACATCAGAAGGCGCTGTCAGCTGGATCTGGTCGCCGCGTCGTTCGACTTCAATGTTGGAGTTTGCAGTGGCCTGGCGCAGTGCGCGTTCCTGCTTGTCCATATAGTCGCCAACGGCCGCACCTGCGAGCGCGCCAACAGCTGCGCCAATTGCAGCGTTTCGTGTGTCATTGCCGCCGGCCATGGCGCCAACGCCTGCGCCAGCAACGGCACCTACACCGGCACCCGTAATCACATTGCGGCTCGGGCCACCATTGGTTGCGCACGCCGAGACGAGCAGCAGTCCAGCGCTTGCTGCAGGCAGAAACATTTTCATGACTAACTCCTTTGAACTTCCGATCTAGTCCGTCTGATAACGGCTGAACATTGAGGCGAGTTCCGGAAATCAACTGAGATTTAGCATTATAATTTTGTAAGCCCGGCCATCGGACAATTTTTGACAAGTACGCTTGACAGACAAGCAAGCTTTACATAATGTCGCCTCAACTTGATAATTCAGAAGGAGACGAGAGATGTCATCATTCACGTTCAAACAGTCCAGACGCCGATATCACATGATTTTCTGGCCCAGCATGATTGTCTATACGATTGCATGCATTGGAGGTGCTTTGCTTCAGCGCCAGTTTGATGGCAATCCAATCTGGCTATCCGTTGGATTGACCGCGCTTACCATTCTGCCGATTTTCGCGGTTCTTTGGCTCATCTGGCGCTACACTCAGGAAACCGATGAATATACCCGACTGCGCCAACTGGAAGCCCTGGCGATTGGCGGTCTGGTTACGGCTGGAGCATCAGGAGCTATCGGATTTCTTCAGATTTATGAGGCCATTCCGACGTTTCCGGTTTTCCTTTTGCTGCCATTTTTCTTCCTGAGTTATGGCGGAGCGAAATTCCTGCGTGGCGAAAAGGACTGCGTCTGATGGAGAACAGACTTCGGGTTTTGCGTGCCGAGCGAAAGTGGAGCCAGGCCTATCTCGCTGATCTTCTGGGCGTGTCCCGTCAATCGGTCAACGCCATAGAAACCGGCAAATATGATCCATCTTTGCCGCTCGCCTTTTCGATCAGCCGGGTTTTCGGATGCACAATTGAGGACATTTTTATCGCGGAAGAGGAGCCAGAAATTGCGGCAGAATAGTCAGTCGGTGGATGCCAGCCGCATGATCTGCTCGCTCAGAACCCTATCAACTGGCGCAGCCACTGCATCAAGCGACTGAAAGTCACTGCCTGTGACAACATACTCAAAAGCGACCGCACAGTGTGCGGTCGTTTCTGCGTCTGTTTCCTCAGATAGTGCGATGGTCAAAACGGCTTCGACGCCCATGGCCTGTAGCGGGCCGAGCGATGCATCAAAGCGAAACGTGTGTGACCCGTCAGGATTGACAAACTTTGCAACGAGCCGGCCGTGTTCGACCCAGCCCGTATCCCAGTTTTCCTGCCAGACGCCGCCTTCGCTGACAGACGCGAGAGACAAATTGTTCGTGTCTCCGGAATAGGTGTGGTCAGATGACCACCAGCGGGGCAGATCAGTGATTTTCCCGTCAAGCTCGGAGCAATTCAAATCGGAAGATTGTGCGAGCTTCAGATGAAATCCATCAGGCGAACTCGCGACGATGTCACCCTGTGCCGACGGCATCGCGCAAAGACAGATCATTCCAAGGGTGAGTGTACGCATCTTTATCTCGCCTCATCACTTCTAAGGGGCAGATCGATAGTGTGATGCAAATTCCGTTACGAGCCTAGCCGGTTGCTGCGCGATTACGCGCATTTTCACTGGCTTCCTTACGTGCTTTTTTTTTCTTGGCGATGGTGAAGGCGATCGTCTCAAACAGCGCGCGGATTTCGACCGGCTTGATCATGAACTCGTCTGCGCCCTTGTCGAGACACTCCCCGCGCAAATCCATGGCGGTGTCGGCTGTTACAACAACGATGGGGATGTCGCGTTTTTCATCGGTGCGCGCGCGAATGCGCTGAATCGCCTGAAGGCCATCCATTCCGGGCATACGCAGATCCATAAGAACGACGTCATAGTCTTCCTCATCGATCATTCTCAGACCCGTCGGGCCATCCTCGGCTTCATGCATATCTATATTGGCAGCCTTGAGCATTTCACTCACGACTCGTCTGTTCATTGGATCGTCTTCTACGAACAGGATTTTCATGGCCGCCTAACAAGCGTTAACAAACTATGGTACATGTATTAATACCACACTGTTACGATCAGATTAACCAATGGGTCTGATTTTCAGAGTTCAACGCAACCAAATGCTGAAAATGAATCACAACCCCTGCGGCAGTTTGTGAGTGCTTACGTGCTTTGGCGGGAGTATTCGCGTTTGATAATTTCCAGTGAGTTTTCAGGATCATAGGCGCCGTGCATGATGATGGCTGTCTCAGGAAGGTCTGCCGTGTCCGGATTGTCTGACTGTAGAATTAATCTGGTGCCCTGCTGTTCGCAGAGGATGGAAATCCACTGCAAAGGCAGCTCGCCATCCCTCGGCGCAACCGCGAAGCGGAACTCACCTTCTTCGAGGGCTGCCTGGAAAGCCTGGGGGGTCTCTACGACGCTCACCTGGTCCACTTCGTCAGCGAAATAGGCCTCGAATACGAGCTTTTGCATGAAGTCGGGCTGCAGGATCAGGACGGAAATCGCACCGCCCGTTTCCTCAGAGCTTGCCGGTGTTGCCGGATCGGGCGCAGAGGGGACAGGTATGGCCGCCTCGTCTCGCGTGATCGGAATGGTCAGCGTGAAAACGGAGCCAGCCCCCTCTTTGGACTCCACTTCGATCGATCCACCGAGCGCAGACGCATAATTCTGACAGATAGACAGACCCAATCCCGTTCCGGCGAATTTTCGGCTTTTCGCTCCGTCAACCTGATGGAATGGCTCAAAAATGCGAAGGAACTCGTCTTCTGGGATGCCGATCCCCGTGTCTTCAACGCGGACCTGGAGCAGACAGTCGTCAGCCTCATTGAATTCTGTGACCTTCAGCTTCACGCCGCCTGTTTCCGTGAACTTCACTGCGTTTGCGAGAAGGTTGAAGAGGATCTGTCTCAGGCGTTGCGGATCTGTATAGCCTGTTGCCGGGCAGTCTTTAAGGTCGGTTTCGAACGACAGGGATTTTTCTTCTGCGGTGTTCTTCCAAAGCAGGGCAACATCACTGAAAAGGCCGGGTAGCTGGATGAGGGTCTTGTCGACGGTGACGGTGCCGGTTTCGATCCGGGCAACGTCGAGCAGATCGTCGACCAATGCCTTCATGGAAGTGCCGGCCGCCTGGACGACCTGAAGCTTGGAGCGTGAATCGTCATCAAGTTGGCTGCTTTGCAGCAACACCTGACTCATGCCGAGAATGCCATTCAGAGGCGTACGAATTTCATGGCTGGTCGTCGCCAGAAATTCAGACTTGGCCTGATTGGCCTTTTCGAGCTTGATATTGGTGTCGTTCAGCGCGTCATTGACGCGGGAAATCGCATTCCGGCTGCGTGTGGCTGCGATCAGTCCATAGGTGACGAACGCCAGCAGTGTGACACCGCCCAGCGCAAGGGCACCGAAAATAATGTTCCGCTGACGCGTCCGGGCTTCGGCAATTTCGATATCACGTTCCAGCTGACCTCTGCGCAGCTGTTCAATACGCAGTTCCTGATTGGCGAAATCAAACCGGGCTGTCATCAGGGCGTTGTTGGCAGACGCCGCTGTGCGCAATGCTTCGTCTTCCAGTCTCAGAAAGGCCTTAAGATGGCTCAGCGCCATGTCATCATCACCGACTGTTTCGTAAATATCAGCAGCGGCTTCGTGAAAGTCGCGGAACGGCATGGATGTGCCCGTCAGATCCCGCCCCTCAAAAGTCCGTTCAATCAGGCGACGTGCAGCGATGGGGTTTCCACGGGCGAACTCCACCCGTGCCTTGATGCCGTAAAGAAAGGGTTGCCATTCTGAAGTCTGCCCGCTTGGAATGGCGGCGAGGCCCCGGTCAGCTGTCGCTTCGGCCGCTCTGAACTCGCCATTTTCAAATTCGGTTGCGGCCAGATTGCTGAGAATACGGGCCTCAAGCACGGGGGAATCGAAGGTTTCGACCAGCTCCAGCGCTTCCTGATATCTCGCTTTTGCCTCCTCCAGACGTTCGAGCCCGCGCAGAACGTTTGCGGTGTTGTTCAGACTGACCAGCGCAACGACCTGATCGCCGGAATATGTCTCCCGTGCGTTCTCATAATAGGAGAGCGCACGTTCGTAATCATGCGCGTCGCTGTAAATGCCGCCAATTTCCTGAAGTGTAATTGCCTGCTTTCTCGGATTATCAAAGTCGACAAAGACTTCATGCGCGCGAAGAAAGTAGTTAAGGGCCGCATCGACTTTGCCGCGGTTTTGCGCCACCCGTCCCGCAGCCAGCAGCAGCTCGCCTTTCAATGGGTTATCGAGCTCACGATCGCCAATGATTTCCAGAGCCCGGTCGGCCATTGGGGCCGCCTCGTCAGGACGATTGGACCGATTGAGAGCCTCGACGCTCAACCAGATCGCTGTGGCCAGCGCTTCGACCTGTTCGTCTGTGTCGGAAATCCCGGCGGCCAGTTCCTCTGCTAACCGTGCGTGACTAAGCGCAGACGCGGGATTACCCATCATGTTGCTTTTCGACGCAGCGATTGCCTCGTCAAAGCTCATATCATTGTTCGATGTCGGGGGAGGGGATTGAGGTGTTTGCGCGGCAGCGCTCAGAACCGTCATGGACAAAGACACTGAGACAGCCAGCGTTCCGATCAGTTTCAACATGTCGGTGAACCGTTCTGGTTCGGCGGTCCGAGGGTCACAATCTGCGCGCTCCAATCAGTTCGGAGCCAAAAAAGTGTCCCGGTTCGGGTATGAGGTCAACGCCAGCCAGGACCGCGTTGACCACTATTCATTGGCAATGACTTGATTTTTAAAAGTCAAAAACACGCGCTAGTAGCGAAGTGAGAGTCTCGCACCCACTGATACTTCCCGGTCTTCTCTGAAGTTTTGGTCAGAGAAAACAGAACCGGATCTTGCAAATGCTGTGAAGTCTCCAACGCCTTCCAGTATTGGCATGGCATAGATGGCCTCAAAGTCGAGCGCACGATGGTCTGTGTTCAACGCCCAGGTCTGGCTGACCTGACCAAGCTCACCGGTTTCGCGATTTATCACTTCAAGCGCCGTATAGGTGAAGGCACCTTCATCAACACGCAATGGCTGGGACAGAGAGAGCCGCATCTGGTCCTCAGCACCGAATACGCCGGTCTTGTAGACACCAAGTGCGAAGGCTGAGGATTTCAGTCCGTCATCACTCAACGCCAGGAAGCCATCTTCGAACTGTGTTGAGCGGGTTTGCCCGAGCGTTGCAGAGGATGCGATGGCAAAGCCGTAAGGCAGTGATGTCTCTGCGCCGAAGGTGACGGCATCGGTGACGCTTCCGCCTTCAAGCGCGAGGAAGCCTGTGCCCTGATCACCGAGAACGCTGTCACGTTCGTTAAGCTGCGTATAATCAAGGTTGAAGCGAACCTGATCGTTCAGCTGGTAGGCCATGGAAACATTCGCGGCTTGCGCCGAGAAATCGGCCACGCCTGATGTACCATCTGTCCGGATGCCGGTGATCGGATCGATGAAGGTGTGATCATCCTCGGCTTCGGAAATTGCGGCTGTAATGCTCAGCTTGTCACTCACCGGCAATGTTGCGGATGCGTAGCTTCCACCAGACGCCAGACCGAGAATCGGGTTCACGCCGCCAGTTTTCACATCATAGTCAGAATAGAAACCGAACACCTGGCTGTTTGACAGTCGTGTGGCACCGTCACCAAAGCCGAACTGGAATTGCGTACCGGTTTCTGCCTGCGACATGACAATGTCTGTCTGGAATGGCAGCTGGCCGTCCCGGATATTCATACCTGGCGTGTAGCTGCGCGCCGTCATGGACATCATCCAGGAACTGTCATCATTCAGTTTAGCCGTGAAGCCCTGCGTATCGCCGAACTGGTTCTGTCCTGTTGCCGCCCAGTCAGCAAATCGCTGATAGAGGTGCCGTTGGAAACGACGCTCGCTGTCATAGCCCTGATAATCGGTCGACTTGCCGTAGAGTTGGGTCGACAGCGGGATGCGGAAGTCACGATAGGTGTCGCCGACTTCTTCAAGCGCAATCAGATAAGCACCGCGCTCTTCAAGACGGATATTACCGCCAAGTAATTGCGCCGCGCGCATCCAGGTTGCATTGCGCGCTTCGTGCAGACGTCCATCCTCTGTCAGAGAATAATAGAATTGAAGGTCGTTCCAATCCAGCGGAGAGAGCGCGGCCTCGGTATCAAGCATGCCCCAGCCATAAACATCATCGACGCCTTCTTCGCCGAGGTCTTCGGCAGACTGCAGGATCACATCGACAGTCTCTTCGCCATGCTGTTTCCACCATGGCCATGCGCCATGGATCAGCGCGGCTGTACCCGAAACGAGTGGTGCGGCAAAGCTGGTACCAGATTGACGCGTGACGCCGCCTTCGCCGTCAGACACCAGCATGAATTCGCCTGGTGCGACCATGAAGTGATTTTTCAGAGCATGACAATCGCCAGCGACCACGGCGCACGCCTCGCCCGGTGTGTTGGACCAGTCCGCGATTTCACCGTCCACGCCGGTAGCGCCGACAATGATCAGTCGCTCGAGCGCTGCTGCGTTTGCCCAGTCCACATCATCCTGCTGGACCGTGCCTTCATTGCCAGCGGCCTTCACGAAGATCGTTCCTTCGCTTGTCGCGTCAGATACAAAGCGATCGAGAATAGATGACCAGTCTTCCGAAAGCACCGTTGCAGGCACACCCAGCGACATGTTGATGATACGGGCGTCGTGCGCAATCAGCTCACCAATACCGGTTTCGACATCTTCAAAGCTGGCTGATTTCGTCTCATCAAACGGGTTATAGGTGGCAACGCTGGCGTTTGGCGCCATGCCCATAATGCCGCGTCCGTCATACGGCGCGATCATGAGAGAAATTACGGACGAACCGTGGCTATCGCCAGCCGCTGTGTCATAGCCGCCGGAATAGACCACGTCTTCGGAGAGAATGGTCTGATCGGTTACACCAAAGTCCAGAAGACCAATCACCGCTTCGCTATTGAAGTCATGGTCCTGCGTCAGGCGCGGGCTCCAGTTGACCGCCCCCATCCAGTGATCAACCCGGTCCATACCGGTAAACTGGAAGAGGCCGTCATACCAATCGGTGAAGAATTTTGCGCGCTCGATCTGATCGAGGTCGGCCAGCGTCGATGCGTCGGTCGGGTCAATGCCATACTTGTCAAAGATGTCGCTGGCGAAGCCCTGCCAGAAATCCTTGCCCGTATAAAGCGCAACCGGGACGGAGAAATATTCCATCGACGTGTTGTAGAACGTACCAAGGTCGGACAGCAGCGCCTCATAGTCGGCGGCATTGCTGTCATCATAGGCGCCGAGCGTGCCCCAGAAGGCATCCAGATCGCCATACTGGCCGCGAATGTCGCCGGAGAAGGCATCGAGGTCGCCGTAAAAGGCATCCAGATCGCCATAAAATGTTTCAAGATTGCCCCAGAAGGCATCCAGGTCGCCGTAAGACGCATTCAGATTACCTGCGAAGGTGTCTGTGTTGCCCCAGAAGGCATCGAGGTCGCCATAAGAGGTGTCGAGGCGTCCATAAAATGCATCGAGATCACCGTAAAAAGCGTCCAGGTCGCCGTAAAAGGCATCCAGATCACCGTAATAGCTGTGAAGCATGCCGATGAACGGCGTCATGTTTCCTACGAATGCGTCGAGGTCACCATAGAACGCGTCCAGATCGCCATAAAAGGCATCAAGGTCGCCATAGAACGCATCAAGATCGCCGTAGAAGGCGTCAAGGTCGCCATAGCTGCCAAAAAGATTGCCCCAGAACGCGTCGAGGTCGCCATAAAATGCGTCAAGGTCACCATAGAACGCGTCGAGGTCACCGTAGAAGGCGTCCAGATCGCCGTAGCGATTAAAGGCGTCGAGGTCACCATAGAACGCGTCGAGATCCCCATAAAAGGCATCCAGATCGCCGTAAAAAGCGTCCAGGTCGCCATAATGAGGTGTGGTGAAGCTAGCGGGTACCAGCGCGTCAGAAGGAACGTCCGAGACGGCCAGAGCGGTGCTGTCGCCAGCATACGCCAGATTGCCGAAGGTCAGACCAGCTGCAGCTGCCAAGGAAAGAAATTCGAATTTCATAGCCCGTCACCATACTCGAGCGCACCCCATTTGCGCGGAAATGTTTCGGCGTTCTACCAGAGGGGTATATTCTGCAATCTTATATTGTGCACGCAGGACAGAATGGTAAATGCATCCTTAACAGAAATTAGGATAATTTACCAGAAAAGTGTGGATAAGTGTCCGGAATGCAGGTTTTTGACACTTGCATGACGGATTATTGGGCCGTTTGGACGGATATTTTTCGACTTCCCTCCACAAATGGTAAACGGTTTTGCCCCTTTTGTTAACCTTTTTCGTGCCGGAAAGTTAACAAATTTTCGTCGTTTCTGGAATTTTTTGCTGAAAAGCAGGCCTTCAGATCAGGCCAAAGGTGGGAGCCGCTTAACCGCCGCATAGAGATCGGACAGCGCAACAAAGTCGAAGCTCTCGTCCTTCTCGCCATCAAAGTCGAGGTCGGCTGGAGAATTCCGGACGATAATAATCCCCACAGGTTCTGCCGTATCGCGATCGATCACAATGCCGCCACTCATGCCGACCACCACCGGTTCCTTCGGTGCGTGAATGCGGGCGATAAAGCTCTCGCTGCTGCGGCGCAGATACACCTCGGCATGGCGTTCGGACGGCTCGGACGATCCTGCGGGATATCCGATGGCCAGAAGCTTCTGCCCGGGAACAGGCTCTGGCGGGGCCGTATCTGGCAATTGTACACCAAAAAGGGCAGCGTCGAGAAACTCGGGGCCGATAATGGGGGTGCCAGTGGCGAAGTCCGGCGCTTTCTTTCGCATGTCCTGATAGACATGCGCCGCCGTGGCCCAGCCATTCCACAGGCGGAAAAAGCTGCCATAGGTCTGGATCACGCCATCATTCAGGAAATATCGGGTAAGTCGGCTTAAGGCTTCCTGTCTGGCGGGCAATTCGTCTTCAGCGTTATCGGCAGTCTCGAACTGCTTTGCCGCGGTTTCATAGGCGAGGCGTGCGGTGGAGACCAGACGACGCGCCCAGCCAAGGCCGAACACGCCGAATGTATCGAGCATGGAATAAAAGATACCTCGCTTGACCACATACTCATCGATCATGGCCTCAAGGTTTTTCCGCGTCTGAGCGAGCCGGTTTACAGCGCCGATTGTGTTCGGTCCGATCAACCCGTCTTCCAAAAGCCCGGCGCCCAGGAAATTTGCGGCACGCTGTAGATTTTTCACCGCCGCCTTAATGCCGGAATTGATGGCCACATCCATGGTCAGGATGGCCAGCGCGGGCGGCAATTCATCACCGCGGATCTTGTCCCAGTAATTCTGGCGGTAAATTTCCTTCGCCGTATCCCACTCAAGGTTCCGGACATCGTCTTTTGTGACCGAGCGACCGAGGAACTGTTCCAGCGTACGTTTGGTGATACCGAATTTTGTGGCGCCGCCCGGATCCGCCGGATGATCAACAAAACCGCCCTCAACCTTCAGCGTGTGTGCAAGTGCGATGTCCAGCGTATCTGACATGACCGATCCCCACCTTGATCTTGTACGTCCTCTTCTTCATTAACGCTTTCGCATGACAAATTGACAATAGCAGGGCAAAAAAGGCATGAGCTTCGGTCCCGGACTGGGCAGACTGCGAGACCCCTATGAAAGCCTTGATTGTTGTTCCTGCGCGCTATGGCTCTACTCGTTTCGAGGGGAAGCCTCTTAAACTGATCGCTGGGCGCAGCATGGTTTCAAGGGTCGCAGAAACGGCCCGGAAGGCGGCCGCGCTGATGGAAGACGCGGACTATATCGTCGCCACTGATGACGAGCGCATCCTTGAACATTGTCAGGATCAGGACATCAAGGCTGTGATGACGCCCGTTGATGTGGCGACTGGAACCGACCGTGCATTGGCTGCGGTCGATGCGTTGGGCGTGTTCCCGGAGGTGGTGGTCAATTTACAGGGCGATGCGCCTTTTACGCCGCCTGAGATGGTGGCGGCTGTTGGTCTCGCGGCTGCGGAAGGCGCGGAAGATGTCGCAACGCCGGTTGTTCGTCTGAGCTGGAATGCGCTGGATGAGATGCGGGCACACAAAAAGACAGCGCCGTTTTCCGGCACCACCTGTATCTGTGGCACGGATGGGCGGGCGCTCTGGTTTTCGAAGAACATTATTCCGGCCATGCGCAAGGAAGAGAAGATGCGCGAGGCTGGCGATCTGTCACCTGTTTTGCGCCATATCGGTCTTTATGCATATCGCCTCGACGCGCTCAAGCGCTTCGCGGACCTGCCCGAAGCTCATTACGAACAGCTTGAAGGGCTGGAGCAGCTTCGAATGCTGGAAAACGGAATGACGATCCGCGTTGTCGAAGTTGACGAGCCCGAGATCAATATCGGGGGTGTGGACACTCAGGACGATCTTGATCTCCTGGAGCGTATGCTTCGCGACAGGAAACTCAGCTAGCGATCAGTTCCGCGTCACTCGGTTGAGCAACAGGACCGGCACCAGCCCGATCACAACAAGGGCGAGCGCGGCCGGGGCTGCCTCGACCAGTCTTTCATCTGCGGCCAGCCGATAGACGCGCGTCGCCAGCGTTTCAAAATTGAAGGGTCGCAGGAGAAGCGTTGCCGGTAGCTCACGCATGGTGTCGATAAATACAAGCAGCGCGGCCGAATAAAGTGCCGGGCGCAGCATGGGCAAATGAACGCGTGTGACGATTTCCGGCGTGCGGGCGCGCAACGTACGAGCGGCTTCGTCCATGGCGGCTGGAATGCCGGTGATGGCTGGCTCCATGGTGTTGAAAGCTACGGTCAGAAAGCGCACGGTGTAGGCGTAGACCAGCGTAACAATGCTGCCGGTCAGGATGAGGCCGAGGCCAAGACCGTAATGTGCCTCGAGCCAGCCGGAAATCTGCTTGTCGATCGCGGTGACCGGCAACAGCAAGCCAACGGCCAACAGTGTACCGGGCAGGGCATATCCCAGCGATGCCAGCCGGGTTGTGACCTGCGCCATCGGGCGTTTGTGCATGCGTGTTTCACCGCGTTGCAGATAGCCGAGATAAACCGCGATCAGGCAGGTGATGACAGCGGCAATAACCGAAAGACTAAGGCTGTTCCGGGCGTATTCGAGAAAGTCCGACAGGTTTGCCATTCCGAGATTTGAGAAGGTCATCACCGCAAGCGCGCCGACCGGCACAAAAAAGCCAAACAGGACGGGCAGGCTGCACGCCAGGACGGCGAGGCTGGAGAGCAGAGGGGACAACTTCATGGGCTGGGCAAGGCTGTCGCGTGCGATGTCATTGCTGGTGTCATCGGGGCGAGCGACACGTTCAAACAGCACCAGTATACCCATCAGAACCAGCAACATGCCTGCCAGGCGCAGTGCCGAAATTTCATCACCCAGACCATACCAGGTCCGATAGATGCCGGTGGAGAAGGTCGATACGCCAAAATAGTCGGCGACGCCAAAATCGGCAGCGGTTTCCATGAGCGCGAGTGCCATACCGCCAAGAATGGCAGGCCGCGCTGCAGGAAGGGCCACATGCCAGAAGGCTTTCAGTGGTGATGCGCCGAGCGACCGGGCCGCGGCAAAGCGCGTGCGGGAATGGTTCAGAAATGCGCTGCGGGCGATCAGGTAGACATATGGGTAGAGCACCAGAGACAGCATGACGCCCGCCCCCTGAAGCGTGCGGACTTCCGGAAACCAGTAATCGTCAGCGCCCCAGCCCGTTACATCCCGGATGAGTGTTTGCACCGGTCCGGCAAATTCCAGAAGGTCGGTGTAAACATAGGCGATAATATAGGCCGGTGCGGCGATCGGCAGGACAAGCAGCCATTCCAGCACCTTACGACCGCGAAAATCAGTGGCGGCGATGAGCCAGGCTGTGGCGGTGCCCATGCTGGCGGTGAGCACCGCGACGATGAGCAACAGGCCCAGCGTGTTGATGACATAGTCAGCCAGGACCGTAGAGACCAAATGGTCCCAGGTACCATCGCTATGGCCCATTGAGCCCAGAATCACCCCAAGCACAGGCAAAAGAAGAAGCAGGCCAAGCACGAGCGTGCTGACCGCCGTCACGGGCTTGCGCAAAAAACTTGGCCTCTGCCTGTTGTATTCTATAGGGGTGGCTTCCGAAATACTCACCTTGTCGCTCTAGACCTTTCGCCTCGTCCAGTCAAAGTATCGCTTATGACACTCATTCTCGACAATCTCGCCCATGCGTATGGCGACCACAAGACACTTCAGGGTGTCTCTCTCGAAGTTGAACGAGGGGAGATTGTCTCACTGCTGGGCCCATCGGGATGCGGTAAGACGACGCTGCTGCGTCTGATCGCTGGTTTGGAGCGACTGGAAACCGGGACCATCACGCTGGGCAATGAATTGTTGTCGAGCGCTTCCATGCATCCTCCTCCCGAAAACCGGCCCGTTGGGCTGGTGTTTCAGGAGCACGCGCTTTTCCCCTCTATGAGTGTGAGCGAGAATATCGAATTTGGGTTGTCAGCGCTTTCAAAGTCTGAGCGCGCGAAACGCCGGGCAGAATTGCTGGATATGGTTGGCCTGCCTGGGATTGAATCTCGAAAGCCTGGCACCTTGTCCGGTGGACAGCAACAGCGCGTGGCGTTAGCCCGGGCCCTCGCGCCCGCGCCGCAGGTCATGCTGCTGGATGAGCCGTATGCAAGCGTTGACGTGATGTTACGGCGTGAACTGCGTGAAGCGGCGCGGTTATTGCTGAAACAGGCAGGCAGCGCATCGATTTTGGTGACGCATGACCCTGACGAAGCGCTGGAGATGTCGGACCGGATCGCCGTCATGGGCCATGGGCGAATTCTTCAGGCGGGTACGCCTGAACAGATCATCGAAACGCCGCTGGCCCCGGAAGTGGCGCAGTTGTTTGGTGAGGCGCAGACGATTGAAGGCGTGATGGAAGAGGGCGGTCTGCGGACCGATCTTGGGCGGTTTGATATTCCGGGTGGCAGTGCAGCAAGCATGCACGGCAAACCGTTCATGATGGTCGTTCGTCCCAATGGGGTCCGGTTCGTTCCAGACCCTGATGGCGATTTTCAACTTTGTGATCTGCGATACCGTAGCTCGGGTCGGCTGGCGCTGGTGGCCGGGCGCGGAAGTGGACCACTGGCCGTCGTGCGTGTTGCGCTGGGACGGGACACGCCACCAGACGTTGGAACAATGGGCCGTTTAGAGGTTCAGGATAGCAATGCGTTCCTTTTTGCAAAAAAGTCGCAAGGCATACCCCTTGAGACAGAGGGTGAAGCACTCTAGGTAAGAACCGTTCTCAAAATTGGTGTGCCTTATGCTTCGACTTTCTGCCCTTCTGCTTTCCGCCTCTGTTCTGTTTTCGGCGTGCTCCCAGTCACCGGGAGACCAGGGAAGCGAGGAAAGGCAGTCGGTTCCGATCACCGGCAGCGTGAATGTCTATTCGGCCCGCCATTATGACAGCGATCTGGCACTATATGAGCAATTTACGTCCGAGACGGGCATCAAGGTGAATTTGCTGGAAGGCAATTCAGATCAACTGATCCAGCGCATCGAGAATGAGGCGGAATTCTCGCCAGCTGATGTGCTGATCACGGTGGATGCCGGACGGCTCTGGCGCGCGGTTGATCGCGGCGTATTCCAGACGCTGGACGCACCTGAAATTTCAGAGCGTGTGCCTGCGAATATCCGCAATGACGAGGACTACTGGATTGGCCTGACCCGCCGGGCACGCGTGATCGTTTATAACAAGTCTGAAGGTCGGCCCGAAGGGCTGAATGATTACGCTGATCTCGCCGATCCGGCTTTTGCCGGTGAGATATGCATGCGCTCGTCTGCCAACACCTACAATTTGTCGCTCATGGCGTCCATTGTGGCGCGGGAAGGGGAGGACGCGGCACAGGACTGGGCGGAGAAGGTTGTTGCCAATTTCGCGCGTCCGCCTCAGGGCAATGACATCTCCCTGCTGAAATCCGTTGCCGCGGGTGAATGCGGGCTGACTTTGGCCAACACATATTACATTGCGCGGCTTGGCGCGTCTGATGATCCTGCCACGCAGGAGGTGTATGAAAATCTTGGCATCATATTCCCGAACCAGGATAATACCGGCACGCATGTCAATATTTCCGGCATTGGTATCGCCACATATGCGCCGCATCGAGAGAACGCTGTGAAGCTGATCGAATTCCTGACGCGGGATGACATCCAGACGGCTTTTTCCGCAGGCAATAACGAGTATCCGGCGGTTGCTGGTGTTGACGCCGCGCCGCAGGTTGTAGCCCTTGGTGACTTCAAGGCTGACGATCTGCATGCGAGCGAACTGGGTTCGTTCCAGGAAGCCGCCGTGAAGGTTTATGACCGGGCAGGGTGGAAATAGTCTCGCCCGCCTAAGGGCCAGCTGGTCAATTTTCCCGAAGGCGAGCGTGCATGGAAGCTTACTTTAGAAAGGGCTTAATTGTCGCGTTGACGATGCCTCCGCTCTGGGCCAGTTGGGCGGGATGAGTAACGCATCCCCAATTTCCGCCGGTCTTGCCGAACGCTGTGTGACATGTGGCCAGGGCCGCATCTGGCGCGGATACCTCAAGCCGAAACCAGCCTGTGAAGCCTGTGGTCAGGATTTTTCGCAGACCGATACTGCCGATGGCCCGGCCTTCTTTGTTGGCTTCCTGGTGTTGATCCTGTTCGCGCCATTTGGCTTCATCATTGGTATGGCCAGCCAGCCAGTATGGTGGAAAATCCTGTTCATGCTGATCCTGGTGGCTGTCACCGTCATTGCCTCTCTGGTGATGCTGCCCAAGGCGAAATCCCTGCTGATGGCCCTGCAGATCGCGAACAAGGCCCAGCAGGCTGAACTCGACGACTAAAAGCGAGGGCTGAACGGATCAGCCCTGCTTTACCTTGAACTCCCGATCCGTGAGCTGCCAGCTACCAACGACATAGGTGGTGGGTTTGCCATCTGCGCGTTTGAAAACCGTTTCGAATACGGCGGTTTTCCGCGCGCGATCAACCAGCTTTGAGTGAACCCGATAGGTCTGCCCGGATGGAACAGGCCGCAGGAACCGGGTGTTGAAATCCACCGTCGAGAAGCCCTGTGGCGCGTCGAGGATTGTCGAGAAGCAGTGTGCCTGTGCAAAATCAGCGATAACGGACAACATGCCGCCCTGTATGATGCCATCCATGCTGTCGAGCGGCGCTTCTGCATCCCATTCGAGCTCCACATCACCAAAGCTTGCCGACACAAGCCTGATCGACTGTCCAAAGCCGAGCGTTCTGGCAAAGGGCAGGCTAAAGGAATGCCCGCCCTCTGCCAGAACGCTCCTCACCGCCTTCACTCCCCAGTTTAGCGTATCCGTATTTGCGTCCGATGATGTGTCCCGCTTAAGATCAGCAACTGACATTTTACCCTCCCGAAAAGAAAACAACCTAAAGTAGTATTTTCAGGTTTCGGTCTTCGTGGCAAGTGGCGTTTGTCACGTTTCTCGGCTAAAGGGCGAAGGAGAAAAGGGAGGACATTCATGATTGTAGATAATTTGGCCGAATTCCGGCCGGCGCTTTTGCCCGTTTTTGCCTTGATTTGCTGGACGTTCGTCATGTGGGTGTGGATGTTCGCAACCCGGATTCCAGCCATGCAGAAATCACAGGTCGATCCGCAGACCCTTCAGGGCAAGACAACGGTGCGGGACGTGCTTCCAACCCGTGTTCTGAATGTCAGTGACAATTACAACCATCTGCATGAACAGCCGACCCTGTTCTACGCCCTGGCGTTCTATCTGGCGCTGGGTGGCGGCGCGGACAATTTGAACGTCATGTTGCTGTGGGCTTATGTCATCCTGCGCGTACTCCATTCGCTGATCCAGGCGACCGTCAACATCATCATGGTCCGCTTTCTCGTATTCCTGATTTCTTCGCTGGCGCTGATGGCGATTCTGGTCCGGGAGCTTATTCGCCTGTTTGCGGGCTGATCAGGGACTGGACAGTTTCATTAACAGCAGCCCGCCTGCAATCATCAGGGCGGCTGATACTCTCATGATTGAGAGCGGCTCGTTCAGGATGACGACGCCGATAATGAATGTGCCGACGGCGCCAATACCGGTCCAGACAGCGTAAGCCGTTCCAAGCGGTAGTGTCCGCATGGACAATGCCAGAAGCGCAAAACTTCCGAGCATGGCCAGAACGGTCAACACACTCGGCACAGGACGAGAGAAACCATCGGAAAGTTTCATTCCGAACGCCCAGGCGATTTCGAGTAAACCTGCGATAAAAAGAAAAAACCAAGCCATTTCGAGGCCTCCGATCAAAATCGGGTCGTCCCGAAACTATCCCGAATATGGGGGAGGTCGTCCTCCGGATTTTCCATCCAGGTTCCGGATTTATGCCAGGGTGGCGCATCTTTCAATGCGCTGGTGCTTTCCGTTTGACCGATTTCACATTATGTCAGGCCGCTTAGGAGACAAAAGACGCACATGGCCACTATTCCGCACCACCGTCTGGAGCAGGTGATTGACCGGTTCGACGAGGTTGAAGCCCGTATGGGTGTCGCTTCCGATCCCGATGAAATCGTGAGACTTTCAAAAGAGCACTCCGAGCTGAAGCCCGTGGCTGACAAGGCTCGCGAGCTTGCGCGGGCCCGGTCTGATCTGGACGAGGCCGAGCAATTGGTCGAAAGCGGTGACCCGGAAATGGCCGAGCTGGCGCGCGAGGAATTCTACGATCTTAAAGAGCGAATTCCGACGATCGAGCAGGATATGCAGCTTTTGCTGCTGCCGAAGGATGAGGATGACGCTGCGAACGTTGTTCTGGAAGTCCGGGCCGGAACGGGCGGCGATGAAGCGGCACTGTTCGCGGGCGATCTGTTCCGCATGTACTCTCGCTTTGCCCAGCTTGAAGGCTGGAAGGTGAATGTGATTTCTGCCTCTGAAGGTGATGCGGGCGGCTATAAGGAGATCATTGCTGACATTGAAGGCGATGGCGTTTTCGGAAAACTGAAATTCGAAAGCGGCGTGCATCGTGTCCAGCGCGTTCCGAAGACCGAAAGCGGTGGCCGTATTCACACCTCGGCTGCCACTGTCGCGGTTCTGCCTGCGCCCGAGCATGTCGATATCGACATCAAGCAGGAAGACATTCGCATCGATACAATGCGGGCGTCCGGTGCGGGCGGCCAGCACGTCAACACGACCGACTCTGCTGTGCGGATCACCCATTTGCCAACAGGCATTGTGGTGACATCCTCCGAGAAATCCCAGCACGCCAACCGCGCAAAGGCGATGGAAGTTCTGAAAGTCCGTCTCTATGAAAAAGAGCGCGAGGAGAAAGACAGCGCGCGCGCGGAGGAACGCAAATCCAAGGTTGGTTCGGGCGACCGGTCGGAGAAGATCCGGACCTATAACTTCCCTGAGAACCGCGTCTCTGATCACCGCATCAAACTGACGCTGCACAAGATGGACAGCGTTCTGGCCGGCGATGAGCTTTCCGAAGTGATCAACGCGCTTCTGGCCGAAGATCAGGCCGCCCGTCTCGCGGAAATGGAGTCCGAATAGGCGCCTGAGGGCCAATCCCGGACATGACTCAGCCTCTAACCTTTGCCGAGCTCCTGACAGACGCCACCGCCATTCTGCGTGAGGCGGGGATAGACGGCGCACGTCATGACGGCAGGCTGCTATTGCTGGCGGCTGCAAAAATGCGTTCGACCGATCTTATCCTGGCTGAGGATGATCAGGTGTCACCTGAGCTGCAAGCGCGATATCTCAGTTATGTGGCGCGCCGCGCGGCACGCGAGCCGGTGTCGCTTATTCTGGGTGAGGTCGATTTTCTCGGTCATCACTTCAGGACGGATGAACGCGCGCTGGCACCAAGGCAGGACAGCGAAGTTCTGGTGTCGCGGGCCCTCGAATGGGCCAGGGACAGGGACGCTGGGATGCTGGTTGATCTGGGCACGGGCTCTGGCTGTCTGATCCTCTCATTTCTGGCTGAAAAGCCTGGCTGGCGCGGCGTTGCGCTCGATAAAAGCGGCGAGGCGCTGTCGCTGGCGCGGGAAAATACCAAAGCGCTTGGTGTGTCGGATCGCGTGACATTTATCGAGGGGGGCTGGGAAGCTGCCAGTGACGCTTTGAAGACGGCCGATCTGGTGATCTCAAACCCGCCTTACATTCGTTCAGACGTGATGAGGACGCTCGACCCGGAGGTTTTGCAACACGATCCACATCTGGCGCTGGATGGCGGACCTGACGGCCTTGTCGCGTATCGGGATATCGTCAATCTGCTGGAGCAGACCATTCGTCGCGGCACAAAACTGCTCTTTGAGATCGGATTTGATCAATCGGACGCCCTTCAGGCGCTGTTAAGCCAGAAAAATTTTACCGGTTTTGCGGTTCATAAAGACTTTTCCGGGCATAATCGCGTGGTGGAGGCTGATTATCCCTGAAAAAAGACTTGGCGGAATCGTTTATAACCGTTAGGCAGGGGTCAAACGGGCTCTCACGAGACGTTTGTTTTCCGGCAGTTAAGCTCGCTAGCCATTACGGCGCAATAAAGTGCGAAATGCTGTCGATAGAGCTAACTGGCTATCAGCAAAAAGCAGGATGGGTCTATGAAACGCCAACGCGGGCGTGGGCGGAAGCCAAGCAATCCGAATAATCGCTCATACGAGAGTAATGGGCCTGACGTTAAGATTCGCGGCAACGCCAACCAAGTTTACGAGAAATATCTGCAATACGCACGTGACGCACAGACGTCAGGTGATCGTATCGCAGCCGAAGCATATTTTCAGCATGCGGAACATTATTACCGCATCATGGCAGCCAACATGCCGAAGGAACGTCCTCAGTCGCAAAATGACGACCAGGATTCCGATCAGGATCAGGCGCAGGACAATGCCCGGGACGATTCCGACAAGTCTGAAGCGGAAACTGAAAACGTTTCAGCGCTGGATGTTGTTGATGGTGACGGTGAAGCACCTGAAGAGATCAAATCATCTGAGTCAGGCGATGGTGACGGCGAAAAACCACGTCGTCGTCGCGGACGTCCACGGCGCAAGCCTGCGGAAGACGACAGCGCCTCCGGCTCAAACGATGCATCGTCGGATGATCGGGGTGATGACGCTGGCCTGCGTGCCATGATGGCGCGTACACCTGCTCCTGAAGCCGAACAGGCCGAGAGCTGATCTTATTCTGATATTGGCGCGGCGGTCAGGCTGCCGCGCGATCCTCGGGCCCGGTGTCTGTTATCAGCGCGGCGGCATCGCGGATCATGTCTGAGAATTCACTGAGAAAGACGGACCCTTTGACGGTTCGTTGCACCAGAACGTTTCGCAAATCATTCGGATCTTTCTTCCGGCGGACAAGTTCCAGCCGGGAAAGTGTATCCAGTGCCCGTGTCACGGCAGGCTTTGTGATGTTCAGATCCCTTGCGAGGCCGCGAACCGTATGCGGCTGAGGCTTCAGATACACATTCAGAAGAATAGCCTGCTGGCGAAGCGTCAGGTCGGGGCGGTCTGCCCGAACCACATCGGAAATGACACTGCGCCAAAGCTCAAGCGAATCCATCGTTTTCATTTGTTTCACTGGGCACCTCTGGGAAGGAGTTCGTCAAATAAAGACTCGACGTATTCGCAGAATCAGGCAAGCGGGCGGTTAATAAAACGCTAACAAGCCTGTGGATGGATTTTGGCCGCTACACACTGATTGTGGTGAAGTCCTCAGAAAAATAACAGAAAAACAGATTTTTGATGCCGTCTTCCGTTTCTGAAAAAGAAAACGGATCGGTACTGAATTTTAATTTTCGGATGCCATAAGACCATCAGATAACACTTCAGATGGTAGGGTCTTTAGAATGGCTTTGATGGAATGGGACACGTCGCTGGATGTCGGCGTCGCCGATATGAATCACGAACACCAGCAATTGCTGGATCTGATGAACCAGCTGCACGATGCACATCAGAAGGGCAAATCAGGCCCGGATGTTCTGCGTATTCTTGATGCGCTTGGCGCTGCCACGACAAAACATTTCAAGGACGAAGAAGCCTATATGGAGCGTATCGGTTATCCGAAGCTGTCAACGCACAAGCTGATCCATGCTGATCTTCTGAAGAAATTTACCGCCTTTTCTGGAGATATCCACGCGCGCAATGGTGTGATCGGGAATGACTTCTTCGTCTTTCTGAAGCTTTGGCTGACCGCTCATATCAAGGGCATTGATATGCAATACGCCCCGAAAGCGAACCAGCGTCAGGCCAGCTGAGCGGGCGTTCAAGGGGGCTACTGACTGGCCCAGACGATGCGGGCAATCCAGTTGATCTGATCGCGCGGGGTCTTGCGAACCGGATAGGCTGGATTGGCCGAAATCAGCTCAACGCTCTGGGTTGTTATGCGACCGAGCGTCTTGGCGAGAATTTCGCCTTCAAGGGTTTTAACAATCACGCGATCCCCGCGCCGGGTCTGTGCGCCGGGGGCCACCACAACCTGGTCGCCTTCCCGGTAAATCGGCTCCATGGAATCGCCGGTGATTTCCAGCGCATATACGGCTTCCTCTCCCAGGCCGGGAAAGCGAATGGATTCCCAGCCTGACCCGACGGGGAAACCGGCATCGTCAAAATATCCGTCATTGCCTGCCTGAGCGAGACCGATCAGGGGCACGGTGCGGCCTGTCCGTCCCTCCACCATGTCCGCGAACTCCTCAAACGTTGCGCCGACCGCTTCAAGCGCCTTGGCGACGCTTTCCGTTGACGGCCAGCGCAGCTTGCCATCGCGGGAAGCACGCTTTGATTTGTTGAAACTGGTCGAATCAAGCCCCGCAGCCTTTGCCAGGCCGGATGGTGTCAGCCCATGGCGCTGGGCAAGCAGGTCAATTCCCCGCCACATATCGGAATGACGCATAACCCTCTCCGGTGGGTTTATTTTCTTGTGGATACCACAATATATAGGAATGTAAACCTATATGTTGATGTGAGAGATATATGCTGTGCGTCTTGGAACCACTGATAGAGGGCTTCGTTGTGTTGAATACGCGCCATCAAGCTGAATAATGCCGGTCCGGGTTTGGCAGCGTCCCGAAGATCGCTAGAATGTCCTGAAACTGTCTTCCACAGTCTCGTAACCCGGAAATACATATATGTCGCTTTTTAAGCTCGGTCAGAGCGTATTGACCCGAATGGAGCCTGAGCAGGCTCACGCCATGACGATTGGGGCTCTCAAATCCGGCCTTTTGCCTGCGCCAAAACTGCGGTTTGACCCGAAAATCGCGACCCGGCTGCCCCGGTCCGGGCTTGAATTGCGGTCGCCGGTCGGGCTGGCGGCTGGTTTCGACAAGAATGCCGAAGTGCCCGAAGCGATGACAAAGTTCGGGTTTGGCATGGTTGAGTGCGGTACGGTGACGCCGAGAGCGCAGCCTGGCAATCCGAAACCACGCCTGTTCCGTCTCCGCGAAGACCGCGCCGTGATAAACCGGATGGGATTCAACAATGAGGGGCTTCAGCCGTTTCTGACAAACCTTCAACATTATCGCGGCGGCATACCCGTAGGCGCCAATGTGGGCGCAAACAAAGACACGGAAGACAAGGCGGAGGATTATGTCAGCGGCATCCAAGCCGTGTATCCTTATTGCGATTATATCACCGTCAACATCTCTTCGCCCAACACGCCCGGATTGCGCGGATTGCAGGACAAGGCGTCCTTGTCCAACCTGCTGGATCGGTGCGGTGCTGCGCTTGAAGACGCAGCCATTGCGCATCCTGAATTCGAAAAGCGGCCGGTGTTTCTGAAGGTCGCCCCTGATCTGGACGACGAGGCCGTAAAGGATATCGTGGCGGTGGTGCGTAATGAGGGGCGCTGGTTATCCGGTCTCATTATCTCAAACACCACACTGGCACGGCCTGATACCCTGGAAAGCGCGTATTGTCATGAAACCGGCGGTCTGTCCGGTACACCGCTGTTCGAGATGTCCACCCAGGTGCTCAGCCAGTTTGCAAGACGCCTTGATAACGAAATGGATCTGATAGGGGCGGGCGGTATTGCCAGCGCTGCCGACGCCTACGCCAAGATCAGGGCAGGCGCGCACGCCGTGCAGCTTTATTCCATGCTGATCTATGAAGGGATTGATCTGGTTGATCGCATCAACCGGGACCTTGTTGCCTGTCTGGATCGTGATGGATTCTCATCGCTGAGTGAGGCGGTCGGCAAAGGGCTTTGATTGCCCGTCAAAAGGCATAAGTCTTCCGGTATGCTGAAAGTCGTTCATCATCCCGAATATGACGCGCCGACGGTTGCAGACTCTCACCGGTTTCCAATGCGCAAGTATTCTGCTCTGGCGGATCATTTGCAGGCCGTCGGGCTCGTCCATGCGGGAAATCCCTTTGTAGAGCCCGAACCTGCCGCTTTTGAGGCACTGATCAGGGCGCATGACGAGGCTTATGTGCGCGGTTGTCTGGACCTGACGCTCGACCGTAAAGCGCAACGCACGATTGGCTTTGAGCTGACTGACGCGGTGGTTCGCCGCTCCCGGCTATCCTGCGCCGGGTCGGCTCTGGCCGGGCGGATCGCGCTGGACGAAGGCGTTGCCTGTTCTGCGGCAGGCGGAAGCCATCACGCGAAGCGGTCAGGCGGGGCGGGGTTTTGCGTCTTCAATGATGTGGCGGTAGCGATCTGTCAGCTCAGGGCGGAAGGCCTGATCCAGAGTGCGCTGGTGATTGATTGCGATGTCCATCAGGGCGATGGCACGGCAGATATTTTCCGCAATGATCCGACGGTGTTCACCTTGTCACTTCATTGCGAGACGAACTGGCCTGTGCGGAAAGTGGCGTCCGATCTGGATGTCGGGCTCGAGGAAAACCTTGAAGACGCGGCCTATCTTCGCGCGCTGGATAATGCGCTTGATGAGGTGTTTGCGATGTTTCAGCCCGATATTGTTTTCTACAATGCGGGCGTGGACCCGCATCGGGATGACCGCCTGGGCAAGCTGGCGCTTTCCGATCAGGGCATACGACACCGGGATGAGCGCGTGCTCTCACGCGTCAGGGACAGAGCCTGGCCAGTAGTTGGTGTTCTCGGAGGAGGGTATTCGCGAGATGTCGCCCATCTGGCGCGATTGCATGCGAGCCTTTTTGATGCAGCATCTATGATCCGGTGATTGCTGATTCGAGAAAAGTAAACGAAAAGTTAAAAATTTTCTGTGGAAAATATCGACTCTGCCGTGAGTATGCCGTTAAATTCCGCCTCTGAGTGGAGGGGGATCCATGGCAGACGGGTTGTCGTTTCGCGCGGCAGGGCGGTCGGTTCACAAGCGACGGAAGCGTGATCGGGCTCAGCTGTGCCTGCCGGCCGACGCGGAAACGCGAAAGCGGGCTGCCGAAAATACATTGCTGGAGATCGACCCTTTGGCTTCCTGTACACTGGGGATCACGCCGGGCCAGAGAAGGCTGGGGCTTCAGACGTTTTCAGTTGCAGGTCTGCTGGCCATTGTGGAGCCGGGTCTTTTTGCGGGCCTGGCAGGCGCGCTGGCGTTGAGCGTGTTCGCGATGCTTATCCTTTACCGTGGCGTCCTTATAGCCAGCGGTGTACTGGCGCGCGTTCTGATGCCCATGGCTGATGCCTCAGTGCAACGGTCGGGCCGGGCGCGAACCATCTGGCCGACCTACACCATTCTGGTTCCGGTTTACCGGGAGCCAAATGCTGTGCCTGGGCTGGTGGCGGCGCTCAAAGGCATTGATTACCCCAAGCGTCAGCTGGACATTCAGATTCTGGTCGAAGCCGCTGATCACGAAACGCTGAATGCGCTGGAGGCGCTTAGCCTGCGACCGCATTTTCGGATCGTGCCAGTACCGAAAGGGGATGTGCAGACCAAGCCTCGCGCCCTGAACTATGGGCTGTCGCTCGCTCGTGGCCAGTATGTTGCGATTTATGATGCGGAAGATCAGATGCATTCCGGGCAGATCAAGGCTGCGGTGCGGGCGTTTCACAGCGATGCATCGGGCAAGCTCGCCTGCGTACAGGCGCCGCTTGTTCCGCATAACGGGGCGGAGAGCTGGATCGCCAGACAGTTTGAGCAGGAATATTTGCTACATTTCGGGCTGATCGTGCCGGGATTGGCCATGCTGAACCTGCCGGTGCTGCTTGGCGGGACAAGTAACCATTTCCGAAAGGATGTTCTCGAAAAAGTGGGAGCGTGGGATCCGTATAATGTGACCGAAGATGCCGATCTTGGCTTGCGTCTGAGCGCTGCCGGATATCGGATTGGGGCCATATCGCCGCCCACTTTTGAAGAGGCACCGGTGAGGCGACCCGTCTGGATCGGTCAGCGCTCTCGCTGGATCAAGGGGTTCATTCAGACGCTCGGTGTGTTTCTGAGGCGCCCCGGTCAGATGATAAGCCAGATGGGTGTCCTGAACTGGTTGTCTGCAGTGTTGCTGCTTGGCGGGTCGGTTTTGTCCGCGATCTTTCACGGACCTATGGCGATCTGGCTTCTGACGTGCGCGCTGACCCCGGGGCTTACACCGCCCGCCGAAGGTGTTGTACTGCTGGCCAGCGGCTTTTCCCTGCATTTGACCGGAAGCCTTCTGAGCTGGCCAGACATGACATTGTCTCGCGTTTTCAGCGCTCTGACGGCCCCGGTTTACTGGCCGCTTCAGAGCCGCTCCGCCTTCAAGGCGATTTGTGAATTGTTCAAAAACCCATACTTCTGGGACAAGACCGAACACGGCGTGACAGAGCAGACGCTTGACCAGAAAAAGCTACGAAGCTGAGGCTGCCGGGTCGGGCTTTTTCGGTCCGCAAGGGTTCAGCTCACCTCTTGCTTTTCGCCGGACGCCAGCAGATTATTCGGCCGGTTTCGGGAGGAACGGATACCATGACATCACAAAAAATGAAGCGCGCGACCGTTGCAGTATTGGTGTGCGCCACCATCGCTGGATGCGCGTCGAGCTCTTCTGTGCCGCGTTATGCTCCTATGGGTGAGGAAAAGGCGCGTTTGCGGATCGCCCTGAGTAAAGGTGAAGTGCCGCGAACAGCGGCTGGCGATGGCATGACCGCCTTCCTTCATCATACTGATGATTGCACATCGCCAAGCGTTCTTGGCGGCGTGTACACCTTGGATGATGGCCCGGCCGGGCACGATAAAAACCGTCGCAATCATAACAAGGCGGGAGAGCTCGGTATGCCGTTGGCTGAGTATGACAATCTCGAGGTCAAGGAAATGCTGGTCGATGCCGGCGTGGAGCAGGACATTGCTTTGCAATTTTCGGTGCTGCTCGCCGGGCCAATCGGTGCCTTCACCCGTTGCAACATTGCGTTGGAGCAGGAATTCGAAGCTGGGCGCGATTATGAAATTGTCGGCCGGTTTGATACCATCAACAACTGTTCGGCTATGGTGAATGAGCTGGTGGCGGGCGAGAGCGGTGTGACGCGTCAGCCCATCACTCGCGTGAACAATGCAGACAATCCTCTAAGCCCTGCCTGCTTTGTAAAATACTGAGCGCGGTTGTCGTTAATCAGGAGACGGGACATGGGCGAGATTGTAACAGCCGTTGAGATGGCGAAGTCGAAAGGCATTGACCCAAAACGGTTTCGGGCCGCCCTGCGCGCTGAAAACTTCAAATGGCATTTGCACAATCACCCCTGGGCCGTGCCTAAAGGCAGCCCTGAACATGAGGATATGCGGCGGGTCCTGATCGAACTCGCCGCAAGAACCTGACTATTCGTCTTCCATATGGTTGATCTGGTCTCCCATATTTTCACCGCCATCGCTTTTGGAGGGGGAGGATCTTGTGAACTCGATTTCGGACTGGTCCATCTGGAGCTGACCACGGCGACGCGGCAGAGCGCCCGGATGAGCTTCCTGCAGCCAGGAGATCATTTTTTCCCGGATTTCGCACCGTAAATCCCATGCGGTGGGTGAGTTCTTTGCGCTCATCAGACCGCGAAGATGCATGGTCTCTTCAGACGTAGCGATGACCTGAAGCACCTGTACATCACCATCCCAGAGCTCAGATTCGCTGAGCAATTCCTTCAGCTTTTCGCGCATCTTGGCGACAGGGGCGGTGTAATCAAGATGCCAGCTCACCGAGCCAATGATGCTCGAGGTTTCGCGGGTCCAGTTCTGAAAGGGCTTTTCAATGATCTGAGTGAGGGGCACGACAAGGCGTCGCCAGTCCCAGATTTTCACTACGACGTAGGTTGAGGTGATCTCTTCAATCCAGCCCCATTCGCCCTCCATAATGACGGCGTCACCAATCCGGATTGGCTGGGTCAGGGCGATCTGAATCCCGGCCAGCAGGTTTGACAGCACAGGCCGCGCGGCAAAGCCTATGACAATGCCAGCCACACCAGCTGAGGCGAACAGCGAAACGCCTATGGCGCGGACTTCCGGAAAGGTCATCAGCATGGCGGCGACTGTAACCAGCAGAATGATCATCGACGTGCCCTGGCGCAGCACTTTCATGCGTGTGGCCACTTTGCGCGCTTCGAGATTGTCCTCGGCGTCCAGATCGTATTTTGACATGCGGTAGTCGGTGACGCCGCGAACGATCTGGTTGATCAGCCAGCCGCACGTGCCGATCAGCAGAAGCTGCACAATGCTGTCGATCAGGCTCCGCCAGGCCTCAGGCATGCTGACTAGGGGCAGGGTAAGTTCGACGACCAGCACGCCGAGCACGATGCGGGACATGCCCCGACTGCGTCGCAACAGGC
Organism: uncultured Hyphomonadaceae bacterium; assembly: GCA_964342455.1. Classification (GTDB taxonomy): domain Bacteria; phylum Pseudomonadota; class Alphaproteobacteria; order Caulobacterales; family Hyphomonadaceae; genus Ponticaulis. Next base: position 121,695 of record CAYFGB010000003.1, read on the forward strand.
GCAAGACCAGAGAATTTCTGGATTTCCGCGCGCCTTTCATGGCGAAATGGAAAATCACCGCATGCAGGATCAGCGCAACAGCGATGGCGGCAAACACAACACCAAGAGCGATCAATTGTCCGGGATCAATGGATTCCACGAATGACATGGTGAGTTCGGCGGGTCCGGTGATTTGTTTGCCTGACATGCAGTCCTTCCGTTTTCCAGCTGCGACTTTGTAAAGACCGCGGAATTTCGCTCTGCTTTGCAATCGGAGGCGGGCTTAAAAGTTCCGTTTCGAAGCTTATTTATCCCCTTCGATTGCGTCCGAAGCTGAATTTGATCAGAAAACGGACGAGCTATGCAGGAAGTTTGACCATGCCAGACTGGTTTTCAATGGACTGGGCGATCACATTGGGCGTGTTGGGCCTGGCGGTCGCTTTCACGGTCTTCGCCTCGCATATGGCTGGTCGTCCATATGATATCATGCGGCCCAAGCGAATTCCGTGGCGCATTCTGATGATCCTCTCCGCATTTCTCGCCGCCATGATGCTTGTGCACATATTCAATCTCGTCGGTTATGAAACGGGCGTCGATAAGGGGCTGATCGGACGGTTTTAAAAAAAGTAATATACTTTTACAAAAAGTACATTATCCTGACCTTATAAATTGGAGGTTAGACATGGCGATGAGAGATTGCGGCAGGCTGGGCACGTTTCTGCAGAAACAGTCGGTCGGTTCTATTACGTTGAGCTTCAGGCAGATTGGTGAAATTGTTGGATCATTGCCGATGAGCGCGCTTAAATACCCGGCGTGGTGGGCCAATCAGGTGGGAAATCATCACCCTCAGACGAAAGCGTGGCGGGATTTCGGGTTTCGCACAGAGGGGCTGGATCTGGGGGCACAAAAAGTAACTTTTGTGAAAGTATAAAATGAAGTATAGAAAACTGTTCGAGTTTCTGAGGCATACCGAACGGTCGATGATTGACCTCACATTCAGTGACCTCGAAACGCTGCTCGGATTTGAGCTGCCAGCGAGTGCTTACAAATACCCTGCCTGGTGGAGCAATGCCAGCGAAGGGCATACCCACTCAGCCGCATGGCTGGATGCTGGCTGGAAGACAAGCCAGGTGAAGCTTTCCGAACGGTCTGTTCGGTTTGTACGTCAGCGCGACGATGGCTCAGTTGAGCAAGTGTCGGGCGCTGCCCGGGCTGGTTTCGGCGAAGAACACAGGAGTTTCGCAATGGATGCGGAGGACGAAAACAGCGGACCAGTGCCGAGTTTGTTCGGCGCAATGAGTGGCTCTCTAACAGTCTTGGCGGATGTTGATCTGACGGAGCCGATGATGAAGGATTTTGAGGTATCGGAAGGCGGTTTGTGAGCGCGGATCGATTGCTTCTGGATACCTGCGCTGTCATCTGGCTCATGACCGGGGTCGAGCTTCAGAACGACGCGGTATCCCTTATAGACCGCGCAGCACAGTCTGACGGTGTGCTGGTATCGCCAGTCACAGCCTGGGAAATCGCTCTGCTTTCCAGAAAAGGAAAGATTGCGACAACAATGTCTGCCATTGAATGGTATCAGCGCGTTGTCTCGCTGTCGGGAATTCAGGAACTGCCGCTCAATGCTGCAATCATGACGGCGTCTGTGGAATTGCCCGGAAAACTACATAAAGACCCTGCTGATCGTTTGTTGATTGCGTCGGCGCGATCCAACGATCTCACGCTCGTGACGCGTGATACGGCCATACTGGACTATGCAGAAATGGGCTTTGTGAAAGCGTCAGCCTGCTGAGCGTGGCCAGCTTTGGAAACGCCTCAACTACCGCTGGGTTACGGCTTGCGGTTTCAGCGTTCGTTGGGATAGTCTGCTACATTGAAAAGGGCCGGACGTCTGGCCTGGCTCTTCATATCAGGGAGGCTATGCAAAATGGCAGATGGAATGGATGGCGGTCTGGACGCTTTCCGGGCAGAAACACGCGCCTGGCTGGAGGAAAATTGTCCGCCAAGCATGCGGACACCGCAAACCGAAGATGAGATCGTCTGGGGCGGTCGTCGCGAACAGTTCAAAAACCCGGAGGCCAAGCTCTGGCTGGAGCGGATGGCGGCCAAAGGCTGGACAGCGCCAACCTGGCCAACCGAGTATAGCGGTGGCGGTCTCTCCAAAGAGCAGGCGGCGATCCTTCAGCAGGAATTGTCCCGCATCAAGGCACGCCCGCCACTGAACTCATTCGGTCTGTGGATGTTTGGCCCGGCGCTTCTGGAATATGGCAATGAAGAGCAGAAGAAGCGCTTCATTCCGGATATCGTCCACGGCAAGACCCGCTGGTGTCAGGGCTATTCCGAGCCGGGCGCAGGGTCTGACCTCGCTGGCCTGCAAACCAAGTGTGAAGACAAGGGCGATCACTGGCTGATTAACGGTCAGAAGGTCTGGACCTCTTACGCGGACGAGGCTGACTGGATTTTCTGTCTGGTGCGCACCGACACCAGCGTGAAACATGAAGGCATTTCCTTCATCGTGTTCGACATGGCATCCGAAGGCGTGGAGACGCGTCCGATCAAACTGATCTCCGGTTCATCGCCTTTCTGCGAAACCTTCTTCACCGATGTGAAGGTTCCGAAAGACCAGATGGTCGGCAAACTGAATGGCGGCTGGGAAATTGCCAAGCGTCTTCTGCAGTATGAGCGATCAACGATTTCGGCTGGCGGTTTCGGCAGCGCACGTGGCGCGACGCCGCTTCAGGACGTGGTGAAGGCCTATGCTGACCTTGACGATCAGGGCCGGATCGAAGACCCGGATCTGCGTCTGCGGCTTGCGGAAACGCTGATGGCGGACAAGGCGTTCAGCCTGACTGTTCGTCGCATGAGTGAGCAGGCGAAAGCAGGTGATGAAGTTGGCCACACCGCCTCCATCATCAAGTACGCTGCGGCGAAGCTGAACCAGCACAAGACCGAGCTGATGGTTGAAGCCATGGGCGCTCAGGGCCTTGGCTGGGAAGGTGAAGGCTATGACGAGAAAGAGCTCGCTGCGCCGAAAGCCATGCTGCGTGCGAAGGCAAACTCGATTGAGGGCGGCACCTCGGAAGTGAACCTTAACGTCGTGGCCAAGCGTGTACTCGGTCTGAAAGAGCATAAGGGATGAAAATGGAAGGGCTAAGTCTGTCAGAAGTCATTTCACCGCCAAAGGCTACTCCGATTGAGAAGTGTCTGCGCCTGATGGCATTGGCGGTTACAGCTTTGTTTCTGCTGAACTTGGTCCTCTCTCCATTTATTATTTTGGCGGGCGAAACGTCGGCAACCAGGGTTTTCCGCTCTCTGTTTAGTTCGGCGCAGATCGTCTTTCTCGCATGGGCCATGGTTGAAATTATCCGATGGCTTAGAGAGATCGCGACCGCTCGTCGTCCCGACGATTTACAGGAAACGTTCAAATGACATTCGTACTCACTGAAGAACAAAACATGCTGAAAGAAGCCGCGACGGATTTCGCGCGCGAGCAGCTTTCACTCACACATTTTCGCAAACAGCGTGATGCAGGCGCAAACGGCAAAGACCCGGCAAGCTGGGACAGCATTGCCGAAATGGGCTGGGCCGGCGTTCTGGTGCCTGAAGAATTTGGCGGGTCAGAATTCGGCTATGTCGGTCTTGGTCAGGTGCTTGAAGCACAGGGGCGCACACTGGCGGCAACGCCATTGCTCCAGACGGCCATGATCGGCGCCTCTGCCCTCGTGCTGGGCGGCACGGACGAGCAGAAGAACACCGTGTTGCCGAAGATCGCCGAAGGCAAGATCAAGATGGCCCTGGCCGTGGATGAGAAACCTCACCATACGCCACTCAAAACTGCGATGTCGGCTGAGGCTGTCGCGGGCGGCTACAAGCTGAGCGGCAAGAAGGTGTTTGTCGCGACGGGCCATATGGCTGATCTCTTCATCGTGGTGGCGCGCACGTCTGGCAAGCCGGGCGATGAAGCGGGCCTGACGCTGTTCATGGTGCCAGCAGAAACCGATGGCCTCACCGTTCAGGAGCTGAAAACGCTCGATTTCCACGGTGGTGCCAATCTCGAATTTGACGGCGTTATCGTCCCGGCCGCAGATGTACTTGGCCCGGTTGATGGTGGCTGGTCTTTGCTGGAGCAGATCCTGGATCGCGCATGCATCGGTATTGCCTGCGAGCTTCTCGGGCTCTCTTCAGCCGCATTCGAGATGACACATGAGTATTTGCAGACGCGGAAACAGTTCGGGCAACTGATTGGGTCATTCCAGGCGCTTCAACACCGCGCGGCCATCATGTTCTCGGAAATCGAACAGACCCGGTCGTGCATTGCTGCGGCGCTGGCGGCGCTCGATGAGGGCCGTGATGGTGTGTCGGAGTATGCGTCTCTGGCCAAAGCGAAGGCCAATGCGCTGGCTCACCTCGTGACAAATGAGACCGTGCAGATGCATGGCGGCATTGGCATGACTGACGCCCATGATTCGGGCTTCTTCCTGAAACGCTCGCGCGTTCTGGAATCCCTTTACGGGGGAGAAGGCTATCACAAGGCGCGATATGCAAGCCTGCTCGGCTTCTAGGCGAGATTCGTAGATTGAGATTGAAAAGAGCCTCGCTTGCGGGGCTCTTTTTGTTTGCCAGTCGCTTTTTTCAAACTGGATGTCATGGCTGTGTTTGCCGGTACAAAACCGTTTCAAATCAAAACAATTTTCGAGACACCGGAGACCGTGCGGCCTGTCCGCAGGACGGCCATCACCAGGCTGTTTGGTGGGTCTTTCTTGATTTTTCGTCGTTTTTAGAGTTACCTAAAGGTTAATTCTTGCAGGTTTCTTGGGTGGTATGTGTGTTGCTTCGCCTGTGAGGCGAAAACGCAAAGGTCCTGCAACTCACACCAAACCGGGGGGTAATCATGAAGACGATCACCATAGGAAGCTTCAAGGGCGGCACAGGCAAGACAACGCTTTCAGCCATTCTTGGAACGACGTTCGCCGTTGGTGGGGTCAGGACCCGGATTATCGAACTCGAGAGCGCCACCAAGCCACTGGCACGATTTGAGGTGTGCCGCGAATTTGCAGACCTCGACCGTGCAGATGTGCGCCAGATGACGCTATCGGGCGGCACGCCGGACATTCGTGACTGGCAGGGTAATTTCCAGCGCACGGTCGAAGATGCAGAGCGCGAAGGCTTTGAGCTGGTGATCATCGATACTGGTTCAGTCTGGAAGCCTGATGTCATCGCTGCACACCTGATTGCGGATCTGGTGATCACGACCGTCACTGAGAGCCCGATTGATCTCTATCAGTTCATGCCAAGTGACGGGCCGAACATGCAAGCGGTTCATCCTTATGCCGAGTTGATCAATCTAGTTCGCCGCAATGCCGAGAAGTTGGACAGGGCAAGCTTTGAATGGATGCTGTGCATCAATCGACGCTCTCATCTGCGCACACGGGTGGGTGACAGCGTGCATCAGAAGCTGTGCCGTTTCACCCGTGATGCAGGCGTGAAGCTGGTCGATGGGCTGGTGGACCGGGTTTGCTATCGGAACATGATGGAATCCGGTGTGACGCCGCTTGACGATATTGCGGGTCAGCCGACGCAGAAAAGCCTGCTGTCCGCACGCACAGAGGCGCAGCGGCTTGCCGGCAGAATTTCGGCCACGCTCGATATCAAGCGCCGGGTGCTGGAACCGGCCTGAACCTTTTGATGTATCCAAAGAAAAAGCCCGCCTCTGATAAGGCGGGCTTTTCTGTTTCGTTCAGTTCCCCGATCAGATGGCTTTGACCGGGCCGACTTCGAGAACGTCTTCAACGGTTTTCAGGCCCGGCTTGGGCGAGGTAACCAGCACGGCCATATTGCCTGGCAAATGGCGGTTATCGAGCATTTTCTCGTGCGCTTCCGGGATATCCGAGAATGGGAAGACTTCGGACATGCACGGGTCAATGCGGCGATCAATCACCAGCTGGTTGGCTGCTGAGGCCTGTTTGAGGTTCGCAAAGTGAGAGCCCTGAACACGCTTCTGACGCATCCACAGGAAGCGGGCATCCATGGTGAGGTTGAAGCCGGTTGTGCCAGCGCAGATAACCACCATGCCGCCGCGCTTCGCAACGAAAACGGAGACTGGCATGGTCGACTCGCCCGGATGTTCAAAGACGATGTCGACGTCTTTCTTGCCGGTGATCTCCCAGATGGCCTTACCAAATTTCCGGCACTCTTTCATATAGTCATTGAATTCCGGACCGTTTACCTGAGGTAGCTGGCCCCAGCAGTTGAAGTCCTTGCGGTTCAGCACGGCTTTGGCCCCCATGCTCATCACAAAATCTCTCTTGGATTCGTCAGACACCACGCCGATCGCATGGGCCCCTGTGACGGCGCAGAGCTGAGTGGCGAACGATCCAAGACCGCCGGACGCGCCCCAGACCAGAACGTTTTCGCCGGGTTTCAGAATGTGTGGGCGGTGGCCGAAAAGCATACGGTAAGCGGTGGCCAGGGTCAGCGTGTAACACGCGCTTTCTTCCCAGGTCAGGTGCTTCGGACGCGGCATACACTGGCGGGCCTGAACGCGGCAGAACTGGCCGAACGAGCCGTCAGGTGTTTCATAACCCCAGATACGCTGGCTGGACGAGAACATGGGGTCGCCACCATTGCATTCCTCATCGTCGCCATCATCCTGGTTACAGTGGATGACGACCTCGTCGCCCGGTTTTACGCGGGTCACTTTCCTGCCCACAGCCCAGACAATGCCCGAGGCATCCGAGCCGGCAACGTGGAAATCCGCCTTGTGGACGTCGAAAGGCGAAATCGGTTCGCCAAGACCGGCCCAGACGCCGTTATAATTGACGCCTGCGGCCATGACGAGCACCAGCACTTCGTCCGAATCAATCTCCGGCACCGGAACCTGCTCGACCTGCATGGCCTGGTTCGGGCGACCATGCCGCTCGCGGCGAATCGCCCAGGCGTGCATGAACTTTGGTACGTGAAACTCCGGTGGAATTTCGCCGATTTCATAGATGTCTTTCTTTTCACGCGTCTGGCTGACTACAGACATGAACGTTCTCCCCAGAACTGGAACTGATTTCATGCTCCGTCGCTTTTTGTTATCAGGCGGAGCGTTGCGCCTAACCTGACGGAAGCCGAACCAGAGTCAACCAAAAATGCTGCGATGCAAAATAAATTCAGAAAACTTGCCGCCGGATTATGCGTATGAGTTATGCTGGAACGCATAGTTGAAAGGGTTTCAAAAATCGATTTATGTCAAAGGAGGGCAAAAATGTCCTAAGAAATAGAACTTATGAAGAATAAAAAACTTTTTCGATTTTTCTTTCGTCCTGCTCGCATTGGCGGAAAAATCACGATCTGTGTTGCAATGCACACTCACCTAAGGGTAACACACGCTATCGGGAGAGACACAGCATGACTGACAAACCATACCAGCACGAAGCGGACCGGCCATGGATTTTCCGGACCTATGCTGGCCATTCAACGGCGAAAGAATCGAACGCTCTGTACCGGCGAAATCTCGCTAAGGGACAGACGGGATTGTCTATCGCGTTCGATCTGCCAACGCAGACGGCCTATGATGCTGATCATGTGCTGGCGCGCGGCGAAGTGGGTAAGGTGGGCGTGCCGATTGGTCATATCGGCGACATGCGGACATTGTTTGACGAAATCCCGGTCTCAGAGATGAATACCTCCATGACCATCAACGCGCCCGCGGCCTGGATGCTGGCCTTGTATGTGGCGCTGGCCGATGAACAGGGTGCAGACCGCAAGGCGCTGCGCGGAACAACGCAGAACGACATTATCAAGGAATACCTGTCTCGCGGAACCTACGTGTTCCCGCCAAAGCCAAGCATGCGTCTGATCGCTGACATGGTGAGCTGGTGTTACACCGAGACGCCGAAATGGAACCCGCTGAATGTGTGTTCCTACCATTTGCAGGAAGCTGGCGCGACGCCGGAGCAGGAGCTGGCCTATGCGCTGGCCACAGCGATTGCCGTACTGGACGCCACCAAAGAGGGCGGACAGGTGCCGGACGAAGACTTTTCCATGGTGTTTGGCCGGATTTCCTTCTTCGTGAATGCAGGCGTTAAGTTTGTCACCGAGATGTGCAAAATGCGCGCCTTTGTCGATATGTGGGAAGAAATCGGTCGTGAGCGCTATGGCGTGACGGATCCGAAGTCTCTGCTGTTCCGCTATGGTGTACAGGTGAATTCGTTGGGACTGACCGAGCAGCAACCCGAGAACAATGTCTACCGCATCCTGATTGAAGCGCTGGCTGTTACCTTGTCCAAGCGTGCGCGCTGCCGGGCTCTGCAATTGCCAGCCTGGAATGAGGCGATGGGATTGCCGCGGCCGTTCGACCAGCAATGGTCGCTTCGCCTTCAGCAAATCCTTGCCTATGAAACCGACCTTCTGGAGTACGAGGACCTGTTCGATGGCTCTCATGTCGTGAATGGCAAGACCAGCGAGCTTAAAGAAAAGGCCCGTCTGGAGCTTGCAAAGATCGACGAGATGGGCGGCGCTGTCGAGGCCGTTCAATATATGAAGGAACAGCTGGTTGAGAGCCAGCGCCAGCGTGTGGCCGGCATTGAAAGCGGTGATCACATGGTGGTGGGCGTTAATGCCTATACCGAAACCGAAGACAGCCCATTGTCTGCGGGTGAGAAGTCGATCCAGAAAGTTGATCCGCTGCTTGAGGCCGATACGGTCGCGAAGCTGAAACAATGGCGGGCGGACCGGGATAGCGACGCGGTGAAGTCTGCACTGGAAGGCTTGCGGTCGGCAGCGGTTGAGGGCCGTAACATGATGGAGCCGAGCATTCAGGCCGCAAAAGCAGGCGTAACCACCGGCGAATGGGGCGAGGTGTTGCGTGAGGTGTTCGACCAGTATCGCGGACCAACGGGCGTGTCTCTCGTGTTGTCGGCTGATCCGGAAAGCCGTGAAGCTGAAGTGAAGGCTGAGGTCGAGCGCGTTTCAGAAATGCTCGGGCGGACCATCACTTATGTGCTGGGTAAGCCAGGGCTGGATGGGCATTCGAACGGCGCCGAACAGATCGCCACGAAGGCGCGCAAAGTGGGGATGAATGTTCGCTATGATGGCATTCGCTTCACACCCGAAGAGATCGTCGCCCAGGCTGTGGAAGAGAAAGCCCATGTCGTGGGGCTGTCCGTTCTGTCTGGATCTCATGTCGACCTTGTTCGCGATGTGGCTGCGCGCATGCGAGATGCGGGTATCGGACATGTGCCGCTGGTCGTTGGGGGGATTATTCCACCCGAAGACGAGCTGGTCCTGAAGCAGGTGGGTGTGGCCCGGGTGTATACACCGAAGGATTATAAGCTGAATGACATCATGGAAGATGTTGTGAAACTGCTTGAGAAGAACGCCTCTGAACTGGTTTGAAAAAGCGCTTATCTGGCAAAGCGTGGGCTGTCATATGCTGACAGCCTATAGCTTTGCGCCGGGCGGAACCGCATGTCCAATCAGCAGCTTTACGAACAGGACCGGGATGAACCATTCCAGTCCCGGCGTTGGCGTAAGTACGTAAAAGGCAAGGACGAGCGAGACCAGAAAACAGCTTACTGCGACGGGAAGCTTCAGCCGGTCTGGTGAGAATACCGTGATCCCGGCAGAGATAAGTAACCAGCAAGAGGTGAGCCCGAAATAGACAATGTCGATGGAGCGGCCACAGAAAAAGACAGCGACCAGTCCAATGTGAAAGACGTGGACGGCAATAAAGCCCAGCTGATCATAGGCGCTCAGGCCAGGACGATGGAACCAGCGCTTGGTCGTTTCAGTACAATTGCATACCGCGCCGCCAATCACGTCAAAGGCCATGAGGGCACCCAGAAGAATCTGCAAAAGGCTGCGATCAAGCTGAAAAAGGTGGAAGGAGGACAGCGCTGCGCCGCCAGCGCTTGCACCGAAAATCAACAGCGTTTCGCCGACCGTCATACCCGGACCGACAAACTTATCCCACGCCCCTAAAAGACCTTGCCTCGGCTGCGGTAGCTGTCCAACCATCCAAAGACTCCCCTCGGTTGTAAAATACGTAAATTTTCCGTACTTTTCAACTCATAACCAAGGCAGAGCTTCATTTGTCACTCGGGTGTCAATTGAGGTTGAAGTTTTGCTTCCGCCCTTCAGTCGAAAGCCAGACGATTGAACGTTCAAGCGGGGCCCGGCGCCAGAAGTGTGCTTTCGGTAAACGTCATCCGGTCACGGGGCGCTACGCCCGAGAATACGACGGCACGTCCAGCGGGACGGCGTCTCAGCTGTCCTCTGATGTTTCGTAATTGTCTCTGGCTCCGAAAAGACTGTAATTCTCGGTCCAGAACACAATGGCAAGCGCGGCGAGGCCGAGGATCACAAATCCCCAGAGTACTGGTACCATGGACCCGTTATACTGGTGGGCAATCATCCCGCCAATAAAGGCCGCCACAGTGGTGGAGGCAAAGCCGAGCACGCCCGACGCATAGCCCGCAACCTCGCCCAGAGGCTCCATAGCCATGGAATTGAAGTTCGGGCCCATGAAGCCGAAATTCATGAACACCATGCAGAACATGGCCATGAACACATAAAGGTTCGGGCCGAACATCATCGTGATCACCACCTGACCCAGCGCAAAGACCGTGAAGCCGATCATGGAAGCATGAGAGATCAGTCTCTGCCCCAGCTTCTCCACGAGATTGGAGTTTGTAAACGTCGCAACCGACATGGACGCCGCAATGATCGCAAAGCAGATAGTGAACTGTTCCGGCGAAAGGTTGAATATGTCTGAGTAGATTTGTTCGGATGAAGAAATATACGCGATCAGCGCACCAAAAATCACGCCGCTGGCCATCATATAGCCAAACGCAACCCGGGTGTTGAACACCGTCCAATAGGCTTTCGCGACGGCTTTTACATTGATCGGCGTTCTGCGATGTGGCGGCCGGGTTTCAGGCAGTCGGAACCAGGACCAGACCAGCATGATCAGGCCACCAAGGGCGAGCAGGCCGAACGTGCTCTGCCACAGATCAATGACATTCATGATCTGAGCGCCAATCATGGGTGCCAGGATCGGGACGACCATGAATACGGTCATGACCAGCGACATGATGCGCGCCATGCCGCGTCCGACGAACAGGTCCCGAACGACGCTGACAGAGATCACGCGTGTACCACCGGCGAAAACGCCAAGCAGAAACCGCCATGCGAGAAGTGAGTTGAATGTATCGGACAGAGTACATCCCAGTGCCGTGGCGACATAGCCGATAAGCACAAGGCGGAGGACAGGCTTACGGCCAAACCGGTCTGTAATCGGTCCCCAGAAGAGCTGGGACACGCCGAAACCGATCATATAAACCAATACAATATACTGCGCATCGTTTTCAGACGGGGCATCCAGCGCAATAGCAATGCGGGACATTGCGGGCAGCATGACATCAATCGCCAAAGCGTTGAGCGCCATGAGGAACGCAGTCATTGCAACAAATTCGGTAGTTGAAACAGAATGTTCGGCTAAAGGTTCAGGTGTAACGGACATTGCTGATCCGATACTCCCTTTTTCGGAGCTTGCCCATATTCAAATTGGCAGAGCTGTTCACGTTTTTTCGATCAGTCAGAACTGTTTTAGGCCTGCTCCAATCTGTCGCCTTGAAGTGCACGCCCTGTTTGAGTTATTTCGCGGCATGACCAGATACACAGTTGCAGCACTCTATAAATTCACCCCGTTTGCGGATTTCGAAGCCTGGCAGGAACCGATCCGCGAGACAGCTCAGACACTGGATGTTTGCGGCAGTTTGCTGATTGCCAGTGAAGGCATTAACGGCACGATTGCGTGTCCGGGCGATGCCGGTATGCGCGAGATGATTGCCTATCTTCAGGCCATCCCTTCGATTGGCGAGCTGGAGGTGAAATACTCCTGGGCGGAGAGCCAGCCCTTCAAGCGCATGAAAGTCCGCCTGAAGGAAGAGATTGTCCGCATGGGTGTGCCCGGCATTGATCCCAATCAGGTGGTTGGCACCTATGTGGAGCCGGAGGAGTGGAATGCGCTGATAGCGGACCCGGAAACACTGGTCATCGATACGCGCAATGATTTTGAATTTGCTATGGGCACATTTCAGGGCGCTGTTGACCCCGAAACACGCACCTTCCGCGAATTTCCGAAATGGGCCGATGAGCATATTGGTCGTCCAGGCGAGCGTAACGCCAAGAAGATCGCCATGTTCTGTACTGGCGGCATACGCTGTGAAAAGGCGACCGCCTACGTCAAGCAACTGGGTCATGAGAATGTTTTCCATCTCAAGGGCGGTATTCTGAAATATCTGGAAGTGGTGCCTGAGGAAAAATCCCTCTGGAAGGGTGAATGCTTTGTCTTTGACGAGCGCGTGGGTATCAAGCACGGCCTGGAGCTGGGTGAGTATGTCAGCTGCCATGCATGTGGACGCGGCGTGAGCCCTGAGGGGCAGAAGTCGGAGCATTTCGTGCCTGGCGTATCGTGCGATTATTGCATTGACGAGTACACAGAGAATGACCGCGAACGGTTTCGCCAGCGCCAGCTACAGATCAAGCTCGCAAAGGAGCGTGGGGAAGTGCCGATGGGGCCGGACGCGCATCCTGATGTGCGCCGTAAAACGCGAGACGCCGAGGACGCGTGATGCCCGACGCGGTGATCATTGCTGGCGCAAATGGAGCAGGTAAGACGACCTTTGCGCGCAGCTTTGTTCCCGACGCATTTCCAAACGCCCGGTTTCTCAACGCGGACGAAATCCAACGCGAGGCGCCGCCATTTGCGAAGCCGGCGCGCGCCGCGCGAGAGATGATCGCACGGCTCGAACAATGTGTAGAAAGCCGAACCGATTTCGTTGTTGAAACCACGCTTTCGTCGACTCAGTATCGTCGACGATTTCTAGCTTGGCGCAAACAGGGGTTCACGATCACACTGATTTTCCTGGAATTACCCAATCCGGATTTTGCTGTTGCCCGCGTTTCGCATCGTGTCTCTCAGGGTGGTCATGACATTCCAGAAGCGGATATCCGGCGACGTTTTGAGAGGGGTTTATTCCATTTGCATGAGACCTATCTCAATCAGGTCGATGTGTGGTATCATTTCAAATGGACAAAGGACCGATATGAGCTCTTCCATACAGGAACAAACGAAAACGCGTGATCTTCAAAAGAAGATCGAGGCAGCGTTGAAACAGGCCGGTAAAGAAGCGCGTTCCGGACAACGGAAATATGATTCCGGACGGTTTCAGCCGCGCTAGCACCATTTCTGCCGAACAAGGTTTCGGCTAAGATGTATCGGATCAGATTTGCTTCCAATTCTCTACAGTTTTCGACGATGCCCCTATGCCATGCGGGCACGGCTGGCGCTTCAGTCGAGTGGGCAGATGTGCACCCACCGGGAAATTCTGCTGCGAGACAAGCCGCAAGCCATGCTGGACGCCTCGCCCAAGGGGACAGTGCCGGTAGTGGTGTTGCCTGATGGAGGTGTGCTCGAAGAAAGCCTGGATGTTGCCTTCTGGGCTCTGAAAAAAAATGATCCTGAAAACTGGCTCGCACCCTGGCATTCTGATGCCGGAGAGGCGGATGCATTGCTGGCCCGTAATGACGGCCCGTTCAAGCACCATCTGGATCGCTATAAATATGCCTCGCGCTATGAAGATGTCGATGCTGACGAACATCGCGCCGAGGGGCTCAGGATTCTCGAAGACCTTAATCAACGTCTGGCGGACACCGGGTTTCTGGGCGGGGAGGCCTTCAGTTTTCTGGATGCCGGTATCGCGCCCTTTATTCGCCAGTTTCGTATTCCGGATAAGGATTGGTTCGACGGTCTCGATCTGCCGCACCTGCAAACCTGGCTACGGAATTTTATGGAAAGCGACCGGTTCGCTGTTGTGATGACAAAGTATCCGGTGTGGGATGGTCGAACCGATCAGCTATTTCCGAAGGTTGAAGCGTGACCAGAGAACAGAACGTCGGTGACGAATGGTCTGCCTATTGGAAGGGGCGGGCCGATCTTGTCACGTCTAGGGAGAACGAACAGCGTCCCGGTATCGAGACGAACTCAAGCCTTGAGGGCTTCTGGCGTTCGAAGCTGGACGCTGCAGACCGCGGGAGCAATTTACTGGAATTGGCTTGTGGAGCTGGCGCTGTCATTCAACACGCGACAGCGCTTGGCTTTAAACATTTGACCGGCCTTGATGTTTCTGCCGAGGCCCTGTTGCTGATGCAGAAAAAATTTCCAGACGCCAAAGCGGTGTGTGCCAGCGCTTCGGAAGCGCCTTTTGAACGCAATGAGTTCGATGTCATCGTCAGTCAATTTGGCTTTGAGTATGCAGGCGCTGAAGCCTGTCTGCCTGTGATCGCAAACATACTCGCGCCAGGAGGTCGGTTCATTGCGATAACGCACTATGCGGACGGCAACATCACCGAAGAGTGCCAGAAAGCATTAGCTGCGTGTGAGGCTTTTGAGGATACGCGCTTCATTCCGGCTGCAATGCGTCTTTTTCAAGCTCAGCATGCCGCTGAGTTAGACCCCAACCCGATGACAAGCAAGTCATTGACGGAAGCGGCGAACGCGTTGGCGGTCCATCGCGATGCGTTAGCTGGTCTGGCCGCGCGCGGCCATCAATTGGCTGGTCACGCCCTCGCAGGCGCGCAGCAATTGTTTGAGCGGCGTAACCACTATGCGCTGTCTGATATTCTGGGCTGGCTCGAAAAGCTTGAGCGCGAGAACAAGGCTCATGCTTTTAGAATGAAAGGCATGATTGCAGCGGCATTGACTGAGCCGCAGGCGGAAGCGCTTCTTCACGGACTATCTGATCTCGGCTTCGTACCAGAGCCGCTTAAAAAGTTCGAAAATTCTGACCCGGACATTCCGAGCGCATGGATATTGGCGGCAGAGCGTCCGCGTTAGATTTCTACCAGTCGTCCTTTCGGTGCTGGACTTCCCCCGCGCGAACAATGTCCTATCTCGTCCGATAACAAGACGGGAGGATAAAATGGACGTTTCCAAACTTATGTATCGCGACGGCCTGATGCAGGATGAGCGCATTCTGATCACAGGCGGCGGCACCGGGCTCGGCAAGGAAATGGCAGAAGGCTTTCTGAAACTGGGAGCTGAAGTGCACATTTGCGGTCGGCGAGGCCAGGTCTGTGAAGAAACAGCCAAAGAGTTGATGGATAGGCATGGCGGCAAGGTGGTGCCGCATGCGTGCGATATTCGCGTTGCTGAAGCGATTGCGGAGATGAACGACAAGATCTGGTCGGAACACGGACCGCTGACCGGGCTTGTGAACAATGCCGCCGGTAACTTCATCTCACGGACGGAAGATCTCTCAACTCGCGGCTTCGATGCGATTTCGAACATCGTGTTCCGCGGCACGTTTTACATGACGCACGACATCGGTAAGCGCTGGATCAGCGAGGGTCGCCGCGGCAATGTCATTTCCATTCTGACAACTTGGGTCTGGAATGGCGGGCCCTTCGTTGTGCCGTCGGCCATGTCAAAAGCCGCCGTGAACACCATGACGCATTCTCTGGCTGTTGAGTGGGCGCGCTACAATATCCGCCTGAACGCTGTCTGTCCGGGGCCATTCCCCACGGAAGGCATGTCCAAGCGGCTCTCACCCGAAACAGGCAGCGAGAAACGCGACTCCTCAGGCGCGAATCCGATGGGTCGGGTCGGCGAAATGCACGAACTGGTCAATCTGGCCGTCCTGCTGATGGGGCCGGGCGCGGAATACATAAACGGTCAGACCATCGCCATTGATGGCGCAATGTATAATGCCAGCGGCGGAAACTTCTCCTCACTTGCGGCCTGGGGCGATGAGCAATGGGACGCTGCGCGCGGCGCGATCGAAGCGCAGAACGCAAAGGACAAGGCGAAGCGCACGGTTTGAGTTTGGTCATCCGCAGTTAAAACTTGATGCCTGAAAGCAAACTAAGCCAAAATAGACGGGATACCGGCCTCGTCCGGTCCCTGGGAGGAAGTAATGGAATTTGATCGCAATTATACCATGACAATCAATGGGGAAGGCGTGACCTCGCCGACCAGCATTGATGTGTTCAATCCGGCAACTGGCACGGCTTTCGCCAGTGTTCCGGACTGTACGGAAGATCAGCTCGATCAGGCCGTCGCATCGGCGAAGAAAGCGTTCAAGACCTGGAAGAAAGTACCAATCGAAGAACGCCAGGCGATGGTGCGCAAGGCAGGTGAGGTTCTGATGGCGCATGCGGAGGAGCTGGGCCGTCTGTTCACGCATGAGCAGGGGCGTCCTGTCGATGCCGCCATTCAGGAAGTACAGGGCGGTGCGCAATGGTTGCAGGCAGTCTCAGCGATGACCCCGCCAGAGCATGTCATCGAAGATTCAGACAGTCAGAAAATCTCGACACGTTACGTGCCGCTTGGCGTTGTTTGCGCGATTGCGCCGTGGAATTTCCCTGTCACGCTCTCCATGTGGAAAGTGGCGCCTGCGCTGGTGGCGGGAAATACCATGGTGCTCAAGCCATCACCATTTACCCCGCTGTGTACGCTGAAGATTGGCGAACTGTTCCGCGATATCTTCCCTCCGGGTGTTCTGAATATCGTTTCGGGTGGTGATCAGCTTGGCCCGTGGATGACGTCACATCCTGGCTTTGCAAAGATCTCCTTCACCGGCTCTACGGCGACCGGCAAGGCTGTCATGTCCAGCGCGGCGAGCGATCTGAAACGCGTCACGCTGGAACTGGGCGGCAATGATGCAGCCATCGTTCTGCCTGATGTTGATCTGGATGACGTTGCGCAGAAGATCTTCTTCGGAGCCTTCTTCAACACGTCTCAGATCTGTATCGCTACAAAGCGGCTCTACGTGCATGAAAGCATTTATGATGGACTGCGTGACCGCCTGGCCGCCATTGCAAAGGGTGTAAAAGTTGGCGATGGCGCTGAGCAGGGTACTGTGCTCGGCCCGATCCAGAACAAGCGGCAGTTTGACCGTGTGATGGAACTCATCAATGATGCGAAGTCCAATGATCTGACCCTCATTGAAGGCTCGGATGTCCCTGAAGGCGGCGGTTATTTCATCCCGGTCACTATTGTGGACAACCCACCAGAAGACTCACGCGTCGTTCAGGAAGAGGCCTTCGGCCCGGTTCTGCCTATGTTGAAATTCTCTGATATTGACGATGTGATCGAGCGTGCAAATGATTCCGATTATGGGCTTGCCGGTGCCGTCTGGTCGAAAGACACAGACAAGGCGGTCGAGATCGCTCAGCAGCTGGAAACGGGTACGGTCTGGATTAATCAGAACCTCAATATCCGTCCGGACACGCCATTCGCAGGACACAAGCAATCCGGCTTTGGCGTCGAAAACGGTATGGAAGGCCTGTTGGAATATATGGTGCCGCAAACCATCATGGTGGCCAAGAACGCCTGATCTGAAACGATCTTGAAAACGACTTGCACCCCTCTCCCAATGGAGAGGGGGGGCTTTGTTTCAGCCTTCGACAAAGCCTTTCCAGCCGCGCATGTAATCGACGAACGTCTCGCCAAGGCCCTCATCCCGCAAGTGCTGTGCGGTGACAGGCAGGGCAGGCGAAACAAAGTCAGCATTCGTGCTCATGCGGTCAGGCATGTCGTGACGCAGAATGGCTGCCCGTCCGATCATCACGAAATCGCACCCCTGACTAATGGCCAGCTCGACATCTGACGCGTCTCTGATTTTCCCGGCAGCACCCAGGCGAACCCCGTTGCGCGGCAAATCCGCAAAGTGCTGAAGAAGTGTTTTCCCGTCGTTTAAGGGCTCATTTGGCTCTTTTCTGAAATCCCAGAGCGAGAGGTCCATATAGTCGATTTTCTGATCGGACATGAGGTCGCGAACAAAGCCGACAATTTCCGGCAGCTTCATGCCGAACCGTTCCGGGGAGAGCCGAAGCCCCAGCTGGAAATCGGGCCCGCATTCAGCACGAATGCCATCGAGGATTTCGACAATCAGACGGGAACGGTTCTCAAAACTGCCGCCGTACTGGTCGGATCGCTGGTTGATCTCATCTGAGAGGAATTGAGCGAGGATATACCCATGCGCGCCATGCACTTCGACGCCGTCAAACCCGGCCTTTTCGGAGCGTTTCGCGGCCAGGATGAAATCGTCCCGCAACTGCTCGACCTCGGCGGTGGGAAGCGCACGTGCGCCTGACTCTGCATCACCGCTGGGTGCAACAGGTTCGCTGATCAGCTTGCGCTCTGCGCGGTTGCCTGCATGGTGGAGCTGGATTGATGAGATGGAGCCTTCCGACTTTAGCGCTTTTGCCAGTCGGGTAAGGCCGGGCAAATGGTCATCGCTCCAGACGCCAAGCTGGCCGAAAAAGCCCTGACCAACAGCCTGAACGTGCGCAGCGCAGGTCATGACCAGACCAAAGCCGCCGGTCGCGCGCTTTGTCAGCCAGTGAAACTCATCGTCTGAAAGGGTGCCGTCATCATGGCTTTGCTGATTGGTCAGCGGTGCAAGCGCAAAGCGGTTTTTCCACGCTGGCCCGTGCAGGAATTCCAGGGGCGCGAAAGCGTTCGGTCCGGACATGTGTTCTCCCCAATGTCTGATGTTCGAGACTTCGTATCAAAAACATAGGGTGAAGCGAGCTGAAATCAGCATGGATCGTTTGTGCAGAGACATTATTCCACATGCCGCGTCACATGCGCAGATTGACTGGCCAGACACCCCAATCGCCAAAATCCCCCTCAGCTCCTGAGTGTCCCCCACCCATGCGCCGATCTGTACACAAAGTGGTGTGAGCGGATAGAAACATTAGCGGGCAGCTCTGTCCCCACCCGTGAGGGTGGGGCGTGCGAAGTTTTTCCGTCCCTTTCTGAAAGCGCGAAAACCGATTATCGTGTCAGTGGATCGGGCGTGTTCCTTCCAGGTGCATGATGGTTCGTTGTCTGCTCTGTTGCCGAGTGGGCGTTTCCCGATAGTGGTTCGATGCCGAATGGAGGGTATTGTGGCAGGCCGTGAAGGATGGACTGCGTCAGTTCTGGATGACCTTTATTATCGATTGCTGGTGCAATCAGATTATGATGCCGCGCTGGATACACTCTCGAGCGTCTTCCGGGCTCATGCGGCAACCATCATCACCGTGGAAAATGGCCTCCCGATTATCCGGGCTAATCATGGCGTCGATTCGCAGTCGCTTGACGCTCACGCTTCCGAGTTTGGTCAGCACGATCCTATGAACAGGCTGCAAAAGGAAAATAGAACGCCTGCGCCACTGGTTATGAACCAGCTGACTGATCTGAAAGGTCTCTATAAGTCAGAATACCATCAGGAAGTACACGCGCCGTCCGAGATTGGCGATATTCTTGCGTTTCGCGATGCCGCACCTACGCGGCATACAGCCATTTGTCTTTACCGCGATGAGAGCCGATGGTTTTCGCACGAAGACCATCAGGAGGCGAAGGTCTTATACCCTCATGTGTCGCGGTGCATTCGACTGCTGCATCAGAAATGGCAGCTGACCGAGGACCGTGTCTCGCGGTTTCATCTCACCGCGCGCGAAGAGGATATCGTGCTGGAGCTTCTGCGTGGACGGTCTTACGCAGAAATTGGTGACGTGCTGCGTTTGTCTCATAACACATTGAAATGGCACATGAAAAACATCTTTCAGAAAGCCGACGTCACATCGCTCGCCGGCTTGCTGTTGAAGCTGTACCAATAGGTGTTGTGTTGCGAACGGGGCTTAAGCGACCCGCTCGACCAGCATTTTCTTGATTTCGCCAATGGCTTTGGCTGGGTTCAGACCCTTCGGGCAAACCTGCGCACAGTTCATGATGGTGTGGCAGCGATAGAGCTTGAACGGATCTTCCAGATCGTCCAGACGCTCACCAGCCGCTTCATCACGGCTGTCGATCAGCCAGCGATAGGCATGGAGCAGGGCTGCGGGGCCCAGATATTTGTCCCCATTCCACCAGTAAGACGGGCATGAGGTGGTGCAACACGCGCAGAGAATACACTCGTAAAGGCCGTCAATCTTGTCGCGGTCTTCCGGTGTCTGAAGCCATTCTTTTTCAGGCTCGGGCGTGTCGGTCTTGAGGAATGGCTGCACATAAGCGTGCTGGGCGTAGAAATTTGTGAGGTCAGGAACAAGGTCCTTCACCACAGGCATGTGCGGCAGTGGCGCGATGGTGATGGTTGAGCCAGCGATCTCGTCCCAGCCTTTTGTGCAGGCGATCGTGTTACGGCCGCCAATGCTCATGGCGCAGGAGCCACAAATACCTTCACGGCATGAACGGCGGAAGGTCAGCGTGGAGTCGATATTGTTCTTGATGTAGATCAGGATATCGAGAACCATCGGGCCACATTTCGATGTATCGACAAAGTACGTATCCCAGCGCGGATTGCCTTCGCCTTCAGGATCATATCGATAAATCTTGAACTTCTTGACAGTCTTCGCGCCCTCCGGCTTTGGCCAGGTCTTGCCTGATTTTACCTGCGAGTTCTTTGGAAGCGTCAACTGAACCATGATTGCCCCGTTCCTGCGTAAAAGTTCTGCGGCGTTATAGCCGCGCATTTCCGTGCTTGTAAATCGGTTACCGACTTAGGGCAGAATTCTGCTGAAGGCGAGAGTGTTTGCAAAAAAAAGCGTCGTTTTCCAAAGCACCTATTCAAACACATCAGCTGTCGAAAGATCTCCCTGCCAGTCCGGATCGGTCAGGGCAGCTTTGGACGTTATGCCCAGATAGGCAAAATGCATGAAGCCATATATGCCGACCAGCAACAGGCCACCAATAATGCTGGTGATGAGCAGAGTCGGATCAGAGAGCAGGCCCAGAACCGCTGAAACGTCATCGCTTTCGAAGATGTCAGGGTTGCTGGCGGCGGCGACACCGAACCCGCCCAACATCACGCCCTGGACAACAATCTGCGCAACATAGCTGATGATATAAATCAGGAAGAAAGCTCCGAACATGGCCCAGAACCGGTTTCGGGTAACGCGCCAGGCGCTTGTGAACTGAACCTTCCGGTCACGAATTGTTATGGCGGAGGCGGGGGATAGCCGAACGCCAAAAAACAGCGCGGCAATACCGAATACCAACATGAATACTGGTATGAGAATGAACAGTCCCAGCGGCGGGGCACCGTCGGAGCCGGTCAATGCGATTGGTATGGCTGCCAGAAAGAACAACAGGAAGAAAGCGATATAAGCGAGAACGATAGCGCCGAACCAGATCAACATGACGCCAAGAACGCGTAACTCGTCCGCTCCAAAGCCCAGCGAGAACCCGTCCTTTCGAATATAGCGGCGCAGAGCGGCTGCTTCGAACATGGACGTCGCAACCACATAAACCGGTATGAACAAGAGGATGATGCCGAACATGGGCAGCATAAAACCGAGCACTTGCTCCGGTTCAGGCTCTGCTCCGCTTTCAATGGCGGTGAAGAAGGGAATGAACGCCGACATGTAGACGAAGAAAGTGACGCCAAAGATCAGCCCCATTACGGCGATGTAGGACAGAAAGTATTTCCAGAAAAATCCGCTCGGGCCTTCCGTCCGCATGAAATGCAGAAAGGCGTCGTTAAAGCTGAATGCTGGCATGATGATCCCCCAAAGTCCTTGAAAATATAGATAACATTCCGACGGCGTTTGCAAAAGCGTGTTATTCGGGAAAACGCCGGCGCAACGGTATTGGCTGGCGAAAAGCGTTCGAATTTTTGACATACGTTGTGATTCGTCGGGCGCGACCGAATACTTTGGATATGACGGGAAAAACTTCCCGGAAGTTGTGCAAATGAGCGCTTACTTTGGCGGTTTCTTGAGTAAAGCAGGTAATACATTTCTACCCGGTCAGGTGAGGCCAAATCGGGCGTTCAAACCGGCGCTCGTTTGTCACCTCGTTTTACGCCGAAACTGACCAGTTTGGTCGTCACTGACCTTGACAAAAGGGCTCAGAGAAAGCTCCCTCTCTCCGAATACCAAGACTATGATCGGGTTATAGGGAAAGCGTAATGAGTGTATCTGAATTGGAGGCCAGCTCGGCTGTCGCCTGTTTTGAAGACGTGTGCCCCGTCGAAAAACGAAATCTGTCCGTTCCGGCATTGTACCAGCTGGCCGTTGAGCGTGGCGAAGGCGAAATCGCAAAGGATGGCCCGCTGGTCGTCCGCACCGGCGAGCACACAGGCCGGTCGGCCAAGGACAAGTTCATTGTCCGCGATCAGACCACGGAAGGTACAGTCTGGTGGGACGCAAACAAATCCATCACATCGGAACAATTCGCCGCGCTGCATGAAGACATGCTGGCCTATGCAGCGGACAAATCGCTGTTCGCGCAGGATCTGAAAGGCGGCACGGATAAGGATCACGCCGTCAAGGTTCGGGTGATCACGGAATTTGCCTGGCACAGCCTGTTCATCCAGCATTTGCTGGTGCGCCCACCAATGGATGAGCGCGGATTTGTGACCGGGATTGCGCCGGACTTCACGATTGTAGACCTGCCAGGGTTTGAAGCCGATCCGGAGCGTCACGGCTCACGCACAGGCACAGTGATCGCGCTCGATTTCACAAGGCGCATGGTACTCATTGGCGGTACATCTTATGCGGGTGAGATGAAGAAGTCCGTGTTCAGCATTCTGAACTTCCTGCTGCCGCCGAAAAGCGTCATGCCAATGCATTGCTCTGTAAATGTTGGCAATAATGACGACTCTGCGATCTTCTTTGGCCTTTCAGGCACAGGCAAGACGACGCTTTCAGCTGACGAAAACCGTGTCCTGATCGGTGATGACGAACATGGCTGGTCTGAAAACGGTCTCTTCAACTTTGAGGGCGGCTGTTACGCGAAAATGATTCGGCTGTCTGAAGAGGCGGAGCCGGAAATCTACTCCACGACACGCCGTTTCGGCACGGTGCTTGAGAATGTCGTCATGGACCCGGTCTCGCGCGAGCTGGATCTGGACGACTCGACTCTGGCGGAAAATTCCCGCGGGGCGTATCCGATCCACTACATCCCGAACGCGTCGCTGACGGGCCACACAGTTCATCCAAAGAACATCATCATGCTGACGGCCGATGCGTTTGGCGTAATGCCGCCGATTGCGCGTCTTACATCAACCGAGGCGATGTATCAGTTCCTGTCTGGTTATACGGCGAAGGTCGCGGGCACGGAGAAAGGTGTCACTGAACCTGAGGCGACATTCTCAACCTGTTTCGGTGCGCCATTCATGCCGCGTCACCCAACGGTTTATGGTGATCTGCTTGGGCGTCTGATCGAAGAGCACGGCGTGACTTGCTGGCTGGTCAATACCGGCTGGACCGGCGGGCCTTATGGTGTTGGCAACCGTATGCCGATCAAGGCGACACGGGCGCTCCTCAACGCTGCGCTTGATGGATCTCTCAACAATGCGCCAATGCGCAAAGATCCGACCTTCGGTTTCGAAGTGCCGACAGAAGTGCCGGGTGTGGACACGGCCATTCTTGACCCGCGCGGTACATGGTCTGACGGCGCGGCTTATGACAAACAGGCAGCCAAGCTGAAGCAGATGTTCATCGACAATTTCGTCGACTTCAAACCACACATCAAGGACGAGCAGCTCAAGGCGTTTGCTGACGGCCTGTAAGCGCGCTTTCCTAATCTGATAAAACAATGCCGCGAAGTGAGGACTTCGCGGCATTTTCAGGTCTGAGGCTGAGGCGGCATATCAAGTATAAGCTGAATGGTGCGCCTGATCATCGGGATGATGGCATCGTGAGTGATGTCGGGGTTTCGCAAAAGCCGCGTTGGCAGCCCCTGGAAGACCAGAAACAGCATTTCGACGCGTGCATCCGGCGTGTCGAGCTGCAGACGTTCGCGGAAATAAGTGGTGAAGCGCTCTTTCATGAGTTGATCGAATTCCCGGAGGATACAGGCGATATCCGGGTTACGCTGGCTTTCAGCGAGGATCTCCATGTTGAGAATGGAGTGGAATGGATCAGCCTTCTGATCGACGGCCTCATCAAGCTTTTCAATCGTCGATTCGTAGAACTCGTTTCGGCCGAGCATAACGATTTCGCTGGTCCGTTCGTCCGCCTCGCGGATCTCACGTTCGACCAGCGCCTTGATGATGGCGTCCTTGTTTTCAAAGTAGTGGTAGATGTGCCCCACACTCATGCCGGCACGCTTGGCAACCTTGGAAACACTGGCATTGTGAAAGCCCTCAAGCACAAAACATTCCGCAGCGGCATCCAGAACCTGGCCTAGCCGGGCCTCGCTCTTCTTCTGCTTGTTCACCCCGAATTTCCTCTCACAAATATTTTATAAATTTCGACTTGCATTGTTGCGTCGCAGCATTAGATAGAGCGTTCATTCTAATTTTTCAAGTCGGACGCTCATGCTTTTGAACAAACATTCGGCACACCTGCCATTCCGCAGCGTGAAAACCGCCGTACTAGCTGTCGGCGCGCTCTCACTTTTTCTGGCCGGGTGTTCAGATCAGGGTGCAGCAGAACAGCAGGCGGCGGGACCTGCACCGCAGGGGGCGCAGCAAGCGCTTCCTGTTGATGTGATGAACCTAGCCGCTCAACAGATCCCCCGTATAACCGAGCTCACCGGACGCACACACGCCTATGCAGAGGCAGAAGTGCGCCCACAGGTGACGGGCATTATTGAAGCGCGCCTGTTCACGGAAGGTCAGTATGTCGAGAAGGGTGACCCGCTCTACAAGATTGAAGACAGCGAATATCGGGCCGCACTTCAGAGCGCGCAGGCAAACCTGTCCAGCGCGAAGGCAAGTGCCCGGTCCGCAGGTGAGACCGAGGACCGGTTCAAGCGTCTTTCCGATCTGAAAGCCGTTTCGAAGGAAGATTACAATTCCGCGCTGGCGGCTGCCGAAGTTGCAGAAGCGCAGATCGGCGTGGCGCAGGCGGCGGTTACAACGGCCCAGATCAATCTGCGTCGTACCGAGATGAAAGCGCCGATTTCCGGCCAGATTGGCCGGTCATCGGTTACGCAGGGCGCACTTGTGACGGCGAACCAGACGAACTCGCTGGCCAGAATTTCTCAACTGGACCCGATCTATCTCGACATGACAGCATCGTCGTCTGAACTGCTTGAATGGAAGCGTCAGGTCGCCTCGGGCCGTATTGTAACGTCCGAAGACAGCAATGCGGTGCCTGTGACCGTTCGGTTTCAGGATGGCGAAGTCTATCCACATGAGGGCGAGCTGGAATTCAGCGAAGTGAATGTTGACGAGGCAGCGGGCACTGTGATCGTACGCGCCAAGGTGCCGAATCCGGAAGGACTTTTGCTGCCGGGCATGTTCCTGCAAGCTGATTTTGAAGCCGGCGCAATCAATGAGGCCTTTCTTGTGCCTCAGAGGGCTGTTCAGCGCGATGCGCGTTCGAACCCGTTCGTTTACGTTGTGAACGATGGTCAAGCCGAAATGCGTCAGCTGACCCTCGAAGGTAATCGGGGCTCAAACTGGGTCGTGACAGGTGGTCTTGAGAGCGGAGAACAGGTGATTGTGTCTGGTTTCTCACGTCTGCAGGACGGCCTAGCAGTTCAGCCCTCGCCAGTTGACCAGACTGCGGCCGACACAGCGTCTGCCGCCACTCAGAATTAATCAGGAAACACCTCGCTTATGGCTCGCTTCTTTATCGATCGTCCGGTTTTTGCCTGGGTGATTTCCATCATCATCATGCTGGCGGGCGTCATGTCACTTCGTGCCCTGCCGGTCGCTCAGTATCCCGACATTGCGCCGCCTACGATCAGCATTGCGGCCAATTATCCTGGTGCGTCTGCGAAAGCTGTCGAAGAATCTGTGACCCAGGTTATTGAGCAGCAGATGACGGGTATTGATGGCCTGGAGTATATGTCCTCGACATCCAGCTCCAGCGGTATCGCCAATATCACGCTCACTTTCGAGGCTGGCGTAGACCCTGACATTGCGCAGGTGCAGGTCCAGAACAAGCTCGGCCTCGCCACGCCACTTCTTCCTGAGCCGGTGCAGCGGCAGGGCGTGACCGTCAACAAGGCGGCTTCCGGCTTTCTGCTGATTACAGCGCTGTTTTCACCGAACTCAACCTACGACCAGACCGATTTGTCCGACTATGTCGAGACGAACATGTATGACCGGGTCGCCCGGATCGACGGTGTTGGTGAAGTTCAGGTGTTTGGATCGCCTTATGCCATCCGGATCTGGCTGGACCCAAACAAGCTCAATGAATTCAAGCTTGTGCCTGCTGATGTCATCAACGCAGTTTCGTCACAGAACACCCAGGTGTCTGCTGGTGCTCTGGGCGGTACACCCTCTGTCGAGGGGCAGGAAATCAACGTCACTGTGACGGTTCAGTCTCTTCTGCAAACGCCTGAAGAATTCCGCCAGTTGCTCATCCGCACAGAACAGGATGGCGGTACGGTTCGTGTTGAAGACGTCGCGCGCGTTGAAATGGGCGCGCGTGAGTATTCCTATCGCTCGACCTTCAATGGTCAGCCATCGACGGGCTTTGCGGTCACGCTGGCATCAGGTTCCAACGCGCTCGACACAAGCGAACGTGTGAAAGCGGCGGTCGAAGAGATGGCCCGCGAATTCCCGTCCGATATTGAGTATGCCTTCCCGGTCGACTCAACGCCCTTCATCGAAACCTCCATTCATGAAGTTCAGAAGACACTCTTCGAAGCCATTTTCCTGGTCTTCCTCGTGATTCTGGTCTTCCTTCAGAGCCTGCGAGCCAGCTTCATTCCGATGATTGCTGTGCCTGTGGTCCTGCTGGGAACGTTTGTCGTGCTTTATGTGTTCGGCATGTCGATCAATACGCTGACCATGTTCGCCATGGTGCTGGCAATTGGCCTGCTCGTGGACGATGCGATTGTCGTGGTCGAGAATGTCGAACGCGTCATGGAAGAGGATAAACTCTCTCCCATTGAGGCCACGCGGAAGTCCATGGACCAGATTACCGGTGCGCTTGTGGGGATCGCGGTCGTGCTGTCCGCTGTGTTTGTTCCAATGGCCTTCTTCCCGGGCTCGGTTGGTGTGATCTACCGGCAGTTCTCGGTCACCATTGTCTCGGCCATGCTTCTGTCTGTTGTTGTGGCGGTCATCCTGTCACCAGCGCTCTGTGCGACCATTCTGAAATCGAAACATGGCTCAACAGGCGGCTGGCTTGGAAAACCGGCGCGTATGTTCAATTCCGGCTTTGACCGTATGACATCCGCCTATTCCGGTGCGGTCGCACGGGTCGTACGCCGTAAATGGATGTTCATGGGTGTTTTTGCCGTGATCACGGTAATGATGGCGCTCGCCTTTGTTCGTCTGCCGTCCGCATTCCTGCCGGATGAAGACCAGGGCAATATGATGACCATGATCAGCATGCCGCCAGGGACGAGCCTGCAGCGTACAGCCGATGTGGTTGATGAAGTCACTGAATATTATGAAGCGAATGAGAGTGACACTGTCACAGGCCGTTTTGGTCTGGCCGGGTTCAACTTTGCCGGTCAGGGACAGAATAACGGTATTGTCTTCATGTCGCTGGCGGACTGGAAAGAGCGTAGCGGACATGACGAAAGCGTCTTTTCGATTGCGGGACGGGCTGGCGGCGCACTGTCTCAGATCAGCGATGCCAACATCTTCCCAATCGTGCCCCCCGCCATTCGTGAACTCGGTAATGCGTCAGGCTTTGATCTTTTCCTTCAGAACACATCCGGGCTGAGCCATGAGGAGTTTCTGGCGCGCCGGAACCAGCTTCTTGGTATGGCCGCACAGCGTCCGGAGCTTGTTGGTGTCCGTCCGAACGGATTGGAGGATGCCCCGCAGCTGAAGATCAATCTGGACTATCAGAAAGCTCAGGCACTTGGCGTATCGACCTCATCGGCCACCAGTCTGATCTCGACGGCTTATGGCGGTACGTATGTGAACGACTTCATCGACCGGGGCCGGATCAAACGCGTCTATGTGCAGGGCGATGCGCCATACCGCATGCAGGCAGATGATCTGAGCCACTGGCATGTCACCAACAGCTATGGCGGAACGACCCCGCTGGAGGAATTTGCCTCAACCGAGTGGACATACGGCTCGCCCCAGCTGCAACGCTATAATGGCATTTCTGCCTTCAACATTCAGGGATCGCCTGCGCCTGGCGTGAGTTCCGGTGAGGCCATGCGCGTCATGGAAGAGCTGATCGATCAGCTTGGTGATGGTGTGGATTCAGAATGGACAGGCCTTTCGCGTCAGGAGCAATCTTCCGGCAATCAGGCTGGCATGCTTTACGCCATATCCATCCTGTTCGTTTTCCTTTGTCTGGCAGCGCTGTATGAAAGCTGGACGGTTCCGATTGCGGTTCTGCTGGTGGCACCGCTTGGCATTGTCGGTGCTGTCACAGCGGCGCATTTCCGTGGGCTGGAAAATGACATCTACTTCCAGGTCGGACTACTGACCACGGTTGGTCTGGTGTCCAAGAACGCCATTCTGATTGTGGAGTTCGCCAAGAATCTGGAAGAGCAGGGCAAGGAACTCATTGAGGCGACCATTGAAGCTGTTGGCATGCGTCTGCGTCCCATTCTGATGACGTCTTTCGCGTTTGGTCTGGGTGTTTTGCCGCTGGCGCTGAGCCATGGGGCCGGTGCCGCCGGACGTCAGGCCGTTGGTACGATTGTACTCGGCGGTGTGATCGCGGCGACCGTGTTTGCTATCTTCTTCGCGCCATTATTCTACGTTGTTGTTCGCAAACTGTCTGGTGGCAAACCATTGCGCCCGGTTGGCGAGTCCAAGGAAGCTCTCGCATGAAAAAAGCTGCTCTATCTATTTCCCTGTTGGCAGGCACCATGCTCATGACGGGCTGTGTCAATCTGATGCCAACGTATGAACGCCCTGAGGCGCCTGTACCGGACGGTTTTGATATTGATATGTCTTCGAACCTTGCCAGTGTTCCTGCGCTCAGCTGGGACGAGATCATTCTCTCGGACGATCTTGAAAAGCTGATCGGTCTGGCACTGGCAGAAAACCGGGATCTTCGCGTGGCTGCGGCCAATGTCGAACTCGCGCGGGCTCAGTTCGGTATCACCAAATCAGGGCTTTTGCCGTCGGTAACAGCGTCCGGCAGCATCACCGAAGCAGGCGCTTTTGATTCCGATAATCAGGCCTCGGCCTTGGCGTTTTCGGATTCTGTCAGCGCGCAGATCGGTGTCAGCGCGTTTGAACTCGATTTTTTCTCCCGGGTGCGCAATTCAAATGAAGCCGATTTTCAGGCCTGGCTTGCCACGCTTGAGGGGCAGAGAGCCGCACGTATCAGCATTGCCTCAACGGTTGCGCAATTGTGGGTGCAGCTTGCGGCTGATCTCGAGCTGCTGGAACTCGCCGAGGAAACCATCGCCGTCCAGTCGGAGTCGCTCGGGCTGACGCGAGAGCTGCTTGAGGCTGGTGCTGCAACGGAGCTTGATGTGCGGCGCGCATCGACCAGCGTGGAGACCGCCCGCGCGCAGGCGGCCGTGTATCGCGCACAGATCATTCAGGACCGGAACGCTTTGCGTCTGGTCGTTGGCACTGATCTGCCGCCGGACATTATCCAGGCCGTTGCAAACGCTTCAGAACCGATTGTTGTGGGCGTACCAGAAGCGTTGTCGTCGGAAGTATTGCTTAACCGACCTGACGTGCTTCAGGCTGAACGTGCGCTAATGGCCGCGAATGCCAATATCGGTGTGGCCCGGGCGGCCTATTACCCCAGCGTCTCCCTTACAGGGGCGGCGGGTTATGTCAGCAGCGATCTTGAAAGTCTGTTTGATGGGGGCGGCGGCTGGACGTTTGGTCCGTCGATCAGCCTGCCCATCTTCAATGCCGGAAGGCTCGACAATCAACTGGCCGCCAGCGAAGCGCAGCGCGACCTGGCAGTGGCCCAGTATGAGCAGGCCATTCAGACCGCATTCCGTGAGTTCTCGGATGCGCTGGCTGTCGCTTCGACCTTCGATGAGCGACTGGCTGCGCTCGAACAGCTTGAGGAAGATACCAGCGTGACGCTTAACCTGTCTGAGGAGCGCTTTCGTGTGGGCGTGGATGACTACCTCGCCGTGCTGGACGCACAGCAGACCTCCTATGATGCGCGCCAGCAATTGATCACCGCGCGACGGGATCGGGCGCTCAATCAGATTGTTCTGTTCCAGGCGCTCGGCGTTACAGTTGACTAGAAACTCATCTATCGAATGAAAAAAAGCCGGAGCAATGCCCCGGCTTTATTAATGTCGGAAAGTCGCTCCGCTTAGTACACGCGCGCCTTAGGCTCGATGTAAGCGATGTCGTTCGACATGGTGTAGCTGTGCACAGGACGATAATCGATGGTGACTTTACCAGACGTGTCACACCAGGCGAGGGTGTGCTTCATCCAGTTCTGGTCGTCACGGTCCGTATAGTCCTCACGCGCGTGCGCGCCGCGGCTTTCCGTGCGGTTGAATGCGCCATTCACAGTCACAGCCGCCTGAGCGATCAGATTGTCGAACTCAAGCGTTTCAACAAGGTCTGTGTTCCAGATCAGGCCACGGTCGGTGATGCCGATATCCGGGATACCAGAATAGACGTCCTTGATGGCTTCGACGCCTTCGCCGAGGATCTCGCCGGTACGGAAGACTGCGCAGTTAGACTGCATGCCCTTCTGCATTTGCAGGCGGAGTTCTGCGGTCGGCGTGCTGCCGGACGCGTTGCGATAGTGATCAAGGCGATCAAGCGAGTTCTGACCTTCATTGCCCTTGAATTCAGGCTGGCTGGCACCGGCTTCGGTCGTTGCGCCGAGACGCAGACCGGTTGCGCGGCCAAAGACCACGAGGTCGATCAGCGAGTTGGAGCCGAGACGGTTTGCACCGTGTACGGAAACGCAAGCGGCTTCGCCGACAGCAAACAGACCAGGGACAACAGAGTCCGGATCGCCGTTTTTCAGCGTCAGAACTTCGCCGTGATAATTGGTCGGAATACCGCCCATATTGTAGTGAACGGTCGGCAGAACCGGGATCGGCTCTTTGGTCACGTCCACACCCGCAAAGATTTTCGCAGATTCCGAAATACCTGGCAGACGCTGAGCGAGAACAGCCGGGTCCAGATGGTCAAGGTGAAGGTGAATATGGTCACCGTCCTCACCCACACCGCGGCCCGCACGGATTTCTTCAGCCATGCAGCGAGAGACAACGTCACGAGACGCGAGGTCCTTCGCGTTTGGCGCATAACGCTCCATGAAGCGCTCGCCTTCAGAGTTCCGCAGAATGCCGCCTTCACCGCGTGCACCCTCGGTGATCAGGCAGCCCGCACCGTAAATGCCGGTTGGGTGGAACTGAACGAATTCCATGTCCTGAAGCGGCAGCCC